>NC_016078.1:716250-1432500 GCF_000230555.1 Pelagibacterium halotolerans B2 | reverse complement strand
GGGTTACGAATACAACAAGCCTTACCGCAAATCGGCCCGCGTGGTTGGTGACGTTATCGGTAAATACCATCCGCATTCGGACGATGCGGTCTATATGTCCCTCGTGCGCATGGCGCAGACCTTCTCGATGCGGGTTCCGCTGATCGATGGGCAGGGGAATTTCGGATCCGTCGACGGCGATATGCCGGCGGCCATGCGTTACACCGAAGCGCGCATGGAAAAGGTCACGGGATCGCTGCTCGACGATCTCGACAAGGACACTGTCGATTTCCGCGACAACTATGACGCAAGCGAACGCGAGCCGACGGTCCTGCCGGCGCGCTTTCCGAACCTGCTCGTCAATGGCGGCGGCGGCATTGCCGTGGGCATGGCCACCAACATTCCCAGCCACAATCTGGGTGAGGTGATCGACGCGTGCCTGGCCATGATGGACAATTCCGACATCACGGTCGATGAATTGATGGAAATCATTCCCGGACCCGATTTTCCCACGGCGGGCATCATCATCGGCAAGTCGGGGATCCGGTCGGCCTATGAGACAGGTCGCGGTTCGGTGCTCATGCGCGGCCGTGTGACCGTCGAAGAGGTTCGCAAGGAACGCGAAGCGCTGATCGTTCACGAGATTCCCTATCAGGTGAACAAGGCGACAATGATCGAAAAGATCGCCGAGATGGTGCGCGACAAGCGCATCGAAGGCATCGCCGATATTCGCGACGAATCCGATCGGCAGGGCATGCGGGTGGTCATCGAGCTCAAGCGCGATGCCGTGGCCGATGTCGTGCTCAACCAGCTCTATCGCTATTCGATGCTGCAGACCTCGTTCGGCTGCAATTTCGTGGCGCTCAATGGCGGCAAGCCGGAGCTGATGAACCTGCAATCGATCCTGCAGGCGTTTTTGCGTTTCCGAGAAGAGGTTATCACGCGGCGCACCCGCTTCCTGCTCAACAAGGCCCGCGACCGGGCCCATGTGCTGGTCGGGCTTCTGGTGGCGGTCAACAATGTCGACGAGGTCATTCGCCTGATCCGTTCGTCCCCGGACCCTGCAACGGCGCGCCAGAAACTGCTGGAGCGCGACTGGCCGGCTTCGGACGTGATCGACCTGATCCAGTTGATCGACGATCCGCGCCATCAGATCAATTCGGACGGCACATTCAAGCTTTCGGACGAGCAGGCTCGCGCCATCCTGGCGCTGACCCTGTCGCGGTTGACGGCGCTTGGGCGGAACGAAATCGGCGACGAACTCAATGCGCTCGGCGAGCAGATCAAGGATTATCTCGATATCCTGCGCTCGCGCGAGCGGGTTCTGGGCATCATTCGCGATGAGCTTGTCGAGGTCAAAGACCAGTACGCGACGCCGCGCATGACGCAGATCGACGAGTTCGCCGGCGATCTGGACGATGAAGATCTGATCGCGCGCGAGGACATGGTGGTGACCGTGTCGCATGCCGGTTACATCAAGCGGGTGCCGCTTTCGACCTATCGCGCGCAGCGCCGGGGCGGGAAAGGACGGTCGGGCATGTCGACGCGCGACGAGGATTTCGTCGCCAGGCTGTTCGTCGCCAACACGCACACGCCGGTGCTGTTCTTCTCCTCGCGCGGCATCGTTTACAAGATGAAGGTCTGGCGCTTGCCGGTCGCTGCGCCGCAGGCGCGCGGCAAGGCCCTGATCAACATGTTGCCGCTCGAGGACGGCGAGCGGATCACCTCGATCATGCCACTGCCCGAGGACGAGGATAGCTGGGCGAGCCTCGATGTGATGTTCGTCACCCAATCGGGCAATGTGCGGCGCAACAAGCTCTCGGATTTCGTCGAGGTGCGCCAGAACGGCAAGATCGCCATGAAGCTCGACGAGGGCGACGGGATCGTCGGCGTCGAGACGGCTTCGGAAAGCGACGATATCCTGATCACCACGGCAAAAGGCCAGTGCATCCGGTTTGCGATTACCGATGTGCGGGTGTTCAAGGGGCGCGATTCGACAGGTGTGCGCGGCATCAATCTGGCGAGCGGCGATGAGGTCATCGCCATGTCGATCCTGCGGCATTTCGATGCGTCGGCGGAAGAGCGTGCGGCCTATCTCAAGATGAGCCGTGCCGTGCGCGGGGAAACCGACGAGACTGTGGAAGCCGCGGAGGCAGACGACGAGGTTGTGGGCGATGCACCGCTCGACCAGGATCGCTATGCGTCCATGAGCGCGGCAGAGCAGTTCGTTCTGACGATTTCCGAGAAGGGTTTCGGCAAGCGGACTTCATCGTTCGAGTACCGGGTGACCGGGCGCGGCGGCAAGGGAATTGTCGCAATGGCTGTCAACAGCCGCAACGGCAATCTGGTCGGCTCGTTCCCGGTGGAAGACGAAAACCAGCTCATGCTGGTGACCAATGGCGGGCAGGTGATCCGCGTGCCGGTCGACGGCATCCGCATCGTGGGGCGTTCGAGCCAGGGCGTCACGATCTTCCGCACCGCGGCGGATGAAAAAGTGGTGTCGGTCGAGCGTATAACGGAGCCGGAAAGCGCTGAGGGCGAGGAGCCCGAAGATGGCGCCGAGGCGCCTCCCAGCGAAGAGTGATCAAGCATGGCCATGGCCCCTTGCCAGAAGCATGGGGCCATGGCTAGCTGACTGGGTTGTCTTCTGGAGGGTGCCATGCCCGATATGACCTCGCTTCTGGCTTTTCTCGCCGCTTCCTTTTTCATAGCCGTTGTTCCCGGCCCGACGGTGACTGTCATCATTGCCAGCGCCTTGTCGCGCGGGACGATGGCGGGAATGGCGATCATATTGGGTACACAGCTTGGGCTGGTCTCCATGATCCTTGTCGTTGCCTTCGGTCTCGAGGCGGTAATGAGCCTGATGGGCTGGGCCTTTGACTGGATCAAGCTGGTTGGCGCGGCCTATCTGGTGTGGCTGGGTTATCGCATGTTGCGCTCGAGCGGGGAGATCGAGCCGCTGGCGGCAGAAAGGCACAGGAGCCTGCGCGGCTATGTGGTCCAGGGTTTTGTCGTTATCTGGTCCAACCCCAAGGCGCTGCTGATGTTCGGTGCCTTCCTGCCGCAGTTCGTGGTGGCCAATGGGGCGGCGCTGCCCCAGATCCTCGTGCTTGGTGGGTTGTTCATGCTGGCGACGACGCTCAGCGATTCCGTTTATGCGGTTCTGGCCGGGCAGGCGCGCCATTGGATCAATGCGGCGCGGGTGCGGCTGGTCAATCGCGTTTCGGGCGCCGTGCTGATCGGGGGCGGCATCTGGCTTGCGCTCCAGCGCCGGGCGTGACAAAAACCGGCAATGACTGAGCGTGTGGGATTTTACCCCGGATCGTTCGATCCGGTGACCAACGGCCATCTCGATGTTATCGAGCGGGCGTGCAAACTCGTGGACAAGCTGATCGTCGGTATCGGGGTGCATGCTGCCAAAAAGCCGATGCTGAGCGCGGATCAGCGGCGCGACCTGCTTGCGGAGACTGCTGGGGCCATCGGGACACGCAAGGGTGTGGCCATCGAGATCGTCGAGTTCGACGGGCTGATGGTGCAGGCGGCGCAGCGTTGCGGCGCGGGCATGGTCATTCGCGGGCTGCGCGACACGACGGACTATAATTACGAAATGCAGATGGTGGGCATGAACGCCCAGATGGCGCCTGACATTCAGACCGTGTTTGTGCCTTCGAGCCCCTATGTGCGTCATATTTCAGCAACTCTGGTGCGCCAGATAGCGGAGATGGGGGGCGACATTACCCCTTTTGTGCCGCGCGCCGTGCTCAAACTTCTGGAGACATGATGGCCGATCATTCCGCCAAGCCGGCCAACCGCATGGTTGGCTTTCTCGTTTTCGCCTTCGTTGCCGTTTTCGGTGCCATGGTCGCATGGCCCTATCTGCCGTTCGGGCAGACGCCGGCCATGGCGCAATCTGCCACTGAAGTGCCTGCGGACGCCCCCATTGCGACGCTGACGCTGGAGAGTGGCGATGTAACCATCGCGCTGCGGCCCGATCTGGCGCCCGAACATGTGGCGCGGATCACCGAACTGGCCAATTCGGGCTTTTATGACGGTTTGAAATTCCATCGGGTGATCGATGGGTTCATGGCCCAGACCGGGGACCCGCAGGGCACGGGCATGGGCGGGTCGGACCTTCCCGATTTGGCGGCGGAATTTTCCAACGAGTCCTTCGTGCGCGGCACGCTGGGCATGGCCCGTTCGGCCAATCCCAACTCCGCCAACTCGCAGTTTTTCATCGTGACGGCGGATTCGCCGCATCTGAACGGGCAATATACCCTGTTCGGCAATGTCATCTCGGGAATGGATTTGGTCGACGGGCTGGAAAAAGGTCCCGCCAGCGCCAATGGTGCTGTTTCCAATCCCGACATCATGGTTTCTCTGCGCGTTGCAGAGTAGCGATAATCAAGAAAAGGAAAGCCGCTCATGGCCGATATCAAGGATCCGGAAAACACCATCGTCATGGAGACATCGAAGGGCAATGTCGTCATCGAACTGCGCCCTGACCTGGCTCCCGGGCACGTCGAACGCATGAAAGAGCTGACCCGCGAAGGGTTTTACGACGGGATCGTGTTTCACCGCGTGATCGACGGGTTCATGGCGCAGGTTGGCTGCCCCAAGGGCAACGGCACCGGCGGATCGGACAAGCCCGATCTCAAGGCCGAGTTTTCCCAGGAAAAGCACGTGCGCGGCACGGTTTCGGCGGCGCGCTCGGCCAACCCCAATTCGGCAAACTCGCAGTTCTTCATCTGCTTTGACGAAGCGCCCTGGCTCAATGGCCAGTATTCGGTGTTCGGCAAGGTGATCGCAGGCATGGACGTTGTCGACCAGCTCGAAAAGGGTGAGCCGGTTCGCAACCCCGACAAGATCGTTTCGATGAAGGTCGCCGCAGACGCTGCGTAGGCCGCAATTTCTGACGTGCTTTGTGTACCCCGGCGCGAGCCGGGGTCACTTTTTGTGGAAGACAGAAAATGAAGGTCGATCTTTTCGACTTTGAGCTCCCCGAGGACCGGATTGCGCTGCATCCCGTTTCGCCCCGCGATAGCGCCAAAATGCTGGTCGTTGCCGGGAATGGGGCGCTTTCGGATCGGGTGGTGACCGATCTCGAAACGATCCTGCGCGCCGGCGACGTGCTGGTGGTCAATGACACGCGGGTCATTCCAGCCGAGTTGCGGGGCACGCGCCATCGCGGAGCGTTTGCCGCTTCGGTGTCGTTCAACCTGCACAAGCGGGTGGACGGCAACACCTGGCTGGCCTTTGCCCGACCGGCCAAGCGGCTGAAAGCCGGAGACCGCGTGGTGTTCGGTGCCACTTCTGAGGTCTGCATGCTCGATGAGCTTGCAGCGAGCGTCAAAGCGGTCGAGGACGGGCAGGTGACGCTGGCATTCGATTTTTCCGATGCCGTGCTCGATGAAGCGATCAAGGCGCGCGGTGCGATGCCGCTGCCGCCCTATATCGGGGCCAAGCGCGACATCGAGGAACGCGACAAGACCGATTACCAGACTGTCTATGCCGAACATGACGGCGCCGTTGCCGCGCCCACCGCAGGGCTGCATTTCACGCCCGAGCTGCTGGAGCGGCTCGAGGGTAGGGGTATCGCCATCGAGCATGTCACGCTGCATGTGGGAGCGGGGACGTTCCTGCCGATGAAGGCGGACGATACCGAAGATCACACGATGCACGCCGAATGGGGGGTAGTTTCCCCTGAAACGGTCGAACGCATCAATGCGGCGAAGGCGGCGGGCGGACGGATTGTTGCCGTGGGGACGACGAGCCTGCGGCTGCTTGAAAGCGCGGCGCGCAAGACCGGCGCGCTGGAGCCTTTTGCCGATGAGACGGACATCTTCATTACGCCGGGATTTACCTTCGGGGTGGTCGATGTGCTGATGACCAATTTCCACCTGCCGCGCTCGACGCTGTTCATGCTGGTCTCGGCCTTTTCCGGCTTGGAGACCATGCACAAAGCCTATAAGCACGCCATCGATCACCACTATCGCTTCTATTCCTACGGCGACTCCTCGCTGTTGTTCCGGGCCGACCGATGACCGAAAATTTCCAGTTCACGCTTTCCGCAACCGACGGTATGGCGCGCCGGGGGCAGATCGATACGCCGCGCGGCGAAATCCGGACGCCGGCCTTCATGCCGGTGGGGACGGCGGGCACGGTCAAGGCGATGTATCCCGAGCAGGTGCGCGAGACTGGCGCCGATATCGTTCTGGGCAACACCTATCATCTGATGTTGCGGCCGGGTGCCGAGCGGGTGGCGCGGCTGGGCGGGCTGCATGAGTTCATGGATTGGCAGCGCCCGATCCTTACCGATTCCGGCGGATTCCAGGTGATGAGCCTGGCCAAGCTGCGCAAGCTCGACGAGAACGGGGTGACCTTCAAATCCCACATCGACGGGTCTTCTCACAGCCTGACGCCGGAGCGCTCCATCGAAATCCAGAAGCTGCTCGATTCCGATATCATCATGCAGCTCGACGAATGCGTGAGCCTGCCGGCAGAGCATAACGAACTCGAACGGGCCATGGAGCTGTCCATCCGTTGGGCGGAACGCTCGAAAAAAGCATTCGACAACGCCAAAGGCAGGGCGCTGTTCGGGATCGTGCAGGGGGGCGACAACGCCGTGCTGCGGGCGCGTTCGGCCAGTGGGCTTACCGATATCGGGTTCGACGGATATGCGGTTGGCGGCCTGGCGGTTGGCGAACCGCAAGAGGTGATGTTTCGGGTGCTCGACGAAACGACACCGCAATTGCCGAGCGACAAGCCGCGGTATCTGATGGGGGTGGGCAAGCCCGACGATCTGCTGGGTGCCGTTGGGCGGGGCATCGACATGTTCGACTGCGTGCACCCGACGCGGGCCGGGCGGCACGGGCATGCCTATACGCGGTTTGGCGTGGTGAACCTTAAAAATGCCCGCCACAAGGACGATCACCGGCCGCTGGACGAAGCCTCGCCCAACCCGACGGCGCGGCGATTTTCGCGCGCCTATCTGCACCATCTCGTTCGGTGCGAGGAAATGCTCGGTGCGATGATTTTAAGCCAGATCAACCTTTCCTATTATCAGGAGTTGATGGCGGGCATGCGAAATGCGATTGAGAATGCGACTTTCGTCCAATATTGCGCAGCGGTCCGCGAAGGCTGGACCAAGGGCGACCTGCCAGCGCTAGATTAGGGGTGCATACGATGTCGAACAAGGTTCGCAAGGCCGGTTTCCAGGTTCTCAAGAAACACAAGAAACGCCTGGCGGACACGTCCATGCGCGAATTGTTTGCCCATGACGACGATCGGTTTTCCGCCTATTCGGCGTCGTTTGGCGATATGCTGCTCGACTATTCCAAGAACCGCATCGACAGTCAGTCCATGGCAGCCCTGTTCGATCTGGCGCGGGAAACCGATGTCGAAGGGCGGCGGGACCGGATGTGGGCGGGCGAGCCGATCAACATCACCGAACACCGCTCGGTGCTGCACATGGCGCTGCGCTATGGCGGCGACGAAGCGGTCATGGTCGAGGGCGCCGACGTGATGCCAGCGGTGCGCGACGTGCTGGCCCGGATCAAGGGTTTTTCCAACGATGTGCGCGACGGGGCGATCCGCGGGGCGCTGGGCGACCAGTTTACCGACGTGGTCAATATCGGCATCGGCGGATCGGATCTCGGGCCGGCCATGGTGACGCTGGCGCTGGCGCCCTACACACGGGCCAATCTGCGCGCCCACTACGTCTCCAATGTCGACGGCGCGCATATGCACGACACCCTCAAGGGGCTCGATCCGGCGCGGACGCTGTTCATCATTGCGTCAAAGACGTTCACCACCGACGAGACGATGACCAATGCCCATACGGCGCGCAAATGGCTGGCAGACGCATTGGGCGAGCAGGCGGTCAACGACCATTTCGCGGCTGTTTCGACCAATATCGAGGGCTGCCAGGCGTTCGGCATCCGCGAAGACCGCATCTTCGGGTTCTGGGACTGGGTCGGCGGGCGTTATTCGGTGTGGTCGGCCATCGGGCTGCCCGTGGCGATTGCCGTAGGATACGACAATTTCGAGGCGTTCCTGCGCGGCGCTTACGAGATGGACCAGCATTTTCTCACCGCGCCGCTGGAAGAAAACCTGCCGGTCATCATGGGTCTTTTGGGCGTTTGGTATCGCAACGCCTGGGGGTTCGCGACCTATGCGGTGCTGCCGTATGACCAGAGACTTTCGCGGTTTCCGGCGTATCTGCAGCAGCAGGACATGGAATCTAACGGCAAATCGGTGACGCTGGGCGGCAAGACCACACCCTGGGAAACGGGACCCGTTATCTGGGGTGAACCGGGCACCAATGGGCAGCACGCCTTTTATCAATTGATCCATCAGGGGACGTCGGTCATCCCATGCGATTTTCTGGTGGCGGCCAATCCGCACGAGGAATTGCCGCCCCATCACGCCAAGCTTGTGGCCAATTGTTTCGCGCAGTCCGAGGCCCTGATGCTTGGTAAAAGCGAAGAAGAGGTCATAAGCGAGCTCAAGGGGACGGGGCTGTCAAAGGCCGAGATCAAGGCCCTGACGCCGCACAAGGTGTTTCCCGGCAACCGCCCGTCCAACACTATTCTGTATTCCCGGCTCGATCCGGCGACGCTGGGCAAGCTGGTGGCGCTCTACGAGCATAAGGTCTTCGTTCAGGGCACGATCTGGAACGTCAATTCCTACGATCAATGGGGGGTTGAGCTGGGCAAGCAACTGGCCAAAGCGTTGCTGCCCAAGGTGGAGGGCGCCGCATCGGCAGAAAGCCATGATAGCTCGACCCGTGGGCTTCTCGACCATTTCCATGCCCTGAAAGGCTGAGCGATGACCATTACGTCCGAAGAAGAACTTGAACGCCTCAAGGCCATCGGTCGTATCTGCGCGATTGCGCGAGACACCATGGCATCGGCGCTCGAGCCGGGCATGACCACCAGGGAACTCGACGATATCGGGCGCAAGGTGCTCGACGATCATGGCGCGCGTTCGGCACCGGAAGTAACCTATCAATTTCCGGGAGCGACCTGCATTTCGGTCAATGAAGAGGTGGCGCACGGCATACCGGGCAGCCGGGTGATCAATGCGGGCGATCTTGTCAACATCGACGTGTCGGCGGAAAAGGACGGGATTTTTGCCGACACCGGCGCCTCCTATATTGTGCCGCCGGGTGCAACGCGTCGCCTTGAAAAGCTGTGCAGCGACGGCAAGAAGGCGATGTGGTCAGGGATTCGCGCGGTCAGGACCGGCGGGCGGATGGCCGATATCGGGGACGCCATCGGAAAATTTGCCGGGACGAACGGTTATACGCTGATCCGCAACCTCGCCAGTCACGGGATCGGCCATGGGCTGCATGATGAGCCGGGCGAGATTCCCACATGGCCCGATCGATCCGAGCGGCGACGCATAGGCGAGGGGTTGGTGTTCACCGTCGAGCCCTTCCTGTCGCTGGGTGGCAGGATGGCGGAAGAAAAGTCCATGGACGACCCCTGGACATTGGTGAGCGTTCCGCCGGCGCCGTGCGTGCAGTATGAGCACACGATTGTCGCGACGCGTCGCGGGGCGGTCGTCGTTACGCTGGCTGCCTGAGAAAGGGTGGCGGCATGATGCGGTACGGGAGTGTTCCTCCGCCCGCTGACCTTGCCGATATCGTCGAGCATTTCTGGGCGGTTGAAAATCGGGTTGTACTGGATCGGCACCGTGAGATTCTGGTTCCCAACGGCCGTCTGGGGTGTCACAGCGCTGCCGCCAGAGCGTTTCGGCGTTTCGCTTGCACTCTTAGAGGATTTCCGCTTTTCTTCGAATCGCGAAAATCCTCTAAGTTGTTGTTTCGTCGCGCGTCCGAACCGCAAAACCGTTTCCACTTTTGCTGGACGCGCTCTAGGACCTTGGAAACGCTGCAATTGCTCTAGATCTTGTGCGGCCACGCTTCCGAACAGAATCTAGGGCAGGTTGACCAGCATCAGCGGCGCTGCGATCAGGAGCGCCAGGATGGCGGCAATGCGGATGGCCCAGGAGGACCGTAGCCTGCTGGGCGAGAGCAAGGAGACAGCGAAAACGACAACCGGGGGAACAAGCGCCGCCTGAAGAAAATCGAGCCGCATGAAGTTCTCATAGCCCGCCAGGCGGAGCAGCACCCAATAGCCGGCGACGAAACCGGCCAGGGCGGCCATGAGCATGAGCAGCACGTCGGCGAAGATGGCGATCATCTTGTCGAGATAGGCGCTCGAGAACAAAAGAACGATTGCGGTGGCAACCAGAAAGGCAGCGGTGAGCGCCACAGGAAGGCGCAGATCGGACAGAACCGATACCGTATCGTGCGGCCGGTAGGCGGTGAGCGCCAGACCGCCGGGAACGGTCAAGGGCAAGGCGGCGAGGCCCCAGATCACGCCGAGCAGGGCCAGCCCGCTCAGGGCGAAGAAAGCGGCGGTGACAGCGATCGCCTTGAGCCTGCTTGCAACAGGGTTCATGGCTTATTCGGTTCCTTCCACAAACACCGAATAGGCGGTGTAGCAATAGGCGGCATCGCAATCGACCAGATCGAGTTCGAGGGTGAGCCGGCCATCGTCCTCGGAGACGAAGGAGACGATGGGGTAATAATCGTCATAGCGGTCTTCGCCGAGCAACTTTCCGGCAGCGTTGTAGATACCCAGATCGAGATCGATGCAGTCTTCGTCGCAATCGCCCATGATTTCGACCGCGGTGTTGGTGGGAACGTCGAGTTCTATGCGTGTCGTTCCACCTTCGTTGAGGCGGACGACGCCAAAGGAATCCAGGTAAAACCCCGGTTTGGTGTATTCGATGTTTTCCAGAACCTGCTCGTACAAGCGGGAAATATGGACGTTCTGGCCCATAGCCGGGAGTGGCAACAGCAACAGGCCAGCGGCCGATCCCGTGGCAATGAAATGCTTTATAGATACCATCGATTTCGCGTCCTCTTGCCCTTGAACCGGTCCTGCGCGGGGTCCGAATCCAGCATTAATGACGGCCCGCCGGGACGGCAACCCTCAAGCTGCGCAAAATGGGCTAGGGCGCCATGTTGAGGGGGATCGGGGACGGTTCGTTTATGACGGTAATCCTGATCCGCTCGTTGGCCGCCAGATAGGGATCGTTGGCAAAAAACGGTTCGCTCGTCGCCCGGCCCACCACGGAGTATATATGCTCGTCGGACAGGCCGAACTCGCCCAGAAGCGCGCGTACGGTATTGGCGCGGTCGGCCGAAAGCTCCCAGGCGCCATAGGACTGGTCGGAATAGACGACGCCGGCGGCGGTGTGGCCGGAAATGCGGATCTGGTTGGGCAGACGCTGGAGAGTAGGGGCAACCGCTGCTATGGCGCCGCGCATCCATTCATAGGGGTATTTCGACCCTTCCTGGAACATGGGACGTCCGCGCTGTTCGACGATCTGGATGTCGAGGCCGTTCTCCGTGACCTCGACGATCAGGTTGTCGGAAATCTCGGTGATATCGGGCAGGGCCTCCCAGGCCTGGCGGATGCTGGCGGCGGCACTGTGGAACATTTGCGGGTCGGACGCAGAAAGATTGAAGGCGGAGTCCTTTTCGGGAGCCTCACCCTCGCGGACATTGCCCGAAGCGGGGTCGGTCGATGTGAAATTGTCGACACCAACGCTCGCGATCCCGTTCGATTCCACGCTCGATGTCAGCGCACCGCGCTCATCCATGGCACGGCCGCCCATGGTTCCACCCGATCCGGACGTGCTCTCGCTGATGTTTGGGGGCGCGAAATAGTTGGCGAGCCCTTCCTTTTGCTCGGGCGTGGTCATGTTGATGAGCCACAGGAGCAGGAAAAAGGCCATCATGGCGGTCACGAAATCGGCATAGGCGATCTTCCATGCACCGCCGTGGTGGGCGTGCGCGGCCTTCTTGACCTTCTTGACGATGACCGAGCCCTGCTGACGCGACATTGGCGGATGCTCCGGAATAAAGTGTGGTTAGCGGGCCATCTTGAGATCGGCCGTGGCGCGATCGACTTCGGCGAAGCTGGGGCGGTCTTCGGACATGACGGCCTTGCGGGCGAACTCCACCGCGATGACCGGGGGATAACCGGATACGTGCGCGAGAAGGCCGGCCTTCATGGAGAGGAAATATTTCGACTCTGCCTCATTGGTGTTGCGCAGTGCCTGGGCCATGGGGCCGAAAAAGCCATAGGCGCAAAAAACGCCCAGGAACGTCCCCACGAGAGCGCCGCCGATCAAATGACCGAGGACCTCAGGTGGCTCTGAAATCGCCCCCATGGTCTTGATAACACCGAGCACGGCGGCGACGATACCCAGAGCCGGGGTGGCGTCGGCGAGTGACTGTACCGCGGCAACGACCCGTTCGGCCTCCTGGTGATGGGTCTCGAGTTCTTCGTCCATCAGGGATTCGAGTTCATGGACCGCATAGGTGCCAAGAGTGATCATACGCAGGTAGTCGCACATGAACTCTACGGCGTGGTGGTTCTTTGCAAAGCTCGGAAAGCGCGAGAACAAGTCGGATTGTTCGGGATTTTCGATATGCTGTTCGAGGGCCAGCAGACCCTTTGACTGGACCAGCTTGAAGATCGAGAACTGCAGGCCGAGCAGTTCGACATAGGACTGCTTATTGTAGCGGGGGCCTTTGAACAGCGAGCCAAAAACGCCCAGGCTTTGCTTGAGGATGGCTTTCGGATTGCCGATGATGAAGGCGCCTATTGCGGCGCCCAGAATGATGACGGCTTCGAAGGGCTGCCAGAGCACCTCCAGATGGCCACCCATTGCGGCGTAGCCACCAAGGACCGAGACAAAAACTATTACGGCTCCAGCGATCAATCGCATGCGTTCTGCACCCCGCGGTATCGGTACCATTCTGTACCTGCACCCTCTCTATAACCGGGCAAGGTTACTGAACTCTGAGTCCGTCGGGATTTGGCAGACCCGGGCGCAGAAGCGGGCCCGCGTTGCCGATGCCGCAAAATTGCCGCCGCTTTTCCCCGGTTCGGACCTATTGCCGCCTTGGTGCCGAGTAGTCTGATCACGGTCTCGTGAACATCGAGACTTGGGCCGCGTTCTTGAAATGCGGCTGTCCCCAAACGGAGAACTCAAATGAAAAAGACCATTATTGCTATTGCTTCCGTCGTTGGCCTCTCGATTTCGGGAGCCGCTCTCGCCCAGGACCTCGACTTCGCAACGCTGGACGCCGACGCCAGCGGCGGCGTGAGCTTTGAAGAACTGCAGGTGGCTTTGCCTGACATCACCGAGGACGAATTCGCATCCTACGATGCCGATGCCAGCGGCGAGCTTTCAGAAGAAGAGCTCGCGGCAGTGGCCGGTGCGGATGCAGGCGCTGACGCCATGAGCGTCGAGGGCGAAGCGGATGCCGAGGCGCCCGTCGCCCAGTAGCGAACCCCTCCACGGTTCTGTCATCGGGCCGCCTCTCCGAATGGAGAGGCGGTCCTTTTTTCTGCGCTATCGGGTGGGTTGTCGCCTGGAATGGATGGAAACCACATTCGAGGGCGGCCTGGCCGCCCTCGCCAGCTCTGCAAGCCGCCACTGGGTCAGCAGGAAAAGCTGATCGAGTTGATGGTCATAGCCGCTGGTTTTCCGGATTTGTTGCTGGAGTTCGTCAAGACGCCAAGCGGCGTCCAGCAGCATGTCTCGTTCAGGACTCTGGCTCATCGTACGCAAAACCGATTCGAGTTGGCCTGAGAGGTTCTTCTCGTGATCGCTGCGCGTCCTGCACACCGGGTATCGTGCGGGGGGAGGCGGTTGTTCGGCTTGGGGGCCCGCTGACCCGCCTCCCATCGGCGTTTGCACCGACAGGTCGAAAATACGGCAGGGCCCCTGCAGGAAACAAGCGAAGTTTTTTGCCCGAAATTGATCCCGCCCGGACGGCTGTTCGGGAAAGTCGGCGGGATTGTCCGTTGAATTTGGTAGGCTCGGCGGGGCTCGAACCCGCGACAACTCGATTAAAAGTCGAGTGCTCTACCAGCTGAGCTACGAGCCCTTACCGGAGCGGTCGGTATCGACCGGCTGGAGACGCGCGGAACATAGTGCTTGTCCCCACCGAGTCAACCCGTTTATTGGGCGGCACCCTAAAGAGGCAGAGGTTCGCCGGAATAAGGGGCCGGGTCGCAGGGCAGGTCGAGCCGTTCGATGCGGGCACAGAGGGCCTGGGCCGAGGCGAGATCGGGCAGGGGACCGAGGATTACACGGCTCTGACCGGGCTCCGTCCCGGCGGCAGCCAGGGGGGAGGTGCCGAGCAGCAACGCACCTGCGACGCGCGAAATTTCCGCATAGATTTCGGAGGACTGTGCGATCGGGACGGCGCGGCCCACGGCAATGCCCTGAAGCGTGAGATCGACCGCCGGTTCGGGATCTGTGGCGGGCGGCTGTTCGGGAGCAAGCGGCGGGGGCATGGGCTGATCGGCCACCGGTTGTGGCGCGGCTTCGTCAAACAGCGGGCTATAGCGCACGACCATGGTGCCGCCTTCGAATTCGTAAACTTCCTCTGCGGCCTCCGAAATCGATGCGGTAAGGAGCGAGCGATCGATGTCGCTGGAGAGGGGCAGGGATTCGATCAGGAGGGGAAGGCTCTTTTCGACGGCGGCCAGACGGCGGATGGTTTCGCTGCTGTCGTCATCGAGCAGATTGAAGCGGGCGAGGAGCGCCCGGTAATCGCCCATGACCCGATTGCGGTCTTGGGTGAGTTCGTCGAGCAGGGCGCGTATCTGATGATAATTGGCCCCTTCGCGATAGGGTGTATGCAATCCGCTCAACGCGTTGGCGGGCAAAAGAGTCGACAAATTGACGGCCACGACCGCGAGAGCTCCGCACACAAGCGCCGCGATGGCCCATGGGGCGACATCGGCGTGATCGGCTGGCAAGGAAAACCGTTTCGGCTTTTGCACCTAAATATGTCCCGCTTTGGAGGCGAATCAGATCAAAGCTCACTCTAGGGTCAGAACCTGTTAATTTCGCACTCACGATGGAGACGAAAATGGCCAAGTGGCAGGAAAGGGATGAAGAGCGTATCGCGATACGGTCGAATTCCTTGACGCCCCAATTGGCCATTTGCGTCCCACCCCGAAAGGGGCGCGCCGGATTTGCCCATTCCGGTGCGTCAAGCCGTTTGCCCCTATCCGGACAGGGGCTGCCCGCCTTTCTTGCCGGGCTGAACAAATCCGGTAGCGTCGTGAGCGCAAAATAACAGGTCCTGACCCCAGGCATGCAAATGTAAACGGAGCGGTTACGCGGGTCTGTTAGGGGTTCTGCCAACACCGTGCTGCCATAAAGATGGGCGAGAGGGGCGGCAAACAACGGCCGGGGAAAGTTTCATGACCGAACTGATGGCAATCGTTCTGGCGGCGGGGGAAGGTACGCGGATGAAATCCGCGCATCCCAAGGTGCTCCACAAGGTTGGAGGGCGCCCGATCGCCGGGCATGTGCTGGCCGCAGCCCGTGAAGCGGGGGCTGGGAAGGTCGCCATGATTACCGGGCCGGGGCATGATGCCGTCCGCAAGGCAATGGCGGCCATCGATCCCGAGGTCGCGTTTTTCGAGCAGACCGAGCGCAAGGGGACGGCGCATGCGGCGTCCATGGCGCGACCGGCTTTTGCAGAAGCCAAAGGCTATGTGGCCGTGGTTTACGGCGATCATCCCTTGCTGCGCGGCGCGGATTTTTCGCGCGTGACCGAACGGCTCGATGCGGGGCTGGATGTGGCGATCCTGGGGTTCGAGCCAAAGGATCCGACAGGCTATGGCCGGTTCATCACCGATGGCGAAAAGCTTCTGGCTATTCGCGAGCACAAGGACGCCAGCGAGCGCGAGCGCGAGATCGGGCTTTGCAATGCCTGCATACTTGCCTTCCGGGCCGAGGTGTTCACCTCACTGATCGACAAGGTCGGCACCGACAACGCGCAGGGCGAATATTACCTGACCGACCTTGTGGAACTGGCCAATGCCGCCGGGCACAATGTGGGCTATGCCGTGGCGCCGGAAGACAATGTCATGGGTGTCAACGACCGGGCCCAACTGGCGCGGGCCGAGGCGGTGTTCCAGAGCGTGCGGCGCGAGGATTTCATGGCGGCGGGCGTGACGCTGCACGATCCGGCGAGCGTTTATTTCTCGTTTGATACCGAGATCGCTGCGGATGTGGAGATCGAGCCCAATGTGGTGTTCGGGCCGGGGGTGAAAGTCGAGAGTGGGGCGGTGATCCATGCGTTCTCCCACATCGAGGGCGCCCATATCGGACCGAACGTCAATGTGGGGCCTTTCGCACGGTTGCGGCCGGGGGCGGAACTGGGCGAGGGGGCCAAGGTCGGCAATTTCGTCGAGGTCAAAAATGCCGATATCGGGCAGGGGGCAAAGGTGAGCCATCTGACCTATATCGGGGACGCTGAAATCGGGGCGGGCGCCAATATCGGCGCAGGCACCGTGACGTGCAATTACGACGGCTACAACAAGGCCAGGACCATCATTGGCGAGCATGCCTTTATCGGGTCGAACTCGGCGCTTGTCGCGCCGGTGGAGGTTGGTGACGGGGCGTATGTGGCCTCGGGTTCGGTGATTACCGAGCCGGTGCCGACGGACGCCTTGGGCATCGGGCGGGCGCGGCAGATCAACAAGCCTGGCTATGGCAAGGCGCTGAACGCGCGGTTCAAGGCCATCAAGGACCAAAAGTAAGGGGCTGAGGCATGTGCGGCATCGTTGGAATCATCGGGGTCGAGCCGGTTGCCGACCGGCTCGTGGATGCGCTGCGGCGGCTCGAATATCGCGGCTATGACAGCGCCGGGATCGCCACGCTGACTGGCGCGGGGCTCGACCGCCGGCGGGCCGAGGGCAAGCTCAACAACCTGGCGGGCAAGCTGGCCGCCGAACCGCTCGAGGGGGTCATCGGGATCGGACATACGCGCTGGGCCACGCATGGCGGAGCGACCGAGGGTAATGCGCATCCGCATATGGCGGGCAAGGTGGCCGTGGTTCATAACGGGATCATCGAAAACTTCAAGGAATTGCTCGAAGACCTTGCACGTGATGGATATTCTCCGCAGAGCGAGACGGACACGGAGTCCGTTGCGCTGTGGGTGACGCGGGAGATCGAGCGAGGCGCGACGCCGCGCGAGGCCGTAGCGAATACGCTGCCCAAGCTGCGCGGAACGTTCGGACTGGTGTTCATGTTCGCGGGCGAGGACAAGCTTTTGATTGCGGCGCGACAGGGTTCGCCGCTGGCGGTCGGGCATGGCAAAGATGAGATGTATCTTGGGTCCGATGCCTTCGCCCTGGCACCGTTCACCAACCAGATTACCTATCTCGAAGAGGGCGATTGGGCGGTTATTGTGCCGGGCCAGGTCGAGATCTTCGATTTTGACGGCAATGTGGTCGAGCGCGCGCGGCAGGTGTCTTCGGCGTCGGCGGCGTTGGCCGACAAGGGTAATCATCGCCATTTCATGGCCAAGGAAATCTACGAACAGCCCGAAACGGTTTCGCACACGCTTGCCCATTATCTCGATCTGGCGGGCGAAACTGTGAAGCTGCGTGAGGAATTGCCGTTCGATTTCGCAAAGCTGTCGCGCCTGACGATCACCGCGTGCGGAACCGCCTTTTACGCCGGGCTGGTGGCCAAATACTGGTTCGAACGCTATGCGCGGCTGCCGGTGGATGTCGATGTGGCGTCGGAATTCCGTTATCGCGAGCCGCCGCTGCCTGACAACGGGCTGACGCTGGTGATTTCGCAATCGGGCGAGACAGCCGATACGCTGGCGGCGCTGCGCTATGCGGCAAAAGAAGGTCAGCACATCGCGGCGCTGGTCAATGTGCAGGAATCGACAATTGCCCGGGAAAGCCACGTGATCTTTCCCACGCTGTGCGGACCGGAAATCGCCGTGGCTTCGACCAAGGCGACAACGGCGCAGCTTTCGATCCTTGCCAGCCTGGCGATCGCCGCCGGGCAGGCGCGGGGGGTGCTGAGCCCGTCCGATGCGCATGCGCTGGTGCGGGCATTGATCGAGTTGCCCCGCAATATCTCGGAAATGCTGCGATTTGAGGGCCGTGTCGAGGAAATCTCGCGCAATCTCTCAAGAGCCAAGGACGTGCTTTATCTCGGCCGCGGGCAGCTTTATCCGATCGCGCTTGAGGGCGCGCTCAAGCTCAAGGAAATCTCTTATATCCACGCGGAAGGCTACGCGGCAGGCGAACTCAAGCACGGGCCGATCGCGCTGGTGAACGAGGAGATGCCGGTGATTGTGGTGGCGCCATCGGACGAGCTGATGGAAAAGACGCTGTCGAACATGTACGAGGTCGCGGCGCGCGGAGGCAAGATCATCCTGATTACCGATGCCGAAGGCAAGGCGGAGGCTGGCGGCGGCATCGACGATATCATCGAGATGCCGCGCGTTCATCCGTTCGTCGCGCCGATCCTTGCGGCAGTGCCGGTGCAGCTTCTGGCCTATCACACGGCGGTGTTCATGGGGACCGACGTCGACCAGCCCAGAAATCTGGCGAAATCGGTGACTGTGGAGTAGGGCGCGGGCGTAGACTCCGGTAGGCTGGTTAGCATGTCGGATCATTTGCGCTATGCGAAAGCCTCACCGGATGAGCAATTGGGCGCGCTGGAAACCCTTGTGCGCGGCAATGGAGCGCTGATGAGCGTTCTGGAGATCTTGCGGGCTGCAGGGCTGCCGCAAGCACTGGTGGGTGGCGGTGCGGTCTATCAGACGGTATGGAACGGATTGACGGGGCGCCCGACCTGGTATGGCGTCAAGGATATCGATGCCATCTATTTTGACGACACCGATCTGAGCTACGCAGCGGAGGACGCCGTGATACAGCGGGTCGGGGCGCTGCTGTCGGACGCTCCGGTGCCTGTCGAAATCCGCAATCAGGCGCGCGTGCATCTGTGGTTCGGCGAGAAGTTCGGGTTCGACGTGCCGCCGCTCAAATCATCCGCCGAGGCGCTGACTCGCTATGCATCGCGGACGCACGCGGTTGCCGTTGGGCTGGATGACCTTGGCCGTCTCAACGTCGAGGCGCCGTTTGGGCTCGACGATCTGTTTGCTTTCCGGGTGACACCGAACAGATTGGGCAAGAGCCGACAGGCCCATATCGAGAAGGGCGAGAGGGCCAAGAGTGTGTGGCCTGAGGTGGAGGTCATGTCGTGGCCCGAGGATGGGACGGAGCTGGTGTAACGGGCCGGGTCCAAAGATCGCGGCCAACGTAAATATCTGATTCGCATAATATATATTATGGAACTTTCGGATGTAAGAGAATGGCCGATTTGCTGGGGTTTTGGCCGTAAGCGCCACGCAAACGATCCTCGATTCCGCCGATACTGTACGCTCTCGTCCTCCATTCCATCGACCGTGCCCGGTCTTTGGCTGCTTCCGAGACAAACTGGTCATCCCATCGGTCGGCTGATACAAGCGCGCCTCGTTTTGAAGGGAGACCGCACATATGCCCGGGACTGTTGTTGAACTCGCAAATCGCGATGTTCTTGTTCTCGATGCTTCCCATGATCTGGCGGCGGCGACTTTGGCCAACGATCTGATCGGGCTGGTGTGGGAACATGAAGTGGAGATCATCGCGGTGCCCGCGGAGTGCCTGCCAGCCGAAGTTTTCAACTTGCGCTCAGGGATACTCGGCGAAATGGCACAGAAGGCTGCCAATTACCGGGTGCGGATGGCTATCGTTGGCGATGTCTCCGGCCACATGGCAGCGAGCAAGGCCTTCCGCGACTATGTCTATGAGACAAATAAAGGGCTGACACTCTGGATGGTGCCGGACATGGCAGCGCTGGACGTGCGGCTCGGGACCGGGCCGGTTGTGTAATATAAATTGACAAATATACTCATGTTAAATTACCGGATCAGGATCGTTGTTGAATTTTCCGGAGATTTCCCATGCGCGCCGCTGTGTTGTTCTGTGCGGGTCTGTCCTTAACGAGCGTTGCCCTGACTGCCAGCGCGCTTGGGCAGGAGGTTCTGAATTACGCCTGGAATGGCTATGAGGCAGAAATTCCCGCCGATCCTGAGCGCGTGTTCGTCATGGAAAGCCGGACGGCGCTCGAATTTGCACTCCTGGCCGGGTTTCCCGTTATTGCCACAGATTGGGACGAAACGAGCCATCTGGTGCTCGATGAGGTGACGGAAAGGTTGAGTTTTCGTGCCGAACCGAATGCGGAACTTGCCCTTTCCTACGAGCCCGATCTCCTGGTGGTCGGCCGCGGCTGGTGGAATTTCTGGCAGAACAACGGCTCATTCAATAGCGACGGCTTCGATGTACTGGTGATCGAGGATGCCAACAGTGCCGACTGGAAGGAGCTGATGGTTGGGCAGCTTGAGGCTGTGGGTCGCGCCGACCAGGCAGACATGGCGCTTGCCAGTTACGATGCGGCCGTTGCCGAGGCTCGCCCGATCATCGCGGAACTGGTTGGCGACGCGCCTGTGGCGATCGCCGATATCTGGGCCGGCGACCAATATGTGCTCCATGTCGATACATTCGATGCGGCGGTTGCAAGGGACATCGGGCTGAACCTGGTGTCGAGCGATGCGCCGATTGAGGACGGGTATCAAGCCCACAGTGCAGAAAATCTCGACGCGTTCGCGGGGGCCGAATTCATCGTCCTGTGGGGCGGGGATTCGCCGGCCGTGGACAATCCGTTGTGGCAACGGTTACCAGCGGTCGAGGCCGGAAAGGTCTATGAGTTGCACACCGCGAACAGTTGGGGGTTTGCATTGGCGGCGACCGATTTCGTCGCCGATCTTGTGGCTTATGCCGAAGACGCGGCGGGGCGTTAGCGGTCAGGCGGTTTCGGTGCCCTGCTCTGTTGTCCCTTGTCCTTGATTGTTGCGGCGGCCGCCAGAGCGCTGGCGAAGGCCAGGCAGGCTGCGGCGGCCATTATCCAGCGATAGGACATCCGCAGGGCTTCGGGCGGCAGGATCGAGAGATCGGAACCGCCAAAGGCAAAGCCGAGGGCGGCGACGGCAATCAACCCGCCGATGCGCGAGGCGGCATTGTTGATGCCCGATGCGGTACCGCCGGCATCGTCGGGAGCGGCATCGAACACGGCCGTCGTGAGTGGTGCGACAGTTATGGTCATTCCAACGCCGATGATCACCAGGCCTGGAAAAAAGGCCAGCCAATAGCCGCCCAAATCGACCATCAGGGCCAGGACCATATAGCCGAAGCCGGTGGCTGCCGGGCCGGCGATCAGCATGATGCGGGTGCCGATGCGTTTGGCGAGCGCCCCGGCATAGCGTGAGCCAAGACCGAGCAGGATCGAGAACGGCAACAGCGCGGCGCCGGCCATGGTGGCGCTGTAGCCGTTCGCGTAGATCAGAACGAAGGGGAGAATAAACAGCGAGCCTGAAAGCGAGGCATAGAGGGTTATGGTGAGCAGGTTTGCCCCGGAAAACTGGCTGTTGGCAAACAGCCCCATGGGGACCAGCGGCTCGCTGGCGCGGCGCTCGATGAAGAAAAAGCCGATGGCAAAGGGAATTGACGCCGCAATGGCAAGACCGCCGATGGTCGTGTTGCCCTCCCCGGCGGTGATGAGGCCGTACGAGAGCAGGCCGAGACCGGCGACCATGGCAATGGTGCCGGCAATGTCGAATTCGCGATAGGTGCGCCCGGCCGGCGCCGCGGCGATGCGCCAGCCCATGGCCAGCGCGGCGGCAGCAATGGGAATGTTGATATAGAAGATGGCCCGCCAGCCGACGGTATCGACCAGCCAACCGCCGAAGGGTGGGCCGAGCGCCGTCGTCAGCGCCCCGGCCGCGGCCCATGTGCCGATGGCCTTGCCGCGGGCTTCGCCGGTGAAGGCCGAACCGATCAGGGCCAGGCTGGACGGGACGAGAAAGGCTGCGGCGATGCCCTGGATGGTCCGCGCGGCAACAAGGGACAGCGGGGATGGTGCGATGGCGCAGGCGATGGAGGCAATGGCAAAGCCGACAAGACCGAACAGGAAGATGCGGCGCTGGCCGAAACGATCGCCGATGGTGCCGCCGAGCAGGATGAGACTGCCGAGCATGAGCATGTAACCATTGACCACCCACTGAGCGGTCGCAAGGCCGGCATCGAGATCGGACTGAATGGCGGGCAAGGCGACATTGACGACCGAGCCGTCAATGAAGCCCAGGCTGGAGCCTAGAATGGTGGCCGGGAGCACCCAGCGCGTGTCGCGGATTGCGGATTCGGCACTGTCGGGATCGCTCATGACGGACGCTCGCGTGAGGTGAAAGCGTAGCGATCCTAAAGGGCGATGTCGATCTCCATCCCGTCAAAGGCGGGAGTGACATGATCGGGGATTTCGCCGGAAAGCGTCACGTAGTCCATATCGACATGGAGATTTGTGAGAATGGCGGCTTTCGGCCGGTGGGTTTCGATGAGGGACAATGCCTGTTCGAGATTAATGTGGCTCGGGTGCGGCGTATATCGCAGGGCATCGAGGACCCAGGTTTCGAGCCCTTCCAGCGCCCAATGGGACGTTTCGGGAATGCCTGACAGATCGCAGGAATAGGCGAATTTACCTATACGGAAACCAAGCGAAGTGATTGACCCATGCTGTTGCTCGAAGGGCTTTAGCGTGATCGTGCCCCCTGCCCCTTCGATGATAATTTCCTCGCCGTCGGCAATGGAGTTGGTATTGAGAATTGGCGGGTATGAGCTGTTTTCGGGGGCCGTGAAGCAGTAACCGAACGCCTCGCGGAGCCGGACTTCGGTAGCGATCGACATGTAGGCATCCACGCGGCGCCGGGCGTTGAGAGCGAGGACGCGCAGATCGTCGATACCGTGGGTGTGGTCGGCATGTTCGTGGGTGAAAAATACCGCATCGATTTCCGGCACCCGGGCGGCGAGCATCTGTTCGCGCAAATCGGGTCCGGCATCGATGAGAACGCGGGTGACGCCATCGGTGTCGTCGCACGTGCCGGTGACCAGCAGCGCGCAGCGCAGGCGACGGTTTTTGGGGTTTTCGGGGTCGCAGGCGCCCCAGGCATTGCCGATACGCGGCACGCCGCCAGACGAACCGCAGCCCAGGATGCGGGCTGTCAATCGTGTGGCGGGCCGGTCGGTCATACGGCCAGCCCTGTCTTTGAAAACAGCCGGGCGAAATTGCGGGTGGATTGCTCGGCAATGGTTTCGAACGGAACGCCGCGCAGTTCGGCAAGTTTTTCGGCGGTATGGCGCACGAAGGCGGGCTGGTTGGGTTTGCCGCGATGGGGAACCGGCGCGAGATAGGGCGCGTCCGTCTCGACCAGGAACCGGTCTTCGGGGACGAATTGCGCTACCTGCTGGATTTCGGCGGCGTTCCTGAAGGTGACGATGCCGGAAAACGAGACATAGCCGCCGAGCGCCAGGCCGCGACGGGCCAGTTCGGCGCCGGAGGAAAAGCAGTGCAGGACGAAGGGGAAAGCCCCCTGCCCGGTTTCCTCTTCGAGAATGGCGATCATGTCGTCATCGGCGGCCCGAGCATGGATGACCAGCGGTAAGCCGGTCTGGCGGGCGACGGCGATATGATTGCGGAAGCCCTGGGCCTGCGCGTCGCGGGGCGAGGAATCGTAGTGGTAATCGAGCCCGGCCTCTCCAATGGCGACGCATTTTGGATGCTGCGATAAAGCGATTATTTCATCGATGCTTATGTCGAGTTCTTCATGCGCATTATGCGGATGCGTGCCCACGGAGCAGAAGACGTTGTCGTGCTTTTCGGCGATGGCCAGAAGCGTATCGAAGCGGCGGATGCGCGTGGAGATGGTGACGCAATGGCTGACGCCATTGTCGCGCGCACGCGCCAGAACGCCGTCGATATCGTCGGCCAGCACGTCGAAATCGAGATGGCAGTGGCTATCGACAAGCATCAGGCCGCGCCTTCGTCCTTTTCCACATAGCGGGGGAAGACGCCCTCTGGCGCGGGCAGTGCGGTGCCGGCGGCGAGGCGGCCGTACGCACCCAATTGTTCGAAAGAGCGGCCCTCAGCATGCAGACCCAGAAGATCGAGCAGTTTTTCGCTCGATGCGGGCATCACCGGCTGGGCGAGAATGGCAACCTGACGCACCACTTCGATGGTCACATAGAGTACGGTGGCCATGCGGGCCGGGTCGGTCTTGCGCAGCGCCCAGGGCTCCTGCCCCGCAAAGTACCGGTTGGCATCGGCCACGACCTGCCAGACGGCATTGAGCATCTGGTGGATGGCCTGATCGTCCATCGCGGCGCGTGAGGTGTCGAGCAAGGCGTCGGCAGCGCCGAGGATTGCGTTGTCTTCATCCGTTAACTCGCCCGGTGCCGGCACCTGTCCGTCGCAGTTCTTGGCGACCATGGAGAGCGAGCGCTGGGCGAGATTGCCCAGATCGTTGGCGAGATCGGCGTTGATGCGGTTGACGATGGCTTCGTGATTGTACGAGCCGTCGCTGCCGAAGGACACTTCGCGCAGGAAATAATAGCGCATGGCATCGAGGCCGTATTTCGCCACGAGTTCGAACGGATCGACGACGTTGCCGACCGATTTGCTCATCTTCTCGCCGCGGTTGAAGAGGAAGCCATGGGCAAAGACGCGTTTGGGCAGTTCGATGTCGGCGCTCATCAGAAATGCGGGCCAATAGACCGCGTGGAAACGCACAATGTCCTTGCCGATCATATGGATATCGGCGGGCCAGTATTTCCAGCGCTCGGCGCTTTCGTCGGGGTAGCCGGCGGCCGTGAGGTAATTGGTGAGCGCATCGACCCAGACATACATGATGTGCTTGGGGTCGTTGGGAACCGGAACGCCCCAATCGAACGTGGTGCGCGAGATGGAAAGATCGCGCAAGCCCGATTTGACGAAGCTGGCGACTTCATTGCGCCGTTCGGCGGGCAGGATGAAACCGGGGTTGGCCTCGTAATGGGCCAGAAGCCTGTCGCCATAGGCCGAGAGGCGGAAGAAGTAGCTTTCTTCCTCGACCCATTCGACCGGCGAGCCGAGCGGTTCGCGCCGGATGCCGTCCTCGCCGAGAGTGGTTTCCTTTTCGTCGAAGAAGGCTTCCTGCCGGACCGAATACCAGCCGGAGTAGGAGTCGAGGTAGATATCGCCCTTTTCGACCATCTTGTTCCAGATGGCTTGCGAGGCCTTATGGTGCCGCTCCTCGGTTGTACGGATGTAGTCGTCGTAAGAGATGTTGAGGGTGGCCCAGAGGTCCTTGAAGGCCTGCGAATTCCTTGTCGCCAGCTCGATCGGCGCGATCCCCTCTTTTTCAGCGGTCTGCTGCATCTTCTGGCCGTGCTCGTCGGTGCCGGTCAGAAAGAACACGTCCTTGCCGTCCAGCCTGTGAAAGCGCGCGATGACGTCACTGGCGATGGCGGTGTAGGCATGGCCGATATGGGGGACGCCGTTGGGGTAAAAGATCGGCGTGGTGATGTAAAAGGTCGGGCGGCTCATAGGAAAATCAGCTCACGGGCGTGGTCCTGCGCACATGGTCGCGCAGGAAATCAAAGACTGCGACCAGCGTTTGCCGCCGGTCAAGATTGTAGATATCGGCATCGGCGATAAGGGCGTTGGCCTTCTCCCACAGGCCATTGGCCGAAGCAAGGCGGAAACGCGCGGCCGGGCCGGCGCGGGCGGCGGATTCGGCCTCGGCAGCCAGCCAGTCGCGGATCATGTCCTGGGCAAAGCCCAATTCAGCCCCCTTGGATGCGGCCAGCCCGTCGGCGATCTTGAGATGGGCGCGGGTGGGATGCGCCACAGGGTCTTTGAGCCATGTCTGAAGTGCGTCGAGAACGTCGCCTTCCTCAAGCATGAGGGATTCAAAGCCCCGTCGTGGACGACCGGCGGCAAAGCTGACAGCGCGGGAGACATCTTCGGGTGCCAGATCGGGGCGGACGCGCGATATAATCTGTGCCGTATCAGGATCGGCGAGCGGGCGCAGGCCAAAGCTCTGGCAGCGCGAGCGGATGGTGGCCAGCATGCCGCCGGGGCGATGGGAGAGCACGATGAACATGGTCTCGGCGGGCGGCTCCTCAAGGGTCTTCAGCAGCGCATTGGCCGAATTGGCGTTGCAATCATCGACGCTGTCGACAATCGCGATTCGGTAGCCCGCCCTGCCCCGTGTCTGGTGAAGGGAATCGCGCATGGCGCGCACGTCGTCGACCCGGATGGCCGAATAGTATTTTTCGGAATTGGCGGGATCGGTGGTGCGGCGCAAAAGGAACAGGTTCGGGTGCGAAAGCGCTGCAACCTGGGCGGTTATCCGCTCCTCGCTTTCATCGGAGGTGCGCGAGAGGACTTGACGAGCGATCTCGAAAGCAAAGGTCGCCTTGCCAATACCGCGCGGGCCATGAAGCAGGATGGCGCCGGGCAGACGATCCCGCTCGAGCGCACTCAGAAGCGAGGCGCGCGCATCGCCGTGGCCGACAAGGCTGCCAAACTCGGGTGCGGGCACGTCGGCGATCTGGTCGGCTTCGCGGCGTTCGACACTCACCCGGCCAATCCTTCCCGGGCCAGATCGGGGAAATGATCGAGCACGGCCCGCCATATGGCTTCGGTGAGCACGTCCTCCTCGGTATCGGCCGAAAGGACGACACAGCGGCCGGGATTGGCTATCGCTATGGCGAGGAAATTGTCGCGCAGGCGGCGATGGAAGACCAGATCCTCTTTTTCGAAGCGATCGGCGATCGCAGGCATGCCGTCTTCCGCGGCGCGTTTGCGCACGCGCTCGAAGGCGATATCGGGGTCCATGTCCAGGATCACGGTCAAATCGGGCGTATGGCCGTTGAGGGCAAGATATTCGAGTGCGTCGATCAGTTTGTCGTCGACCCCGCCGGTCAGGCCCTGATAGGCGCGGGTGGAATCGGCGAAGCGGTCGCAGATGACCCATTTGCCCTCGGCCAGCGAGGGCGCGATCAACTGGTTCACGTGATCGAGGCGGGCGGAGGCGAACAGCACGGCTTCGGCGCCGACGCCCCAGCTTTCGGGCTTGCCCTGCAGGATGAAGGAGCGAACGGCCTCGGCCTTGGGCGTGCCACCGGGCTCGCGGGTGCGGACCACGGAAATGCCCAGTTCCGACAGGCGGTCGGCCAGGCGTCGGACCTGGGTGGACTTGCCCACGCCCTCCCCACCCTCGAACGTAATGAATCGGGGTGTGATCGATCGGTGCTGATCTGCCGCCATCGTGTCCGTATCAAATCCTGTTGCGGCCGCCAGACCACCATGAGCTGCGTTCACTAAAACCAGCCGAATGCAAGTTCCCAAAGCGCGTCGGCTGCCCGGCGCGTGATGCCACCCTGTTCGACGGCCTCTGCCGCATAAAGCGGAGCGCTCTGAATGATCTGGTCATCGCAAAGTATGTTAAGTTGCGCAAGCCTGTCACCGGCGCGAACCGGCGGGAGAATGGGAGCGGCATAGGTGATGTTGGCCGAAAGGCAGCGACGATTGCCGCGCGGAAGGTAGATATCGATGCTGCCTTCACCGACGAGGCCGACGCTGGCCTCTTGGCCTCCATAGACGCTGGCCTGTCCCACAACCGCGCCATTGGCGAAGGCGGGAATGCGCTCGAAACTGCGGGCGCCCCATGTGATGAGGGCACGCGCCTGCTCGTTGCGCTGGTTGACGCTGTCCATGCCGTGCAGCACCGCAATAAGGCGGCGCCCGCCTTCGGTGGTCGAAGCGACGATGCCATACCCGGCGGCATTGGTATGGCCCGTCTTGAGACCGTCCACGCCGATGCCCAGGCCCAGAAGGCCGTTGCGGTTGGACTGGCGGATATCGTTCCAGGTGAATTCCTCGACAGCGAACACCGGGTAATAATCGGGAAATTCGCGGATGATGTAGCGCGCCAGATCGGCCAGATCGCGGGCGGTGACGTACATGTCCGGATCGGGCAGGCCGCTGGCATTGGTGAAATGGGAATCCGTCAGCCCGATATCGGCGGCAAACTGGTTCATGATATCGGCGAAGGCGGCCTCGCTGCCCGCGATGCCTTCGGCGAGCGCGATGGAAGCGTCATTGCCCGATTGGATGATAACCGAATGCAGCAGGTCGTCGACGCTGATTTGCGAGCCGAGTTCAGCAAACATTGCCGAGCCGCCAGATGGCGCCCCGCCCGTGCGCCATGCGTGTTCGGATATGAAGAACTGATCGGTGAGGTTGAGCGCGCCGCGTTCGACCATGTCGAGGACGATTGCGACCGTCATCAGCTTGGCCATGCTGGCCGGTTCGATCCTCGTGTCGGCTTCTTTCTGAAACAGGACGGTGCCCGATTCATGATCGACCAGGATGGCGTATGGGGCGCTCGTATCGAAATCGAGCTGGGCAGCGGCGGGATGGGCCAGAGCGGCCACCAACGCCACGCCGACAAGCACTCTGCGGAAGGCACGTTCCAGACGAACCATGAAGCCAGCCGCGCCGTGGGCGCCCCTTTAATTGTTAAGCCTTGTTCTTCAATACAAAATCGGGGCCGACAAGCCAAGTGAGCTGGCCAGTTCGACAGCGTCGGTTTCGGTCACACCTTCGCGAAGATGGGTCAGCATGAGATGAGTGACCGTCTGGTCTCCCTGAACAAGCGTGGCGGTGTCGACTGCGCCAATCACCGCGAACCGGGTAGCGATTTCGCGGGCCCGGGCTTCGTCGTTCCAGGTTCCCAGCGCCATGCGGAGCGGCGTTCCCGTGGGCTCGGATGCGGTTTCGAGGCTGGTTGCGCCGACGTAGGAGAGGACGCGGAAGGGAATGTATTCGGGGGCTGCAATGGCGCCCGCGGCCTCCGTTGCGGTCGAAGGGCGCGGCGTGGGCACCGGAGCTACAGGGGTTGAGGCCTGCGCCGGCGCGGTATCGGCAACCTGGACGGGTTCCTGAAAGGCCATGCGGGTATTGTTCTGGATTTCGTAGGGCGTCAACTGATTGATCGAGGCAACGAGGAATTTGGTGTCGTCGCCCTCGAGCGGGGCCGGTCCGATATATTGCACCCTGACATTGGCCGTGCCCTGCTGCTGGAAACCCAGGACCTCGGCGGCGCGGCGCGAGAGGTCGATGGTTCGCTCATAGGAGAACGGTCCCCGATCATTGACCCGCACAATGGTCGTGGCGCCGGTGTCGGCGTTCGTAACCCGGACATAGGACGGCAGCGGCAACGTCGGATGGGCTGCCGACAATGAATACATATCGAAGATCTCGCCATTGGCCGTCAGGCGGCCATGGAATGCGGGGCCGTACCATGAGGCGCGGCCCGTGACATCGAGATCGGGCTGCTCGCGTGGCACAAACCGATTGCCCGCGACGGTGTAGGGCTTGCCGACGACATAGCGTCCTCCGCCCTTGGGGACATTGCGCGAGGTGGTAACCCGGGGCGAGGCTTTGACGCCCATCGAGGATTCGGAGAAAAATTCATTGCCAGCGAACAGATCGGCACCGCTGCAGCCGGCCAGCAGCAAGGCGGCGGTCACGGTCGTGCCGATGGCGGCAAAAAGAGGGCGGCGGCGCGCCGATCCGATACTCGAGCTCATACAATCTGACCCAATACCAAAAAGATTGTCGTGCTTTCGAACCGCAAACTGGCCCGGTTTTTTGCTGAAAGCACCGCCACGTGATCGTCGTGCCTTCGCGCATCGAACCTTTCAGAAACCATAGGTTTGTGTAGGTTTTCTTAATGCGCGGTCAATCTTGCAGGCGCGCTGCCTACATCAGGCCACGCGATTTGAGCGCGTCGCGCACCGCACGGGCATGCTCCAAGGCGCCCGGAGTGTCGCCATGAAGACAGATCGAGCGGGCCTCGGATTGGAAAACCGAGCCATCAATGGCGAGAATTTCACCGTGCTCGGCGAGCCGGAGGCATTGGGCAACAATGGAAGCGGTATCTTCAAGCACACTGCCCGGGTGGCTGCGGGCGGCCAGCAATCCGTATCGAGTATAGGCACGGTCGGCATAGGCTTCAGGGATGACGGGAAGGCCGAGCCGGCGGGCTGCGGTTTCCTGGGCGGAGGCCGCCAGGGCGAGGATGGCCATGCCGGGATGATTCTGGGCGACGCCTGCGAATATGGTTTGAGAAAGGGTTTCATCCTCCGCGGCCATGTTGGCGAGGGCCCCGTGCAGCTTGAGGTAGGCGACAGACGCCCCCTCCTCTGCAGCAATGGTTATGAGGCGGCCAATCTGGGCCAGAACCTGATCGCGGATCGTTTCGAAAGGGAGATCGAGGCGGCGGCGACCGAAATTGTCCGGATCCTCGAAACCGGGATGGGCGCCGATGCGGACGCTATTTGCAAGCGCATCTTGAACGGCGGCGCGCATCGTATGTTCGTTACCGGCGTGGCCGCCGCAGGCGATCGAGGCGCTGGTGACGATTTCGAGCATGGCGCGGTCGTCGCCTATGGCTTCGCCGAGATCGGCGTTGAGATCGATCAGGGTTGCCATTTGGCGATCCTGTGGGCGTGGGCGACGGTGACGGGTTCGAAGCGGACCATCCTGCCGGCCCGAATCTGGGCGAAACGGTCGAGATCGGCGTCGATTATCGTGCCAATGCGGGGATAGCCGCCGGTGGGCTGGTTGTCGCGCATAAGGACAATTGGCGTTCCGTCGCCCAGAATCTGGATATCGCCGGGCACGACGGCATCGGAGACCAGGTTGAGCAATTTCGCCTCGGCGAAGACGGATCCTGTGTCATCGAGCCTGACGCCCATGCGATCCATGCGTGCCGATATGCGGAAATCGGATGTGGAGAAGGCCGTTCGGATGGGGTTGGAAAACAGGTCGGCGTGAATGCCCCACACGAAGCGTATGGGATCGCCGGGATTGGCCGTTTCGGCACGCACCGGCTCGGTTGCCATATCGCCCAGGTCGTCAAGGCCGAGTTCGTCGCCCACGGCCAGCATGCGGCCTTCAAGGCCGCCGAGCCCGACCGTTGCGTTTGTGGACCTGCTCCCAAGAACAAGCGGGACAGCAATCTGAGCTGCAAAGCGAAGGTAGGCATAGTTGCCGTTCGGGCCGGGCTTTATGGAGATCTTGGTGTTTTCGACAAGGTCGATCCTGGACGGCCAGGAGCGGGTGACGCCATCGACGGTCAGCGTAAATGCGCCGCCGGCAACGCCAGCCGAAAGGGGCGGGCCCCGATAGGTGAAATCGAGACCGAGGAGCCCCACCTCGATTGCAGCGCCACAAGGCGCTTCGGCCATCGCGGCGGCCAGTACGTAGCCGTTGCGGTCCATTGGGCCGGAGGCGCCTATGCCGTGGGCGAAAAGCCCGGGTCGCCCTTCATCCTGGATTGTGGTCATGGGGCTGACGCGCGTGAGAAGGATGCGGCTCATCGGGCGGCCTCGAAAGCTATGGTATCCCCTGCCCTCAATTGCGTGGGTGGGGATGCGGCCGGGTCGAAATTGATGAAGCGGGTGCGGCCGATTACGGCCCAGCCAGTGGGGATGGGCGTGGCGGCGATGGCCGTCTGGCGGGCCGCAAACAGGATACTGCCGGGCGGAACCGAGCGCCTTACGGTCTCGCGGCGGGACACGAGCAGATCGTCCGGGTGCATGCCGCAATAAACGAATCCCGGCGCAAAGCCGACGGCAAGCACGCTGAGAGGTTTTGCTCCGTGGGCTTTAATGAAAGTGGAGACCGTCAGGCCGAGTTCGGACGCTACGGCGTCAAGGTCGGGTCCATCCTCGCCGCCGTAGGTAATTTCGACACGGTGGCTGGAGGCTGGTTCGCGGCCCTGGTCCTGGCGGTCCGCGAGCCGCAATTCGCCGCACAGGCTGGCAAAGCCGATGCGTTGCGGATCATAGCGCACCAGCACCGAAACCAGATTCGGGGCGATTTCGACGACACCCGGTATGGGCCGGGCCTGGAGGTTTCTGGCAAAGCCTATGGCGGCGCTGTTGGCGTCCATGTCGAGGCGATCGGCAAAGCGCACGAGAACGGCTTTGTCGCCAAGCGGCATCAGTGTGGGAACTATCGAGATAGTACTGTCCACGGCGCGTCCCTACCCTGTGATCGTCCACCGACACGGCGTAGCCGGGCGCGCTTGCATTGGCAAGTCAAACGCGACACGATGACCGTTCGGGGGATGGAGGCGAGATGCGGATTTTCATTATAGCGGCCTGTCTGGTCGTTCTGGTTATTGCGTTGCTGACGCTGGGGCTTTCAGCGGCCGAGTTCGGCTTTATCATGCTGGGAGGTGCGCTGGTCGTTGCGATCGTGATGTACATCATCACGCGCCGGCGCTATCAGCGCATGCCCGACAGCGACAAAAGCGATCGCGAGCCTCCCAGTCTTCCCTAGAGATTGATCCGGCGCGACCGGATTGATTAAATTTTTTCGCAATGCGTTTGCCGGGTTTTGGCATGTTGATGGCCAAATGAACTCCATGAAGCACATAACATCAGAAACATTGCAGCAGCGCGCGGTATGCGGTCAGGCCGAGGCGGTTCTCGAGAATCTGGGGCGCTCGCAAAGCCTGCCAAGCCGGCTCAGCCTCTCGATCGAGGAAATCATCGAGCGCGCCTGGGAACTTGCGTATCGCCGCCATGGAGGCGAAAGCGAGTGCAATGTGATCGTCGTGCCGCAATGGGCCTTCCGTCACAAGGACGTGAGCCGTCCGCGCTAGGTTCGGCGGGTTATGGAAAAAGCTGGAAAGTTTCCATCGTTCGGGGCATAGGATCGGTACAAGATCGATTGCCGAGACGCGTCAGATGAAACCTGCGGCCGCCGCCTTTTTCCTGCTGATCCTTACGGGATGTTCAGCAACTTCGTCAGCAGGCCCCGAGCTCGACGTCAGCCAGAAAATTGAAGTGGAGTGCGTAGCGAGCAATTTCGAGCCCAACGGCTGCACGACATCGCACGAGCTCGGAGTGATCGCTACTTTTGCCACGAATCCGGGCGCTTTGCCCAGCGCCGCCGACCTTCGCGCACCCGGCGTGGGTGAGTCCGAGTTCTAGCTGGTCTGCGTGAAATCTCCACAGAATACCCCTTCGCGGCCGTGGTTTTCCCGATTTCATCCGTAACGAAGTCGTGGCTCAGGATCTCACCTCAGAGGTCACTACGCGCGCTTCCGCCGCTCGAACCCGGCATCTGATCGCAAGGCCCCTGCAAAGCGGGCCCCTTTCTTGCGGCCCCTGCCGTATTTCAGCGGGGAACGTCCCGACGGCTCGCATGTTAACGTTGCACAATCAACGTAAAGGAGCCACTCATGGATCATTCCAATCATGTTCGCCTTGGCGAAGCCGAATTGACTGAAGCCGTGCTCAAGGATGCGACGATCTACGACGCCGATGACCACAAGGTGGGAAAAGTATCTCATCTGCATGGAGCCGGCGCCGGCGCGCAAGCGGTGATCGATGTCGGAGGCTTTCTGGGCATCGGATCAAAGCCGGTGGCCGTTCCAGTCAATCAACTCGATTTCATGCGCGATGAAGACGGTGACGTGCATGCGGTGACCGGCTGGACAAAAGATGCCCTCGAAGAGATGCCTGAGCACCGTCATCACTGAACGGGCACACACCGCTGCATAGCCAGACCCCGCTTCGGCGGGGTCTTTTTGCACTGTACGGGTTCGACTGACCCGGCGAAGAGCAGGTGTCAGGAAACGCTGCCCTTCTCCGCCAGGAAATCAAGCAATGCTCTTACCCGGGCGGGCAGTGGTCGGTCGTGGCCGACAAACACCGCGTGGAACGTCTCTGCTTCGCCGGTGTCGAGATGGCCAAGGATCGGCACCAACCGTCCGCCGGCTATGTCGTCTCTCACTGTAAATGCGGGCAGCCGGGCGATCCCAACTCCTGAAAGGGCGAGACGACGCAATCCCTCGCCATCGCTCGCCTTGACGCGACCCGCTACAGGTACGACCACGGTCCTGCCCTTTTCGCGATATGTCCAGCCATCGACTGCTCGCGCGTAGTCGGGACCGAGCCGGTCGTGGTGTTCGAGATCCGCTGTGGTTCGCGGCCGACCAAAGCGTTCCAAATAAAGGGGCGCGGCGACGGTAATCATCCTGGTTTCGCCAAGCTTGCGCGCCATCAGGCTCGAGCTCTTTAGCGGCCCGGCGCGGATCGCAATATCGGCACGCTCAGCCAAAAGATCCACGACCGTATCGGTTTGCACGATATCGAGCGTCACGGCCGGGTGACGCGCAAGAAATTCGGGCAGAACCGGTGTGAGAATATGAGTGGCATATGACGCGCTGGTATTGAGTTTGACGTGACCCACTGCCTGCTCTCCCGCGCTGGCTGCGCGTTCGACATCCTCAAGGTCGGCAAGGACCTGCTTTGCTCCTTCATAGAAGGCGCAGCCCTCCGGCGTCAGTTGGAGTTGGCGCGTTGAGCGAATGAGCAGCCTTGTGCCAAGGCGAGATTCAAGGCGTGCGATCAATTTGCTTACGGCTGAAGGAGTCATCCGCGCTGCACGTGCCGCGGGCGAAAAGCCGCCCAGTTCGACGACACGGACAAAAACGTCCATCTCCCCGGATCGGTTGACCTCCAGCCGCGCCATGATGAATTCGTCTCACAAGTTCTGTTCCAGTGTGCATTCTATTTCATCGAAGATCGAAGGTCTATTTTTCCGACGTCCATTTTCGATAGGAGCATTCTCATGGATTATCGGTCACTTGGCAGATCCGGCCTCAGGGTGCCGGCCCTCAGCCTGGGCACCGGCACATTTGGCGGAAGCGGCCCGCTTTTTGGCAATTGGGGCAATTCCGACGCCAAAGAAGCGCGCCGCCTCGTGGACATCTGTCTTGAGGCTGGCGTCAACCTGTTCGACACTGCCGATGTCTATTCTCATGGCGCCTCGGAGGAAGTGCTTGGCGAGGCCATAAGGAACCGGCGCGATTCCGTATTGGTTTCGACCAAAACCAGCCTGCCCATGGGTGACGGGCCCAATGATGCCGGATCGTCCCGTTTCCGGCTGATCCGGGCAGTCGAGGATGCGTTGCGTCGCCTGCAAACCGACCATATCGACATATTGCAACTTCATGCTTTCGACGCGGAAACGCCGATCGAAGAGGTTCTATCGACGCTGGATCTGCTGGTTCGCGCCGGCAAGGTCCGCTATGTCGGGGTCTCCAATTTCTCCGGCTGGCAGGTCATGAAATCGCTGGCCGCGGCCGACCGAAATGGCTGGCCGCGTTATGTCGCCAATCAGGTCTATTATTCGCTGGTCGGGCGTGATTACGAATGGGAGTTGATGCCGCTTGGCCAGGATCAGGGACTTGGCGCGCTGGTCTGGAGCCCGCTTGGCTGGGGTCGACTGACCGGGAAGATCCGTCGCGGGACGTCCGTGCCGGATGGCAGCAGGTTGCACGAAACCGCCAGCTTCGGGCCCCCGGTTGATGAGGACCGTCTTTACCGCGTGGTCGATGCTCTGGATGTGGTCGCGGAGGAAACCGGCAAAACGGTGCCTCAGGTCGCCCTCAACTGGTTGTTGCAACGCCCGACCGTTTCCTCGGTGATCGTTGGTGCACGCAATGAAGCTCAGTTGCGCCAGAATTTGGGGGCCGTCGGCTGGAACCTGACGACCGAACAGATCGCCAAGCTCGATGAGGCCAGCGCCGTTACGGCGCCCTATCCCTATTTTCCCTATCGCCGGCAGGAGGGCTTTGCACGGCTCAATCCGCCGATGGTCTGACTTCCAGTGTTTGGAAAGTGGCGGGTGGGGGGAGATTCGAACTCCCGAGACGCTCTCACGCCCGCCGGTTTTCAAGACCGGTGCAATCAACCACTCTGCCACCCACCCGTTGAGCCGCAAGCCCCTCAAGAAGGCTGGCCGATTGATCTGCGGTTTAGCCGTTCGATGCGGGACTGTCCAGAGGATCAGACCGCAGTTATCGTCGGTTTGCGCCCGGGGCGAAGGATCATGTCCTTGGAGGCCAGCGCGGCCCCGCCGGTGATGAGAAGGCAGGCGAGCGCTATGGGCATGGTGAGGACGCTGATGCCGAAGAGGATCAGCAACAGGGTGGAGAGGAGCGGCGCGGCATAGCTGGCTGCACCGAGGACCTGGATGTTGCCGTGCTTGACGCCATAATCCCAGACAAAGAACGCCCCTCCCACCGGCATCAGGCCCATACCAATCACGGCCAGCCATTGAACGGTATTGGCGGGCATCACCGTTTCCTCAAGCATTATGTGGCAGACAAGCGACAGCAGGGCAGCGGCGGCGCAGTACCAGGTGACCATACGTGTCGGCACCTGAGCGAAGCGTCGCGAGATCAGTGAATAGCTGGCCCAGGTGATCGCGGCCAGGACACCGGTGCCATAGCCGAACATATATTCGGGCTCGAACGCAAAGCGGCCACCATCGGAGACGATAAGCACGGTTCCGGCCAAACCCAACAGGGCTCCGGCCACGTGATGCCAGCGCAGCCCTTCGCCGGGCATCAGGGCGGAGCCCAAAACGATCAGCAGTGGCCAGAGGTAATTTATCAGATTGGCCTCGACCACCGGAGCGCTACGGACGGCCGAAAAATAGAAGAAATGATAACCAAACAGGCCCGCTACGCCGACGACCCAGGCCATGAGCGGGACCTTGGCAGCAGGTGCGCGGGGCCTGCCGCGCCGGCCGGTTGCCGCAAGGCCGACAAGCGTCGCCACGGCGAAGGAGAAGGTGCACAAAAGGAATGGCGGCACCTCGCCGGACAAGCTCGAGAACAACGCCAGAAGCGACCACATGAGGATCGCCGAAAAACCGATCAGCGTTGCTCGAACCACTGCTCTTTCCTTTGCGTGCCGCGTTGGACGAAGGCCGTATCACAGCCTTCGTCGCCGCGACAGTGGCAATCAGGGCAGCAGGATTGTCGAGCCGACGGTCTTGCGGCCCTCAAGCGCCCTGTGGGCATCGGCGGCTTCGGACAGAGCGAAGCGCTGGCCGATATGGGGTTTGACGGCGCCCGATTCGACGGCGGCGAACAGCGCCTTGGCGCCGGCGAGCAAGGCTGGGCGTTCGGCGAAATAGTGGGCGCCCGTCGGACGGGTGACGAACAGGGAGCCCTTACGGGCAAGGATGCCCAGATCGGGGACGGATACGGGCCCGGTCGCGTTACCATAGCTGACCATGAGACCCATGGGGCGCAGGCAATCGAGCGATTTTTCGAAGGTGTCCTGCCCTACCCCGTCATAGACGACATCGACGCCCTTGCCATTGGTCAACTCGCGAACCCGGGTGGCAAAGTCTTCCTGGGAATAATTGATGACTTCGTCGCAACCGTTGGCCTTGGCCAGCGCGACCTTGTCGGGGTTGCCTGCCGTGCCGATGACGCGGGCGCCGATCGATTTGGCCCACTGGCAGGCAATCAGCCCCATGCCTCCGGCGGCGGCATGAAACAGAATGGTCTCGCCCGAGCGCACAGGCCAGGTGAGGAACAGCAGGTAGTAGGCGGTCAGCCCCTTGAGCATTATGCCGGCAGCAGTTTCGTAATCGATCGAATCGGGCAGCAGCACGGCCTTCGCCGCTGGCATTATGCGCTCCTCGATATAGGCGCCGATCGTGCCCTGATAGGCGATACGGTCCCCGGGCTTGAAGCCAGTAACGCCGGCGCCGACGGAAACCACTTCGCCGGCACCTTCGGAGCCGGGAATCACGGGCAGCGGATTGGGGTAAAGGCCGGTGCGATGATAGGTATCGATGAAATTGACGCCAATGGCGTGATGGCGCACCCGGATTTCGCCGGAACCGGGTTCTCCGACTTCGACATCGCGGAAATTCAGGGCTTCAGGGCCACCAAACTGATCAACGACAATGGCTTTCATATTTCTGCCTATTCTCTTCTTCTGGCCGTGCGCAACCTTGGAGGACGGCGCCTGAGGATGGGTTTTTTCCGGCGCGACCTTGGCACGGCAGCATCGCCTTCGCCAAGGGGCGGTTCGTCGCTGCCGGGGAATTCCTCTACCAATGTCGCATCGGTGGGGACGGATTGGCCGGCCCCGTCGCTGAAATCGTCGGCCTCCAAAGAGGCATCGGGTTCGTCGTCGAATACCGGTGCGTTGGGGGCCGGCGCTTCAATGGATGCGTCTGGAACAAGAATGGCAGGTTCCAGACTCGGTTCTGCGCGCTGCTCGATTGGCATGGCGGCCGGTACCGAAAGCACCGGCGACGTGGTGGCACCATGCTCCTCAATTGTCGGTTCAAGGTTTTGGCCGGCAGACGGACGATGGACGAGTTTGGACAGGGCGAGCACCAAAACTCCGATACCCATGGCGATGTAGAGGTAATCGCGGAGGACCGGCATGCCGAGCCCCTCGGCCATCAGGACGGTACCGACGACGAAGAGGATACTGAGCGCCACCGCCCTGACGGCGGCGTGACGGGCGAGGAATGCCGCGACGGAGCCGGATGCGAAGAACAGAATTACGACGGCGGCGATAATGGCGATGACCATGGCCGGGACATAGGCGGTCATCCCGACGGCGAGGACGATCGAATCGACCGAAAAAACAACGCTGAGGGCCACGAGTTGAACGATCGCCAGCGCCGGGCGATCGGGAAATCCTGTATCGGGGTCATGGGTTGGAACCGCACGCAGCTCAACGAGCAGATGGAGTTCGGTGACGGCCTTGTAGATCAGAAACAGACCGCCGCCCAAAAGGACGATCTGGCCCCATGTGGGCGACCAGCCGGCAAAGCTGAATGCGGTTCGCTCCAGGCCGAGGAGCCAGAGCAGAATCGCCAGAAGTGCCAATCGGACGAGAGTGCCAAACACGGCTGCCAAAACCGTGGCGCGGCGGCGCCGCTCTTCGCTCTTCGGGAAAGCCCGCTGCCCGGTTCGCACCGATATTGGCGTTGTCGGCTCCCAGTACCACCTCGATGCCGATCAGGAGAATGAGGCTGGCCCAGAAGGCCGGTTCGACGATGAAATCCAGCATTTTGCCCTCAGCGATTGAGACATGGACACCATTTTGGTCCACGGGGGAGATCGGCGACCGCCCCGGCGCGCGAAGCGCGCACATTTGCGGGCAACAACGGCAATAAAGCGGCAGACCGCTCTGTGCTGCTTGCGGGGGTGGCGATGGCGGCCTACATCTTGGCTAGGCATTGAGGTGAAAATGACCAATCACACACAGATCGCCGTCATTGGTGGCGGACTCGTTGGCAAGGCGACGGCGGTTGCCGCCGCCAGGGCCGGGTTTTCAACCCTTCATGTGGCGCCCGAAGCACCAATGGACCGCCGAACCTCGGCACTAATGGGCCCGTCGGTCGATTACATGATCGAAGCCGGGCTGATCGACGATCCCGAAACGCTGGGGGTTCCCCTGACCCGTATCCGCATCATCGATGCGACCGACCGGTTTTTGCGGGCTCCCGAGACGGTGTTCAGCGCAGCCGAATTCGGGCATCAGGCGTTCGGGTGGAATTTTGCCAATGCACGGCTGGGCGAAAGCTTTTCTCGGGCGGCGGCCGGTGGCGCAAACCTTGCGCTCCGTGCGGCCACGCTCAAATCGGCCAGTCGGGCCGATGACCTATGGCGCCTCGAACTCGACGACGGCAGCAGGCTGACCGCCGAACTGCTGGTTGGCGCCGATGGCAAGGGATCGAGCGTGCGCAAAGCGGCAGGGATTGCGGTGCGTGAACGCAAGTTCGACCAGGCGGCGTTGGTGTGCGATCTGGAGCTTGGGCGTGAGCTCGATGGGGAGTCGGTTGAGTTTCATTATCCCAATGGACCATTCACACTGGTTCCAGCCGGCGGCACTCGGGCCAATCTGGTGTGGATCGACAAGCCGGAGACGCTCGACGACGCGCGGCGCGAGAAGGAGCAATTTCTTGCCCGGCTGAGTGAAAAATCCCGCCATCTTTTCGGCGCGGTCTCGGTGGTGAGTCCGAGTTTCGTGTTTCCTCTCTCCAGCCTTTCGGTCGATGTGGCCGGACGCGATGCAGCCGTTCTGGTGGGAGAATCGGCACATGCGTTCCCGCCCATCGGAGCGCAGGGCCTCAATCTCGGGCTGCGGGATGTCGCCAGCCTGAATGCCTGCCTGCGGGCAGCCAATCCTGGATCGTATGGCTGGGCGGATGCCGTTGCGCGCAGCTACGGTGCTGCGCGACGGGGTGATCTGGCGCGGACCGGAATGTTCGTGGATGGGCTATTTACATCGCTGCTCTCGCCGCACCTGCCGGCGCAGGCGTTGCGGAGCGTGGGGCTCTGGGGGCTCAAGACCTTCCCACTTCTGCGCAAGCACGCCGCTTCCTTGGGGATGGGGCAATAAAAAAGGCGGACTGCACAGTCCGCCCTTCTATTTCAAATCAAGTCCAGATTACTGGGCTGGTGCCTCTTCGGCGGGCGCAGGTTCGGCCGGAGTGCCTTCGGCGGGTGCCTCGCCGTCTTCCATTTCCTCGCGAAGCTGGTTGGCGCGGTCCTGAAGAACCTGTTCGAGGACGTTTTCAGTCGAATTTGCCTGATTGAGCTCATCAACCGAAATGCCTTCGGGATTGTCATAGACCGCTGTGAAGCCGGCCAAAGTGATATCGATGGAGATATCCTCATTCTGGCGGTTCTTGGCGATCAGCTTGAGATTGCTGCCGCGCTTGAGGCTCTGGATATAGGATTCGTTGATGACGAGCTGGGCCGAGCAGGCCTGCGGATCGCATAGCATGTAAGGAACGCGAACGGGCTTGCCACTGTCGATCTGCCAGGTCAGCCCGAAGGGCAACAACACGCCGATCGGCACGGAGGCCACCGCCAGAAGGCGGCTTTCCTGGCTCGGGTCGTCGCGCAGCAGGAACGATCCGGTGAAAACGCCGGTGTTGGTGACTACCTGGCGCATGATGCACGCCTGACCACCGTCGTCGAGATCGCTGCAGACCTTGAGCCAGTTGTTTTCAGCCGATTCCGCTGCCGGTTCGGCCTGATCGATCATTCCCGCGTCTCCGGCCTGCGCAAATACGGTGCCGGCCATGGAAAAGGCCAGTCCCGTGGCGACGGCGCCGGTAAGTATCGCGTTTTTGAGTTTCATGGACATTCCTATTGCTCTGGGCAGGTGGACCCCACCGGAATCATAAGGTTCGATACGTTCAAGAGCGGCGAAATCGGGCAATAGCATGACGTTCGGACCGTGCCAATGCGCTTGAAGTGCTCGTGTTGCCCAAAGGCGTCACTGAGACCCAGCAAGACCGGCGAGACGGGAGAGGATCGTCGCGCTGCCCTTGAGCCGCTGCTCGGCGGTGGGCCAATTGCGCGCGAACATGATCTTTTGATCGGGGCGCAGCCGGGCCGCCTGTGCAGGATCAGCGATATGACGCACCAATCGGGCAGGATTGGGGAAGACACCGTTTCGTAACGTAATAACAGCCCCCTTGGGGCCGGCATCGACCTTTTCGACATTGGCGGTGCGACACAGCGATTTGATGAGCACCACCTTGAGCAGGGCTTCGACCTCCTCGGGCAGCGAGCCGAACCTGTCGATCATTTCGGCGCCGACGGCATCGATTTCGTTGGGATCGGTCAGGTCGCCCAGACGGCGATAGAGCTGCATACGGACCTGAAGGTCGGGCACGTAGGCCTCCGGGATCATCACCGGCATGCCCAGCGAAATCTGTGGAGACCACTGTCCCGCTTCCTCTTCCTCGGCCGACTGCCCTGCCCGCAACGACGCAACAGCTTCTTCGAGCATAGACTGATAAAGCTCGAACCCAACTTCGCGGATATGGCCCGACTGTTCCTCGCCCAACAGATTGCCGGCGCCGCGAATATCGAGATCGTGGCTGGCAAGCTGGAAGCCGGCGCCCAGTGATTCGAGGGACTGAAGCACCTGCAGGCGGCGCTGGGCCTGGTCGTTGAGCTTGCGGTCGGCGGGAACCGTGAAGATGGCGTAGGCGCGGGTCTTGGAACGGCCGATGCGCCCACGGATCTGATAGAGCTGGGCAAGGCCGAACTTGTCGGCGCGGTGGACGATCAGGGTGTTGGCGGTCGGCACGTCGAGACCGGATTCCACGATGGTGGTGGCGACGAGCACGTCGAACTTGCCGTCGTAAAAGGCGTTCATGGTGTCGTCGAGCTGCTGGGGCGCCATCTGGCCGTTGGCGACCACGAAGCTCACTTCAGGAACGTGATCGCGCAGGAATTGCGCGATGTCGGCCTGGTCGGAAATGCGCGGGCAGACATAAAATGCTTGTCCGCCGCGGTATTTTTCCCGCAGCAGGGCTTCGCGGACGACGAGCGCATCGAAGGGCGAGACGAAGGTGCGGATGGCGAGGCGATCCACGGGCGGGGTGGCGAGCAGCGAGAGATCGCGCACGCCTGTCAGTGCCAATTGCAGGGTACGCGGGATGGGCGTCGCCGAAAGCGTCAGAACGTGGACGTTGGCACGCATTTCCTTGAGGCGTTCCTTGTGCGCCACGCCGAAATGCTGCTCCTCGTCCACGATCATCAGGCCGATGTCGCGGAATTCGATCGTTTTCGACAACAAGGCATGGGTGCCGACGACAATATCGACGCTACCATCCTTGAGGCCATCTTTCGTTGCCTTGAGCTCGGCTGCGGGCACAAGCCGCGAAGCCTGACGCACGCGCACGGGCAGACCGGCGAAACGGTCAGAGAACGTCTTGAAGTGCTGGCGAGAGAGCAGAGTCGTGGGGACAACGATGGCCACCTGTCGCCCGCTCATGGCCATGACAAAGGCAGCGCGGAGCGCGACTTCGGTCTTGCCGAAGCCCACATCGCCGCAGACCAGCCGGTCCATGATTCGGCCCGAGGTGAGATCGTCGAATACGGCATCGATGGTGGCGAGCTGATCTTCGGTTTCCTCGTAGGGGAAACGGGCGCAGAACTCGTCATAGGCGCCGGTCTGGACTTCTATGGGGTCGGCATGGGCCGTCTGGCGGGCGGCAGCAATCTTGATGAGCTGCTCGGCCATGTCGCGGATGCGCTTTTTGAGCTTGGACTTCTTGGCCTGCCAGGCAACGCCGCCCAGCTTGTCGAGTTCGGCACCTTCGGCACCATAGCGCGAGAGCAGTTCGATATTTTCGACCGGCAGGTAAAGCTTGTCGCCTTTAGCGTATTCGATCTCCACGCAGTCATGGGGGGCCCCTTGCACCTCGATGGCTTTCAGCCCGATGAAGCGGCCGATACCGTGATCGACATGGACGACAAGATCGCCCGCCGAAAGCGCGCTTGCTTCGGTCAGCGCGTCGGACGCTTTCTTGCGCCGGGTCTGGCGGATGATGCGCTCGCCCAGAATGTCCTGTTCGGACAGGACGGCGATATCGTTGGTCAGATAGCCGGTTTCGAGCGGGAGAATGACAAGCCCGAGCTGGCCGACTTTGAGCAGGTCGACCTGTTTCCAGTTTTCGAGCTTCTTGACCGCCTTGAGCCCGTGATCCTTGAGCACCTGGCCCATGCGGTCGCGGGTGCCTTCGGTCCAGCAGGTGATGACGGTCTTGCGCCCTGCCCGCGCCTCGGACTTGATGCGCGAAATGACTGCTTCAAACAGGTTGGTGTCTGCCGCCTGGCGTTCTGCGGCAAAGCTGGGTGCCAGATTTCCGGCGCAGTCGATGACCGGCAGGTTCTCGTCAGCGGGAAGGAACGGGGTGAGTTCGGAAATCTCGTGACCGCGCGCCAACTCGTATGGCCCCTGCTCCACATTGTAGAGCAGTTCGGGTTTGAGCGGCTTATAGGGCGCGCCGGCGGTGCTGCCCTGCTCGCGGGCTTCCTTGCGGGCGTTGTAATAGTCGAGGATCTGATCGCGGCGTTCGGCATAGGCTTCGCGCGACTGATCGTCGAAATAGACGGGGGCGTCGCCGATGTAAGCGGGCAGCGTTTCCATTTCTTCGTAAAAGAACGGCAACCAGTGCTCCATGCCCGCAAAGCGCTGGCCGGCACTGATGGCCCCATACAACGGATCGTCGGCGGTGTTGCCGCCGAAGGCCGTCGTGTAGTTGCGGCGGAAGCGGCGGATGGTGTGTTCGGTCAGCATGGCCTCGCTCATGGGGACGAGGGTCACCGATTTGACATTGCCGGTCGTCCGCTGGCTTTCGGGATCGAAAGCGCGAATGGTTTCAAGCTGTTGGCCGAAGAAATCAAAGCGCAACGGTGCGTCATGGCCCGCCGGGTAGAGATCGACGAGGCCACCGCGCACCGCGTATTCACCGGCTTCGCGCACGGTGGGCACACGCAGATAGCCGTTGTTGGTGGCCCAGAAGATGAGCTTTTCACTGTCGACCATGCGTCCCGCCGCGGCCGAAAAGGTCATGGCAGCGACCACATCGCGTGGCACGACGCGCTGGATGAGTGCGTTTACGGCGGTGAGAACGATGGCGCCTTTGATCGCGGGATCGACCAGTTGCGCCAGTGCCGACATGCGGGCGGCGATGGTTACCGCGTTGGGCGAAACGCGGTCATAGGGCAGGCAGTCCCAGGCAGGGAAGGTCAGCACGGGATGGCCGGGCAGCATGGTTTGCAGAATATCGGCCATGCGCTGCAAGCGACGACCATCGCGCGCTACAAAGACAAGAGAAACAGGTGCTTGCGGCGCATCCTTGAGGCGTTGCTCGATTTCGCGCGCCAACACCGCCGGCTGCATGCCGTCGGGGAGATTGGCCAGAATCCTAGAGGGTCTGTCGCGCAGCAAATCGTCCATGAAACTAGTTCTGTGAAATCTTGTGGTTGCGGATCGTGTCGATCAGATCGCGATCGGTGTTATCGGGAATTGCGCTCTGCCCCATGAGCCAGGCCTGGAGATCGGTTTCCTCATGGTCCATCAGAGCTTCGAGCCGGTCGAGCATTTCGGCGTCGAGCGTATCGAGGTGATCGGCGACGAATCCGCCGATCAGGATATCCATTTCCTGGGTGCCCCGGTGCTGGGCGCGATAGAGCGCGCGCTTGCGGCGCATTTCGATGCTTTGGGGGTCGGTCATGGTCCAGACAGGTGCTTAGGGCTTGGGACGGCAGTTATTAGAGACATTTGGTGGCGCTGTCAGCCTTTTGCCGCCGCCCACAAGCATATATTGTTCCGTTTCCGTTCATACTAGCCCAGTTTTGAGTCGTGCCTCGTCCCGATCTGCTGAACCCGCTGTTCAAATCGCTCAAATCGATGAAAGGCGTCGGGCCGCAACTGGGCGCGCTGTTCGCCAAATTCTTCGGCGCGCCCGATGGACAGGACGCGGTGGTGCTCGATGTGCTCATGCATATGCCGTCGGGTGTTATCGACCGGCGGGCGCAGAACGGGGTTGCCTATGCGCCGGTCGGATCGATCGCGACACTGAAACTGCACATCGACGAGCATATCGTGCCGCCGCGCAATAGCCGGGCTCCGTTGCGAATCAAGGCCCATGACGAAACCGGCGAGATCACGCTGAGCTTTTTCGGGGCCAGGGGCGGCTGGGTGGAAAAGCAATTGCCGATCGGCGAAATCCGTTACGTCTCCGGGGAAATCGGTTTTTTCGGTCGCGAAAAGCAGATGACGCATCCCGACTATATCGTCGAGCCCGACAAGCTCGCGAGCCTGCCGATGGTCGAGCCGGTTTATCCGCTAACCCAGGGGCTATCATCGCGCGCGCTGCGCAAGGTGATCGCTTCGGCGCTCGAACTTGTGCCGATCATTCCCGAATGGACAGGCAAGGACCGGCGCACGATCATGAACTGGCCGGGGTTTGCCGAGGCGCTGCACCATATTCATGCGCCGCAGCGGCCGAGCGAGGGGGATATCGTTTCGCCGTCACGCATGCGGCTGGCCTATGACGAATATCTGGCCGGGCAATTGGCGCTGTCGCTGATCCGGGAGACGATGGTCAAATCGTCGGGCATCGCGCGGCAGGTGACGGAAAAAATCACTGAAAAGGTGGAAGCCGCCCTGCCCTTTGCGCTGACGGACGGGCAGCGGCTGGCGATTTCCGATATCCGAGAGGATCTGGAACGGCCGACCCGTATGTCACGGCTTTTGCAGGGCGATGTGGGGTCGGGCAAGACCGTGGTGGCGCTGATGGCCATGGCGATGGTGGCCGAGGATGGCGGGCAATCGGCGCTGATGGCGCCGACCGAACTTCTGGCCAGCCAGCATTTTCGGACACTTCAGCCGCTGGCCGAACAAGCCGGGCTCAAGACCGTGCTGATGACCGGGAAAATGCCCGCCGCGGAAAAGCGGGCGGCGTTGGCCGGGTTGGCCGATGGCTCGATCACCATTGCCGTGGGTACCCATGCCCTGTTCCAGAGCGGGGTGGAGTTTGAAAATCTCGGGCTGACGGTGGTCGATGAACAGCACCGGTTCGGGGTGCATCAGCGATTGGCGCTGTCGGAAAAGGGTCATAAGACCGACCTGCTGGTGATGACGGCGACGCCCATTCCGCGCACGCTGGTGCTGACCCATTTCGGCGACATGGACGTCTCGGTGCTGCGCGAAAAACCGGCTGGGCGGCAGCCGATCGATACGGCAACGCTACCGATTTCCGAATATGAGCGTGTGGTAGGTCGGCTGGCCTCGCGCCTTGCCGAGGGCGCGCAGGCTTATTGGGTGTGCCCCCTGGTCGAGGAAAGCGAAGTGCTCGACGTGGTGGCGGCCGAGGATCGGTTTGCAGAACTCAAGAAAAGCTTTGGCGACCGGGTTGAACTGGTCCACGGACGCATGAGCGCGGCGGCCAAGCAGGAGGCGATGACGCGGTTTGCGTCCGGCGAGGCGCAGATTCTCGTTGCGACCACGGTGATCGAGGTGGGGGTCGATGTTCCGAACGCAACGATCATCATCATCGAGCATGCCGAGCGGTTCGGGCTGGCGCAATTGCATCAGTTGCGCGGCCGCGTGGGGCGCGGTTCGGCGCGCTCGGCCTGTCTTTTGCTCTATTCGGAGCCGTTGAGTGAAACCGCAAAGCAGCGGCTGGAGGCAATCCGCAAGACAGATGACGGTTTCGAGATCGCTGAAAAGGATCTCGAACTGCGCGGCCAGGGCGATTTGCTGGGGACGCGGCAGTCGGGCATGCCGGGTTATCGCATAGCGGTGCCCGACGTTCACCGGCACCTGCTCGAAATGGCTCATGACGATGCGCGAGCCGCGTTGGACCGCAATCCAGGGCTCAAGGGGCCTGAGGGCGAGGCGCTGCGGGCGCTGCTCTACATTTTCCGAAAAGACCTCGCCATTCCGTTGATTAAGGCAGGATGATCGGGTAGCGGCAGGCTGGTTCGCCCGATAGAATTTGCCTTACGACTCTCTTCCAAGGTTCCCCCATGCAGCCCTCCCGCGATATTTCCCGCCTCATCGAGATCATGGCGCGCCTGCGCGACAAGGAGACGGGATGCCCCTGGGATGTCGAACAGGATTTCAGATCGATCCGGCACTATACGATCGAGGAAGCCTATGAGGTGGCGGATGCGATCGAGCGCGAGGATTACGAGGATCTGCGCGACGAGTTGGGCGACCTTTTGCTGCAGCCGATCTATCACGCGCAGATGGCCAAGGAAGAAGGGCTGTTCGAGATCGGCGACGTGATTTACGCGGTCACCGAGAAGCTGATCCGCCGCCATCCGCACGTCTTCGGGCAAGACGAGGCGGGCAATGCAGCGTCGAGCGAGAAGCGCTGGGAGGCGATCAAGGCGGGCGAGCGCGCAAGAAAGGCCGAACGGCGCGGCGGAGAAAAGCCCCCTTCCCTGCTCGATGACGTTCCCGCCGGGTTACCGGCGTTGACGCGGGCGGGCAAGCTCGCCAAGCGCGCGGCACGGGTGGGATTCGACTGGCCGGATACGAAATCGGTCGTCGCCAAGATCGAAGAAGAGCTTGGAGAGGCCCAGGAGGCGCTTGCCGGGGCCGACGAGGCGGCCAAAACCGAGGAAATCGGCGATCTGCTGTTTGCGGTTGCCAATCTTGCCCGCCATGCCGGGATCGATCCTGAGGCGGCGCTGCGAGACGCCAACGCCAAATTCGTCCGCCGCTTCGAGCATGTGGAAGCACGGTGCCGGGAAGATAAGGTGGAAATTTCCGAGGCCGGGCTCGAACGGCTCGATTTCTATTGGAACGAGATCCGCAAGGCCGACAAATCAGCTTGAGCCGTCGAGGCCTGTAATCCTGCCGGCGAATTTTTCCGAAAACTCGGCACGATGCCGGGGCAGAACCCGAACCGTGTAGCGCGTACCTTCATCGTCGGGCTCGCCGCGTTCGACGACTTCGGCGTTGGCGTAAAGCCAGCCGGTTTCAGAACTCGATTCGTGCGGGATCAGGACGCTGAACAGGCGCGAATCCTGGGCAAGCGTCTTTTCGACAGCCAGGAGAAGATCGGGTAGCCCCTGCCCTGTCACCGCAGAGACCGGAATGGCCGCAGCCACTTTTCCGGCCGGCGCAATGCTGGTCAAACCGTCGACGGCGTCTGCTGGGAGATTGTCGATCTTGTTCCAGACCTCGATAATGGGCGTGGCTTCGCCTGTGACGCCGAGCGAGGCCAGAACCGAGAGCACGTCGTTGGCCTGCGCCGGGTGATCGGGGTTGGACACGTCGCGGACGTGCAGGATGACCTGGGCCTGGGTCACTTCCTCGAGCGTACCGCGAAAGGCGGCGACCAGATCGGTGGGCAGGTCGGAAATGAAGCCGACGGTATCGGACAGGATGATGTCGCGGCCATGGGGCAGCGTGGCGCGGCGCACCGTGGTGTCCAACGTCGCGAACAACAGGTTTTCGGCCATGACGCCTGAGCCCGTAATGGCATTAAACAGGCTCGATTTTCCCGCGTTGGTGTAACCAACCAGCGCGACCACGGGGAAAGGCACAGAATCGCGAGGGCCGCGTTGTAGCTGGCGTGTGCGGCGTACCTTATCGAGGCGACGTTCGAGAACGAGGATTCGATCCTGAATCTGGCGACGGTCGGATTCGATCTGTGTTTCGCCCGGGCCGCCGAGAAAGCCGCCGCCGCCGCGCTGGCGCTCGAGGTGGGTCCATGAGCGGACCAAGCGGCCCTTCTGGTAATTGAGGTGGGCGAGTTCGACCTGCAAAACGCCTTCGCGCGTTGCCGCGCGCTCGCCGAAGATTTCGAGAATCAGCGCTGTACGGTCGAGAACCTTTACCCCGATTTCACGCTCGAGATTGCGCTGCTGGATGGGCGAGAGCGGCGCATCGACAACAAGGAGCTCGATGTCCTTTTCCTTGGCCCACTCGGCGAGCTGCTGCACCTGCCCACCGCCAAGATAGGTTGCGGGCTTGATCTCGCGGATTCGAAAGATTTCCGTGAACACAAGGTCGAGCGCAATGGCCGCGGCAAGGCCGATAAATTCGGCATGCCGCGCTTCCGCTGGGCGCGAATAGCGGTTGTGTCTGACGTCGGGTGTGACGAGACCAGTGCGTGTGGGGACTTCGCGAAGGTCCACGAAGCCCTTGCCATCGTCGTCGTCTTCTCTATCGATCAATCGGTATTGCTCTCGGGGTCGAACAGCTGAATGGGTGCGCCCGGCATGATCGTCGAAATTGCGTGCTTATAGACCAGTTGGCTCTGGGCATCGCGACGCAGCAGCAGACAGAAATTGTCGAACCAGGTAATGACGCCCTGAAGCTTGACGCCGTTGACGAGAAAGATCGTCACCGGAACCTTGTTCTTGCGGACGTGATTGAGAAAGGCATCCTGAAGGTTCTGTACCTTTTCACTGGGCATTGTTCGGCCTCTTGTTTGCGTTGGGCACGAGGCACCGGTCAGACGCCCCGACCGACTTCTTGTTTGACAACCAGCTTGGTGCCGCCCTGCCCGTTTGACGCATTGCATGTCAACGACGCAACTATTGCATATCTGTCGGGAGGAGCCTAGAGCGGATTTACCAACGATTTCCCGTGATTGCCGCGAGTACGACGAGGATTTCCATGCGGGCGACGGCCGCGAGAGCGGACATGGTGAGCAGGGTCGAATCGGAAGCGACTCCCTGCGACAGGCCGGGAACCGCCGAGTCGACAAGGTTGCCGACCTGAGAGAAGGCCCCGGCCGCTAGCGCCATGGCCGATGGCAGGGAATGGCCCTGGGCGGCAAAGATCAGCAATGCGATGGTAACGGCCAGCACGCCAAGGAAGAACGTGCTCCAGACCGACTTGGCGATTATGCGCTGCTGAGTATCGTATTGCACGTCGTCGCGCAGGATGGCGCTGGGATAAACGAGCCTGTCGAGTTCGTTGCCAACGTGCTTGAGCATGGTCAGGAGCCGAAAGGCCTTGATGCCGCCTGACGTCGAATAAGAGCAGCCACCGATAAAAACGATGATGAGAATCGCCTCGAACGGAATGGCGATGCCCAATTGCTGGTCGTGGGTCACGCCGGTCGTTGTGGCGATCGAGATCATGTCGAAGACGTAGTTGAAGGCGCTTTCAAATCCTTGCAGTCCCTCGGGTGGGGCAAGGATCGAGGCGAGAACTGCAACGCCGACCAGCAGGGCGATGGCTGTCAGATAGAGCATCCCCTCATCATGTTCACGCGATCCCTCTCCTGAGCGGCCAACGAGCAGGCGGTGCCAGATTATGCTGGTCGCTCCGACGAGCATGAAAATCATCATGATGAATTCGGCCAGCCGGTTGTCCAGAACCGAGGTCGTCGATCCCGGAGGAACGAATCCGTTGGTCGAGAGCATGCTCATGGCCACCACGATGGCATCGTCGGCCGGAACCCGGACGATGATCAGCAGCATGGCGCAAGCTATCGTAAGCGTCAGATAGGGTACGGCGATCGATTGCAGGGTGACGAGGATGCGCGGGTCGTTTTCCGTTCGGGCGTGCTGGACCTGCCGCAGGTTGGCGTTGGGGATGCCACCAACGCGATATGGGCCCAGGACATAGACGGCCAGCGTCAGGGTGGTCAGCCCTCCCACCCAGGCGACGGTGGCGCGGTAGAATATCATCGAGGGGGACATGTCGGCGGGGGGACGCAATGTCGATCCGAGCGTGACGGCAGCGGATGTGGCTTCGAAAATTGCCGGGATGAGCGGCTGGCCCTCGATGAGCACAAACAGGGGCACGGCAGCGGCAATCAGCGAGAGCCAGACGACAATCGCGGCGGTGAATACCCCCGCCCTGTTTAGCGTTCTGGCGCGCCGGCTCAGGGACAGGATGGTGACGGCGGAAAGGAAACCGTAGCCGATACCAACCAGAAAAATCGCCTCGAGCGCGCGCCAGTTGCCTTCGACGAGAGCGACGAACAGCGGCAACACCAATGAGAGGGCGAAAACCCCGAACACACCGGCCGATAAAATTCCGATGGTGGGCAAACCCATCCCCTCTCAGGACACCTAGAAGAAGTCGATGCTGACCCTGAACATCTGCTCGACCTGCCGCAGGCTGGCGGCGAGCGCAAAGACGATCACGAAATCGCCGGCCCGCACGATGGTGTCGCCGGTCGGCATGATAGATTGGCTGCCGCGCACGATGGCGCCGATGCGGATGCCGGGAGGCAGCTTGAATTCGCGCAGCGGCTTTCCCACCAGCGTCGAGGTTTCAAGCGCTTCGGCTTCCAAAATTTCGGCTGCGCCATTGCCGAGTGTATAGACGCCCCGGATGCGGCCGCGCCGAACGTGGCGCAGGACCTTCGAGACGGTAATCGCGCGCGGGTTGATGAAGGCATCGACACCCAGCCGGCGGGCGACGCGGGGGTACTGGCTCTGGTTGACCAGCGCGATATTGGCGTGGCAGCCCATTTCGCTGGCGATGACTGAGGAGAGAATGTTGGTCTTGTCGTCGTTTGTCAGCCCCAGGAACATATGGGCATCGCGGACATCGACCTCGCGCATGATGTCCTCGGCCAGTGCATCGCCGAACACGACGATGGAATGCTTCATGGCCTCGGCGGTCCGCTGGGCGTTCTCGCGGTTGCTCTCGATGATGCGGATGGACACCGTGGGATCGGTTTCCTCGATCCGCCGGGCGACGTAACGACCGACATTGCCGGCGCCGGCAATGACCACGCGGCTGGGTGGAACTTCGTCGCGTCCGAAAAGGCCGAGCACGCGCTGGACCTGATCTCGCGCCACGGCGACGACGGCCTGATCGCCAGCGATCATCTGTTCGTGGGAATGGGTGACCCGCATTTCGCCGTCGCGGCGGACACCCATGACAGTGGCCTGGAGATTGGGAAACAGGTCTGTCAGATGACGCAGCGGGGTGTCGATCACTGCGCAGTCTTCGGTGACGTTGACCTCAATGACCACGACCTGGTCGTCCTCGAACGTCACGATCTCATTGGCGCCGGGATAGGCCATGCGCTGCAAGATGAGTTCGCCTACCTCGACCTCTGGCGAAATGATGACGTCGATTGGCAGGTGATCCCGGGAGAACATGTTGCTCCATTCGGGATCGAGATAGCTTTGCGAGCGGATGCGCGCGATGCGGGTTGGCACCTCAAAGATCGAATGGGCCACCTGGCACGCGGTCATGTTGACTTCATCGACCTGGGTTACCGCGATCAGCATGTCGGCGTCACGTGCCCCGGCCTGGGCCAGGACGTCGGGATGGGAGCCGTGACCGTGCAGGCCGCGCGCGTCGAGCGTGTCCCTGACACGCTGCACCAGGGCCGGATTGTTATCGATGACGGTGATTTCATTGCCTTCGGCCGAAAGCCGCTCGGCGATCCCGTAGCCGACCTGGCCGGCTCCGCAGATAATAACTCTCATTTCAGCGTCCCAGATGGAAGCGACGGCGCATGTGTTAGCACGCCGTCACCTCTCACTAAAGCCCGAGCGACTTGATCTTGCGGTGCAACGCGCTTCGTTCCATGCCCACAAATTCGGCGGTTTTGGAGATGTTGCCGCCGAAACGCTCGATCTGCGCGATGAGATACTGCCGTTCGAAAACCTCGCGTGCGTCGCGCAGGGGCAGACTCATCAGATGCGCCGACGAGTCGGTATCGCCGATGGTGGGCAGAACTTCGGAAATATCGGATGGCAGCATGGAAGCCGTAATCACGCCGTCCAGCGGCTGCTGGTCGCGGACGAGAATGAGCAGGCGCTCGATGGCGTTGCGCAACTGGCGGGCATTGCCTGGCCAGTCCTGGCCCTGAAGCACCGCTATGGCATCGTCGCCGAACAGGAAGCGGGGAAGATTGTGCATGCGCGACAACTGGGCCACGAACAGGTTGACCAGCGAGGGAATGTCCTCGCGGCGCTCCCGAAGCGATGTGAGTTGGAGCGGGACCACCGAAAGGCGATGGAACAGGTCTGTGCGGAACTTTCCTTCCTCGATCAGGGCGGCAACGTTCTGCGAGCTGGAGGAGACGATGCGGACATCCACCGGCACGGGGCCGTGGCCATCGACGCGCGTGAACTTGTTTTCAACCAGGGCTCGTAAAAGCGACGTTTGTGCTTCGATCGGCAGGGAGGCAACTTCGGATAGATAGAGTGTGCCGCCATGGGCGCGCTCCAGAGCGCCCACTTCGGTGCGGAGCCCGTTCTTATCGCGCACTTCGCGTCCGAACAGCACGACAGGAATCTCGTCAGGGGCATAGAGTGAGGCGTTGATTTCGATGAACGGGCCCATGGCGCGAGGGCTCTTGAAGTGCAGCAGGCGTGCGCACATCCCCTTGCCGGTCCCCGCGCCCCCCGAGATGAAGACGCGCGAGCGCGTGCCGGCGGACTTTTCGATCAATGACCGCACCTGGGAAATGGCGCCGGAGACGCCGACCAGTTCGGTCTCGTCGCCGGTCCGCTCCTTGAGATCGGCCACCTCGGTCCTGAGCTTGCTTGCCTCGATGGCGCGCTGGGTAATGAGCAGAAGGCGGTCGATCTTGAAGGGCTTCTCGATATAGTCATATGCGCCGCGCCGGATGGCTGAGACCGCCGTTTCGACGTTGCCATGGCCCGAAATCATGACGACCGGAAGGTCGGGATGATCGGTTTGAAGCACATCGAGCAGTTGCAGGCCTTCGAGACGGGACCCCTGCATCCAGATGTCGAGAAATACCAGATTTGGCCGGCGCTTCGCGATTTCGTTCAACGCGCTATCGGCATCGGATGCCTGCCGCGGTTCATAGCCTTCGTCTTCGAGAATTCCGGCGATCAGTTCGCGGATGTCTTCCTCGTCATCGACAATCAGAATATCACGAGCCATCTACTTAACTGCCATCGCGGATACGCGCGATGTCTCCTCTTGGGTCGTTTTTTCGTTGCTCTGGTCGCCGCCCTGCGGTTCGACCGGCTGTTTTCCACTTTCCTGCAACGGTAGCGTGAAGGCGAAACAGGCGCCGACACGACCGTTGCTATCGGGAGAGGCATCGCGCAGATCGACCCGCCCGCCGTGCTGTTCGATGATCTTTGCGACAATAGCAAGACCAAGTCCGGTGCCCTTTTCCCGAGTTGTCATATAGGGCTCCAGGAGCTGATGACGGTTTTCTTCGGGCCAGCCCTTGCCGTTGTCGCTCACCTCGATGACCGCTTCGTCTCCGCTTGTCGACACCGAAACGACGACTTCGGGGTTCTCTATGCTGTCAAGTCCCACACTTTCAATGGCTTCGACGGCATTCTTTATAAGATTTGTAAGTGCCTGAGAGACCAGTCTCGTGTCAAATTGGGCATAGACCGTCTCCTCGGGCAATTGCGCCTTGATGTTGATTTCAGGCTGCCGGACGCTTTCGAGAAAAACGGCCTGCCGCACCGTATCTGAGAGGTCGGCGCGAACGATGGCCGCCGAGGGCATGCGGGCGAAGGACGAGAACTCGTCGACCATGCGCCCGATATCGCCGACCTGACGCACGATGGTCGAAATGCATTTGTCGAACACATCGAAATCGTCGACGAGCTTGTTGGCATAGCGGCGGCGCAGCCGCTCGGCCGAAAGCTGGATCGGGGTCAGAGGGTTCTTGATTTCGTGGGCGATGCGGCGCGCAACGTCGGCCCAGGCGCTGTTGCGTTGCGCTGCCACCAGTTCGGTGATGTCATCGAGGGTCACCACAAAGCCCTTGGATTCGGTGATTGTGCCCTCGCGGGTAAGCCGGACCTGATAGGTACGACGGTCGAACCCGGTGGAGAGCTGCACCTGATCCTGCACCCTGCCCCGGCGTGCCGACTGCGCGCGCTCGACGGTGGGCGCGAGTTCGGGCGCGATGTGGGCCAGTTCCTGGTTCATCAGGTCCAGTTCTGTCTGGCCGAGCGCGGCACAGGCCCGCGAATTGACGAGTGTGATGCGGCCGAAGGCGTCCAGACCGATAATGCCGGCGGAAACGCCTTCCACCACGGCCACGGCCTCAGTGAATTGGCGGCGCTGGTCGTTGGTGCGGCTGGCGGCGACAAGGGCGGCGCGCTGATTGCGTAGCTGGGCCGTCATCTTGTTGAAGCGTACCGCAAGGTCGTGCAGGTCGCCGCCGCGCTCGGGCACGGGCAATTGAACGTCCAGATCGCCACGTGAGACGCGATTGGAAGCGATCATCAGGTTTCGAATCGGATCGATCAGGCCATTGGCCAGGGCGATGCCGATCCAAAGGGCAGCGAGAAGGAAGACGAATGCCACCCCCACATACATGAGGGCAAAGGTGATCTGGAACACCAGCCGAGAGGAATCGTAGAGCCGGTACTCGGTGATGTTCTCGTCGGTCAGGCGCACATATTCGAGAACTTCGGGGTCGACCGGACGGGCAACGAACAGGAAGAGATCGTCGTAGCCGCGCAGTTTGACGACGGCGCCCACGAGCGAGCTTGTGGAGCCTGGAGCGATCAGCGTGGGAGCCCCCTCGCCTGCCGCTTCGAGCACCGCATCGGGGACGCGGGGAACGGCTCCGGGTATATTGATCTGAGCCCGCATGACCGTTTCGCCGGCCTGATTGACCAGGCTGGTGAAAGGCAGCGAACGGGTTGTTGCCAGTGCCGTAAGGATGCGCTGGAACCGTGGAGCATCGTTGGTGAAACTGTCGCGGGCCGTTTCAAGCTCGCTGGCTACCCATATGGTGTCGTCACGCAGCACTTGGGCGTGTTCGAGCATGTAAGACCGAGCCACGAGACGGGAACTCTCCACCATGGAGCGCATGCGTTCGGAGAACCACTGATCGAGACCCTGATTGAGCGAGAGCGTGGCGACAACGGCAACGATAAAGGCCGGGCCGGCCGCCACGATGGCAAACATGGCGACGATGCGCACCTGCAGGCGCGCGCCCTCCTGCCTGCGGATGCGGGCCTGCACGAGCATAACGAGTTCGGTCAGAACAAGGGCAACCACAAGGGTAATCAGGATCGCGTTCGCGATCCATATCCATGTCCACACGTCAGGACCCGGCTCGATATCGGTCGCACCACTCATGATAAGGAACGAGCCGGTGGCAACGACGACCGAAATCAGGACCACGACGAAGCCGACTTGTCTTAGCAGACGGTTGTCGTTGAACAGCGGGGCCGGCTTGTCCCGGGACTGCGATATCTGCCGGTCGCCGGCGCTAGCCGTCATGCACACCGCCTGCTCTGCCCCACGCGCCGGGCAATGCCATGGCTCCGGGGCCGCTATGGATGGCTGCAATGGGCTGCATTTTGTCGTCCGCTAACGGTTTTGTGCCGAAAGTTTAAGCACAGGCCGAGTCTGGCCCAACTTGGCTCTTGGTTCAAGATCATTGTTGCCAAAATGTGACAGTGTTTGCCCCGTGCCGGTGATGCCGGCTAAAAAGGTCCGGTGGACTTTTTAAGGGGTAAACGCCCGAAGAGCTATGCTCGCAGGGCCGAGCCGATTTTACAGGCTCGGCGATTTGCCCTTCGGGACGGTGCTCACCCCAATTGCCGTGAGTGCTTTACGATTTCGATCCCGTGGCTGCGGATTTTCTTTCGCAGGGTATTGCGATTGAGCCCGAGCAGTTCGGCGGCCTTGATCTGGTTTCCGGCACACAGATTGAGGACTGTCGAAATCAACGGGACTTCGACCCTGTCGATGATGCGCTGATACACCCCGGCGGGCGGCAGGTTGGGCTCGTATTCGCGGAAAAGCTCGGCCAGATCGCTCTCGATCACGGTAACGATATCGGCGGGCCCGGGTTTTGACGAGAAATTGCCCCGATCTGCCAGATTGAGCTCGTTCTGGACGATTTCGAGCGAGATCACCTCATCGACGTATAGCGCAGCCAGGCGCCGGACGAGATTTTCAAGCTCGCGGACGTTTCCGGGCCAGTGATATTGCTGCATGAGCTTGAGCGCGTCCGACGAGAGCACCTTGGGTGCTTCGTTCTCGCGCTGTGCGGCCTTGAGGAAACTGGCGGCGAGGTCCGGCACATCGTCGATGCGTTCGCGCAGCGGCGGCAGACGGATCGGGACGACGTTGAGGCGATAATACAGATCCTCGCGGAACAGCCCCTGCCGGATCAACTGGCTGAGATCGCGGTGTGTCGCCGCAACGATACGCACATCGGTCTTGATGGCCGTGCGACCGCCGACCATGGTGTATTCACCCTCCTGGAGCACACGCAGCAGGCGGGTCTGGGCATCCATGGGCATGTCGCCGATCTCGTCAAGAAACAGCGTGCCGCCTTCGGCCTGCTCGAACCGGCCCGATGAACGCGAGGTGGCGCCGGTGAAGGCGCCTTTTTCGTGCCCGAACAGTTCGGCCTCGATCAGGTCGCGGGGAATGGCGGCCATGTTGATGGCAACGAAGGGTCCGTTCTTGCGCTTGCCGAAATTGTGCAGCGCCTTGGCCACCAGTTCCTTGCCGGTGCCGCTTTCGCCGGTAATCATCACCGTCAAATCGGTCTGCATCAGGCGGGCCAGTGCCCGATAGATGTCCTGCATGGCGGCCGAGCGGCCAACCAGCGGCATGTTTTCGGCCTGCTCTTCCTGGCGGCGGTCGGGCGCCGGGCGTTTGGCTTCGGCAAGGGCGCGGCCGACGACCGCCAGAACCTCAGTGATGTCGAAGGGTTTTGGCAGGTATTCGTAAGCGCCCATCTCGGACGCCCGGATGGCCGTCATGAAGGTGTTCTGCGCGCTCATGACGACGATGGGCAGTTCGGGGCGCAATTTCTTGATCTTGGGCATGACGTCGAAGGCATTGCCATCGGGCATGGAGACGTCGGTGATCAGAATATCACCTTCTCCACGCGTCACCCAGTTCCACATGGTGGAGATGTTGCCGGTTGGCCGGACCTCGTAGCCCGCGCGCGAAAGCGCCTGATTGAGCACCATGCGGATCGCGGCGTCATCGTCTGCGAGTAAAATTGTCTGTCCGGCCATGGTGTCAGTCCTGGTCTTCGGCTTGGCTGATGTCGGTATTGCGGGCGACGGGCAACAGGATGCGGAAGCGCGTGCGTCCCGGTTTGCTGTCGCAGTCTATGACTCCCCCATGATCGCCCACGATTTTTGCAACGAGCGCGAGGCCCAGTCCTGAGCCCGAAAGCTTGGTCGTGACGAACGGATCGAACAGGAACGGCAGGATATCGGACGGCACACCCGGTCCATTGTCCTCGATAACGATTTCGAGCGGCAGGGAGACGCGGTTGCTGTTTCCTGAAACGCTGATGCGAATGCCGGGGCGGAAGGCCGTCAAGATGCGGATTTCCGGTTTACTCGTTCTTTCAAGGGCTTCTGCGGCGTTCTTGATCAGATTGAGGAAAATCTGGATGAGCTGATCGCGGTCGCCGAGCACTGGGGGAAGGCTCGGATCGTAGTCTTCCGAAAAGGTGATGCCCTTGGCGACACCGTTCGAGGCGAGCAGCTTTACCCGTTCGAGAATGACGTGAATGTTGATCGGCGTGCGCTCGACGGGCCGTTCGTCGCCGAACACTTCCATGCGGTCGACGAGATCGACGATCCTGTCGGTTTCGTCGCGAATGAGGCGTGCCAGCGCGCGGTCGTCACCGGTCGCCGATTGTTCGAGCAATTGGGAGGCACCCCGGATACCCGAAAGCGGGTTCTTAATCTCATGGGCCAGCATGGAGGCGAGGCCCGTCACCGACCGCGCCGCGCCGCGCGATACGAGTTGACGGTCGATCTTGTCGGCCATTGTCCGCTCCTGGAAGATGAGCGTGACGTGTCCGGGCATCTCGGGAATGGGGCTGGCATAGACGTCGGCCACCCTGTCCTCGATCACCCGGGCCGTGCCGACCTGGACACGATATTCGATCATCGGGGCGAGGCGGGAGGCGACGCTTTCGATCAAGCCGAGAATTGGTGAGCCGAACGCTATGAAATCCGACAGCTTCTGCCGCGTCAGGATGGACGCGGAGGCGTGAAAAAATGCCTCGGCGGCGTAGTTGGCAAAGGTGATGGAGCCATCCTGCGCGCAGACGATAACCGGCTGAGGCAACGACTGGATTATTGATGTGTGCAGATCGGATTCCATAAGCGCGCTCATGCGGCCTGGCTCCAGGTTTGTTCGAAAAGTTGGGGCATGAGGCGCAGGACAGCGTGCGGGTCGTCTTCGGTCATGATCGGGCGTCGGGCGGCATTGGACAAATTTCCCGCAGCCTCGAGATACCAGCCGATATGCTTGCGGGCCATGCGAACGCCGAGTTCGGTTCCGTATTCGGACAGCATATCCTCGTAGTGCTCGGCGACCAGCCCGACGAGGTCCGCTCCGGTAGGTGCTTCGGGCGTGGGGCGCCCGGCGAGATGCGCGGCCACCTGCCCCACGATCCAGGGCTGCCCCTGTGCCCCCCGACCGATCATGACGGCATCGGCGCCCGATTGGGCCAGCGCGATATCGGCCTCGTGCTGCCCGATGATATCGCCATTGACGACGACGGGAATACCGACGGTCTCGGTGACTGGCCTTACGAGGTGCCAGCGCGCCGTATCCTTGTAGAACTGCTGGCGCGTGCGGCCATGCACGGTAATCATTTTGACACCGGCACCTTCCGCGCGGCGGGCGATGTCGGCGGCGTTGAGGTTGTCGTCGTCCCAGCCAAGCCGCATCTTGACGGTGACCGGCAGGTTGGTGGCGGCAACCACCGCTTCGACGAGCGAAAGCGCTATGTCGGGCACGCGCATCAACGCTGAACCTGCAAAGCCATTGGTGACGCGCTTTGACGGGCAGCCGAAATTGATGTCGATGACGTCGGCCCCGGCCTCTTCGGCAATCTTTGCGCCGCGCACCAGCCAATCGGCCTCGCAGCCGGCAAGCTGGACAATGTGTGGCAGGCCGTGGCTGGGGGCGAGCTTGCGGATCATTTCCTTGTGCCCCGTGACGAGCGCGGCGCTGGCGATCATTTCCGACACGACCAGGCCCGCGCCGAAGCGGGCGGCGAGATCGCGCATCGGGCGGTCGGTGATTCCTGCCATGGGCGCAAGAAATGCGCGATTTGGCAGGCGGATGCCGCCTATGCTTATTTCGGAGGCAGGTTTGGCCAATTTATTGCCTTAAAACTATACAAGGGCTCAAATTTGGTGACAGATTAGTCAAAATTCGATCCCGATCAATGGCTGATGTGGGATCAGTTTGCTAAAGACAGTGGTGCTGACCTTGTTTCGCTCGCCCTGGGGCGTTAATTGCGGATCAAGTTTGCGCAACGCGTCGCCGAGAGCGGGCAAGGTCCCATGAGTGAAGAAAAAACAATCGTTGCGCTGGTCGTCGCGGCGGGGCGCGGTGAACGTGCGGGGCCCGGCGATCTGCCCAAGCAATACCGTCCCGTAGCGGGTATGCCGCTTCTGGCCAGAACGCTCAACGCATTGCTTGCCGTGAAGACGATCAATCGCGTCATACCGGTAATCGGCACCGGACAGGAAGAGATGTTTGCGGCACTGGGGCTTTCTGACGCACGGCTGTCGGCGGCGGTAATTGGCGGCGACACTCGGCAGGTCTCGGCGCTTAAGGGCCTGCAATCGCTGGCGGGCAATCCGCCCGACATCGTCCTCATCCATGATGGGGCCAGGCCGTTCGTCGACGCCGTCTTGATCGACAATGTCGTTGCGGCGCTGGCCGATGCCGATGGCGCACTGCCGGTGACGCTGGTGACCGATACCATCAAGCGATCGGTCGACGGCAAGACCGTGGGCGGCACCGAGGACCGCACCCAGCTTTTTGCAGCGCAGACCCCGCAAGGGTTCCATTTCAATGCAATCTACAACGCCCACAGGCGCGCCATCGAAATGAGCGATGGATTTACCGATGATGCAGCGATCGCCGAATGGGCCGGCTTGAGCGTTGCACTTGCGCAGGGCAATACGCGCAATATCAAGATCACCCTGCCGGGCGATTTCGAGCGGGCGGAACGCATGATGTCTGAAGGACAAGCTATGGAAACACGGGTCGGATCGGGCTACGACGTTCACGCTTTTGCCGAAGGCGATGCCGTCGTTCTGGGCAATATCTCCATTCCGCACACGGCCCGTCTCAAGGGCCATTCAGATGCCGATGTCGTTCTGCATGCCCTTGCCGATGCCATTTACGGCGCGCTGGCCGACGGGGATATCGGCAAGCACTTCCCGCCGAGCGAAATGGAATGGAAGGGCGCGGATTCCTCGATCTTTCTCGAGCACGCCGCCAATCTGGTGCGGAAACGCGGCGGGCGGTTGGTGCATATGGATGCGACGATCATCTGCGAATATCCCAAGATCGGGCCGCATGTGGATGCGATGCGGGCGCGGATTGCGGAGATCGCGGGGGTGAGCGTCGACAGGGTGGCGATCAAGGCGACGACCTCGGAACGGCTTGGCTTTACCGGCCGCCAGGAAGGCATAGCGGCCCAGGCCGTCGCGACCATCGCACTGCCGCGGAGTTAGAGCAATGCTCGACAACGAAACGCTGGCGCTGGCGAAAAAGATCAACGACCGGCTGATCCTGGCCGGCCACATGATGGTGACAGCGGAAAGCTGTACTGGCGGGCTGATTGCGGGCGCTATCACGTCGGTCTCGGGCTCGTCGGCCATGCTCTATGGCGGGTTCGTCACCTATTCCAACGAGGCCAAGAAGGCAATGATCGGCGTGCCCGTGGCTCTGATCGAGCAATACGGGGCGGTATCCGAACCGGTGGCGCGGGCTATGGCCGAGGGCGCCTTGCACAAGGCCGGGGTGGATCTGGCGATTTCGGTGACCGGTATCGCCGGCCCCGGCGGCGGATCGGATGAAAAGCCGATCGGGCTGGTCCATTTCGGGCTGGCAACCCCGGCCAAGACCATTCATCGCGAAGAGCGGTTCGGCGATCTGGGCCGCGACGGCATCCGGCAGGCCACCGTCCGGGTGGCGCTCGAGATGGTGCTGGACGCCTACGCTCCGTAACGGCGACGTGCTTCCGCTATGAACGCGTCCATGATCTCGTCCTGCTTGGCGGCGAAGGCGGGTTCGGCGACCGAGCGGATCAGGGGGTTGGCGATCTTGAAGTCGATGTCGAAGACAATGGCCGTCCCCTGCCCGTCTTCGGTAAACCGCCAGATGCTGTCGAGGTGGCTGAACAGGCCATCGACCGCCTTCGCCCGCAATGTCTTTGCCTCAGGATCGACCACGATCCGGCTGGTGTAGGCCTGGCTGATCGGGCCGAAGCGGATGTGCATCCGGGCGTCGAATTTTTCGTTCGGATTGGCCACATCGCGGCGCACGTCCATGCGCTCGCAATGGGGAATGAACTGGGGATAGGCATCCACGTCCGCCACCAGCGCGAGCATTTGCGCTGCCGAATGCGGCACGTGCCGCTCCAAATGCTTCTGCATCAAGCCAGTCCGAGTTTTTCCTGCCGCGCCTTGCGCAGGGCCGCGAAATCCTCGCCCGCATGGTGCGAGGAGCGGGTGAGCGGGCTGGACGAGACCAGAAGGAAGCCCTTGGTCTTGGCCACCGTGGCAAAGGATTTGAATTCCTCGGGGGTCACGAACCGCTCGACCTTATGGTGCTTGCGGGTCGGCTGGAGATACTGCCCGATGGTGAGGAAATCGACGTTCGCAACGCGCAGATCGTCCATGAGCTGGAGCACTTCGTTACGCTCCTCGCCCAGCCCGACCATGATGCCGGACTTGGTGAACATCTGCGGATCGAGTTCCTTGACCCGCTGCAACAGCCGGATGGAGTGGAAGTAGCGCGCGCCCGGGCGGACCGTGAGGTATTTGGACGGTACGGTTTCAAGATTGTGGTTGAAGACGTCCGGCCGGGCCGCCACGACGATTTCAAGAGCGCCGTCCTTACGAAGGAAGTCGGGCGTCAGAATTTCGATGGTGGTCTTGGGATTGCGGGTGCGTATGGCGAGGATCACGTCGGCGAAATGCTGCGCACCGCCATCGGCAAGGTCGTCGCGATCGACCGAAGTGATGACGACGTGTTCCAGACCGAGCTTTTCGACGGCCTTGGCAACGTTCTCGGGCTCATGGGGATCGAGCGCGGTCGGCAGGCCGGTGCGCACGTTGCAGAAGGCGCAGGCGCGGGTGCAGATCTCGCCCATGATCATCATGGTGGCGTGCTTCTTGCTCCAGCACTCGCCGATATTGGGGCAGCCCGCTTCCTCGCAAACGGTGACGAGATTGTTCTCGCGCACGATCTGCTGGGTTTCGCGATAAACGGCCGAGCCGGGCGCCTTGACGCGAATCCAGTCGGGCTTGCGCAGCATCTCGGTGTCGGGACGCTTTGCCTTTTCAGGGTGTCTTGGTGACTTGGTGCCTACGGTATCGAGAAGAGTGACCATTGTGTCCTTTTCCGAACCCGTCAGGCTGATGTGTCCACCACCCTGACAAAGGTTACGACGAATACGGCCCCAGCGGCTGCCACGCTGAGCTGGCGTATGAGCCAGTTTGCTATCGGTACGTCAATGCCGAAATAGGCAATGGCGAAACTGATCGCGACGGAGCCGGCCACGCCTGCGGCCAGATAACGCCAGATCAAGTTGGTTCCAAACAGAAATGCGCCGATCAGGCCAATAACCAGTCCGACCAGCACCCAGTACATCAAGAGCTCTTGAGCCATGACGAACCCCAATATGGACGGTTTCAGACATCTATCCGCTCCATATTTACCACGGGTGCTTCCCTTCCTGCGGGGACATTGGATGAATTGCTTACCGAATTATCAACCTTGAATTTACTTTATGAACGATCGGGCCGCAAAGCCCTGAGCCATTTCATATGTTGAGTGCCTGACCGTATGCGTCAAGTACGCTCTCCTTCATCGTTTCCGACAGGGTCGGATGTGGGAAGATCGCGTGCATCAGGTCTTCCTCGGTGGTTTCGAGGTTCATTGCCACCACAAAGCCCTGGATCAGCTCGGTCACTTCGGCGCCGACCATATGCGCGCCCAAAAGCTCACCGGTCTTCTTGTCGAAGATGGTCTTGACCAGACCATCGGGCTCGCCCAGCGCAATCGCCTTGCCATTGCCCACGAAGGGGAAACGTCCGACGCGGATGTCGCGCCCGGCTTCCTTGGCTTTCGCTTCGGTCATGCCGACGCTGGCCACCTGCGGTTCGCAATAGGTGCAGCCGGGGATCTTGGACTTGTCGAGACCATGAACCTTCTTGCCGGCGATGGTTTCGACGGCCAGCACGGCCTCATGCTCGGCCTTGTGAGCCAACATGGGGGGGCCGGCCACGTCGCCGATGGCCCAGATGCCTTCGACATTGGTGCGGCCGTGATCGTCAACGACGATGACGCCGCGGTCGATCTTGACCCCGGCCTTTTCCAGCCCGAGATTTTCGGAATTGGCCTGCACGCCGACGGCGGAGATCAGCACCTCGGCCTTGATTTCCTTCTTGTCGCCGTTCTTGAGCTCGACGTGGGCGGTGACGCCGTCCTTGGATTTGTCGACCTTGGAGACCTTGGCGTCGGTCAAAATCTGGATGCCGCGCTTTTCAAAGCGTTTGCGGGCCAGACCGGCGATTTCGGCATCTTCCACCGGCATGATCTGCGGCAGGAGTTCGATGACGGTCACCTCTGCCCCGAGCGAGCGGTAGAAGGACGCGAATTCGATGCCGATGGCTCCCGAGCCCATCACGGCGACCGATTTGGGCATCTTGGCGGGCTTTAAAGCCTCGAAATAGGTCCAGATCTTTTCGCCGTCCGGTTCGATTCCCGGCAGCACGCGTGGGCGCGCGCCGGAGGCGACGATGATGTTTTTTGCCTTGTAGGTCCCCTCGCCCAGCGTCGTCTTGGGCTTTGGATGCTGGGGTTCGACGGCCTTCTTTTTGGTCGCCTCGACCTTGACTTCGCCGGGCTTGGTGATTGTCGCTTCGCCCCAGATGATATCGACCTTGTTCTTTTTCATCAGGAACTGGACGCCGTCATTCATGCGACCGGCGATCCCGCGCGAGCGCTTGACGATGGCCTCGATGTCGAAGCCGAATTTGTCGGCGGTCAGCCCGTAATCCTTGGCGTGATCCATGTGGCCGTAAATTTCCGCCGAACGCAGCAGCGCCTTGGTCGGGATACAGCCCCAGTTCGAGCAGATGCCCGCCATGTGTTCGCGCTCGACGATTGCGGCCTTCAAACCCAGTTGCGACGCGCGGATGGCTGCGATGTAGCCGCCGGGACCGGCACCGATCACGATGATATCGTATTGATCCGCCATGGCTTTCCTCTTGTCCTTATGGGCTAGAGCCCGAGTATCTCTTTGAGAAGCGGCGCCAGTGCGTCGCCGATTGCGCGTGTGTTGGCCGGGTCGAGATGTACGCCGTCCGCCGGATCGGCTTCGGCGACCGTTGCCGCATCGAAGAAATGGCAGCCGAGTTCGTCCGCGACGCGCCGGTAGTGACCGGCCAGTTCGCGGCTCTCTGCGATCGTCTCACTGAACCTGGGATCCAGCGCGGGGCTGGATGGTTCGGTACAATGGGGCGGCGATATCAGAATAAGCTGCGCTGTCGGTGCCTCCGCCCCGACGATTTCTCCCAGCCTCTTGATGCCCCGCGAGGCCCCCAGTGCACTGCCGCAGACAAAGCTCTTCATGTCATTGGTGCCGAGCATGATGGCAACCGCATCGAGCGGAGCATGGCTGTGGATCAGCGTCGGCAGGATGCGGGCGCCATTGCGGTCTGCCGTGGTGGTAAAATCGTCAAAAGCGGTGCTGCGGCCACCCAGCCCCTCTGCAATCACCCGCGCTTTGCCCTCGAGCCCCATTTCGAGCCTGGTTGGCCAACGATCCTCATAGGCATGACGCCCACCCTGCACGACAGGATCGGCGCCATAGGTCAGGCTATCTCCATAGGCGAGAATGGTTTTCATAAGGCGAGCCTTAAGCAAGCATCATGACGGGTGCTTCGATCAGCTTCTTGAATGCCGCGAGGAGTTCAGCCCCGAGGGCTCCATCGACCGAGCGGTGATCGCAAGAGAGCGTCACGGTCATGAAACTGCCGGTCTTGATCTGACCCTTTTCCGCATAGACTCGCTCTTCTCCCGCACCGACGGCAAGGATAGTGCCGTGCGGCGGGTTGATGACGGCGCCGAAATGCTTGATGCCGTACATGCCCAGGTTGGAAACCGCCGACGAGCCCCCCTGATATTCATGGGGCGCGAGCTTTTTGGAACGCGCGCGAGTGGCGAGATCCTTGACCTCCTCGGAAATTTGCCGAAGGCCCTTGGTATCGCAGGACTTCACGACCGGGGTGAACAGCCCGCCCGGCACCGCAACAGCAACGGCGACGTCGGAACGATGATGGTAGAGGATCGAATCGCCGGCCCATGTGGCGTTGGCCTGCGGCACCTGCTGAAGGGCAATGGCCCATGCCTTCATGATGAAATCGTTGACCGAAAGCTTATAGGCCGGCTTGCCATCCTTATCCTTGGTGGCCGAGGCGTTCAGGTCCTCACGCGCCTTCATGAGCGCATCGATGTTGCAATCGAGCGTGAGATAGAAGTGCGGCACCGTCTGCTTGGATTCGGTGAGGCGGGCGGCAACTGTCTTGCGCATGCCGTCATTGGGCACGATGTCGTAGGTGCCCTCCTCGTACATGGCGAGAACCTGGTTCTTGCCCATGCCGGCAGGTAGCGGTGCACCGGCGGCGGGAGCAGCGCCGGGCTTAGCGGAAACGCCGTCCTTTTTGGCCTTCTCGATATCGGCCTTGACCACGCGTCCCTTGGGGCCCGAACCCGAAACGGCGGCGAGATCGATCCCAGCGTCCCTGGCGAGGCGACGGGCCAGTGGCGAGGCGAATACGCGCTTGCCGTCGGCTTTCGGCGCCGGGAGCGGTTCGGGGGTCGGCTTGGCGTCGGAACTGGTCGAGGGTGCCTTCGGTTCGTCTTTAGACTTTTGCTCGGCCTTGGGCTGTTCGGCCTCCGCTTTCGGCGCTTCAGCCTTTGGGGGCGGTGCTGCGTCGCCGATATCGGACGTGCTCTCACCCTCTTCGAGCAGGACGGCGATCACCGCATTGACCTTGACGTTCTCGCTGCCTTCGGAAACCAGGATTTTGCCGATCGTGCCTTCATCGACGGCTTCCACTTCCATAGTGGCCTTGTCGGTCTCGATCTCGGCGATCACGTCACCGGAAGAAACGCTATCGCCTTCCTTGACGTGCCATTTGGCCAGCGTGCCCTCTTCCATGGTGGGCGACAGGGCGGGCATCGTGATGTTGATAGGCATCGCAAGAGCCTCCCTTAGCTGCGGTAGGTGACGGCGTTGACCGCGGCGATGACCTCGTCGACGCTGGGCAGGGCCAGCTTTTCAAGGTTCGCCGCATAGGGCATGGGCACATCCTTGCCGGTCACGCGGGTGACGGGCGCGTCGAGGTAATCGAAGGCGCGCTCCATGAGACGGGCCGAGATTTCCGATCCGATGCCGCCCTGCGGCCAGCCTTCTTCGACGGTCACCACACGTCCGGTCTTTTTGACCGATTCGATCACCGTATCGATGTCGAGCGGGCGCAGGGTGCGCAGGTCGATCAGTTCGACATCGACGCCGGCGTCGACGAGCTTTTCAGTGGCCTGGGTGGCGTAACGCATCCCCATCGAGAAGGAGACGATGGTGACGTCCTTGCCTTTGCGCGCAATGCGCGCCTTGCCGATGGGCAGGACGAAATCGTCCATCTTGGGCACTTCGCCGGTGGTGCCGTAAAGAAGCTCGTTCTCGAGGAAGACAACCGGATTGGGCGAGCGAATGGCAGCCTTGAGAAGGCCCTTGGCGTCGGCCGCGGTGTAGGGCGCGATGACGGTCAGGCCGGGCACGTGGCTGTACCAGGCCGAATAGTCCTGGCTGTGCTGGGCACCGACGCGCGAAGCGACACCATTGGGGCCACGGAACACCATGGGGGCCGTCACCTGCCCGCCCGACATATAGAGCTGCTTGGCGGCCGAATTGATAATCTGGTCGATGGCCTGCATGCCAAAGTTCCAGGTCATGAACTCGATGATGGGCTTGAGCCCCGCAAATGCGGCACCCACGCCAAGACCGGCAAAGCCGTGCTCGGTGATCGGCGTATCGATCACCCGTTCGGCGCCGAATTCCTGGAGCAGGCCCTGGGTCACCTTATAGGCGCCCTGGTACTCAGCCACTTCCTCGCCCATGACGAAGACATCCTTGTCGGCCCGCATCTCTTCGGCCATTGCATCGCGCAGTGCTTCGCGCACAGTGACGGTCACCATCTCGACATCGTCGGGGATGTCGGGATCGTCCTGGGGCTTGAACTGAGGCGCGGCCGGGGCGTCCTTGGCTTTCGTGGTCGGCTCGGATTTTTCGGCGACCTCGGTATCGGGACCGGGCTTTTCGGATTCTTTTGGCTCATCGGCCGAAACTTCGGGGGTGGCGACGTCGCCGGCGCTTTCGCCCTCGCCCAACAGCGCGGCGATCGGGGTATTGACCTTGACGCCTTCGGTGCCTTCGGCGACGAAAATCTTGCCGATCACACCTTCATCGACGGCTTCGACTTCCATGGTCGCCTTGTCGGTTTCGATCTCGGCCAGAACGTCGCCGGGACCGACCTTGTCGCCTTCCTTGACAATCCATTTGGCAAGAGTGCCCTCTTCCATGGTGGGCGAGAGCGCGGGCATAAGAATATCGGTTGGCATATCGTGAGGTCTCCCTGCCGGCGCTTATACTGTGATGTCGGTATAGAGCTCGGACGGATCGGGCTCGGGATCGTTGGTGGCAAAATCGGCGGCTTCGGTGACGATGGCCCGGATATCCTTTTCGATATCCTTGAGTTCGTCCTCGCTGGCAAATTTCTGCTCGATAATGCGCTTTCTGACCTGCTCGATCGGATCGCGCTCGGACCGCATCGTCGTCACCTCGTCCTTGGAGCGATACTTGGCGGGATCGGACATGGAGTGGCCGCGATAGCGGTAAGTGAGCATTTCGAGGATATAGGGCCCCTTGCCGGACCGTGCGTGTTCGATGGCCCGCTCGGCCGCTTCCTTGACCATGCGGACGTCCATGCCGTCGACCTGCTCGCCGGGGATACCGAAGGACACGCCGCGCTGTGAGAGGTCAGTGGTCGAGGCGGACCGTTCGACCGAGGTACCCATGGCGTATTTGTTGTTCTCAATCACATAGACAACAGGCAGCTTCCAGAGCTTGGCCATGTTGAAGCTCTCATAGACCTGGCCCTGATTGGCCGCGCCGTCACCGAAATAGGTGATCGAAACCGACCCGTCGCCGCGATATTTCGAGGCGAAGGCGAGGCCCGTGCCCAGCGATGCCTGCGCACCGACGATGCCGTTGCCGCCATAAAAGCGGTGCTCGTTGGAAAACATGTGCATCGAGCCGCCCTTGCCTTTGGACAACCCGCCCTTGCGGCCGGTCAGCTCGGCCATGACGCCCTTGGGGTCCAGCCCCATGACGAGCATATGGCCGTGGTCGCGATAACCGGTGATCTGGGCGTCTTCGCCCTTCTTGGATGCCATGGTGATGCCGGTGACGACGGCTTCCTGGCCGATATAGAGGTGACAGAACCCGCCGATCAGACCCATACCATACATCTGGCCGGCTTTTTCTTCAAAGCGCCGGATGAGCAGCATTTCGCGGAAAGCGTGGAGTTCCTCGTCCTTGGTGAATTCGGGGGCATTGGATTTGGCCTTGGCGGCCGTCGCTTTACGCGCCATGCGATATCTCCGGAAAGAACCTGATCGCTGCCGCCGCCCGTTGCGGGGCGAGACGGGATGCTGGATGCATTGATGCACAATAGCGCGCTCCGTGCCAGCCACAAAGCACAAGGATCAACCTTCCGGGACTAATATCTATCTGATTTGCAAAGCAAAAACCAGTTTAATCGATTTTCAGTTAAAATAGCAATTTAACCGAAAGGCGATTAAATCCCATCATCCGGCACGATGATGATATCGTCGGGATGCACGAGTCCGAGCAGAGCGCGTGCCCGCTCGGTCAGAATATCGGGGTCGAGCCTGCGCGGGTCGAACAGGGCGATGCGATGTTCGTAGGACTCGATTTCGGTTTCCAGCGCCGCGCGGCGCGCCTCCAATATGGTGATTTCGGCGAGCATTTCGCGCTGGCTGTCGATACCGAAGGCTCCGGTGACAACGTGATAGCCAAGATAGCCCTGAAACGCCAGCAAGCCTGCAGTCATGCTCAGCTTGAGAAGAATGGACGGGCGTTTGACGCGGGTGGGCATGGGCAGGAACGATACGCAGGAACCGGAGAGTCCGCTTATCGCATGGCTATGCTTAAAGACTGGTTTCCGGAGTCGGTGTGGGTCGCGGCCAAAAGGAAAGGGGCGCCGAAGCGCCCCTGTCGTTATCCCTTAAGGATCGAACGGCCGGCGTAGCGGCCGGAGGTGCCGAGGAATTCCTCGATACGGATCAACTGGTTGTATTTGGCCAACCGGTCCGAGCGGGCCAGAGAGCCGGTCTTGATCTGCCCGCAGTTGAGCGCGACGGCGAGGTCGGCAATTGTCGAATCCTCGGTCTCACCCGAACGGTGCGACATGACCGAAGTGTAGGACGCCTTGTGCGCGGTCTCGACGGCCTCGAGGGTTTCCGAAAGCGAGCCGATCTGGTTGACCTTGACGAGGATCGAATTGGCTACGCCCATGCGGATGCCCGAGGTCAGCCGCTCGGTGTTGGTGACGAACAGATCGTCGCCGACCAGTTGAACGTTTGACCCGATGGCCTCGGTCAGGGCCTTCCAGCCGTCCCAATCATCCTCAGCCATGCCGTCTTCGATGGAAATGATGGGGAAGCGGTTGGTCAGGTCCTGGAGGTAGCGGACCATCTCGTCCGACCCGAGCGTCTTGCCTTCGCCCTTGAGGTTGTAGCTGCCGTCCTTGAAGAACTCGGTCGAGGCGCAATCGAGGGCAAGATAGACGTCCTCGCCCGGCGCATAGCCTGCCTTCTCGATGGATTTCATGATGAAACCCAGGGCGTCTTCGGTGGAGCTGAGGTTGGGTGCAAAGCCGCCTTCGTCGCCAACGTTGGTATTGTGCCCCTCGGAGGCCAGGCCCTTTTTCAGCGTATGAAAGATTTCCGTGCCGATCCGGACGGCATCGGCGATCGAATCCGCGCCCACCGGCATGATCATGAATTCCTGGATATCGATCGGGTTGTCGGCATGCTCGCCGCCATTGATGATGTTCATCATCGGCACTGGCAGCAGGCGCGCGTTCGGCCCGCCTACATAGCGCCACAGCGGCAGAGCGCTGGATTCTGCGGCGGCGCGCGCCACGGCGAGCGACACGCCCAGAATGGCGTTAGCGCCCAGCTTGCCCTTGTTGGGTGTGCCGTCGAGCTCGATCATCGCCTGATCGATTGCGATCTGATCGAGCGCGTCGAGCCCTTCGATCTCGCTGGCGATCAGGGTGTTGACGTTATCGACGGCGTTAAGCACGCCCTTGCCGAGATAGGCTTCGCCGCCGTCGCGCAACTCCACAGCTTCATGCGCGCCGGTGGACGCGCCCGAGGGGACCGCGGCACGACCGAAGCTGCCGTCGTCGAGAACCACGTCGACTTCGACGGTCGGATTGCCGCGGCTGTCAAATATCTGACGGCCGATGACGTCAACAATTGCAGACATATAAGCGCCCTTCGTTTTCTGGGAAATGCCGGTTGTTGCCCTTCTAATAAAGGCGGCCCGGCTTAGGAAGGGCTTGGCACAAAAATAATGCGGCCCAATGACGGAGCATCGAGCCGCATAGGTCATCACTTATATTAGTCGCAAGCTAATGCCAGTATGGATCGACCTTGTAGTAGGAATAGGCTTCCTGGCGTGCGTGGAGTCCGTCATCCTTGGTCAATTCGGTGATGGTGTCGGCCGGCCCTGCTTCAAGTTCGTCGCGCGTAAACGGGACGACGTAGCCATCCTGGTCCTTGTCGTAATCGAGCGTGGCCCAGGGAAGAGCGTGATATTTCTCGCCCATTCCAAGGAAGCCACCGAAACCGACGACGGCAAACATGATGGCATTATCGGTCTTGTCGAGAACGATGTCCTCGACCTTTCCGATCTTCTTGCCATCGAGATTATAGACATCGGTGCCGACAGCGCGTGTGGCGCGAATGGCCGTGGTGTGTCCGGATGCAGTAGGCATGAGCAACCTCCGTTTTTGGGGTCTTTTGTTATGCGCGTGCACAACGCCCCCAAACCGATCGGGTTCCTACTGGTCGTTCTCGGATTGACGTTTGTGAAAATCGAGACGCTTTGCGTCGAGTTCAGCCTGTTTTTCAGACTTTTCGCGCTCGGCTTTGGTGCGGCCGAATTTGGCACGATTGGTGTCGGCTGCGCGCTCTTTTTCAGCGCGCAGCTTGTTCTTTCGGGCCTGACGGAGATTGACGATCTCAGCCATTGCCCGGCTCCCCTGCCTTAGACCAAACGGCTTTGTTCGACCGCCGCCGCGATGAATGAGCGGAACAAGGGGTGCGGTTCGAATGGGCGGGATTTGAGTTCGGGATGGTACTGGACGCCGATGAACCAGGGGTGGTCGGTGCGCTCGACGATTTCCGGCAAGGTTCCATCCGGCGAAAGTCCGGAAAACAGAAGACCGTTGGCCTCCAGCACCTTGCGGTAGGTCATGTTGACCTCGTAGCGATGCCGATGGCGCTCGGAAATCCGGTTGGTGCCATAGATATCGGCAACCCGGCTGCCGCGAACGAGCTGGGCCGGATAGGCGCCCAGCCGCATCGTGCCGCCCAGATCCTTGTCCGAGCCGGCCCGCTTTTCATTGTCCTTGACCCATTCGGTCATCAGCCCGACGACAGCTTCCTTGGTCGGACCGAATTCGGTCGAGGAGGCTTTCGGAATGTGCGCAGTATTGCGGGCCGCTTCGATGCAGGCCATCTGCATTCCGAAACAGATCCCGAAATAGGGAACATCGCGAATGCGGGCGAACCGAGCAGCGTTGATCTTGCCTTCAGAACCGCGCTCGCCAAAGCCGCCGGGCACGAGAATGCCATGGATGCCTTCGAGATAGGGCGCCGGATCGTCACGCTCGAACACCTCGGAATCGATCCATTCGAGGTTGACCTTGACGTTGTTGGCGATGCCGCCATGCGCCAGGGCCTCGGAAAGCGACTTATAGGCATCCTTGAGCCCGGTATATTTGCCCACGATGGCGATATTGACCGTGCCCTCGGGCTCGTGGACGCGGCGCGAAATCTCGCGCCAGCCATCGAGTTCAGGCGCCGGAGCGTCCTTTATGCCGAAGGCGGCCAGCACTTCGTCGTCCAGCCCTTCCTCATGGTAGGAGATCGGCACGTCGTAGATCGAGGCGACATCGAGCGCCTGGATAACGGCCGACGGACGGACGTTGCAGAACAGGGAAAGCTTGCGCTTTTCCCCTTCGGGGATCGGGCGGTCACAGCGGATCAGCAGAACATCGGGCTGGATGCCGATCGAGCGCAATTCCTTGACCGAGTGCTGGGTCGGCTTGGTCTTGAGTTCGCCCGCGCTGGGGATAAACGGCATCAGTGTCAGATGCACGAAGACAGCATCGCCGCGTGGCAGTTCATTGCCAAGCTGGCGGATGGCCTCGAGGAACGGCATGGCTTCGATATCGCCGACAGTGCCGCCGATTTCGCACAGAACGAAATCGAAATCGTCATTGTCGGAGGTGACGAAGGATTTGATCTCGTCGGTAACGTGCGGGATCACCTGAACCGTAGCGCCGAGATAGTCGCCGCGGCGCTCCTTGGCGAGAATATCGGAATAAATCCGTCCCGTCGTTACGTTGTCTTTCTGGTTGGCCGAGCGGCCCGTGAAGCGCTCGTAGTGACCCAGATCGAGGTCGGTTTCCGCGCCGTCGTCGGTCACGAACACTTCGCCGTGCTGATAGGGCGACATCGTGCCGGGATCGACATTGAGATAAGGGTCGAGCTTGCGCAGCCGAACCTTGTAGCCACGCGCCTGCAACACGGCGCCAAGCGCCGCCGAAGCAAGACCTTTTCCGAGCGAGGAGACCACGCCACCGGTGATGAAAACGTACCGAGCCATGGAATTTTACCTTACATAAGCCGCTTTCGATTCGAAGCGCGAAAATGATCGCGCCCACACAAAAAAGAAGGGGATGTCTCCATCCCCGTCCTTTGTATCCTATTCCGGCGCCACTAGTTGCCGGGGGTCGTCGTTTCCTCCGCCGGCGCTTCGTCGGCCGCGGCGGGTTCCTCTGGCATTGTCGACATCATCGACGAGCCGGGCTCGATCACCTCGGATTCACTGGTAGCCGGTGGTTCCTCGGTGGAGGCCGGAGCCTCTTCCTGGGGAACGGCCGGCACGGCAAGATCGTCGCCCGAGGTGGCGGGCTGGGAAGGCACAGCGAGATCGTCGTTCTCTGTTCCCAAAGCATCGAGAGCGTCGAGCACGGTCGCCGGAGTGCCGTCGGCATTCTGAGCGGCCTGGTCCAGGATCGAGGTCGAGCTGCGGTCGGTCTGGCTGATGATTGTAAGGCCGATTGCCGTGACCATGAACAGGGTGCCCAAAATGGCGGTCGTACGGGTAAGGAGGTTGGCCGACCCGCGCGAGGACATGAAATTGCCGCCACCGCCGCCGCCCATTCCGAGGCCGCCGCCTTCCGAACGCTGGAGCAGGATCACCACGATCATGGCGATCACGATCAACAGATAGGCGACAATGAGTACCGTGGCCATTTACGGTTCGTCCTTCAAAAATGCTCTCGCGCTCAAGCCGGGACATATGGGAAGCGAACCCTGGCAGCGCAATATCTTTCAGATGCGCGTGGTCCGTTCTTGCCCGGAAGGCTTAACGGCTCAAGCCCTGCCCCGACCGTCCGGCCGTCAAGCAAGGCTCTGCACAGGCATCGCGTTGGCGGGCGTTCTACACGCAAAGATCGGTATTGGCCAGCCCTCTGGAGCGACAGTTTCCCGTTCCGTTTTCAGGCGGCGACGATGATGGAAAAGAAGTCGTCCGCAAGCAGGCTCGCGCCGCCGACCAGAGCACCGTTGACCTCTGGCGTGCGCAGGATTTCTTCGGCGTTGGAAGGCTTTACCGAACCACCATAGAGCAGCAACGCACTCTCCCCTGCCGTGCCGAAACGCGCGACCAGCAGGTTGCGCATGTGGGCGTGCATATGGGCGATATCGTCAGTCGTTGGCGTCCGTCCGGTGCCGATGGCCCACACCGGCTCGTAGGCGATGATAATCGGCGTCTCGCCGAAGGCATCCGGCAGTGAAAGATCGATCTGCTCGCCAACCACCTGATTCGCGGTCCCTGCAAGACGCTCGGCCTCGGTTTCGCCGACGCAAATGATCGGGATAAGACCGGCAGCCAGCGCGGCTTTGGTCTTGTCCCTCACGATATCGCTCGTTTCGCCATGGTCGGCGCGGCGCTCGGAGTGACCAAGGATAACGTGGGACGCTCCGGCGTCGAGCAGCATGGAGGCGCTTATGTCTCCCGTGTGGGCTCCGCCGGGATCGGCGTGGCAGTCCTGCCCGCCGATGCGGATTGCGCTGCTCTGGGCTCTTCGGGCTGCTCTGTCGAGCAGCGTCGCCGGTGGGCATATGAGCACCTCGCTTTCGATATCGCCGGCTTCCTGGAGAAGGGTCTTGAGCCGTGCGATCTGCTCGAGCGCGGCGCCCGTCCCATGCATCTTCCAGTTTCCGGCAATCAATGGCCGCAATCGCTCTTGCATCCGAACCCCAACAACACCTTGCACGCACACGGAGAATGGCTTAACCGGGCGTCCTGAGTGCGGCTTGCAGGGCCCGATGGACCCTGTCTATTATGCGCGCGCTTCGAATGCCATAGGGCTGACCTACGACCAAAGGCTAGAGTCCGCCATCAACCGATCGGTACTAAATGCTCGACAATCTTCGCAATTTCGGCCGCAGCTGGGTCGCCAAAGTCTTCCTGGGTGTTTTGATCATCGCGGTCGCCGGGTTCGGCATTCCAAGCGTTTTTCTCGACCTCAACGCCAATACGGTGGCCCGGGTCGGGGACCAGAACATTTCGGTGCGCGATTTCGACCGGGTCTATCGCAGCCAGGTCAATCAATTCGCTGCGCAGACAGGCATGACTCCGAGCGCACAGCAGGCGGTGAGTTTCGGTATTCCCAATTCCGCCATCGCGCGGCTGGCAAATGACGCATCGATCGAAATCCTGGCCCGCGACCTCGGGCTCGGAGCATCTGACGCCAAGCTGGCCGAACTGGTGCGCGAGGATCCCAATTTTGCAGGCGCGCTGGGCTTGTTCGACGCCAGCGAGTTCGTCTCCATGCTGCGTCAGTCCGGCTACACCGAGACCGAATATCTCAACCTGCAGCGTAGCGCCGCCAGCCGTGAGCAGATCGGGTCGATCTTGACCGGCGCGAGCGTGCCGCAGGTGGCGCTCGATATCGCGCGTTCTTATGACGGCGACCAGCGCACCATCGAATATATCGAACTTAACCCTGTGCTGTTTTCGGTATCCGATGAGCCGAGTGAAGAGGAATTGCAGCAGTTCTTTACGGAGAACCAGGGCCGGTTCCGCACCGTGGAAACGCGGGTGGTGAGCCTTTTGCCATTGACCGTCGACGCGCTCGCTCAAGGCGTCGAGGTGACCGAAGAAGAAATCGCCGCCGAATACGAGCGAATTGCCCCGCAGTTCGTCGTTCCCGAGCGCCGGACCATCAGCCAGCTCGTTCTGCCCGATGCCGAGGCTGCGCAGCCGTTTATCGACGGCGCGGAAAGCGGTGCCTCGTTCGCCAGCGTGGTGTCGGAAGCCGGACTTCAGACCGAGGTGGCCTCGCTGGGCACGCTTGCGGAAAGCCAGATTACCGATGCCAACCTGGCGCAGGCCGCGTTCGGCCTCGAGCAGAATGGCTACGTGGTGCTTGAGGGCAGCAATGGCTATCGCGTTATCTGGGTAAGTGCGATCGAGGAGGGTGGCCAACAGCCGCTCGACGCGGTGCGCGATGAGGTGGCGCAGTCGGTGGCGGCGCGCAAGGCGCAGGATATGCTGTTCGACGTCTATGACGAAATCGAGGAGGCCCGTGCGGCGTTCCAGCCGATTTCCGAAGTCGCCGAACGGTACGGCCTTGAGATTTACGACCTCGATCTGACCTCCGACGGCGCTCAACTGGCTGACATTTCCACGCTTCCGGAAGGATCAACCCAGCCCATCGTCGACGCGGTTTTTAACGCTTCACCCGATGCGAGGGTCACACCGGCGATCAGCCTTGGCTCGAATCGTACCGTGTTCTTTGAACTGTCCGAGGTTCAGGCGGCCCGCGACCAGACACTCGACGAGGTCCGCGACGAGGTTGTTGCGGCCTGGCAGGAATTGCAGACCGATATGGAAATGACGCGCACCGCGGAAGATATCGTGGCCGCCATCGATAGCGGGAGCGATGTCTTCACCGTCGCCGCCGAACAGGGCCAGATTCCCCAGAGTTCTGCGCCTTTTACGCGCAATAGCGCCGGCGCGGCGATCGATCCCGATCTTGCCCAGGCGGCGTTCCAGGGGGGTGAGGGGTATGCCAATTATGTCTCGACCCAGGATGGTGATGTCGTTGTTTTTCAGGTGACCGACGTGACGCCGGCCGCGGCGGATGCGCCGTCGCAGGTTGCCGAGGCGCTGGAGGTGGATTTCCCCGACCTGATCTTTGCCAATTTCGTCGAAGGATTGCGCTCCGACGTTGGGATCAGGATCAACGAGGAAGCCCTCAATCGCGTGATCGGGCTCGAATAGGTTCGCCATGTCGGACGGCTATGACTTTGTTTCCTTTGCGGAAATTTACGATGCAGGCAAGGGACAGGTTCTCTATAAGCGCATCGTGGCCGACCTCGAAACGCCGATCGGCACCTATCTGAAACTGGCCGAAGGGCGGCGCTACAGCTTCCTTCTCGAATCGGTCGAGGGCGGTGCGGTGCGTGGTCGGTACTCGATGATCGGGCTCGATCCGGACCTGTTATGGAGGGTGCGGGACGGGGTTGCGGAGATCAACCGAGCGGCACAAACGGCCTCTGACGCCTATTGTACACTCGGTGCACTTCCCCTCGACGCCCTAAGGACACTGATCGCCGAAAGCCAGATCGACATGCCAAAGGAGTTGCCCGCCAACTCGGCGGGCGTGTTCGGGTATCTCGGTTACGACATGGTGCGGTTCATGGAAGAACTGCCCGACACGAACCCCGATACGATCGGGGTGCCGGACGCCATAATGATGCGGCCCTCGATTCTTGCCGTGTTCGACACGCTCAAGGATGAGTTGTTTCTGACAGCACCGGTCTATCCCCGCGAGGGCGTCACGGCCCGTCAGGCTTTCGAAGCGGCCAATGAGCGGATCGAGGACGCGATCTTGCGGCTGGAAAGGCCCCTGCCCCGCATTAGCGAAATTCCCGATCTGGCAAAGATCGAGATTAGCTCGAACACATTGCGCGAGGATTACTTTGCGATGGTGCGCGCGGCCCAGGACTACATAGCGGCCGGCGACATCTTTCAGGTGGTGCTCAGCCAGCGCTTTTCCGCCGACTTCACGCTGCCGCCAACTGCCTTGTACCGCGCGCTGCGGCGCACCAATCCCTCGCCCTACATGTATTTCCTCGATTTCGGCGATTTCGCCGTGGCGGGATCGAGCCCGGAAATTCTGGTCCGTGTCGATGAGGGCGAGGTGACGATCCGCCCGATTGCCGGAACGCGCAGGCGTGGCGCAACGCCCGAACAGGACAAGGAGATGGCCGAGGAGTTGCTGGCCGATCCCAAGGAATTGTCCGAGCACCTGATGCTGCTCGATCTGGGCCGCAACGATGTGGGGCGCGTGTCGCAGATCGGAACGGTCAAGGTCACCGACAAATATTTCCTCGAATATTATTCCCACGTCATGCACATCGTTTCCAACGTGGTGGGCAGGCTCGATCCCAAATTCGACAATATCGATGCGTTAGCCGCCGGCTTTCCGGCGGGCACGGTTTCGGGCGCGCCCAAAGTGCGCGCCATGGAAATCATCGATGAGCTCGAAGTGGCGCGGCGGGGGGTTTATGCCGGCTGCGTGGGCTATTTCGGGGCCGACGGGAGGATGGACACCTGCATCGTCCTGCGCACGGCGATCCTCAAGGACCAAAAGCTCTATGTGCAGGCCGGGGCCGGGATCGTCGCCGATTCCAAGCCCGAGCTTGAACAGCTCGAATGCGAGAACAAGGCAAAGGCTCTTTTCAGCGCCGCCGAGGAAGCGCTACGCTATGCCGGCCAGGCCAAGGTGGGTCAGTAGATGCGCGTCCTGATGATCGATAACTACGACAGCTTCACCTACAATCTCGTCCATTATATCGGCGAGTTGGGGGCCGAGGTCGATGTGGTGCGCAACGACAAGATCACGCTCGACGAGATCGCCGAAAAGGCACCGGACGCTATCGTGATTTCCCCCGGTCCCTGCACGCCCAATGAAGCGGGAATATGCCTGCCGCTGATCTCACGCTTTGCGGGTGAAATACCTCTGTTCGGGGTTTGTCTGGGGCTGCAATCGATGGGACAGGCTTTCGGCGGCGAGGTGGTGCGTGCGCCGCATCCCATGCATGGCAAGGTTTCCACCATTACCCATGACGGGCGCGGCGTGTTTCGCGGGCTCAACAAGCAGTTCGAGGCCACGCGCTATCACTCGCTGGTGGTGCGCGACGAAACGCTGCCCGGCGAATTGACGGTAACGGCGCGCTCCGATGACGGGCAGATCATGGGGCTCCAGCATCGCGTGCTGCCGGTGCATGGGGTGCAGTTCCATCCCGAGAGCATTTCCTCGGAAAACGGGCACGCCATTCTGCAGAACTTCTTGAACATCGCCCGCGATTTCAACGCCGACCGGGCCGCTTGAACGGCTTTCGCTGACCGGGAAAACCCCGCCCGCAGTCTTTCACCATCCTTCCCTCTCGCTTCCCCGGCGAACGCCCGGAGCGCTATGCGCGTTGCCGCTCGCTCAAGAGCATGGGCAAGGCTGCTGGGGGGCCGGATCATGTCCAATATAGCGATGGGATCTGGGCCACCTTTCCGGCTCCATCACCAGCACCAACCACACCCATCGTCATCCTCGGGCTCGACCCGGGGATCTGCAGGACGTCAGCAAACGCAGCAGAAGTGGTGTTCGCCGCCCCCTCATCGCACCCCGACTCCTTCACCGGCTGCCCGATGCAGCGGATCCCCGGGTCGAGCCCGAGGATGACGATGGAGAGGGGGAGGTGCCGGCGAGCAAGCCTCACCCTCCCTCGCTTCCCCGGCGAACGCCGGGGCCCATGAGCCTCTCTTCACGCACCGGAGGGTCGGCAAGGCTGCTGGGTCCCGGATCATGTCCAAGATAGCAATGGGGCTTGGGCCACCTTCTCGGCTCCATCACCAGACATTCACCCACCCCATCGTCATCCTCGGGCTTGACCCGGGGATCCGCTGCGTCGGGCAGCCGGTGAAGGGGTTGAGGAGCCGTGAGGCGCGAGGGGGCGCCACTTCTGCGCTGCACAACAGCAGCGTTGCGGATCCCCGGGTCAAGCCCGAGGATGACGCGGGGGAGGATGAGATGCTGGAGAGCAAGCCCTTACCCACCCAGCCGCAAAAAACTTTATCCCCGCCCCATCACCCCCATGCCATTCTCGCCTCACGGCCGCACCAGAGACGAGGATGCATACGAGCTTCCGGTGAGGGCAGGATGGAGAAAGGGGAAGCATGGGTCCGAGCCCAGGACCACATCGGAGTGTTTCCAGAAAAAGTGGTCGCCACTTTTTCGGTTCGGGAACACGACCGAAAAAGCTCTCCAGGCGCTCCGGAATGTCCGTTGGCCGATCCGGGTTCCATGCGGGTCGCCGCAGGGAAGGCCCAAACGTCACAAGCGCCGGACGGCGCGAACCGGCCGCCTGATCTCGGATGCGAGGCTGGCGCCATTTTGCTAACGCCGTCGTACCAGGGAAACCCGGAAGGGAGTTTGCAGCGGTTTGGCCTCTGGCCAAAGCTCAAGGTCCGGTGGACCTTGAGCAGCGCACAAACGCCTGGAGACCTATGGTCGGAGGGCCAACCCTAGCCTTCTGAAGGGCGACTAAGCCAAAAACCCCGGAGTGAGAAACGGTTCAGCAAAGCTGAATGAAAGGCTCCGGTGGAGCCTTTCAAGTGCCGAACGCCCAAAGCGCTATGCGCGACGGCGGGCGATGATCGCTTCATATTAAAACTAAATCATGCGGAGCGTTCATCGCCCCATGCCGTCTGACCAATTCGAAAGCCGAGGTCATTGGCCGTCGGACGCTTTTGCACGCCCACTTGCCCCTGCCCGTTGCCTGCGCTACTCCCAATGCCGGACAACGGAAGGGACGAACATGGACATCAAGGGCGCGCTGAACCGGATAGCCGATGGCAAGGATCTGACCGGCACGGAAATGCGCCAGGTGATGGACATCATCATGAGCGGCGAAGCAACGGCGTCCCAGACCGGTGCCTTCCTGATGGGCATGCGGGTAAAGGGCGAAACCGTTGGCGAGATCGCCGCTGCCGTTTCGATCATGCGCAACAAGATGGTGCCCGTCGAGGCGCCCGAAGATGCCATCGACATCGTGGGCACCGGCGGGGACGGCGCGGGAACGCTCAACATTTCGACCGGCGCATCCATCGTGGTGGCCGCTGCCGGGGTTCCGGTCGCAAAGCATGGCAACCGGGCGCTGTCGTCGAAATCGGGCTCGGCCGAAGCGCTGCAAAAGCTGGGCATCAGCCTCGATTTGTCCCCCGAGCGGATTTCGGCCTGCATACGCGAAGCGGGCATCGGGTTCATGTTTGCGCCCAACCATCACCCGGCCATGCGCCATGTGGGCCCTACCCGCGCTGAAATGGGGGTGCGGACCATGTTCAACCTGCTCGGGCCACAATCGAACCCGGCCGGAGTCAAACGCTACCTGCTCGGCGTGTTCGACAATGAATGGGTGGAGCCGGTGGCCGCAGCGCTGTTGGCCAATCAGGCGCAAGCGGCCTGGGTTGTCCATGGGGACAGCGGGCTGGATGAGCTTTCGACCACGGGGCCGTCCTTTGTTTCACAGATCAAGAACGGCAACCTGACATCCTTCGAGGTCACGCCCGAAGACGCCGGGCTGCCCCGCGCCAAGCTCGACGACATCGTCGGCGGCGATCCTGAACATAATGCGGGCGAGCTGCGCAAGCTGCTCGAGGGCGCCAAGGGCGCATATCGCGATATCGTGCTGCTCAACGCGGCAGCGGCCTTCATTATCGCCGACAAGGTGCGAACGCTGCCCGAGGGCGTGGCTATGGGCGCAGAAGCCATAGACAGCGGCAAGGCCAAGGCCACGCTCGACAAACTCATTGCCGTTTCGGGGGCACAATGACCGATATTCTGCGCAAGATCGAGGCCTATAAGCGCGAGGAAATCGCGGCGGCCAAATCGGCTGTGCCACTGGCCGAGTTGACCGCGATGGCGCGCGAGCAGGACGCGCCGCGCGGTTTTATCGCCGCGTTGAAGGCCAAGCGGGCCACCGGGAAATACGGGCTGATTGCCGAGGTCAAAAAGGCCAGTCCATCCAAAGGATTGATCCGACCCGATTTCGATCCGCCGGTTTTGGCCAAGGCCTATGAAGACGGTGGCGCGGCGTGCCTTTCGGTGCTAACCGATACGCCATCGTTTCAGGGGCGGCCGGAGTTCCTTGGCGCGGCGCGGTCGGCGACGGGACTTCCGGCGCTGCGCAAGGATTTTCTGTTCGAACCCTATCAGGTGGTGGAAGCGCGCGCCTGGGGGGCGGACTGCATTCTGATCATCATGGCATCGGTCGACGATGTTGCCGCTCGGACTTTGCTTGAAAGCGCTGCCGAGTGGGGTATGGACGCGCTCGTGGAAGTTCATGACGCTGAAGAAACCGAGCGTGCGCTGGCGCTGGGCGCCGATTTCATCGGCATCAACAATCGTAATCTGCGGACCTTCGAGGTGACGCTGGAAACCACCGTCGCTCTGGCCAAACTGGTGCCGGACGACAAGCTTCTGGTATCCGAGAGCGGCGTCTTTGCCCATGACGATATCAAATATCTCGAAGCCGAGGCTGGCGTCGGGTGCTTCCTGGTCGGGGAGAGCCTGATGCGGCAGTCCGATGTGGCGGCGGCGACCCGTACGCTGTTGATGGGAGCCTGAGATGGCGCGCGAACTGACCCATCTCGACGAGACGGGCGCGGCGCGGATCGTCGACATCTCGGGCAAGGACGAAACCGTGCGGCGCGCCGTGGCCGGTGCCGTGCTGCACGCCACGGTCGAGATCGTCGAGGCGATTTTCGGGGGCACGCTCAAGAAGGGCGACGCCATTGCCGTGGCACGGGTGGCCGGGATCATGGCAGCCAAGAAAACCTCCGCGCTGATCCCGCTTTGCCACCCCATTCCGGTGACGAAAATCGGCGTTGAGATCGAGCGCGGGGAGGCGCCCGGCACGATCGCGATTTCCGCGACTGTCGAGACTGTGGGGCGGACCGGGGTCGAGATGGAGGCGCTGACCGCAGCATCCGTCGCAGCGCTCACGCTTTACGACATGGCCAAGGCGCTGGACAAATCCATGACCATTTCGGGCATCCAGCTCATCGAAAAAAGCGGCGGGAAGTCAGGCGATTTCAAACGGGTGCCCGGTTGATTTCGGTCGATGAGGCGCTGGAGCGGATTCTGAAATCCGTGCGTCCGCTTGGCAGCGAGCGGGTTGCTCTCGCCGAATCGGCGGGACGTGTGCTGGCCGAAGACCTCCGCGCGAAGTTGTTCAACCCCGCATTCAATGTCAGCGCCATGGATGGATATGCTGTGCGGGCCGAAGACGTGCGGCCGGGTGTAACGCTGAGAATGGTTGGCGCATCGCAGGCGGGGGCCGGATTTGACGGGACCGTCGGGCCTGGCCAATGCACGCGGATCTTTACCGGTGCGCCGGTGCCCGCCGGAGCCGATGCGGTCATCATGCAGGAGGAAACGCGGGCCGAGGGCAATGCGATCACTTTCGATTGCGACGTCGCGCCGGGACGCAGCGTACGGTTTCGGGGCGAGGATTTTGCACAAGGCGACGTGCTGATTGCGACGGGGGCTGTGCTCGATCCGCGCAAGATTGCGCTGGCGGCGGCGGGCAATGTGGCAAGACTTTCCATCTCGGCGCGTCCGCGGGTGGCGCTGCTGGCGACGGGGGATGAGCTGGTAGCGCCGGGGGGCGTGGTTGGGCCCGATCAGATCGTTGCGTCCAATTCGGTTGGATTGGCCGCGTTTTTTTCCGGGCACGGGGCGCAGGTGCGCGATCTGGGAATCGTTGCCGACGACAGGGATGTGTTGGGCGATGCGTTGGCTCGGGCGTTGGCCGACGGGCCCGATATTTTGCTCACCACGGGCGGAGCCAGCGTGGGCGAGCATGATTTCGTGCAGGACATGCTAAAAGCCAATGGCGTCGATATCGATTTCTGGCGCATCGCCATGCGACCGGGCAAGCCACTGATGTTCGGGCGCAAGGGCAAGACGGTGGTGTTTGGTTTGCCGGGCAATCCGGTTTCGGCGCTGGTGACGGCGCGGATTTTCGTTCTGCCGGCGCTACAAAAAATGATGGGCGGCGCCCTGCCCGCTCCGCTTTATCTGCCGCTGGCGGACGCGCTGCCGCCCAACGGGCCGCGCCGGCATTTCATGCGCGGGCGGCTGGTGAGTGATGCGGAGCAAGGAACGAGGGTCGCACCGATCCGGCAGACCGACAGCGGACACTTATCCTCGCTGGCGGCGGCCGATGTATTGATCGTGCAGGACGAGAATTGTCCCGGAAAGGTGCGCGGCGATCTTGTCGCCGCGCATTTGTTCTGAGTTAGCCCTGCCGCGTCTGGGCATCTCTCACGAGCGCTGCCAGACGGAACGGGACGTGGACCATCTTGGTGTAGGGCAGCGTGAGATACAGCGCTAAGACGGCGCCCAGATGGGCGATCAGCAGCGGGCGTACGGCGACCGTGCCGGTTGCCCAATAGAGCGCAAGGCCGGTGGCGGCGGTTGCGGTCAGCAGCACGACGAAGGCCATTTCACCTCCCCAAACCGCCGGAGCGCCCAGGTTCTTTTCGGCGCGCAGTTTCAGCGCGATCAGTCCAATGCCACCCAGCGTCATAAGGATGCCGCCGGGAACGCCGAACAGTTTGGGCAGCGAGAACGGGCCATAAGGCGCTTCCATGCCGAACCCATAGTGCAGGACAGTGCCGGACGCGGTCGCGGCAAAGCAGAGAACGAAGCCCCACATCACCCCCTGATGCGCCCAGCGGCGGGCCATTGTGTAGCGGTCTTCGTTTTCGTAGTTGCAGCCCTCGGCGGCGCCGCCCGAGAGGTTCTTGAGCTTTCCGGCGTCGACCAGCGCATCGTGCAGGTGCCTGATGGTGACGCGCTCACCGCCGACATGGTGCCAGTAGCGCCAGACGCCAATGGCGATCAGAGCCAGCGGCAGGAACGAGGTGACGGTGAAGAGCGTCGCCATGACGGTGTGAGAGATGACGGCATAAAAGCCCTCTCCGCTTTCCGGCCGAATGGCGTAGGCGATCATCAGGATAAAGGCGATGCCGGCGGCCAGGGCGCCGGCCAAGGCCATGCCGCTTTTCTGAAAAAGTGCCGCCAACCCGTTGGGCCAGATAAATTTTTCCCAGCTTTCAACGCGGACCTCGGCAAGGGCGCGGGGGAGGTTGAGGTTGAATTCGTGGGGCTCGGTGTACTGGCAGGCGTAGTAGCACCCCCGGCAGTTGTGGCAGAGATTGGCCAATTGGGTGACTTCGCCATCGGAGAAGGCGCGATGGAGGGTCATGGCGGGAAAGACCGAGCAATAGCCTTCGCAATAGCGGCAGGCATTGCAGATCTCGAGCTGGCGGCGGGCCTCGTTGATGGCCGCGTCCTCGCCGGTATCGTAATCGACGGCGGTGCGGTCGGAGAGCGTTCCCAGAGCATCAATTGACATGAGCGGCGGCCTCCTTGCCGGCTGTGCGTCCGAAGACGGTTCCGATGGTCATGCCGAAACCGGCGAGATAGCCCTGCCCGAGGATCGAGCCGGCCATGATTTCTCCGGCGGCCCAGACGTTGGCGTAGCGGCCATTGGCGCCGCTGACGCGGGCGGTATCGTCGACCTTGAGGCCGAGATAGGTGAAGGTAACGCCAGGGCGCAGCGAATAGCCGTAATAGGGCGGCGTATCGAGCGGGCGGGCCCAGTTGGTCTTGGCAGGCTCGATGCCTTCGGTGGCGAGGCCATCGAGTTCGGTGGCGTGGAAAGTTCCGGGACGGCACGCTGCGTTGAATTCGGCGACCGTCTTTTCGACGGTCTCGACCGGCAGATCCATTTTCTGGGCGAGTTCGGCAATGGAATCGGCCTTGATGGCGGGGAAGACCGAAGGCATGAACAGGTTGGAGCTCTTGGCGTCGATCAGAGCATAGGCCACCTGTTCGGGCTGGGCGGCGACGAGCCGTCCCCAGATGGCGTAGCGTTTGGGCCAGACGTCCTCGCCTTCGTTGTAGAAGCGTTGGCCGTCCTTGTTGACGACGACCGAGAACGGTACGCAATCGAGGCGCGTGACGATGCCGCCGTCATATTTTGGGGCGCGGCCGTCGATGGCGACGGCGTGACATTGGGTGGGATCGCCAACGCTTTGCGCACCGGTATCGAGCATGTCCTTGAGCACTTCGCCGCGATTGTAGGGCGTGCCGCGAATGAGGAAGTTTCTGGCGGCAGGGCCCCAGGCGCGGGCCAGCCATTCGAGATCGGCCTGGAAACCGCCCGAGGCGAGGACCACCGCCCTGCCCGCGATTTCGAGGTCCTTGCCGTCGATGGTGACGCGCAGCGATTCGAAAATGTCGTTTTCGATGGTGATATGGGAGACCTTGGCCTCATAGCGGATTGTGACACCCAGATCGGTGGCGGTGTTGTAATAGGCGTTGACCAGCGCCTTGCCGCCGCCAAGGAAAAAGGCGTTGGTGCGCGACAGCGAAAGCGTGCCCGAGAGCGAGGGCTGGAAGCGTACGCCGTGCTTTTCCATCCATGGCAGACAGGTTTCGGAGGTGCGGATGGCCATGCGCGCCAGATATTCGTCGGTCTTACCCTTGGTGACCAGCATCAGATCGTTTAAATATTCGTCTTCCTCATAGGCGTCGGTCAGAACGGACAGTGGGCCCTGATGCATGCAGCGGAAATTGCGGGTGTGGCGCGAATTGCCGCCGCGATAGGGTTTGGGGGCGCCTTCGAGCAACAAAACGCGGGCGCCGGTTTCGGCTGCCTCGATCGAAGCACAAAGCGCGGCATTGCCGCCTCCGACCACGATCACGTCCCATAATGTCCCGGTCAGCGTGGCCTGTGAGGCAGCCTCGCCCATAGTCTATTCCTCCTCGTTATGGGTCGGTCGTTCGCGAAACTGGCGCAGGCGCGAGCGGTGCGCGGCGAGCATGTGCTCGCGCATGGCCGCTTCGGCCCCTGACTCGTCGCGATTGCGCATCGCGACAAGCAGATTGGTGTGCTCTTCGATGGCCTGAGCGGCACGGCCCGTTTCTTCCATGGTGGAGGGGCCGAGAATGAGCATGGTTTTTTGCAGCGCGCGCATTGAATGGCCGAGATAGCGGTTGCGGGCGGCATCGAAGATCACGCGATGAAACTGACGATTGAGTTCGTAGAGACGCGCACCATCGGCCTGCGCTGCACCCATTTCCGCGTTGATCGCTTCCATTTCCGAAAGCTCGACGTCCGACGCGGTACGGGCCGCCAGTCGGGCGGCCGTCGTTTCGAGCACGACGCGCATTTCATAGAGTTCAGTGACTTCGGAATAGTCGAGCTTGCGAATCGCGGCTCCAGAACGCGGCACATGCGTAACGAGCCCATCGGCTTCGAGACGGCGGATTGCCTCACGCACGGGAGTTCGGGAAATGCCGAGCCGGGAGGCAAGTTCGGTTTCCAGCAGACGCTCGCCCGGCATGAGGGTCCCCGCGCGAATTTCCGCAATCAGGCGCTGATAGGCGTCCTGCCCCTGAGGAATTTCGATGCGACGTTCGGAAGTAGCCATTTCCGCTCCTTTGTATCCAGTTGCATACAACAAGCTTGCGAGCGTGCGCAAGCCCCGGCACCGATCCGATGCTGAGGCAGTACTGCCTGAAATGGGGACTGCCGATTGGGCAACGCTGCCGGACCCCGGAAACAAGTCCCGGGGTGCCAATTGTCGGGCCCGGCGCAGCGCGGGGAGAGCAAACGGCGGGTTCCCCTTCTGGCGCTGGCGGGTACTGGGTCCCAGGTCTTCGCCGGGGACGACGAAAATGGAACAGGCCCGGCCGCGCTCGGGAACGCCCCAGAGCCTGCTCCCCCCTTTTTGGCCGCCGCCCTTTCCGGTGGCCGCCTGCTGATGGGCCCGCACGAGGCTGGAGTCGAGGCTGACATAATCGTTGTCGGGGTCATCGACGAGGTCCGCGAAGACGCGTTCCCAGACGCCGGCCCTGGCCCATCGCGTAAAGCGCTTATGGACGGTTTTCCACTTGCCGTAGCGCTCGGGCAGGTCGTGCCAATGCGCACCCGAGCGCAGCACCCACAGCACGCCATTGACGAAATTCAGATTATCGACCGCTGAGCGACCCGGATCACCGGGCTTGCCAGGCAACAAATCCTCGACCCGGTGCCACTGCTCAGCCGTCAGTTCGTAGCGCTTCGGTCTCGACATCCAAGGTCTCCAGATCATCCAACCTGGAAACCCATGAATCACACTTCAACACACAAATGAATCCTGAATGTCGATTGGTCCTAGCCGCACGCCTTCGTGGCTTGCGATGGCCCAATCGCGGCTGGGCAATTGTCAGGCCGCTCCCGATGGGTTGGCACTGCACATTCCCGCACCGCCCAAACAAGGCCCGATCCGACCTCACAATGGCTCAGTTCTTCCTCTATTTCCGAACCCTGATTATCGGCGCCCTTGGCGGTCTTGTCGGTTATCTCCTTAATTTCCCGCTCGGCTGGCTCGTGGGAGCCATGCTTTCGACCATCCCCTGCGCCATGGCCGGGGTTCGCGTGCCGACCCATTGGGGATTGCGATCGCTGATGATCGGAACAATCGGACTGATGGCCGGCGCCGCATTCACACCCGCCGTAATCGGTCGCGCGGGGGAATGGGCGTTCTCGCTGGCTGGAGTCGCCATCTACTGTCTTATCATTACGGCAATCGGACTGTTCATCTGCCTCAAGGTCGGAAAGCTCGACCGGGCGACAGCGGCGTTCTCGGCGGCACCGGGCGGGCTCTCGGAGATTTTAGTGCTTGGCCCCTCCTACGGCGCCGATGTCAGGTCGCTCTCGCTGGTGCATGGGATGCGCCTGACGGTGATTCTTGTCATCGTTCCCATAGTCATCGTATGGGTGGGCACGGGAAATGGGCCGACCCAAATGAACCGGACGCTCGATCTGTCGCTGGCCATGCCGATCAAGGATTATGCCATCCTGGGCGCCTGCCTCATTGTCGGTGTCATTGGTGGCAAGAAAATCAGGCTGCCCGGATCGCACCTGACGGGCCCCTTGATTCTGTCGGCGATCGTTCACTATTTCGGCCTGACCCATTCGAGCCCACCACAATTGATCGTGGTGGTCGCGCAAATCGTGATCGGCACCTCTGTCGCACAGTTCTTCAACAACACGACAATACGCCAGGTTCTCGGCGGGTTGGTTGTCGGCGGCGGACTGACCGTTCTGAATCTGGGGGTTGCTTCACTTTTCGCGCTGGCGTTCCAGACATGGCTGGGCATTCCGTTTGCCGCAGGACTGATCGCGCTCGTGCCGGGCGGGCTGCCCGAGATGAGCCTAATCTCGATCGCCCTGGGGCTCGATGCGGCTTTCGTCAGCCTGCATCATCTGTTCCGCGTCGTGCTGGTGCTGGTGTTCCTGCCGATTCTGGTGCCGTTGTGGATTCCCAAGACTGAAGGTGTTGCCCTGCTGCGGTAGGGCAAGAACCCATCGCCTTGCCGCAGCGCGATAGCCCCTCTCACCAAAGGGCGATGGCAAGCCGTCAAAGGCAGACTTATCTCCATTACATCAGGCTTACCAAGGAGAAATCCCATGAACATCCTGCCAAAGGTCAAGGCCGCCACGACGAACATCGGGGATCAGGTGGAACGCATCCGGCTCTACCGCGACCTGGCGCTCCAGAACGACATTCATACGCTCTCCCCAGCGGCACGCCGGGTCCTGGGACTGATCGACTAGAATTTTCACACCAGGCCAAAGGCTTGGTCGAACGGTGGGAGAAATTGCTATAGTGCGCCAAACCGAAAACCGGGACTGGTTCATGCAGCATTTCGACCCGATTACGGCCCGCCTCGTGCTCGCCCTTGCGCGCGACGGGTCCATAGCCAAAACGGCCGAGCGCGAAAATATCGCTCCTTCGGCGGTCAGCCGGCGTATCGCCGATCTTGAGGCCCGTATGGGAATTGTTCTGTTCGACCGTTCCGCCAGCGGCGTTTCGCTGACTTCAGCAGGGACACGCTATGCCGACGGTTGCCGCCGGATTTTTCGCGAGATCAGCGATCTTCACACGGCCATGAGTGGCTTTGCGAGCGGTGATGCCGGGCAATTGCGCATTGCGTCTTCAAGCTCGGCCCTCTCGGGGCGCCTTCCCGAACTGTTGGCCAGCTATGCAAAACGGCATCCGGGCGTGCGGCTCGATATCCGCGAGATGGCGGGCCGGGCGACCTTGACCGCGCTCGAGGATGCGCAGGTCGACCTGGCGATCTTTGCCGACAATTACGACTATTCGGCTTTCGATGCCGAAGTGTTCGAGGATGACGATGTGGGGGTCATCGCCTCGCCCGATCATCCGCTGGCGACCCAAATTCTGGCGGGCGGCCCGATCAGTTTCGACATGGCCATCGGGCATGAAGTGGTCGGCGTTCACCACATGGGTGCACTCGATCGGCTCATCAACGAGGCGGCGCGCAAGGCGGGGCACACGCTCGGGGCACGGGTCAATGTGGAAAGTTTTCCCTCGCTGGTGCGCATGGTGGAAGCGGGCTTCGGGATCGGGTTTCTGCGCAATACATCAATTCATCTCCTTGCCGGCACCGACCTTGTACATGCGCCGCTGGCCGAGAGCTGGGCCGTGCGCAAGCTGATGATCGCCCGACGCCCGCGCATGGCGATCGCCGCGTCGGTCACCAGCTTTCTTGAGTTGGCGCGTGGCGGCTACCGACGCGAGACCTGACACAAACGGGGGCGGTCCTGCGCGCCCGGCAGCACAGAAATAGCGTCCGTAAGAGCGGACCAAATGGAGGAGGCTCACAATGAATGCATCGGCGCCCGGGCGTGTGGTGGATGCACAGAAGTTGCAGACGCTCATTGCGGAGATTTTCAGCGCCGAAGGCGTGCCGGCACAGGATGCGGCGCGCATTGCCGAGTGCCTGGTGCTTGCCGATCTGCGGGGCGTGGCTTCGCATGGAGTGTCACGGCTTTCGATCTATCTCGAACGCATAAGGCGCGGCATGGTGGAGCGCGTGCCGGAATTTGCGATCAGCGAGCCGAGCCCCGTCGCGGCGTTGCTCGATGGCGGCAACGGGTTCGGGTTTCTGACAGCGACCAGGGCCATGGAGATGGCGACCACGCGGGCCGAAAAATTCGGAATCGGCATGGTGGGGGTCAAGAACTCCAACCATTTCGGGATGGCGGCCTGCTACTTGCTGCAGGCAGTGGAAGCCGGGTTTGCGGCGCTGGTGTTCACCAACGCCTCGCCGGCCATGCCGGTGTGGGGTGGGCGCGAGCCGCTTTTGGGGACAAGCCCGTTCGCGTTCGGCGCGCCGGGGAATCCGCCGATCATTCTGGACATGGCCACATCGGTGGTGGCGCGGGGCAAGATACGGCGCGCTGCGGCGGCGGGCGAACCGATCCCCGAGGGTTGGGCGCTGGACAAGGACGGCAACCCAACGACCGATGCGCAGGCGGGCTATGAGGGACTGATCCTGCCGCTGGGCGGTCCGAAGGGCTCGGGGCTGTCTCTGATGATGGAGGTGATGGCCGGGGTGATGACCGGGGCCGCGTTCGGTGGCGAAGTGCGCAACCAGTATGAAAAATTCGATGCGCCGCAGAATGTGGGGCACATGATGGTGGCGTTCAAGCCGGGCGTGTTCATGGGTGCCGATTATCACCAGCGGATGGGCGAGCTTGTTTCGCGCGCCAAAGGCTCAACGCCGGTTTATCCCGATCAGCCGGTGCTGATTCCGGGTGAGCCAGAAGCCCTGCGGGCAGAGGAGCGGCGGCGGGGCGGGATTTCGCTTGGAGCGGCCGATCTCGAGATAATTGCCAACGAAGCGCGTACTGTTGGCATTGATGCCTCGGCCCATATTTGAGGAAATGTCCATGACACTCAGGATTGCCATTCTCGATGATTATCAGAATGTGGCGCTCAAGCTGGCTGACTGGAGCAAGCTGGGGCCGGACGTGGACATCAAGGTCTTCAACGAAAACCTGGGCAGCGAAGACGAAGCAGCCAGGGCTCTGGCCGGGTTCGACCTGGTCTGTCTGATGCGTGAGCGGATGGCGCTTCCGGCCTCGCTGATTGCCAGATTGCCCGATCTCAAGCTGGTCAATGTGACCGGCGCGCGGGTGCGGGTGATCGATTTCGACGCGGCTGTCGCCAGAGGCATCACGGTTTGCCACACCTATGCTGGGGATTCCAAAAATGCCACACCGGAAATGGCGTGGGGTCTCATTCTGGCGAGCGCGCGGCATCTGGCCGAGGAGCACCAGCGGGTGCGTGAGGGCGGGTGGCAGACAACCATGGGTACCAAGCTGGGCGGCAAGACGCTGGGGATTGTCGGGCTGGGCAAGCTGGGCAGCCGAATGGCGAAAATAGCCCAGGCGTTCGAGATGGACGTGATCGCATGGAGTCAGAATTTGACCGACGAGCGTGCGCAGGAGAGCGGGGCGCGGCGGGTGGACAAGGAAACGCTGTTCCGCGAGGCGGATGTGGTGAGCCTGCACCTGATCCTTTCGGACCGGTCGCGCAATATCGTGGGGCGCAACGAGATCGGGTTGATGAAGAAGGGCGCGATCCTGATCAACACCTCGCGCGGACCACTGATCGATGAGGCAGCGTTGGTCGATGCGCTCAACGCAGGGAGTATCAGGGCCGGACTGGACGTTTATGATGTCGAACCCCTGCCTGCGAGCCATCCGTTGCGCAGCGCGCCCAATGTGACGTTGAGCCCGCATCTGGGTTACGTGACGCAGGAGGCCTATGAATTTTTCTATCGCGACATCGTCGACAACATCATCGCCTGGCGGGAGGGCGCGCCGGTGCGGGTTCTCGCAGCGCCGGCAACGCCATAAGAGGAAACTTATACAATGGGTATCAAGAAGACCGCAGATCTGGTTGACGGATATGATGAAAAGCTCAAATTCTGCGATTATCCGCTGACCAAATTCGGGCAGGCGGATGGGTTCGAGGGCGAGATCGTGACGCTCAAGACATTCGAGGATAACGCTCTGCTGCGCGAAATTCTCGAACAGCCCGGCAATGGACGGGTGCTGGTGGTCGATGGTGGCGGGTCGACACGCGTGGCCATCGTGGGCGACCAGATCGCGGCGCTGGGGATGAACAATGGCTGGGCCGGGCTGGTGCTCAACGGCTCGATCCGCGACAGCGTGGATATCGACGCCATGGATTATGCGGTGTTCGCGGTGGGAACTTCCCCCAAGAAATCGACAAAGACACGCGCCGGGTTCAAGGACGTGCCGGTGACGTTCGGGGACATGACGTTCACGCCCGGGCATTATCTTTATGCCGACGCGGACGGGATACTGGTTTCGGAAAAGCCGGTGGAATGAGGTGAAACGGGCTGTCGAGGCAGCCCTTTTTCATTTCCAGGCGGGCCCGTGGGTGCCGAGAGGCACTAGGGGCGACGGCCAGCGCCAATCAGGTGACTGCAGCGGCCAGCGCAGAGCTTCGATGGCGCCGAACATGGGGCGGCGGCCCTTGGATGCTCCCGGTAACTGGCCCCTGGCTGACCGGGGTTCAGTGGGCGGAGCACGGGATTAGGATTTAGAGAGCCGCGACGACAGCCTTTGTGAAATCCTTCGTTCCGAGCGATCCGCCAAGATCGCCTGTGCGGGTTTGGGGGTTTTCCAATACCTTGTCCACGGCGCTCTCGATGGCCGCCCCGGCTGCGGTGAATGCATCCTTGCCGGACTTGCGACCGTACCAGTCGAGCAGCATGGCGCAGGACAGGATCATCGAGGTTGGATTTGCCCTGTCCTGCCCGGCGATATCGGGGGCCGAGCCGTGCTGTGCCTGGGCGGCGGCATGAACGTCACCGGCGTTGAGCGAACCGGCCAGCCCGAGGCTGCCGGAAAGCTCGGAGGCGAGATCGGAAAGCGTATCGCCATAAAAATTAGTGGTGCAAATCACATCGTAGCGGGATGCGTCGCGGACCAGCAGGGCGGCCATGGCATCGATCAGAACGTCATCGAGTTCCACGTCGGGAAAGTCCCTGGCTACGTCGCGGATCGTCTTGAGGAACAGACCATCGGTGACCTGGAAGGCGTTTGCCTTATGGACCGCTGTGACCTTGCCGCGACGCTTGCGGGCGAGCTCGAACGAGCGACGGGCAATCCGTTCACATGCAAAGGCGGTTACCTTGCGCATGGAGATCGCGACACCCTCGACGGGCATGAATTCGCCCGGTCCCGAAAACATGTTGCGGTCGGGGTACATGCCCTCGGTGTTCTCGCGCATGATGACAAGATCCATGTCCGTGCCGCGATGCGGCAGAGTGGGTCGTGTGCGGGCGGGCCGGACATTTGTGTAAAGATCGAGGCCGATGCGGAAGGCGGCGGAATAGTTGATGCCGCCCTTATCGCGCGGGGGGTAGTCGAGATTGGACATCGGGCCAAGCAGGACGCCGTCGAGCGTTCTGGCCAGAGGCAGGATGTCGTTGGGCAGGCTCGTGCCGTGGGTCTTGAGCGCGGCGAGACCGACATCGCGATGGGTGTAATCGAGGGCGAGGCTGAACTTGGAATCGGCAGCGGCCAGCACATCAAGGCTTGCGGCCATGATTTCAGGCCCGATGCCATCGCCGGGAAGAACGAGGAGTTTCATAAGTCTGGCCTTATTTAAGCAGATCGGCGGGGACGTAGAGTTCGCCGGCCATCAGCTTGCGGGCCGTGCGGATGGCGCCGCCACTGATCACTTCGAGATCGACGCCCGACCCTTTTGTCTTGAGCGCCACATCGAGCAGGCCGGAGGGATGTTCAATGAGAACGAGGCGGTCTTCACCTTCAGGGCGCTTTGCCAGTCCGTCGGAAACCGAGCCTTCAAGCATGGCACAAGTGGAAACGCACAGCCCGCCGGTCACGGCAAAAGCTGCGTGGGTGTTCTGAGGGACGAAATAGCGCGCCGAGATATGTCCCTCCCCTTTGGGTTCGGACAGCATCGCGACCTTGGGGATAACCTTGCCGGTGACATCGCCTAGCCCCATACGCTCACCTGCAATCATGCGCATGGCTTCCATGCGGGCAAAGAATTCCGCGTCGGCATCGAGTTCGGCGGGCGTTTCGTAGCCCGTCTTGCCCATATCTGCGGCCCGGAAAATCATCATGGGAACGGACACGTCGATCAGAGTGACGTCGACTCCGTTGATCTCTTCGACAAGGTTGCCGGTGGGCAAAAGCTTGCCGGTTTTCGAACCGACGATATCCATGAAATTGAGGCGCACGGGCGCCGCAGTTCCGGGCACGCCGGCGATTTCGGTATCGCCGTCATAGACCACGCCGTCGGCATCGGTTTTTACGATGGCTTCGATGCGGCTGTTGGTGTTGATGTTGAAAATGGTGACGGACGTTTCTTCTCCGGTCGGTTTGACCATGCCGCGCTCAATGGCGAATGGGCCAACACCGGCAAGAATATTGCCGCAGGACGGGGCGGTATCCACGAACGCATCGGTGATCGAGACCTGGGCGAAGAGATAATCCACATCGACGCCCTCGCGGGTGGATGGCTGCACCATGGCGACCTTGGAGGTGAGTGTGGTGGCGCCCCCTACCCCATCGATCTGGCGCGCATCGGGGGACCCCATGGCGGCCAGGAGGACCTTGTCGCGACTTTCGACATCGGCCGGAAGGTCGGTGGTTACGAAGTACGGTCCCTTGGAGGTCCCGCCTCGGATGAGAATACAAGGAATGGCGGCTTGTCTGGTCATCGTCATCTTCAGGGTTGAGCCTGCCCCGTTGCCGGGACAGGCTATCAAAACGGTTGCTGGCGCTAGGATTTCCTATGCTTCCCTCCCGCCCAGGCACTCACTCAGCGGAAGGGCCAGCGAAGGTAGTCGTAGAAGTAATTCTGCAAAACGCCCTGCGGCAGCAACAGGTTAAGTGCCGAGGCGAGGGTTAGCAGAATCGCCGCTGCCAGAGCAGTGAGCAATAGCGTGACCCACCATCTCGTTTTGGCAACGAAGTGCAGGAACAGCACAAAGAACACCATCAGGGCCGGGAAATAACCTACCAGAGCGATCAATCCGACAAAACCGGCAAGCATCAGAATGTACTTGATGGGCCCCATCGGACCATCGTCGGATTTTCTGCGCTCGTCCTCACCATCGAAGAGCTCGCGGCTGAGACGCCCGCCCCGCAACTGGGACCACAGGATATAGGCCGTGGCCAGCAGCCCGACGATGGCAACGCCGGCCGGGAAAACCTGGGCGAGGAACGTAAGGTCGAGGGCCTCGTAGCCTGTGAAGAGGAACAACGCGACCAACAGGCCGGTAAATGCGACCTGGGGCCAGATTGAACTTGTTTCCGACATCGTGCCCTCGCCTTCGGTCTTGACCGAACCGCCGCTGGCCTTGCCGGCGCGTGCACCGAGCCAGACCGAGGCAATGATGATGAGGGCAATGATGATGACGATCGGTCGTCCGAAGGCGTTCCAGCCCGAAAACTGAACAGCCTGGTAGAGATAACGCTCGCCCTGGGTGGCCAGAACGAAGCCGATGAGAAAGGCCGGGCGTGGCCAGCCAAAACGGCGCAGCAGAATGCCGAAGACACCGACCGCGAGCAGCGTCACCAGATCGAGAAGCGACCGGCTGGGCTGGAAGGCTGCAAACGAGATTACCATGACCATGAACGGCGCGATCAGGGCGAAGCGGATCGTGGTTAGGCGGGCAATGCCTGGTGCCAGGAACAAACACAGAAGTGTGCCCATGATGTTGGCGACCGCGAGCGACCAAACGATTGTGTAGGTCATGCCCAGATCCCTGCCCACCATGGCAGGGCCAGGCTGGAGACCGATCAGGATCATGCCGGCCAGGAAAATCGCCATCGAACCGGACCCGGGGATGCCGAAGAGGAGCGTGGGAACCAGCGCACCACCATCCTTGGCGGCGGTTGTGGACTCCACCGCGATAACGCCGCGTACGTCGCCCTCGCCGAACTGGGACTTGTCTCTCGAGGTCTGCACGACGTGGCCGTAGGCGATCCAGTCGACGACCGATCCGCCGAGGCCCGGAATCATGCCCAGCAGGGCTCCCATGCCGGAACACCGCATGGCGATCCAGCGGTAGGTCCAGGTGTCCTTGATGCCCTGGAGCCAGCCGGCCCCGAGATTGGTCTTGGCTCCCGTTTCGGCAATCGAGGCGTTCCGGCGCAGCAGGTCGCCGATCTCCGGGACGGCGAACAATGCGAGACCAACGACGACAAGCGGAATGCCGTCCATGAGGTAGAGCGTCCCGAAATCCATTCGGTATTCGCCCGTGGCAGGGGCTGCACCGATCGAGCCGAGAGCCAGGCCAGCCGCGCAGGCCGCGATACCCTTGGGCAGGCTCTGGCCCGAAAGGACGCCCACCATGGAAAGGCCGAACAGGGTCAGCATGAAAAGTTCGGCAGCGCCGAACGACAAAATCAAAGGGCGGGCGATCAGCGCGCAAAGCGTGAGAACGATGGCGCCAACGATGCCACCGAGAAAGGAAGCTGAAAAGGCTGCCGTGAGCGCCCGCGCCGCCTGCCCCTTTTTGGACATGGGAAAGCCATCGAGAATTGTGGCCTGAGACGCGCTCGATCCGGGGATGCCCATCAGGATCGAGGCAAAGGTGTCGGAGGTCGCCAGGACAGGCAGGATGCCGATCAGCATGGCGAGCGCGGACGTCGCATCCATTCCATAGACGAACGGAAGCAGTAGCGACATGCCCACAATGCCGCCAAGCCCGGGCAAAACCCCGACGATCAGGCCGACAACGACCCCGACCATCAGATACATGAAGTGATGAAGCGTCAGGACATTGCCCAGGGCTTCAAGGAATGCGTCAATAATCATGGATCAAATCCTGCGTGTCCGAACAATGCCCGCGCGCGACGCGCCAGGCAGGGTGAGGCACAATTGCTGAAGCTGCGCCACCGCCAGCAGCGGCAGCGTTGTCCAGGCCGCGAAAGCGCCACGCCCCGAAAAGGGCGTGGCGCGACATGGGTCAGTCGAGAGTGACCTGATAGTTTTCGCTCAGGAACTGGCGAACCCAATCGCGCGCCACGGGGTCGATTGTGGTGGCAGCCCTATAGACGCCCGCCACGTCATCGCCGACGGCCTGATCGTACTCGCCAAGGATTTCGCCCTTCGCGGCCTGCAATTCGGGATCGGCCACCGCGTCGATGAAAGCCTGACGGTAGGCGGCAACGATTTCCGGCGGCGTGCCATTGGGCAGCATGGCCGGCTTTTGTGCGGCAAAGCCCGAACCGAAGAACGCCAGATAGGCCTGGAGTTCGATGCCAGCGGCGCTCATTTCGCCGTGAACCATCTCATAGGCCTCAAGGAAGTGCGGCAGGTCGGGGAAAGTCGGATCGCGCTGGACGTTACCCTCGGAGTCGAGCACGCCCCACGAAAAGAGCGGGACCGCTTCGCCGGCGTCGACCAAGGGCTGAACATTGGTCAGGTAGGCCGATGAGGTCTGGTAATCGATCGTGGCTTCGCCGCGCTCGAAGGCCAAACGGCCATCGCCGCGACCGGTCATGCCGAAAACATGGCGAACGTCGAGACCGAGCACTTCGAAGGCAAGCAGAGGGACGAGATCGAGCGAGGTCGCACCCTGGCTGGCATAGACGAGTTCGGTTCCCATCAGTTCGCCGAGTTCGGAGGCGTCGGAGATGCCGAAGCTTGCCGGGATGTAGACGACGCCGCCTGTCGGCGAGACCAGAACCGGCTCGAGTTCGGCATAGTCGTAGCGCACGCGGCTGTCGCCGAGGAGGTAGGGAAACTGAGTGGAACCCGATGTGCCCAGAAGGGAAAGTCCGTCGGGCCGAGCGCGGGCCACGAATTCATTGGCGCCGGTGATCGAGCCACCGCCCGGAACGTTGCGAACGATCACGTTGGGCTGTCCGGGCAGGTGCTTGGACAGGTAGGGGGCAAAAAAGCGCGCCCAGACGTCGGACCCGCCGCCTTCCGAGAACGGAATCCACCATTCGACGGTCTGGCCGGAGAAATCGACCTCCTGAGCCTGAACGGACGCCGGGGCCATGGCAATGGACGCCGCCATGACGGCGGATACGGCAAGGCCTCGCACGAAGCGAAGTGCATTTTTCATATAGGATCCTCCCATAGAGTTGGCAGCCAGACCTCCATTGCCCCCGCGCCGCGCCTCCTCAGCGGCCATCGGTCCATCCGAGCGTTGCACCCCGACATTCTCCGGCCCTTGCCAAGCTTGGCAAGCAATTGCGGAGACAACGGATGTCTGCTGGCGCGCATCATGCAACACCAAGCTGTCCGAAAGCTGTCCGGATGGAAGAGGGCCTATTCCGCGGCCATACTGCCGATTGCGGAGCTCTGCCCATTGCCCTGCGGTTGGGCAATGGGCAGTCTGAGGCGCATGGTGCAACCCCGTTCGACGGCTACGATATCGACGTCCCCCCCTGCCCTCTGCGCAATGGCGCGCACAATCGACAGCCCGAGACCGCATCCCCCATCGCTGTCATCGGAAAGGCGCACGAATCGGCCAAACACTTGTTCGCTGGCTTCGGGCGGAATTCCCGGGCCATCATCGGAGACGGTCAGGGCAGCCATGGTTCCCATGCGCTCGACAACGAGCGAAAGCCGGCCACCTTCGGCGCAGCCATATTTGAGGCCGTTGTCGATGAGATTGTCGATCGCCTCCTCGAGCATGACCCGGTTGCCGGCAACCAGCAGCGGCTCGGGGGCCGGTTCGAGTTCGATATCGACATGGGCCGCCAGGGCGCGAGGCACGTGGCGGCGGGCGACGTCGGCGACAAGTGGGGTCAGATCGGCGGGTGGCTGCAGGTCATCGCCCCTGCCCTCATTGGCGATATCAAAATTGAGCAATTGATGGCTCATGCGGGAGAGCTGGCGTGCTGCCTGGGCGAGATCATCAAGCCGGGCGGTGCGGCCGCTATCGGTACTCGCGGTCAGCGCGGCTTCGGCCTGGGCCTGAATCGCGGCGACGGGATTGCGCAGTTGATGAGCTGCATTGCCGATGAAGGCGTTGCGTCTGTCCAGCTCCTCACGCAACCGCGCAAACAGACTGTTGATCGTTTCCACCAGCGGCGCAACCTCGTGGGGCACGGGACGTCGGATGGGGCGCAGGTCGCTTGCCGAACGCAGCCCCACGGCGCTTCGCAAGTCGGTGAGCGGGGTCAGGCCGCGATTGATACCGAACCAGAACAGAACCGCCGCAGAACCCACGATAAGCAGAAGATTGAAGACAGATTGCCCAACGAGCGACAGGCTCAACGCCTGGCGCTGAGTGACCGTTTGCCAGACCTGAACCGTGGTCCAACCATCAAAATCGATATCGGCAATGAACTCACGCAAGACAACCGCCCGCACCGGGCGCCCATGATAGGTGCTGTCGAAAAAGACCGGTGTTCCGCCCGGAACATCGAGGCTGGCCGAGGGAACCGGGGCATCGGAATGGCCGGTGACAAAGCGGCCGTCGGCGGCGCGAACCTGATAGAATATGGGATCGCCGAGCGCACCGACCAGGGAATCAAGCAGGGCATCGGCGACAAGATCGCCCTTGGTCAGCACGACCTCGCGGGCAACGGCGTGTGCCACGACCTTGAGCGTATCGTCGTAGAGGTCCTTGGACATATCCTGTGCCGCCCAGTACCGCACAACGCTCGACGCGAGGGCGACGAAGACCAGTGGCACGACCAACAGCACGAAGAGCCGGGCGCGAAGGCTGGGCGTGCGGGCCGACGCGGCGCTCATTGGACAGTTACCGGGCGTAGCACGTAGCCGAGCCCGCGGATGGCCCTTATGGTGACCCCGAAAGGCTCGATCTTTCTGCGCAGGCGTGAGACCAGCAACTCAACCGCATTGACCTCAATATCGGCGCCCGTGCCATAGATGCTGTCACAAAGGGTATCCTTTGGAACCACGCGCTCGGCATTGTCGAACAGCACCTCCCACAGCGACAGTTCGCGCCGGGGCAGCACGATGGGGCCAGTGGGACAGGAGAGCTGGCGGGCGAGCCTGTCGTAGCTGAGTTGCCCCATGACCTCCACATTGTGGACACGCTGACCCCTGCGGCGTCCCAGGGCGCGGACGCGAGCGTTGAGTTCTGCCATTTCGAATGGCTTGGTCATGTAGTCGTCCGCACCGGCATCGAGGCCCACGATACGGTCCTGAAGACTGTCGCGGGCCGTGAGCACGAGCACGGGTATGTCATTGCGCTCGGTGCCAAGAATGCGGATGACGTCCAGCCCGCTGCGCTTGGGCAGGTTTATATCGACAATGGCCAGGTCGGCACCTTCGGTGGACAGGAATTGTGATCCCTCATCGCCATTGGCCAGCCAGTCGACGGCATGCCCTTCGTCCTGCAGCGACTGAATAACCGCGCGCGCCAGCATTGTGTTGTCTTCGATCAGAACGATGCGCAAACGTCTTTTCCCTCGGCTTCCTGTCTTTCTTTGGCTGCGGGGATCGCGTATCGCGATAGGCCCATTCGGTTTTCGGCAATGTGACGCCGGGAGGGGCAGGCTGCAAGCAAATTTGCGTCGGGGGTGGCCGGGCGGACAATCAGGGTTTAGACATCGACCGAGCCGACCGGCGCTCGGAGGATATCGGTTGCGCCTGCCACTGGAGGAGGACCATGAACGGACTGCTGTGTTGGGTACGGAGCCTGGGCGCGGGACTTGCGTTATCCGTCATGCCTGTGACTTCGGCACTGGCCGAAGTCAGCTTCGAGGGCAAAACCATTGAATGGATCATTCCCTTCAGCCAGACCGGAGGTTCAGACACCTGGGCGCGGTTCAATGCACCTTTTCTGACCCGGCACCTGCCGGGCCATCCAGAGATCGAGATCGTCAATGAACCTGGCGGTGGCGGCACGCGCGGCCCAAACACCTTCGCGAGCCGGGCCCGGCCGGACGGCCTGACCATCATGGGGACTTCGGGTTCGACGCAGTTTCCTTATCTTCTGGGTGATTTGCGTGTGCGATACGACTACAAGGACTGGAAAGTCGTAATGGTCGCCCCGACCGGAGGGGTAGTCTATGTCGCGCCGGAAACCGGGGTCGAGGGCCCGGGGAGCATCGACCGGCTCGTCGATCAGACGCTGGTGTTTGCCAGCCAGGGGCCGACATCGCTCGATCTGGTTCCCATGTTGGCTTTCCGGCTGCTCGGTTTGGATGTGAGCTATGTATTCGGCTATACCGGCCGCGGTGACGGGCTGATCGCCATGGAGCGCGGCGAGGTCAGTATCGACTACCAGACGACGGCCTCCTATCTGCGCAACGTCGTGCCCATGGTCGGAACCGGCGATGCCGTGCCGCTCATGAGTTGGGGCATACTCGACGAGAACGGCCTCATGAAGCGCGATCCAACCTTTCCAGATCTTCCCATTGTGGAAGAAGTTTATGAGATGCTGCATGGGGAACCGCCGTCCGGGCCGGATTACGAAGCGTATCGGGACTTCAATGTTGCCGGATTTGCCGCGCAGAAGATGGTTGTTCTGCCGGGTGGCACACCGCCCGAAATTGTCGAGGCATGGCGGCAGGCGTGGCGAGATATCTTCAACGACCCGGAATATCAGAACAGTGTCGGGCCGGTGCTGGGCGCTTACGACCAGGTGACGGACCGGGCAGCCGAAGCCCTGTATATCGAGGGCACCACGATCGATCCAACGGTCCGCCGACGCATACTCGACATGCTCTCGAACGAATATGCGGTCCGTTTAAGCGACCAATAAATCGGACTGATCCCAATTGAGGGCGGGCCGTCATCTGTCGAATTGCGGCAGATGCTTGCAGAACATTTAAGGAACATGTATAAAAGTTCAATATTTGTTCCGATTCGACGCCGCCGAGGGATTCGCCAATGTTGACGCGCAAACAGCACGAACTTCTGATGTTCATCCATGAGCGGATGAAGGAGAGCGGCATTCCGCCCTCCTTTGACGAGATGAAGGAAGCGCTGGACCTGAAATCGAAATCGGGCATCCACCGGCTCATTACAGCACTGGAAGAACGTGGATTTATCCGACGGCTGCCCAACCGGGCGCGGGCGCTCGAGGTGGTCAAGCTGCCGGATTCCATGAACCCCTCTCTGGGCGGGCGCAAGGCGCGGTTCGAGCCTTCGGTTATCGAGGGCACGCTCGGCAAGGTACCGGCAAAGACCATGGCGCCCAAACAGGACAATGGCGGATCGGTGGCGATTCCGGTTATGGGGCGCATTGCGGCGGGCGTTCCGATCGAGGCAATCCAGACCCATTCCCATTCCATAGCGGTTCCGCCCGAAATGCTCGGTTCGGGCGAGCACTTTGCCCTCGAAGTGCGTGGGGATTCGATGATCGATGCCGGAATTTTCGACGGCGATACGGTCTTGATCCGCAAGCAGGATGCGGCGGGCAATGGCGAGATCGTGGTGGCGCTTGTCGATGACGAGGAAGCGACGCTCAAGCGCCTGCGCAAGAAGGGCAATGCGGTGGCCCTGGAAGCTGCCAACCCGGCTTACGAAACCCGTATTTTCGGGCCGGATCGCGTCAAGGTTCAGGGGCGGCTTGTGGGATTGCTGCGGCGCTATTGAGGCTGGATGCGCCAGGGGCGATCCGGGCCGTCGATGGCGGTGCGAATCGTGGGCGCCAGGTCGGGGCCATTCCAGTTGATCATATGAGCCCCGTGCCGCGCGAGATCTGAAGCGTCGATAACCAATGTGGCGGCCTTTCGGCATTGTGGCGGCGCGTTCAGGCGTGTGACGACGATTTCGGCGATGCGACAATCCTCGTCAAATACATCCCGCGATCTGACCAGCGCAATGGTGTAGCCGTCTTGTGTCGACAGAACGCATCCGAGGCTGTCGCAGCCTGTGGCGGGATGGGCATTTTCGATTACCGTCAAATAGCGTTCCGACCAGATGGTGGTGGCAAAGGTGTTGTTGCGGCCGGCGATCAGGGCAACGCGCTCGCCGCTGCGCACGGCCACGGCCTGGCTTTGATCGGCAATAAAGATATCGGGCGGTTGCTCGAGGCAGAAAGCGGAGATCAGGGGAACGGCAAGTATCGCCCCCGCCACCCGGATGCGGGTTCGGAAATAGGCTAGCCATGCAAGCGCCAGCAGAGCCACGATGAGAGCAAGCGGGGAAAGGATCGGGCTCGGGTCAAATCCGCCACTCAACTGTCGCACGAAAGCGGCGCACCAGAGCATCGCCTCTATGCTCCAGCCAAGCGCGGCATAGGGGATCGCTTCGAGACCGAGGGGAAGCAACAAGGTTCCCAGCAGTGCGGCCGGCATCATCACAAAGCTCACAATGGGCATCACCATGAGATTGCCCAGCACCCCGAACGGCGCTGTCTGCTGAAAGTGGTAGGCGGTAAACACCAATGTGGCGAGGCCCGCTATGACACTGGTGGTCGTGATATCGAGGGCCAGCGCCAACGCTCTACTCCGGTTCGGGCGCTCCCTGTTCTCGCGGTTTCGTCGCGCCAGTTCGTAGGCGGCGATCAACGCAATGACGGCGGCGAAGGAGAGTTGAAACGAGGCGCGGAAGACGCTTGTGGGCTCGAAAACGATAATCGCGAGTGCGGCAATTGCCACGTTGCGCATTGTTAACGCCTGCCTTCCGGCGATTATCGCGGCAAAGACCAGCGCCAGCATGATAGTGGAACGCACGGCCGGGATGACCATGCCGGAAATCACCATATAGGCCAGCGCTGTGGCGATGCCGAAGCCGGCGGCGATCTTCTTGATGGGAACGCGCTGGGTGATCCCGTGCCCCAGCGATAGAAGGAAGCGCACACAGGTGAACATGGTGCCCGCAACCAGCGTCAGGTGCAGACCGGAAATTGAAATCACATGGGCGATGCCGGCCGATGCCATGAGATCACGATCGGCCTCGGTGATCCGGCTCTGGTCGCCGGTAACCAAGGCGGCCGCGATACCGCCGATGCGCTCGTCCAGTTGAGCCACGATGCGCGCCGTGATGGCAGTGCGGACATCCTTGACCACGCGCACCAGTCCGCCCTGCCCGCTTTTGGTGATATCGATTTCGCCGAACGCATTGCCATAGGCGCCGATGCCATCGAAATGGCTCACGAACTGGGAATCGTAGCCACCGGGAACTGCGGGCGGCGGAACGGGGTAAAAGCGGATGCGGGCGGTCATCTCGTCGCCTGGAGACACATCATAGGCACCCGACACCGTGACGCGCGCCAGCCGAACGTCTGGAATCGTCCAATCCAACTCTCCGCTGATATTGGAGAGAACCCAGCGCTGCTGGGCGCCATCGTCGTACGTCACCGCCTCGATACGCGCGGTGTAAGTGCCATAGCGCGGAGCATCGAGCATCGGGGTGCCAAAGAGGACGGCATGAAGTGGCAGCAGCGTGGTTCCAATGGAAAACATCAGAGCCAGCAGCGCGATTTCGCGAACAGGCGTAACGTCTCGACCGGTCCATGCGACGATGAGGGCCGATGCGTTCATTAGGGCCAGCGCAATGAACGACGGCTCGCCAGGCACAACCCGATAGAAAATGAGCCCGGCGATCATGGCGAAGGGAAAGAGAATGAAATTGCGCCGCTGGGTTACGGCATCGACGATTGCCCCGAACAGGCCACGGCAAAGTGCGATGATACGGGCCACGAGCCAAGCGCGCGGTCCGGCGGCTCGTCCGTTCTCCTGATGCTTGGCGACCGGAAAGTCGACCATATTGGCGCGCCCCCAACCCTTGCGCTCGGCGGGCGCTATGGTACACACGGGCCGAACATTTCTCCAAGCGGTAAGCCTTATGTCCAAGCCCGTCGTCACGCGTTTTGCGCCCTCACCCACAGGTTTCCTGCATATCGGGGGCGCGCGCACAGCTCTTTTCAACTGGGTGTTCGCGCGCAAGATGGGCGGCAAGATGCTGCTGCGCATTGAAGATACCGATCGTGAACGCTCGACCGAAGCAGCGGTTGCCGCGATTCTGGACGGCATGAGTTGGCTGGGGCTCGACTGGGACGGCGAGCCCATCAGTCAGTTCGCACGTGCCGATCGTCATGCGGAAGTCGCGCTGCAACTGCTTGCCAGCGGCAATGCCTACAAGTGCTATTGCACGCCGCAGGAGTTGACCGAGATGCGCGAAAAGGCGCGCGCCGAGGGCCGCCCGCCGCGGTATGACGGGCGCTGGCGCGACCGCGATGCATCCGACGCGCCCGAGGGCGTCAAGCCGGTCGTGCGGATAAAGGCGCCCCAGTCAGGGGACATCGTGGTCAAAGACCGGGTCCAGGGCGATGTGGTGTTCAAGGCTGAAAACCTCGACGATTTCATCATTCTGCGCTCCGACGGCACGCCCACTTACATGCACGCCGTGGTCGTGGACGATCACGACATGGGCGTGACCCACATTATTCGCGGCGACGACCACTTGACCAACGCGGCCCGGCAGATCGTTATTTACCGGGCGATGGGCTGGGACGTGCCGGACATGGCGCATATTCCGCTAATTCACGGTCCCGACGGGGCCAAACTGTCCAAGCGTCATGGTGCAATGGGGGTCGAGGCCTATCGGCAGATGGGCTATCTGCCCGAGGCGCTGCGCAACTATCTGGCCCGGCTGGGCTGGGCGCATGGCGACGACGAGATCTTTTCGACCGACCAGATGGTTGAGTGGTTCTCGCTGGAGGCGCTGAACAAGGGCGCGTCGCGCTTCGATTTCGTCAAGCTCGACAATTTGAACGGTCACTATATCCGCTCGGCAGACGCCGCGCGGCTTTACGACGTCATGGTCGATACGGCTTCGGAAACCGGGCGCAACGCCGACTATGCGGGGTTGGTTTCCAACAAGGACACGGTCATGGCGGCGATCCCCGAATTGCAGCCGCGTGCCAAGACGGTACTCGAACTGATCGATCTTGCACAGTTCATCTATGCCGAACGGCCCCTGCCGATCGACGACAAGGCGGCCCAATTGCTCAATGAGGAAAGTGTTGCGCATCTCGCGGCGCTGACGACCGCGTTTGCAGCGCTCGAGCACTGGACGGTAGAGGCCCTCGACGGGACGGTGCGGGCCTATGCGGAAACAGTCGGGCTGAAGCTGGGCAAGGTTGCGCAGCCCTTGCGGGCCGCGTTGACGGGTCGGACGATTTCGCCGGGCATTTTCGAAGTCATGGTGCTGATCGGACGCGACGAGAGCCTGGCACGGCTATCCGATGTCGTGGGCGTTGGCGAAAAAGCCCTTTCCTAGCGGCACGATCGTCTCCGACTTTCGTTTTACCTATACGTCAAGAGCCATGACGTAGTTGCATGGCGGGCCGATTTCGGATACCCAAGCGAAGCATTTTTTAAAGACGTCATTGTGCGTGTTCAGAGCCCGTGAGCCAGCGCTTGCGAGGGGCTTGAGCCGAAACCCGGGAGGCACATGAATGAGCGATAAATCCGCAAAACTTACTCTGGGCGATGAGAGCTTCGAGTTCCCGGTGCTGAGCGGCACGGTGGGACCCGATGTCATCGACATTCGCTCGCTCTACGCCAAGACCGGGTTGTTTACTTACGACCCTGGTTTCACCTCGACGGCGGCTTGCGACAGCGCCATCACCTATATCGACGGTGACAAGGGCGAACTGCTCTATCGTGGCTATCCCATCGATCAGCTCGCCGACAAGAGTTCTTATATCGAAGTCTGCTATCTCCTGCTTTATGGCGAGCTGCCTTCGAAGGCCGAACTGAAAGATTTCGAGAACCGGGTGACCCGGCACACCATGGTGCATGAACAAATGCACTATTTCTATCGCGGGTTCCGGCGCGATGCGCACCCGATGGCGATCGTGACCGGGGTTGTCGGCGCGATGGCTGCATTCTACCATGACTCCACCGATATTTCGGACCCAGAGCAGCGCGAAATCGCCTCGATCCGCATGATCGCGAAGTTGCCGACCATCGCCGCGATGGCCTATAAATATTCGGTGGGCCAGCCCTTCGTTTATCCGCGCAATGATCTCGATTACGCTTCGAACTTCCTGCACATGTGCTTTGCGGTGCCGGCCGAGGAGTACAAGGTCGATCCCGTGGTCGCCAGGGCCATGGACCGCATCTTCACGCTTCATGCGGACCACGAACAGAACGCTTCGACCTCGACGGTGCGTTTGTCGGGGTCTTCGGATGCAAACCCGTTTGCCTGTATCGCTGCGGGTGTCGCGTGCCTTTGGGGACCTGCGCATGGCGGGGCCAACGAGGCCGCGTTGAACATGTTGCGCCAGATTGGCACTGTGGACCGCATCCCTGAATTCATCGAACGAGCCAAGGACAAGAACGATCCGTTCCGTTTGATGGGCTTCGGGCACCGGGTGTACAAGAACTACGATCCGCGGGCAGCAGTGATGCAGGAATCGGCACGTGAAGTGCTTGATCTGCTGGGTGTTGAAAACAACCCCACGCTGCAGGTTGCGCAGGAACTCGAAAAGATCGCGCTGGAAGATCCATATTTCGTCGAGCGCAAGCTATACCCGAATGTCGACTTCTATTCGGGGATCATTCTCGATGCCATCGGCTTCCCCACTTCCATGTTCACCGCGATCTTTGCGCTCTCGCGCACGGTAGGCTGGATCGCACAGTGGAAAGAAATGATCGGCGACCCGCAGAAAAAGATCGGCCGGCCGCGTCAACTCTACAACGGCGCAACCATGCGCGATTACGTGGATATCTCGGCTCGCTAAATGTGAGCGAGAATTCGCTCGACAGGGTCTTGAAGGGGCGCTTCCGGCGCCCCTTTTTCCATTAGGGCGCGGATTTCCTGGAAGTTGCATCTCTGTAAGTCCAGAGCGTCGGCGTTCTCGACAAGAGCAAGGGCCGCGTCGGCCAGTTTGTCCGGCTCGCCATTTTGCGCGAACAGAATTTCGGGGGTCACCGCTTTTCCGGCGATAATGTTGGGCAATCCGATAAAGGGCGTCGTTGCCTTTTTGAACATGCGGACCTGAGCGCCTTCGGCGACATAGGTCAGGATGTGAGGCACTCCGGAAAGCGCGAGTTCGAGCGTAACGGTTCCGCTGACGGCGACAGCGGCGACGGCCTGTTCGATGGCGGATTGGCGATCCTGCGAGGTGACGAGCACTGCGACCGGGATTGGCCACTGGGCCACTATGCGCGAAATCCGGGCCGCCTGAGACCGGGTGGAGAGAATGAGAAACCCGGTGACAGCGGCGTGTTTCGACAAGCGCCGGACCACTTCGGCCATCATGGGAAGGTGCCGTGCGATCTCTCCCCTGCGGCTGCCCGGGAGCAGCAATATGGGGCCGGCGGCAGGCTGGGCCGGACGCATCGGGTATTTCCCAAGCGCGGGGTGCCCGACATAGGCGGTTTTCGGTCCGCCGAGCCGTTGCATGGCGGCTGGCTCGAACGGGAGGACGCTGAGAACTTCGTCGAAAATTCCTGCAAGCTTTCTGGCTCGCTCGGCGCCCCAGGCCCAAACCGCCGGAGCGACATAAAGGATGATGGTGCCACGATACCCGCGCTTGCGCAGCGTTCGGGCGACGACTTTTGAAAAGACCTGGGCGTCGATAAGGACTACGACGCTCGGGTTTTGCCGCTGGACGGCAGAGACGACCTGACGGGCACGCCAAAGCAGCAAGGGCAGCCGCATGATGACGTCCCGATAGCCCATGACGGCAAGGTCATCGATGGAAAAGAGCGAGGAGAGCCCCTCACCTTCCATAGCATCGCCCCCCACACCTGAAATGGACAGATCTGGACGGGCGCGGCGCAGGCCAGCGATCAGATCGGCGCCAATGCGGTCACCTGACGCTTCGCCAGCGAGAATGAAGATGCTAGTCATCTTGCGCCGCAACACCGATTAGGGCAATGCCTGCGGCATCGGCTGCAGCGATGAGTTCCTCGCGACCAATCAGCAGGGTGCGGCCGGTTTCGACGACAATCGCTTCGATGCCGACCATTTGAGCCAGGGCTACGGTATTTTTGCCGATTGCGGGAAGATCGACATGCAGAGGCTGGCCCGGCTTGGAGGTCTTGGCCAGAACCAGATGCCCACGCCCATCCCCAATCAGGCCGCGCTCGCGGAAGGCCCGGCACCGTGCAAGCAGTTCGTCGGTACCGCCGATATCCTCGGTTGCAATGATCCTCGCGCCGGCGGCGACGAGTGCCTGCCCCAGATCGAGCGCACCAGCCCTGCGAGCAGCCGAGAAGGCGAATTCTGCGGTGCGAAGCAACTCATCCTCGGCGGGAATCGCTCCGATCTGACCTTGAGGCGCGAGAAGATCGGAAACGATCTCGTGCACGCCGATAAAGGGCAGGCCCAACATCTTGAGCAGGGTCGCGCCGAGCTGGGAGAGCTTGCTGTCTCCCTTAGCTGCGGATCCCTTGTCGCCAGCAAACTCGGCGAAGGTCTCACGTTCCCGGTCAGACATATGCATTCCACCGACGGCACAGACATGGGTGGCCTTGAACCTGCGGATTTCGCGAAGAACCTGGTCGGGACGAGACACTTTGATCTGAAAAGGGGCCTCCGAGTCGAGGTCGGCGCGCGGATGCAGTGCGAGAACGCGAATCTCCCATCCCGCATCGCGTGCGGCAGCTATGGCCTGCGGCACAAGATCGCCCGAACCGGCCACGAGCGCCAAACGGCCGGGCGTGTTCATTGCTCGGCTGGCGTGCCGTTGCGTGGCATGCAGAGCGCGCGCTCGGACGGCTTCCTGATGAACTCGATCACTTCCTCGACGAGTGCTTCGCCCTTGAAGATTTCTGCAGCGTCCTCAATGCGCTCACGCAAGGTACCTTCGCTCGAGAAGATCATGCGATAGGCGGCCCGGAGGGCATGAATGGATTCGCGATCGAACTTGCGGCGCTTGAGGCCCACAAGGTTCAGCCCCCCGAGGTAGGCACGATTGCCGAGCACGGAACCATAGGGAATGACGTCGTTTTCGACAAATGACATGGCGCCGACGAAGGCATGGGCTCCGATGCGAACGAACTGATGCACGCCGCAGATCCCGCCGAAGCGAACGTAATCATCGACCACGCAATGGCCGGCGAGCGACGCCTGATTGGCCATCACCACATGATTGCCGACGCGGCAATCATGAGCGATGTGGACGCCGACCATGAGCAGGCAATGGTTTCCCACGCGGGTTTCCATGCCACCGCCGGCGGTGCCGGGATTGATGGTCACGTATTCGCGCAGAACGCAATCATCGCCGATGAAGACGGTGCTCGGTTCGCCCTCGAATTTGAGATCTTGCGGCGGCTGGCCGATCGACGAAAACGGGTAAATCGTTGTGCGGGCGCCTATGGAGGTGCGGCCGTCGATCGAGACGTGGGAGACGAGCTTGGCGCCGTCACCGAGGGTGACATCACCACCGACGATGCAATAGGGACCGATCGAGACGTCCTTGCCGAGGGTTGCCTTGTCGCTGACAATGGCTGTGGGGTGGATGGATGCTGTCACGCTTGTTCCTTGACGATCATCGCGCCGATTTCGGCCTCTGCGACGACGACGCCGTCAACTATTGCCTTTGCTTCGTAACGGCCAACGGTCTTGCGGCGGTGAATTTTCCGGATGTGATATTCGAGCCGGTCGCCGGGCTTGGCAGGCCTGCGGAATTTCACTGCATCCACCGTGAGAAGGTAGACGATGTGCTTGTCGCCGGATTTGTTCTCAAGATTAATAACGATGGCACCCGCCGTCTGGGCCATACCTTCGATGATGAGCACTCCGGGGAAAATGGGTTCGCCGGGAAAATGGCCCTGAAATTGTGGCTCGTTGAAGGTCACGTTCTTGATGCCAATGGCAGAATCGTCGCCGTCGATTTCGATAATGCGGTCGATCATCAGGAACGGGTAACGATGCGGAAGCGCCTTGAGGACAGCATCGATCTCCATTGTGGAGAGTTCGTTGGCCTGCTTGGCCGTATCAGGACTGAGGGTACTCAAGTCTTATCCCCTTTTGACAACCGTCTAACCGCTACGATTTCACGCTTCCACATCTTTACATCCTGGGCAGGCGCTCCGGCAATATTGGAGCCGGCGGGAAAGCTGTGGGTAACTCCCGAACGCGCAAGGACAAGCGTGCCCGCCCCCAACGTGAGGTGTCCCGCTGTGCCGGCGCCGCCACCCATAACGACACCATCCTCCAGGATGGTGGAGCCGGACAGCCCGCACATGCCCGAAATAACGCAATTGCGCCCGATACGACAGTTGTGGCCGACCTGAACGAGATTGTCGATCTTGGTTCCCTCGCCGATGACCGTATCGCCAAGCGTCCCGCGGTCCACAGTGGTGTTTGCTCCCAGTTCGACCCGGTCCTGGATGATGACGCGCCCGAGCTGCGGGATCTTGCGATGGCGGTCGGACCGCAACTGGAAACCGAAGCCTTCAGCGCCGATAACAACCCCTGGCTGGATAACGACCTCGTTGCCCAGATGGGCGCATTCGATTGAGACGTTCGAACCAATGACGCAATTGCGACCGATCGTTACGCCCGCTCCGATCGTGGCATTTGCACCGATCACGGTTCCCGATCCCACCTGGGCGTTGGCTCCTATCGAGACATTGGAGCCCAGCGTGACGCCAGGTTCGATCAGCGCGGCCGGCTCGATGCATGTGGAAGCGCGAATGACGGTCGCGCCATCGTCGGGATAAAGGATATTGAGGATGTCGACGAAGACATCATAGGGCTTTTCGCAAACGATGGCGGTCGCATGGACGGCTACCGCGGCAGCGAGGTCCGCTGTCACCAGAACGGCTCCGGCCCCACTGTGGGCCAACTGATCGGCATAAGATTTGCTCGCGGCAAACGAAAGGTTTGTCGGCCCGGCATCGGCCAGATCGCTGGCGCCCTCAATCGAGGCATCCGTGCGAAGACTGTCCGATAGCGCCTTGTGCCCTGCCGCCTTGAGCAGGTCCGACAGGAGTTGCGGGCCGGTGCTCTCATGAAATCGAGGGTCGATCATTGCTGCGCCTGAAAAAGAAACCGCGGCCCTGATACGCCGCGGTTTCCGTTATTTCAATATGAGCGGGCGATTTAGAGTGTAATCCTGCCCAATTTCATTGGGCCGGCGCCCTAAGCCCTTGTTGTTCGGTCGGTCGAACCGAAAACGTCTGCAACCTTTTCCGACCGACGTTAGAACAGCGTCGAAAGCGTCAGCTGGAACACCTGGGTGCGATCGAAGGTGTCCGGCTCGATCACGTGAGCGAAGTCACCCCGCAGCGGACCCAGCGGCGATTCCCAGATCAGCGAGCCGCCGACCGAGGATTTGAGCGGGTTGCCGATGCCATCGGCGGTTTCATATCCGCCAGCAGGGATGCCATCGATCCATCCGATATCGCCCCAAACCGCGCCGCGCAGGCCCCAGTTTTCCGGCAGGAAGGGCAGCGGGAAATCGATCTCCGCCGACAGGCCAGCATATGAGAGCACGCCAAGCGCGTCGCCAGTTCCGGCCGCACGGGCACCCATTCCGCCGAAGCGATAGCCACGAACAAGGCTCGGCCCGAGCTGGAAGGTGTCAGTTGGGTGAATGCCGCTGCCACCGAGGTCGGTGATCGTGCCGGCCTGGCCGCGCAGGCTGCCCACGACGCCCATTTCTTCCCAGATCGGATAGTAAACGCGGGCCCGGACTTCGGTCTTGAGGAAGTCGGCAGTCAGCGTCGTGTAGTCCTGCGAGAAGGAGAGAATCATGCCTTCTGTCGGACGTTGCTGGTTATCGAGCGTGTCGTAGGTCAACGTGTAACCGACGGTCAGGCGATCGCGCGTTCCGCCGATATAGGCGGGAGCGGCTGGTGCTTCGTCGTCGGTGAAGGTCACTTGTTCCAGCCCGAGTCGTGTGGTCAGCGTCAAATCCTGGGCGACAGGGAGCCCGAAGCGCAGTTGGCCACCAGTGGTCTCGGTTCCATACGAGAAGCTGGAGCCTTCAGCCGTAACGCGCCGGTACGCGTCCACACCTGCCGAAATGCGCAGGCCCATGAATCGCGGCTCGGTGAAGCTGAAATCGTAGGTCTCTCCATTTTCAGAGCGACCAAGGGCAACGCGCAGATATTGACCACGTCCGAGGAAGTTGCGTTCGGTAAGCGAGATTTCACCGAAAATGCCGTCGCGTGTGGAATAGCCTGCGCCCACACCGTAATCACCAGTGCTGCGCTCGACGACCGCGACATTGAGAATGATGCGATCGGGTGCGCTGCCCGGGGCGGATGTCACCTGCACGGACGAGAAGAAGCCCAGAGCCTCAATGTCGGCCCGGCCTTTGGTTACCAGCGCGCGATTGAAGGGATCGCCTTCGGCGAAATCGAACTCACGACGAATGACGAAGTCGCGTGTCTTGGTATTGCCGGTGATGTTGATGCGCTCAACGTAAACACGCGGACCTTCGTCAACCAGGTAGGTCACGTTGAAAGTGTTGTTGTTGATATCGCGGTCGATGCGCGGACGCACTTCGGCAAAGGGGTAGCCCTGATTGGTTGCGCGCACAGCAAGCTCGGATGTCGACTGACTGAGATCACGCAGCGAATAGCGGCTGCCAGCGCCGGTGCTGATACCGCCGCGCAGAGCATCGGCGTTCAAGCCGGGAATCGAGGTTTCGATTGCGACATTGCCAAAATCGTAACGCTCGCCCTCTTCGACGGTAAAGTTGATGAAGTAGGCATTGCGCGTGGCGTCAAACTCGGCAACCGAGGAGAGAACGCGCGCATCGGGGAAACCACGGTTGGCGTAATAGAGACGGACCCGCTCACGGTCGGCAGCGAGGCGGTCCTCGCTATAAAGATCGTCGCGGAAAAGCCAGCTGAAAATATGGGTTTCCTTGGTGGTCACGACACCCTTGAGCACCATGGAGCTGATGGAGTTGTTGCCGGTGAAGTTGATCGCAGCAATGCCTGCGCGGTCACCTTCATTGACCTGGAAGAAAACGCGGACCCGGCCATCGGTGGCCGGCTCGGTGCTGGTAGTAACCGTGACGTTGGAATAGCCCGCCTGAGCATAGGCAGCCTGAATGGTCTGAATGTCGTTGGCAATGCCGGCCTGGGTATAAATTCGGCGCGCAGCGACATCGACCATGGCCGAAAGCTGATTGTCATTGAAGCGGCTGTTGCCGTCGAACCCGATGGCGGAAACCTCGGTCCCATCAGCGACCTGCGCCTGCGCAGACGAAACCCCCAAAACCAGCGCCTCGCTTCCGATGAAGGGCGCAAAAGTGAAAAGCGCCATGGCGAGGAGGACGCTGTGCAAAAGCTTGGCTGATTTCATCATGATTGTTCTTGCTTGCCTTTTGAGACTTGTGCCGGGAATCGTCTCAAGACGTGGATTCCCCCATACTCCGATGACAGGTTTTACCTGTTTTTACTCCACGAGCAAGGCGAAACCCCCTGCCCTGCGGCCAAAAGATGGCCAGTCATGTATTCGTGCAACACTTGCTAACCCTTTGAAACCGTGCACTCCCCGCAATCCGGCCGGCATTCAAACCAGATCGTTGATGAGCGTGAAAACCATCAGCGTACACACCAGGGCAAAGCCTATGCGATATCCGATTTCCTGAACGCGCTGGCTCAGGGGACGGCCGCGAACAGCCTCGTAGAGGTAGTACATCAGATGCCCACCATCCAACATCGGTACTGGGAACAGGTTAATTATGCCGATGTTTAGCGATAAAAGTGCCGTAAGGTTAACCAATGCTAACAGGCCAAGTGTAGCGACTTCGCCGGAAACCTGTGCCATTCCAACCGGCCCGGCGACCTGATCGAGATCGGCGCGACCGATGAAAATGTCGCCCAGGAAGTTCAACGTCCGGTCAATGATGAAGGCAATCTCCTCGAAGGTCATGCCGACCGCCTCCAGTGGTCCGGGGCGGTAGAGCACGATATCGTCCTCGCCGACGTCACGGGTCACTCCCATGCGGCCAACCTTAAGCTCGCGTCCGAAACGGGTGGTGGTCGTTTCCGTGCGTGGAACAAGCGAAAGGTTCAACCGCTCGCCGTTGCGCTCGACAACCATCGAGACGGTGCGCTCGGGCGCCGTCGAGACGATTCGTTGCACATCCTCGAAGCCGCGAATTGCATAGCCATCGACGGACAGAAACCGATCGCCGGATTCAAGCCCCGCAACGGCGGCTGGAGAATCGGCGATCACGTCGCCGACCACCGGATCGAGGGTCAGCCGCCCGTAGCCGAGCAGCATGGCGTAAAGAATCAGGAAGGTGAGGAGAAAATTGGCTGCCGGGCCGGCTACCACTACGGCCATACGCTGGAAAACAGATTTGTTGGAGAACAAATTGGCCCGGATAGCCGGGTCGTATTTGTCGGCGTCAGGATCGGGCACGCTTGCCGCCTTCATGTCGCCGGTGAACTTGACGTAGCCGCCGAGCGGGAAGGCTGCAATGCGCCATCTTGTGCCGCGCTTGTCGGTCCAACCTATCAGTTCGGGGCCGAACCCGATTGAAAAGGCATCAATCGCCACCCCGTTCCAGCGGGCGACAAGGTAGTGACCCATTTCGTGGACAAAGACGATGACCGTCAGGATGGCCAGAAAGGGTATGATGTAGTTCAGGAAGAACGGAAGTTCGCCGATCATCAAAAAATACCTTTCGAGCGATGCAAGCACATAGGCCATTGGCCGGGCAATATGTCGAATTGGCGTCCTACCAGAACAGGATGCCCTGGGGTACCGCGCCGAGCCCGCGATTGGCCAGTCCAATGCACCACAGCACGATGCCGGCCGCTGTCAGACTGTCGATGCGATCCATCAGTCCGCCGTGCCCCGGGATTATGTCTCCGCTGTCCTTCACCGCAAAGCGACGCTTTACCGCGCTCTCTGCCAGATCGCCCAACTGACCGGAAATCGAAATGACGACGGAGATGAGAAGTCCTATGGCAAATGGCGACGGCGTATCAAGCACCCAGCCGGCGAGAAACCATACGGCGATGCCGCTCAGCGTGCCTGCGCAGAGCCCGCCGGCCGCTCCCGACCAGGTCTTGGAGGGAGACACTTCGGGGGACAGCTTGGTCCCGCCAACGATGCGGCCGATGAAATAGGCGCCGATATCGGTCATCCAAACGATCGACACCAGGAATATGCCTGCCCAGATGCCGACGGCCGAACTGCCGCGAATGGCGAGAAAGGCAATCGTCGCAAAGCCGAAAAACACGAGGCCGCCAATGCGCCAGTGGCGGTTTGGCGCTCTGATGACAAGAGCCAGGGCGATTGCGGCTCCGAAAACAATTGCGCTCGTCCATGCCCCATTCATCGGATGGGCGATTGCGGCAATCGCAATCATTCCCATGAACAACACGGACGGCCACCCCGACTGACGTCCGGTGATCATGGCTTCCCATTCGCGATAGGACCCAGCCATGACGAGCGCGATCAGAAGAGCAAAGGGTATCCAGCCGGCAACCAGCGCGATAGCGGTCAAGGGAATAAGAACGATAGCCGAGAGCAGACGCGGCAAAAGATCCGGTCCGAAGGGCCAAAGTCTTGAAAATGCTTTCGGCGCCCTACCCTTTTCTTCCGTCACGTCCTAACACCGCCAAACCGTCTGTCGCGCGCAGTGTAGGACTTGAGTGCACGGACGAAAACCGCTTCGTCGAAGTCGGGCCAATTCTCCTCGACAAAGACCAGTTCGGCATAGGCGGACTGCCAAAGCAGAAAATTGGATAGTCTCATCTCGCCGCTGGTGCGCAAAATCAGGTCGGGATCGGGCAGACCGGAGGTGTCGAGATGGCGGGCTATGGTGGCTTCATCGATGCTGTCGGGATCGAGTTCGCCAGAGGCGACCTTGCGGGCTATGGCCCGCGTCGCATTGACGATCTCGGTCTTGGCGCCATAGTTGAAGGCGATGACAAGGTCGAGCCCGGTGTTTGCCGCGGTTCGGGACTCCACATCGTGGATAATACCGCGCAGGCCACGCTCCAGTCCCTCGCGTCCCCCGATAATGCGAATGCGCACGTTTTGGTCGTGCAGCCTTTCAAGGTCGGACGTAACGAACCGCCGCAAGAGGCCGAAAATAAAACGCACTTCATCTGGCGGTCGGCGCCAGTTTTCGGCTGAAAAAGAGAACAGGGTAAGACAATCGACGCCGTACTCGATGGCCAGCGCCACGATGCGACGGACCGCTTCGACGCCAGCCTTGTGGCCCTCTGAGCGCCCCAGTCCGCGCTGCTTGGCCCAACGGCCATTGCCATCCATGATCACGCCGATATGGCGCGGGATCTTGAGACCGCGCTGTGCCTCTATCGATGCTGTAGCCGGATGTGTCGACATCGGTTTCCTCAGACCGGAGCCAATCCGGCGCCCGCCTAAACGTGCATGATTTCCTGTTCTTTGGTCGCTACGAGCTGATCGATTTCCGCAATCGCCTCGTCGGTGGCCTTTTGAACCCTGTCGGTTTCGCCGCGGGCCTCGTCCTGCCCCATATCGCCATCCTTTTCGAGCTTGCGCAGCAACTCGATGCCGTCGCGACGGACGTGACGGACGGCAACGCGCGCCTGCTCGGCGTATTGATGGGCGACTTTTGAAAGTTCACGCCGACGCTCTTCGTTCAACTCAGGCAGCGGCACGCGGATGATCTGACCTTCGGCCATGGGATTGAGGCCCAGCGATGACTCGCGAATGGCCTTTTCAACGGCGCTTGCCATCGAACGATCCCAGACCTGAACCGAAAGCATGCGCGGCTCAGGGACTGACACCGTGGCAACCTGGTTGAGCGGCATCATCGAGCCGTAGGCATCGACCATGATCGGCTCGAGCAGGCTCGCGCTGGCCCGCCCGGTGCGCAAACCCGCGAGGTCGCCCTTCATCGATTCAATGGACTTTTTCATCCTCGTGCGGAGGCTGTCGAGTGAGAACGCTTCGGACATCAAGTTTTCTCCCGGTCGTCTGCTGGGCTGTGCCGCCCGCAGTCGCCTGACCAATCGGCCAAACGATCATGTCATTTTTACAATCTAACACGCGGCATCAGCCGACGCGCGTACTTGGTGTCCGTCCATCGAGAACGCCCACCAGACCTTCCTTGTCCGACAAGGCATAGACGATTATCGGCAAGCCATTGTCGCGCGCAAGAGCAAATGCCGCCGTGTCCATGACCCGAAGATCCTGGGCAATCACCTCCTCATGGGAGATGGCATCGAATCTCGTCGCGGAAGGGTCCTTTTCAGGATCGGCGGAATAGACGCCATCCACCTTGGTGCCTTTGAGGAGCACGTCGCAGCGCAGCTCGATGGCCTTGAGTGCCGCGGCGGTGTCGGTGGTAAAGAACGGATTGCCCGTGCCTCCCGCACAGATCACCGTGGCACCGCCCTCAAGCGCAGCAATCGCAGCGCGCTGGGTGAAAGTATCGCAGATCGAGGGCATCGAGACGGATGAGAAGACGTGGGACCGCCCCCCTGCCCTGCGGATCGCGTCGCCCAGGGCCAGGGAATTGATAACCGTTCCGAGCATGCCCATGTGATCGCCGATCACCCGATCGCCGCCCTTGGCGGCAACGGCCATACCCCTGAAGATGTTGCCGCCGCCGATGACGATGGCAACCTGCATGCCGGCACGGGTCAGATCGACGATCTGCCGGGCAATGGAATTGAGAAATTCGGGCTCAATTCCATATGACTGGTCTCCGGCGAGGGCTTCGCCGGAGACCTTGAGCAAGACGCGTGAATAGCCGGTTCTGGACATTAAGGTGTCCCGCTTTGGAGCCTATTGCGACAACGAATCCGAAAAAATTTCGGTAACGTTACGCGGTGCCCGCAGCGGCGGCAACCTCAGCTGCGAAGTCAGATTCCTGCTTTTCGATGCCCTCACCGAGAGCAAAGAGCACGTAGCCGGCAACCTTGATCGGAGCACCGACATCGGCCTCGGCATTCTTGACGGCCTGTTCGACGGTATTCTCGCCATCGATCACGAATGTCTGGGCCAGAAGAGTGACCTCTTCATAGTACTTGCGTATGCGGCCTTCGACCATCTTTTCGATGATGTTGTCGGGCTTGCCGGACTGACGGGCCTGCTCGGAGAACACGGCACGCTCGCGCTCGACGGCCTCGGGATCGAGATCATCGGACGACAGCGACAGCGGTTTGGTGGCGGCAACATGCATGGCGATCTGGCGACCCAAAGCTGCGAGCTTGGCCTTGTCTCCCGCAGATTCCAGACCGACAAGCACGCCGATGCGGCCCAGCCCGTCCGAGATCGAGGAGTGGACATAGGTGCCGATGGCGCCCTGAGAGACTTCCATGACCGCCGCGCGGCGCAGTGTCATGTTTTCGCCGATCTTGGCTATGGCCTCGGTCAGTTCCTCGGAAACGGTGCGACCTGTGCCGGGGAATTGGGCAGCAGCCAGCGCGTCGACGTCACCGTCGACGGCAAGTGCGAGCTTGGCGGCATTTCGGACGATGCCCTGGAACTGTTCGTTGCGGGCAACGAAATCGGTTTCAGAGTTGATTTCGACGATGGCGGCGCGGTCTCCGTCGACGGCAATGCCCACCAGACCTTCGGCAGCTACGCGGTCTGCTTTCTTGGCTGCCTTGGCCAAGCCTTTCGAGCGCAGCCAATCGACCGCCGCTTCGATATCGCCATTGGTTTCGGTGAGCGCCTTCTTGCAGTCCATCATGCCCACGCCGGTCATTTCGCGGAGCTTTTTCACGTCTGCTGCACTGATTGACATCTCGATACCTCTTTGTCTGCCCAATTCCCGCGCCGGGAGGCGCGGGGTGATGGGCACGGATAATGTTAAATGCGTGTCGGAGAGATGACGCGCGGGCAATTATGCCTGCGCGGCTTCACCTTCGGCCGGCTGTTCGGCAGCGGGCTCGGCTTCGAGAGTGGGCTCTTCGAGAACTTCCTCGGAAGCGCCGATATCGCGGCCCATCGACGAGGACGAGCGGGCGATACCGTCGATTGCGGCCTTGGAGACCAGCGACAGGTAAAGCTCAAGCGCGCGAGCGGCGTCGTCATTGCCCGGGATCGCGTAATCGACAATGTCGGGATCGCAATTGGTGTCGACAATGGCAACGACCGGGATACCCAGACGGCGGGCTTCCTTGATCGCGTTGGCTTCCTTGTTGGTGTCGATGACGAACATCAGGTTCGGGATATTGCCCATGTCCTTGATGCCGCCAAGGTCACGCTCGAGGCGTTCCTGCTCACGGCTGCGCTGCAGGCGCTCACGCTTGGTCAGGCCCGTGGCGCCTTCCGCCTGGAGCGATTCGAGCTCGCGCAGACGGGCGATCGAGTTCGAAATGGTCTGCCAGTTGGTCAGCATGCCGCCGAGCCAGCGCGAGTTGACATAATATTGAGCGCTCTGACGCGCGGCCTCTGCAACGAGCGGCGCGGCCTGACGCTTGGTGCCCACGAAAAGCACGCGGCCGCCATCGGCAACAGTGTCGCTTACAAGTTGAAGGGCGCGATAGAGAGCCGGGACGGTCTGGCTCAGATCGAGAATGTGGATATCGTTGCGGACGCCGAAAATGTAGCGTTCCATCTTGGGGTTCCAGCGGTGCTTCTGGTGGCCGAAGTGAACGCCGGCCTCAAGCAGTTGACGCATGGAAAAATCAGGCAATGCCATCTGGTATACTCCTTTACCGGTTATGCCTCTGCAAAGGAAAAGAGGCGGAGATCCGCCACCGGATGGACCTGTTTAAAGCACAGGCCCGCCTTTGCATGTGGATTTGACGCTGCGGGCTATATAGCAGCACCGCCCATATGGCAAGCGCCGGCGGTCAGTTCAAGCGCACATCGACCACGCCGGTAATGGCCTTGAGCCCGCCAGCCAGTTGTGGCGTGAGACGAAACTGGCCGGGCAACTCGATTTCATATTCGCGTTCGCCCTCGTCGCGGACCAGAACGAGGCTGACCACCCCTTCCCCGCCCGGTTGAAGCTGGGACTTGATTGGAGCGAGGCATCTCTCGTTGCCGGCAAAGATCGTCATGCGGCGGCCAAGCTTTTCGACCGAGGCGTCGATGGGCTCGCAATTGATAAGCCGTAGCCTGACCCCGTCGGGGCGGGAATCGGCGCCCACTTCGAGGACTATGGATTTTCCGGGCTCGAGCCAGCGCCCGAAGTCGTTAATCTGCTCGGAAAAGGCGATGCACTCGAACGATCCGCTGGGATCAGAAAACATCATGATGGCCATTGTCGAACCCTTCCGGGTGCGACGATCCTGACGCGAGATCAGCGTGCCGGCAAGACGCCCTGCCACGGCGCCGTTTCGCGCCGCACGCTCGAAGCCGGCCCATTGCTGGACACGAAGTTTCTCGAACAGTTCGGTGTAGTCATCGAGCGGGTGGGCGGAAAGGTAAAAGCCGATGGCCGCGTGTTCGCGGGCCAAGCGTTCGGTCAGGCTCCAGGGCGCAACATGTTCGGGTGGCGTAATGGCCTGGGGCTGGCTGGACGCAAACATATCCACAATGCCATCGGCCCGACCGCTGGTTTCGCGCTGGGCGGTGTTGACTATGGTATCGATGACCTCGACCAACTGCTCACGGCGCTTGTTGAGCTGGTCAAAGGCGCCCGCGTTGATGAGGGTTTCCAACGTCCGCTTGTTGATGATCTTGGGATCGATACGGGAGGCGAAATCGGCGAGGTCCTTGAAGGGACGGTCACCGCGTATCTCGACGATGTGTTCGGCGACGTTGCGGCCCACGCCCTTTACGGCGCAGAGCGAATAAAGAATGCGGCCATCACGCACCGAGAAATTGACTTCCGAGCGATTGATGCACGGAGGAACAACTTCGATGCCCTTTTTCTGCGCCTCGCGGCGGAAATCGGACAATTTATCGGTCTGCGCCATGTCGAGCGTCATGGACGCTGCATAGAACTGCTCGGGATAATGGGTCTTGAGATAAGCCGTCTGGTAGGAGACCCAGGCGTAAGCGGCGGCGTGGCTCTTGTTGAAGCCGTAATTGGCGAACTTGGCGAGCAGGTCGAAGATCGTATCGGCCTGGCCCTTCTTGATGCCGTTGCGGATGGCGCCTTCCTGGAAACGGACACGCTGCTTGTCCATCTCCGCCTTGATCTTCTTGCCCATGGCGCGGCGCAGCATGTCGGCCTCGCCCAGCGAATAGCCCGACAGCAACTGGGCGATCTGCATCACCTGTTCCTGGTAAACAATGATGCCGTAGGTCTCATCAAGGACGGCGGCGAGCGTCTCGTGTGGGTATTCCACGTCTTCGCGGCCATGCTTGCGGTTGATGAAGCTGGGAATGTTATCCATCGGACCGGGCCGATAGAGCGCGTTCATGGCGATCAGGTCTTCGATACGGTCCGGCTTGAGCTCCACAAGAGCGCGGCGCATTCCGGGACTTTCAAACTGGAAGATGCCGTAGGTGTCGCCATCGGCGTAGAGCTTGTAGGTGGGCGCATCCTCGAGCGGGATGGCGTCGATATCGAGGTCGACGCCGGTTTCCTTCACCATTTCGACGGCATACCGGATCGTGGTCAGCGTCTTCAGCCCGAGAAAGTCGAACTTTACGAGGCCCGCCGGTTCGACCCATTTGAGGTTGTACTGGGTGACCGGCATGTCCGAGCGCGGATCGCGATAAAGCGGCAGCAGCTTTTGCAGCGGGCGGTCGCCGATCACGATACCGGCGGCATGGGTCGAGGCGTGCCGGAACAGACCTTCGAGCTTGCCGGCGATGCGCAGCAGTTCGGCGACGGTCTCGTCCTCGTCGCGCATCATCTGCAGGCGCGGCTCGTCATTGATCGCCTGGGCCAGCGTCACGGGATTGGCGGGATTGTTGGGGACCAGCTTGCAAATGCGATCAACCTGCCCGTAGGGCATCTGGAGCACGCGGCCCACGTCGCGCAACGCGGCGCGCGGCTGCAGCGTTCCGAAGGTGATAATCTGGGCGACCTGCTCGTAGCCGTATTTGTCCTGAACGTAGCGGATGACCTCTTCGCGGCGCTCCTGGCAGAAATCGATGTCAAAGTCCGGCATCGATACGCGTTCAGGATTGAGGAAGCGCTCGAAGAGCAGATTGTAACGCAGCGGATCGAGGTCCGTGATGGTCAGCGCATAGGCCACCAGTGAGCCCGCACCCGACCCGCGGCCCGGGCCGACGGGAATATTGTGGGCTTTGGCCCACTTAATAAAGTCGGCAACAATAAGGAAATAGCCGGGGAACTTCATGTCCCGGATCACCTTGATTTCGAATTCGAGCCGCTCTTCATACTCCTGGGTGGTGCGGTCGGGAGCGTGGCCGTAGTCGGCCAGGCGCATCCTTAACCCCTCGCGTGCCTGCCGGGCCAGTTCCTCGCCTTCGGCGGCCACAGCTTCCTCCTCACCCACCCCATCCGCCGCGGCGAATTTGGGAAGAATGGGGTCGTGCGTATGCGGGCGATAGCTGCAGCGCTGGGCAATTTCGACGGTGTTCTCCAAGGCCTCGGGCAGGTCGGAAAAGAGCGTGATCATTTCCTGCCGTGTCTTGAAATAGTGCTGGTCGGACAACCGGCGACGCTCGGTTTGCGCTACGACCGAGCCGGCGGCGATGGCCAGCAGGGCGTCATGGGAATCGTAATCCTCCTGCCTGGGGAAGTAGGGTTCGTTTGTGGCCACAAGCGGCAAATCGAGGGTATAGGCAAGATCGATCAGGCGCGGTTCGACGGCGTTTTCCAGCGCCCTATCGTGGCGCTGGATCTCCACATAAAGTCTGTCGCCGAATATACGATGGAGAACCGACAGTCGCGACTGGGCCTGGGCGTCGAGCCCGGCAGCAAGGTAGGGGTCGATAGCCCCTTCGGGCCCACCCGTCAGGCAGAGCAGACCGAGTGCGTTATCGACCAACCAGTCGATGTGGATTGCCGTCCGCCCATCGCAGCCTTCCTGATAGGCCCGAGAGACGAGTTCGGCCAGATTTGCGAACCCGACAGCATCGGCGGCGATCAAAACGACCGATCCCTTGCCTAGATTGACACGGTCCGATGGCTTGTCGGCATCGGCGCCAAAATCGAGGGCCAGTTCGCAACCAATAATTGGTTGGATGCCCTTGCCCGACGCCTTCTCGGAAAACTCTAGCGCGCCGAACAGATTGTTGGTGTCGGCAATACCGATAGCGGGCTGTCCATCTGCCTTGGCCATCTCGAGAATTGTGCCAAGCGGTAGAGCACCCTCAAGCAGGGAGAAAGCCGAATGGACGTGAAGATGGACGAAACCGGGACCGGACATTTCAAACTACCCGAATATGCTGGACTGCCTTTGTGCCATTCCGTGCCTTGCGATGCCACCTTGAGGACGGCTTTTGCACAGCAGGGAATCAGACGAGGTAGGGCATCATATCGAGATAGAGCAGCGTAATGCCACCAAAGGCCGTGAGCGAAACCAGAGCCATGAAGTCCTTGACGAAATCGAGCATGGAAGCCTCCGTTGCACAGTGTTTATGGTTTGTTCTTATATATTCGTGCTTTGTTCCTGTCCACAGGGTTCACAGGTCGACATCGGCGTTGGTTAAGAAAGCCTTGCCGGCCAAAATGGCGGTGCCAAGCTTTCGAGAGAGGAGGATGGCACGAAGTTGGTACGGATTAGTGAGGATCCGCTTCCAAGCAAAACTGCTGCCGTCGCCGTTGCGGAGATGCTGCTGGACCCCGGGAACAAGCCCCGGGGTGACAAGGGAGGGGCATGCGGCAGCCTGGCCCCAATCCAGTACAGCAGCGTCGATCAAAGGGCAGGAAGCGCGCGTTGGCCCAGGTTCCAGCCTAGCTCTCGTCGGACCGGTAGGAGAAAGTCGACCAGCGTTTATAGGGTCGCGGGCTGGATGCGGCCGTCTGTTATGGTCACGATGCGGTCGGCCTTGCGGGCGAGATCGTGATTGTGCGTGGCGATTATGCAGCCGGCGTTTTGCTGGCGGATGAGTTCTGCAAGCGCCGAGAATACCGTGTCGGAGGTCGCCGGGTCGAGGTTGCCGGTGGGCTCATCGGCCAGAATAAGGCTGGGCCTGTTGGCCGCCGCGCGCGCTATGGCGACACGCTGTTGCTCCCCGCCTGAAAGTTCGGCCGGCCGGTGCGTGGTGCGATGACCAATCCCCATGGCGTCAAGCAACTCCCTTGAGCGCCGATCGCCGTCCCGCTGGCTTTCACCTGCGATCAATTGCGGCATTGTGACGTTTTCCAGAGCGCTGAATTCAGGCAGCAGGTGGTGGAACTGATACACGTAGCCGATGAGGTGGCGGCGGAGCAGCGTGCGCTGGCGGTCCGCGAGCTTGGCCGTCCGTTCGCCGTCGATATCGACATCACCGCCCGTCGGGCGCTCCAGCAAGCCGCAGATGTGGAGCAATGTCGACTTTCCGGCACCCGATGGCGCAATGAGCGCGACGATCTCACCGCGATTGACGGTCAGATCGGCACCGTTGAGGACGTGAACGGCCCCTTGCCCATCGCCATAGGTCTGTCGGACATCCTTGAGGTCAAGAAGCACATCACTCATAGCGCAACGCCTCCACCGGATCGTATTGGGCCGCGCGCCAGGCAGGATACAGCGTCGCGAGGAAAGACAACCCCAGCGCCATGACGAGCACAACGGTCACTTCGAGCGCATCGACACGTGACGGAAGTTGGGAGAGCATGAAGACCTCGGGCGGAAAAAGCGCCACGCCGATGACATTTGATACCCAGGCCCTGATAGCTTCGGCATTGACCGCAAGCACGAGGCCGAGCAGGAAGCCGGCAATTGTTCCGATAAAGCCGATGGCCGTTCCGGTGATGCAGAAAATGCGCATAATCGAGGAGCGTGTGGCGCCCATGGTGCGCAGTACCGCGATATCGGCGCCCTTGTCTTTCACCAGCATCACGAGGCTGGAGATGATATTGAAAGCGGCGACAAGAACGATCATCGAAAGGATTGTGAACATCACCACGCGCTCGACCTGTAGCGCGGAAAAGAATGTCGCGTTGCGCCGCTGCCAGTCGGTAAAGACCATTGGACGTCCCGCGGCCTGCTCAAGTTCGAGCTGCATATCCCAGGTCGCGTCGGGGTCGTTGAGGAAGACCTCTACCGCGGTTGCCGTATAGATTCGCTCGTAGGCCGCGTCGATTTCCTCGTCACTGGCCATGATGTCAGGCTCTTCCATGCCTTCGCGCAACCGGTCCTCGTAGAGGCGGAAATAGGTCTGCGCGGCGCGGATAGGCATGAAGATGAACAGCGAGTCGAATTCGACCATGCCGACATCGAAGACGACGTTTACCGGGTAAGAGCGAATTTGCGGCGTGGAGCCGAGCGGTGTGCGCGGGCCGTCGGGCGTAACGATGGTGATCGTATCGCCGACGGTCACGCCAAGCTGGGACGCCATGCGCGAGCCGATGGCTACACCCTGAAGATCGTCCCAATCGTCCCAACCGCCGGCAAGCGTGCTCGAATAGAGCAGCGGGAGTTTTTCGATATCGGCAAGCGTCATGCCGCGCACATTGGCACCAGTGGAATTGTAAGTACCGGTAACCAGCGCCTGTCCTTCGACGAAGGCCACTGCGGAAACCACACCGTCGACACCCTCAAGCCGATCCCGGACCGCCTCGTAGTCGTCAAATGTCTCTTCGATGGGAAAAGCCGTGAAATGGCCGTTCAATCCCAATATCTTGGACAGGAGCTCGTCACGAAACCCGTTCATGACGCTCATGACGACGATCAGGGTGGCAACACCAATGGCGATGCCGATCATGGTCAGCGCTGCGATCACCGAAATGAATGCATCGCTTCGGCGAGCGCGCAGGTACCGACCGGACACGATCCATTCGAAACGTGAAAACGGTCGTGTCCCTTTTTGCTGCCGGGCGGCGTCGGCGGAGGTCAAGCGTTGTCCCTGCGTTCGGGTTCGATGAGCGCCTTGAGGCGGGAAACCGCATCTTCGATGCCGATGGTTTCACGTTCTCCGGATTTGCGGTGCTTGATCTCGACTTCGCCCGAGGCCAGACCACGCGGGCCGACAATAAGCTGGAACGGAATACCGATGAGGTCGGATGTCGCGAACTTCTGCCCGGCCCCCGTGGAGCGGTCATCATATAGCGCATCGATGCCCGCCGCGTGGAGCTGGTTGTAAAGCTTTTCGTTTGCAGCATCGCATTCGGCGTCGCCAGACTTGAGGTTGATGAGGGTAACCTCAAAGGGTGCGACCGAGACCGGCCAGATGATACCGTTTTCGTCGTGGCTGGCTTCGATAATGGCCGGCACGATACGGGTCAGCCCAATGCCGTATGAGCCCATATGCACGGTAATGTCCTTGCCATCAGGACCGGTCACTGCGGCGCCCAAGGGTTCGGAATATTTTGTTCCGAAATAGAAAACCTGGCCCACTTCGATGCCGCGCGCAGCGATGCGCTTATCCTCGGGCACCTTCGCGGAGAAGTCGGCTTCGTCGTGCATGTCTTCGGTTGCAGCATAAAGCGACGTCCAGTCGGCGACGATACCAGACAGATCGTCCATGAAGTCGGTATCGGCAGACGGGATCGGCTTGTCGAGCATGTCTGCGTGGCAGAATACGCCGCTTTCACCGGTATCGGCGAGAACGATGAACTCATGCGAAAGATCGCCGCCGATAGGGCCGGTTTCCGCACGCATCGGGATCGCCGTCAGCCCCATGCGCCAATAGGTGCGCAGATAAGCCACGAACATGCGGTTGTAAGCCTTGACGGCCTCGTCCTTGTCGAGATCGAAGGAATAGGCATCCTTCATCAGGAACTCACGAGACCGCATGGTGCCGAAGCGCGGACGGATCTCGTCGCGAAACTTCCACTGAATATGGTAGAGATTGAGCGGCAGATCCTTGTAGGAGCGGACGTAAGAGCGGAAGATGTCGGTAATCATCTCCTCATTGGTCGGACCGTAGAGCATGTCGCGCTCATGGCGATCCTGCATCCGGAGCATTTCCTTGCCGTAGTCCTCGTAGCGCCCCGACTCGCGCCACAGATCCGCCGACTGCAGCGTGGGCATCAGAAGTTCGATGGCCCCTGCCCGGTTCTGCTCTTGCTCTATGATCTGCTGAATCTTGCGCAGCACTTTGTAGCCCAGTGGCAGCCAGGCGTACATGCCTGCCCCCTGCTGGGAGATCATGCCGGCGCGCAGCATCAGGCGGTGGGAAATGATTTCCGCCTCTTTAGGCGTCTCTTTGAGGACGGGCAGAAAATAGCGGGAAAGGCGCATGAGAACTCCGATTTGCCGGGAACCGACTCAAGGGCTCAATACCGGGCTGCGCAATCAAGCGCAAGGAACGGTCAAAAGGCAAGTCCGTGAGAGTTCATCGGCTTTCCTGTCGGTTTTTTGTCACCGGGCAACAAATCTCCAACTTTCTGCTTGTCGCGACAATTTGTCCTTGATAGGGTCCGCGCCATATAAAGAGAGGCGGGTGCAACCCGCCGACGCTGACAACGTCAAGGGAGGAGCACTGGCCGCCCGATCTGTGCGCTGTAAGACCAGTGGATTGTCGCGAAACTTTTATTAAATGCAGGGCCTTAGCCCTGCATTTTTTTATTCTGCATTAATCGAACGAATTGGTCCGCCCAGGGCGTTCAGCTCCAGTATTCCTGCAGCCATGGATTGGACATACCCCAGAAGATCAACACGGTCAGGACACCCGAGATCAGAGTGGTTGCCAGGGCCTTTTGCCAAAGATGCGCCTTGATCGGCGCCCCGGGATCGGTGCCGTCGGTCACCTCTCCGTCTTCGTGCTGGCCGCGCACACCGAAAGGAAGGACGGCGAAGAGCACCGTCCACCAGATGACGAAATAGATCGCTACATAGGTAAAGGGCTGCATTGTTTAAGCTACACCTTATGAACGAACACCTTGACGATGGGCTTGCGACCCCAGGCGGCATTGAGTTCGGACCGCACAGCGCGGCGGATGGCTTCGGCAAAGCGCCCCGTATCGGTGCGGCGCTTTTCGGGAAAACTTTTGATCGCGCCCCGTGCGGCCGAATGAGCGACAGCGCTCAGCGGATCGTCATCGTCTGCCAGATCGGGAAGGCCGTCCAGATCGAATTCAGGACCTGAGACGATCTGCCCGCGCCCGTTGACAACCAGACTGACGATGGCGACGCCACCGAATGCCAGCCGCCGGCGGTCGCGGACGTTCGATTCCTCGGGCGTGCACAGGAGGTTGCCGTCAAGATAGAGGACTCCCGTGCGCACTTCACCACGGTGATGCTTGGTGTTGGGGAACAGTTGGACCATATCGCCATTGCGGATCGAAACGACCGTCTTGATCCCTTTTTCCCGCGCGAAGGCTGCGTGGGCCTCCAGGTGCATCGGCTCGCCGTGAACGGGAACGAGGATATCGGGCTTGAGCCAATCATAAAGCTGGGCGAGTTCATGACGGCGGGGATGACCCGATACATGAATCATTTCGTCGCGACCGGTGACGATTTCGACACCTTTGTCCACGAGCTTATTTTGGATATCGAGGACGGCCTTTTCATTGCCCGGAATTGCCCAGGACGAAAAAATCGCCATATCGCCCGGCGAAAGATCGATAACCGGGTGGGAGCCATCGGCGATGCGGGCCATTGCGGCCCGGGACTCGCCCTGACTGCCTGTGGCGATCAGAACGACCTTGTCGCGCGGCAGATAACCATAGGCGTCCTGATCAAGGAATTCCGGTACGCCTTCCATCAAGCCCAGTTCGCGGGCGATCCCGGCGATCCGGTGCACAGCCCTGCCCGCAGCGACGACCTGACGGGCTGCCTTTGCGGCAGCCCGGGCAATGGAAATCATGCGGCCAAGATTGGAGGCAAAGATGGTGACGGCGACGCGGTTTTTTGCTGTTGCGATCAGGCGCTCGAGATTAACGCCGACCTCGGTTTCAGAGGGACTGTCACCTTCCTTCATCGCATTGGTGGAATCGCAGATCAGAGCGAGCGGCTTGCCGTCCGAACCGATTTCCTTGAAGCGCTTTATGTTGGTGGGTGCGGTGCCGATAGGAGACGGATCGATCTTCCAATCGCCGGTGTGGATGACGCGGCCAGCGGGCGTTTCGATCAATAGCGCGTTGGATTCTGGGATCGAGTGGGAAACCTCGATGGGCTCGACCTTGAAGGGGCCGACCTGAAAGGGGATGCCGGGCGTAAAGATCTGGACCTCGACGTCGTCCTCGATGTTGTTTGATATCCGCTTTGCCTTGAGCATCGCCGCCCCGAACCGTCCGGCAAATACCGGCTTGTCGAAGGCGGGCCAGATATCGAGAATGGCTCCGTAGTGGTCTTCATGGGCATGGGTCAAAACCAGCCCGACGACGTTGTCGCCCTCTTCCTCCAGGAATGAAGGGTCTGGCATGACCAGTTCGATTCCGGGAAGCTCAGGGCCGCCGAAGCTAACGCCGCAATCGACGACCAGCCATTTGCGATCATCGACCGGGCCGAAGCCGTAAAGCCCCATATTCATACCGATCTCGCCAACGCCACCGAGGGGCAAGAAGACCATTTCGTCCTGTCCGGACTGTTTTTTTGCCATGGGATATTTGCGCGACCGGGTTTCAGTCACGTCCTTTCAAAAATTGAACAGCAGACGCCCTCTCAGCGCAGCGTTGCCGTCGTTCCAAAATGGACGTCGCCCGCGGTTATCGCGATCCGGTGTCCTTCATCATCGCGGACAATCAGATGGCCCGCATCATCAATCGTTTCGAATATGCCGCGCAGCACCCCATCACCGCGCTGCACAGCGACCTCCGCGCCGATCCCGGCGGCGTTATCGCGCCAGCGGTGGATGATCCGATTGGTGCCGGACCCGTTATTCCACATCTGGTAACACTCCACCCAGCTTTCGGCCAGAGCCTCAAATACCGAAGGTGCATCAAGGGGTGCGCCCAGATCGGCAAGCGATGTGGCCGGATAGGGCAGTCCTTGCGGAGCGGCGACGACATTAACGCCGATGCCGATAACTATCGCGGTACGTCCATCGGGACGCTTCTGGGCTTCGAGCAGGATGCCTGCGAGTTTGGCACCATCGGCAAGGACATCATTGGGCCATTTGAGTGCAATGCGTGCCCGACCGCCGTCGCTGACGCCATCAGCGCCATCAAGTCCGCTGCGGATTGCCGCGGCGGGCATCAAACGCGTGAGGGCAGTGTTTAGAGCAACACCTGCAACGAAGCCGAGGCCGGCAAGGCTGTTGGATGGCGCGTCAGGGACAATCATCAGCGAGGCGGCCAAATTGCCGTACGGGCTTTCCCATGCACGACCGCGACGGCCCCTGCCCTCGGTCTGTTGCAGGGCGGCATACCAGATCTTGCCCGCGTTGCCTGCCATTGCGGCCTTCATGGCCTCGATGTTGGTCGACCCCACGCTGTCAAAGCCGATCACGCGATAACCGGCCTCGACAGCATTGTCGGGAAGAGGAAAGGCGACCACCCCACCCTGCTCTAGAACAGCGCGTTTGCGGCGCCGCGGGCGATGGCCGTCAGAGGCGCGCCGACGGTGAAGAAATAGCTGAGCACGAGAAAACCTGTGAGCGCCATGACAACGCGCAACTCAATGGCCGGCACCGCGTAGGACTGCGCAGGTTCGTCGAAATACATGACCTTGATGACGCGCAGATAATAAAACGCGCTGACGGCGCTGGCCAGCATGCCGATGACGGCCAGCACAAAGAGCTGGGCTTCGATGGCGGCGAGGAAAACCTGCCATTTGGCAAAGAAACCGGCGAGCGGTGGAAGACCGACCAGAGAGAACATGAAGAGCGCCAGAATAGCCGCGACGAACGGGCGGGATCTCGCCAGGCCGGCCAGATCGTCGATGGTTTCGACATAGCCGTCGTCGTTCTTGAGCGCCAGGATGCAGGCGAAGGTGCCGATGGTCATGGTCAGATAGACGGCCATGTAGATGGCGACACCCTCCACGCCCACGATATTGCCGGCAGACAGTCCCACCAGAGCAAAGCCGACATGGCCGATGGAGGAATAGGCCAGGAGACGCTTGAGATTGTTCTGACCGATCGCGGCAAAGGACGCCAGAACCATCGAAGCGATCGATATGAAGATCACAACCTGCTGCCAATCGCTGGCGATGGGCTCAAAGGCATCAAAAACGATGCGGATCAACAAGGCCATTGCTGCGACCTTGGGGGCCGACGCAAAGAATGCAGTGACAGGCGTCGGCGCTCCCTCATAGACGTCCGGTGTCCACATGTGAAAGGGCACGGCGGAAATCTTGAAGGCAATCCCGGCCAGAAGGAAAACCAGCCCGAACACGATACCGGGCGTGCGTTCGCCGAGCGCCACGGCCTGGGCAATCTGGTCGAGCTGGGTGTGGCCGGTAAAGCCATAGACCAGCGACGCGCCGTAGAGCAGCATCCCCGAGGACAACGCGCCGAGAACGAAATATTTCAATCCAGCTTCGGTGGCCTTGCCGCTGTCACGCTTGAAGGCAGCCAGAACGTAAAGCGCCAACGATTGGAGCTCGAGGCCGACATAAAGGCTCATCAGATCGTTGGCCGAAACCATCATCATCATGCCGAGCGTGGCCAGAAGGACGAGAACGGGATATTCGAACTTGTTGAGCCCGTTATCCGACGCGCTGGAAACCGACAGGACGAGCGCGAAGGCCGAACCGGCAAGGATAAGGACCTTCATAAAGCGGGCGAACCCGTCATTGATAAAGCCGCCCGAAAAAATTACCCCCTCGGAAGGGAGGAAGGCCACCATCACGGCGATTGCGACCAACAGGCCGATGGCGATGCCGGTGATGCCTGTGGCGATTTCCTTTTTGGCGAACACGCCAGCAAGGAGCAGCACCAGCGCGCCGACGGCGAGCAGCATTTCGGGATAGGCAGGCGCCAGAGAGGCGAAACCGGCAAATTCAGACACCACATTCACCTCCTAATGAGCCGTAGCGACGGGTGCTGCGGCATCGGCCGCGGGCACCGTCACATCAACGAGCGCAGACATCGGTTCGATGCCGACGGCGGCCTGGTACTGATCGACAAGCGCACCCACCGAGGTGGACATCGCGTCCATCAGGGGCGCCGGGTAGAAACCAAAAAGAATGGTGAGGATGATCAGGGGAACGATCGTCACCATTTCACGGGCATTGAGATCGAGAATGGATTTTAGACTTTCCTTCTCGAGCGCGCCCCAGATGATCTTGCGGTAAAGCCAGAGCGCATAGCATGCCGACAAGATGACACCGGTTGTGGCAAACACCGCAAACCAGGTGTTGACCTGGAAGATGGCCAGCAGCGTCAGGAACTCACCGACAAAGCCCGAAGTGCCCGGCAGGCCGACATTGGCCATTGTGAACACCATGAACGCAAAGGCGTATCTGGGCATGCGCTCGACGAGTCCGCCATAGGCATTGATGTCACGCGTGTGCATGCGATCGTAGATGACGCCGACCGACAAGAACAGCGCGCCCGACACGATGCCGTGCGAGATCATCTGAAAGATCGCCCCCTGAACGCCGTAAACATTTCCGGCAAAAATGCCCATGGTCACAAAGCCCATGTGCGCCACCGAAGAATAGGCGATCAACTTCTTGATGTCGGTCTGAACGAGCGCCACCAGCGAAGTGATGATGATCGCGGCGACCGAAAGGAAGAACACGAAGTTCGAAAAATACAACGACGCATCAGGGAACATGGGCAGCGAGAAGCGCAGGAAGCCGTAGCCGCCAAGCTTGAGCAGGATTGCGGCAAGGATCACCGAGCCGGCCGTGGGCGCTTCGACGTGTGCTTCTGGCAGCCAGCGGTGGAACGGCCACATGGGCATCTTGACAGCCAGCGAGGCAAAGAAGGCCAGCCAGAGCCAGTACTGCATATTCTCGGGGAAATCGTAATCGAGCAGCCGCGCGATATCGAGCGTACCGGCCTGCCAGTACATGGCCATGATGGCCAGCAGCATCAGGACCGAGCCGATGAAGGTATAGAAAAAAAACTTGTAGGAGGCCTGAATGCGCCGTTTGCCACCCCAGATGCCGATGATGAGGAACATCGGGACCAGAGTGCCCTCGAAGAACACGTAGAACATGGCCAGATCGAGCGTCGCAAAAACACCGATCATCAGCATTTCGAGGACCAGGAACAGCACCATGTATTCGCGGATGCGGAAGGAAATCGACTCCCAGCTCGCAAGGATACACATGGGCATCAATAGCCCGGTGAGCACGATAAACAGGACCGAAATACCATCGACGCCCATGCGGTAGCCGATGACATCGCCGAGCCAGGTATGGTTCTGGACGAACTGGAAATCGGCTGTGTCGGGATCGAACATGCCCCACATGACCAGCGTGAACACGAAGGTCACCACCGTTGTGGCAAGCGCGATCCGCTTGATGTTGAGTTCAGCGACGGCATCGCCACCCGGGGTCAGCAGAATGAAGAAGGCCCCGACCAGCGGCAGAAAGGTAACGATGGTCAGGATGTTGTTTTCAAGGATCATCCCAGAAGTCCCCCGGCGGCGATGGCCCAAGTGATAAGGGCGGCAACGCCGATGAGCATGGCGAAGGCGTAGTGATAGAGATAGCCCGACTGCAGGCGCGTAACGTAGCCGGTGACCTGCCTGACGCGGCGGCCAAGGCCCTCGACGAGGGTCTGATCGACCAGCCAGTCATCGAACCCTTTCCAGAGCGCGGTGCCGATCCAGCGGGCCGGTCGAACGAAGATGCGATCATAGAGCTCGTCGAAGTACCATTTATTGAGCAGGAACTTGTAGAGCAGCGGTTGTTCGGCGGCGAGTTGCCTGGGCGCGGCCGGGTTGCGGATATACATGTACCAAGCGGTCATGAACCCGATCAGCATGGCGATGGTTGCCGACCACTTCACCCAGGTCGGAACACCGTGCGCTTCCTCGATAATATGCTCGTCAACAACAATTGCGCCATGGAAGAAGTGCACGATGTGCTCGGCATGGCCAAAGAAGGCATCGTAGAACACCACGCCTGACAACACCGCGCCGACGGCGAGAACGTAGAGCGGGATCAGCATGACGTTCGGGCTCTCGTGAGCATGATCGAACGTGTGGTGATCGGCGCGCGTCGGGCCATGGAAGGTGAGATGCACCAGACGCCAGGAATAAAAGCTCGTGAACAGGGCGGCGATGACCAGCAACCAGAAGGCAAGCGAACCCGCGGTGCCGCCGAAGGCGTACGATGCCTCGATGATCGCGTCCTTGGAGAAGAACCCGGCAAAGCCAAACGAAGTGCCCGGAATGCCGACACCGGTCAGCGCCAGCGTTCCGATGAGCATCATGGCATAGGTAATCGGGATCTTGCGGGCGATGCCGCCCATGTTGCGCATATCCTGCTCGTGGTGCATGGCGTGAATGACCGAGCCGGCACCAAGAAACAAAAGTGCCTTGAAGAAGGCGTGGGTGAACAGGTGGAATATGCCTGCGGAATAGGCGCCTACACCGAGGGCTACGAACATGTAGCCCAGCTGGGACATCGTGGAATAGGCGATAACGCGCTTGATGTCGTTTTGAACCAGGCCGATGGTTGCCGCACAGAAAGCGGTGATGGCGCCGATATAGATCACGAACAGCGTCGCCGTCTCGCTCAGCTCGAACATTGGCGATAACCGCGCGACCATGAACACGCCGGCGGTCACCATGGTGGCGGCATGGATGAGCGCCGAGACCGGCGTCGGACCTTCCATGGCGTCGGGCAGCCAGGTGTGGAGAAGGAATTGCGCCGACTTGCCCATGGCGCCCATGAAGAGCAGGAGGCAAACCACCGTCATCGCGTGTGCGTCCCACCACAAGAACGGCATTGAAGCGTCGGCAGCTCCGGGAAGCGCCGCGAAGGTTTCATCAAAGCCGAGTGTTCCGAGGAGGAAGAAAGTACCGAAAATACCCAATGCAAAACCGAAATCGCCCACGCGGTTGACGACGAACGCCTTGACGGCGGCCGCGCGCGCGGATTCCTTTTGGTACCAGAAGCCGATCAACAGGTAGGATGCGAGACCCACGCCTTCCCAGCCAAAGAACATCTGAACGAAGTTGTCGGCGGTCACCAGCATGAGCATGGCGAAGGTAAAGAGCGAGAGGTAGGCAAAGAACCGCGCGCGGTGCGGGTCCTCGTGCATATAGCCGATGGAATAGAGGTGAACCAGCGAGGAGACAGTGTTGACCACCACCAGCATGATAGCCGTCAGCGTATCTACGCGCAGCACCCAATCGATCTGGAGATCGCCCGAATGAATCCAGGTCATGACAGTGACCTTGTAGGCCTCGCCATCTCCGAGAAAGAACGGCAGGAAAACGACCCACGAAAGCACGGCGGCAGCCATCAGCAGCGAGGTGGTGATGATTTCCGCGGGCTTGTGCCCAATGGAGCGGCCGAAAAGACCAGCAACCAGCGCGCCGATCAGCGGCAGGAATACAATTGCCTGGATCATGGACGCTCTAGCCCTTCATCATGTTGACGTCGTCGACCGCGATCGAGCCCCGATTGCGGAAGAAGATCACGAGGATCGCAAGGCCGACGGCGGCCTCGGCGGCGGCGACTGTCAGGATCAGAAGCGCAAACACCTGCCCGACCAAATCGCCCAGATGGGACGAAAACGCGACAAAGTTGATATTGACCGCAAGCAGGATCAACTCGATCGACATCAAGATGATGATGATGTTCTTGCGATTGAGAAATATCCCGAACACGCCAACCGTGAACAGAATTGCAGCTACGGTCAGGAAGTGACCGAGCCCGATTACCGGTGTCATCATAGTCCCCCTATAGCCCTTTTCCGCTCTCGACCTTGACGATTTCGACGCCCGTCGCCTTGGTTCGTGCCACCTGTGCGGCAATATCCTGACGCTTGACATTAGGCTTGTGGCGCAGGGTCAAAACGATCGCTCCGATCATGGCCACCAGAAGCACGAGGCCGCATGCCTGGAAGAGATAAATGTAGTTTGTGTAGAGCACCTGCCCGAGGGCGCGGGTGTTTTCCGCCAAATACGCCGAGCCCGCGACCAGCAAAAGCTCGAGCAGCAGGATCACGCCCACCACGACGCCGATGGGTGCATACTGAAGGATGCCCCTGCGCAGTTCGGCGAAATCCACGTCGAGCATCATGACGACGAACAGAAACAACACGGCGACTGCGCCGACATAAACCACGATGAGAATAAGCGCCAGAAACTCGGCCCCGGCCAGCATGAAGATGCCCGCCGCATTGACGAAGGCCAGGATGAGAAACAGCACCGAGTGCACAGGATTTCGCGAGGAAATCACCATGATCGCCGAGGCAACGACGATGGTCGAGAACAGGTAGAAGAAAAACAGCGGCAAGGTCACCTGTCGCTCCTAACGGTACGGTGCATCAAGGGCGATATTGGCAGCAAGTTCACGCTCCCAACGGTCGCCATTGGCCAGGAGACGGTCCTTGGAGAAGTAGAGCTCCTCACGCGTCTCGGTTGCAAATTCGAAATTGGGGCCTTCAACAATAGCATCTACCGGGCAGGCTTCCTGGCAGAAGCCGCAATAGATGCATTTGACCATGTCGATGTCGTAACGCACCGTGCGTCGGGTGCCGTCATTCTGGCGCGGGCCTGCTTCAATCGTAATGGCCTGGGCCGGGCAGATCGCTTCGCACAGCTTGCAGGCGATGCAGCGCTCTTCACCATTGGGATAGCGGCGCAGGGCGTGCTCGCCCCGGAAGCGCGGTGAAACCTCGCCCTTTTCAAACGGGTAGTTGATGGTGGGCTTGGGCGCGAAAAAGTAACGCATGGCCAGAAAGAAGGTCGATACGAACTCCCTGAGCAGCAGAGCGTCGAGAAACCGCAAGGCTTTCATTTGTGGTTCTCTCCTTATGCCATACCGCCGTGCCAGCCCCAGCCCGTGAGCTGGAGAACAAAGGCAACGACAACAATCATGACCAGCGAGATCGGCAGGAAGACTTTCCAACCCAGACGCATCAACTGGTCATAGCGGTAACGGGGGACGAAGGCCTTCACCATGGCGAACATGAAAAAGACCAGCGAGAGCTTGAGAACGAACCATACGACGCCCGGGATCCAGGTGAAGGGAGGCAGATCGATCGGCGCGGTCCAGCCACCCAGGAACAGGATGGTGGTGAGCGCGCACATCAGAATGATCGACACGTATTCGCCCAGCATGAACATCATGTAAGGGGTCGAGCCATATTCCACCATGAAGCCGGCGACGAGTTCGGATTCGGCTTCGGGAAGATCGAAGGGCGGGCGGTTCGTTTCGGCGAGGGCCGAAATGAAAAAGATAACGAACATCGGGAACAGCGGCAGCCAGAACCAGTTCAAGAAGGTCAGCCAAGGCACGCCGAGAATATGGGCCAGGCCACCGGCCTGCTGCGCCATCACGATATGGGTCAGATTGAGCGATCCGACGCAAAGCAGAACCGTCACGATAACAAAGCCGATGGAGACTTCGTAGGACACCATCTGCGCAGCGGAACGCAGGGCGCCCAGAAACGGATATTTCGAGTTCGATGCCCAGCCGCCCATGATGATGCCATAGACGCCGAGCGAGGAGATCGCAAAGATATAGAGGATGCCGATATTGATATCGGCCAGCGCCCAGCCCTCGGCGACCGGCACGACGGCCCAGGCCGAAAGGGCCAGGAGCACGCTGACAAGCGGTGCGAGAAGAAAGACCGCTTTGTCGGCACCAGCCGGAATCAGCGGTTCTTTGAAGACGAATTTGAGAAGGTCTGCGAAGCTCTGGAACAGGCCGAAGGCGCCCACCACGTTGGGGCCCCGGCGAATCTGGACAGCGGCCCAAATCTTGCGGTCGGCCAGCAGGACGTAGGCGGTGAACACCAGAAGGGTCACCAGCAGCAATAGCGCCTTCCAGACAAACCCGACCATGGTGCCCAACCCGAGGATCGGGGCACCGAGCAGATAGTCGAGCGCGTATACAATCCAGTCCATATCGCTGCCTTACTCCGCGGCCTGTTTCAGACCCGACATGAGCTGCGAGCATTCGGCCATTACGGCTGACGCACGCGCTATGGGGTTGGTGAGGTAGAAGTCGCCGATCGGAGAGATCAGGGCGTAGGTCGACTTCGGCGCTGCAGTATCTGCCAGAGCGGATACATCGGATGCCCTGCCCGGTGCAATGGCATCGAGCTGGGCAAGATGGGGATATTCCCCATAAAGCCGGGCACGAAGGGCCGAAAGCGAGTCAAATGGCAAAGGCTGGCCAAGAACCGACGAAAGCGCCCGCAGGATCGCCCAGTCTTCCTTGGCATCGCCCGGTGCGAAAACCGCCCGCGCGGTCATCTGCACGCGGCCCTCGGTGTTGACGTAGGTCGCCGATTTTTCGGTGTAGGTAGCAGCGGGCAGGATGACGTCGGCGCGGTGTGCGCCTGCGTCGCCGTGCGTTCCGATGTAAACAACTTTGGTTTCGCCAAGTGCGGACATGTCGATTTGATCGGCGCCAAGCACGAAGAGAACATCGAGCTTTCCGGCGCCAGCGGCCTTGAGCATGCCCGCGGTATCGAGCCCGCCTCGTCCGGGAACAAATCCGATATCGAGGGCGCCGACCCGCGAGGCTGCGTTGTGCAGGACCGCAAAGCCGTTCCAATCCGCGTTCAACGCGCCGGCGGTCTTGGCGATCTGCGTGGCAAGTCCGAGAACATTCTTTGCGGATGCACCCGTCACTGCACCCTCACCGACGATGACGATGGGGCGCTGGGCATTCTTGAGCACTTTGGCAAAGCTGCCCTTGCCCGAAGCGAGATCGGACAGGGTGTCGATGCCGGCACCGAGATGGGCATAATCATAGGTCAGATCGGCGGCTTCGCCGATCACGCCGATTTCCACGCCGCCAGCGCGCCACGCCTTGCGGATGCGGGCATTGACCAGTGCAGCCTCGCGGCGCGGATTTGCGCCAATGATCAGGATAGCGTCTGCCTGTTCGATCCCGGCGATGGTGGGATTGAAGACATACGACCCCCTGCCCTTTTTCGGGTCGAGCGCCGAACCGGCGGGACGAGCATCGATATTGGTCGAGCCGAGGGACGCCATGAGGGCCTTGAGGGCATACATTTCCTCAACACCGGCCAGATCGCCCGCGATGGCGCCAATGCGGCCCGGCTCGGCGGTTTTGACCAGCGCTGCGACCGCGGCGAAAGCTTCATTCCAGGATGCGGCCTGAAGCTTTTTGCTCTTGCGCACATAGGGGCGGTCGAGACGCTGGGTGCGCAGACCATCCCAGATGAAACGGGTCTTGTCGGAAATCCATTCCTCGTTGATGCCCTCATGAATGCGCGGCAGGACGCGCATGACTTCGCCGCCACGGGAATCGACCCGGATGTTGGAGCCGACAGCATCCATGACGTCGATGGATTCGGTCTTGTTGAGTTCCCAGGGACGGGCCTGGAAGGCATAGGGTTTGGAGGTCAACGCCCCAACCGGGCAGAGATCGATGACATTGCCCTGCAATTCACTGGTCATCGACTGTTCGAGGTACGACGTAATCTCTGCGTCCTCACCGCGACCGATCAGGCCCAATTCCGAAACGCCAGCCACTTCGGTGGTGAAGCGTACGCAGCGGGTGCAGTGAATGCACCGGTTCATGATCGTCTTGACCAAGGGGCCGATGTGCTTGTTTTCGACGGCGCGCTTGTTCTCCCAATAGCGGGATGTATCCACGCCATAGGCCATGGCCTGATCCTGCAGATCGCACTCGCCACCCTGATCGCAGATCGGGCAATCGAGAGGATGGTTGATGAGCAGGAATTCCATCACGCCTTCACGGGCCTTTTTGACCATGGGCGTGTTGGTGAACATTTCGGGCGCTTCGCCGTTCGGGCCCGGCCGCAGATCGCGTACGCTCATGGCGCAGCTTGCCTGGGGCTTGGGCGGCCCACCCTTAACTTCAACCAGACACATGCGGCAGTTGCCCGCCACCGACAGACGCTCGTGGTAGCAGAAGCGCGGGATTTCCGCGCCGGCCGCCTCGGCGGCCTGCATCAGCGTGAAGTGATCGGGAACTTCGATCAGTTCGCCATCGACCTTGATTTGCGCCATTCGTTCTTACTCCGCCGCAACCGAGGGCACGGCGCCATCGGTGGTGGACTTGTAGGTGTATGCGTCGATCCGCGCTTCGATCACGGGACGGAAATTGCGGATCAAACCCTGGATCGGCCATGCCGCGGCATCGCCCAGAGCGCAGATCGTGTGGCCCTCAACCTGCTTGGTGACGGCAAACAGCATGTCGATCTCGCGCTTTTGCGCTTCGCCGCGCACCATGCGCTCCATCACCCGCATCATCCAGCCCGTACCTTCGCGGCACGGCGTGCACTGGCCGCAGCTCTCGTGCTTGTAGAAAGCCGAAAGGCGCCAGATGGCCTTAATGATATCGGTGGACTTGTCCATGACGATCACGGCGGCGGTGCCAAGCGAGGAGCCGACTTCGCGCAAACCATCGAAATCCATATGCGCGGATTTGATCTTCTCGCCGGGCACGCAGGGCACCGACGAGCCGCCGGGGATGACGGCCAGCAGATTGTCCCAGCCGCCGCGAATGCCGCCGCAATGCTTTTCGATCAGCACGTCGAACGGAGTGCCCATCTCTTCTTCGAAGGTCGCCGGATTGTTGACATGGCCGGAGACGCAGAAGAGCTTGGTGCCGGTGTTGTTGTCACGGCCCAGCCCTGCGAACCAGGATGCACCGCGGCGCAGGATTTCCGGCACGACAGCGATGGATTCGACGTTGTTGACGGTGGTCGGGCAGCCATAAAGCCCCATGCCGGCGGGGAATGGCGGCTTCAGGCGGGGTTGGCCCTTCTTGCCCTCGAGGGATTCGAGCAGCGCGGTTTCCTCGCCGCAAATATAGGCGCCGGCGCCATGGTGGACGATGATGTCGAAGTCCCAACCGTGAATGTTGTTTTTGCCAATGAGCTTTGCGTCGTAAGCCTGTTGCACGGCGGCCTCGAGCCGGTGGCGTTCGCGCATGAACTCGCCGCGCACGTAGATATAGGCGGCGTGAGCATCCATGGCGCGGCCGGCGATCAAACAGCCTTCGATCAGATGGTGCGGGTCGTGACGGAGGATTTCGCGGTCCTTGCATGTGCCCGGCTCGGATTCGTCGGCGTTGACGACGAGGTAGTGAGGGCGACCGTCATTGACCTTGGGCATAAACGACCATTTCAGGCCGGTTGAAAAACCTGCGCCGCCACGACCGCGCAGACCGGAGGCCTTGACCTCGTTGGTCAGCCAATCGCGGCCTTGGTCGAGCAAATCCTTCGTACCATTCCACGAGCCGCGGCGACGTGCTCCCTCAAGGCCCCAATCGCCTTGGCCGTAGAGATTTGTGAAAATGCGATCCTGATCCGTAAGCATCGATCAAATCCCCTAGCGCGGCTTCTTGCCGAAGACGCGGACATATTCGTCGACGCCACCGTCGGCCAGCGCCTTTGCCTGGCCCTTCCAGTTGTCGCGTGCGATGCGGCCCTTGAAATTGAGCACGGCATCGACCTGATCGACCTCGGCGTCAGTGAATGCCGCGACCTGTGCATATTGCTTGATACCCAGATCGTTGAGCTTACGCTCGATCACCGGACCGACCCCAGAAATGAGCTTGAGATCGTCGGCAGTGCCTTCCGGCGGCGTAAACAATGGGGCGCTGTCGGGAGTCGTGCCGGCGGATGTTGCAACCGCTTCCTGCTGTTTGCCCGGGGAGCGGCTTGTCGTCTTGGTCTTCTGGCCCGTTTCGCTGCCCGTCTTTTCTACGGCAGGAGATTCAGCGCCGGTTGCGCCTTCGCGGCCAGCCTGACCTGGCTTGCGTTTTGCAGGGCCGGCGGCCTTTTTCTCTGCCGAGACGGCCTCAGCCTCCGAAACCTTGCCGGAACCGGACGGCCCTTTGATGGCTGGCGCGGCTTCCTCGTCGATCTCCTGCTTGCGGCCGGGCTTTGTGGCCTTCGCCTTTCCCTCAACACGACCGGCATCCTGATGGGGCGGGGCTTTGGTCGGATCTTCGAGCAGCGTCACCTGTCCGTCGAGCGGCGCGGAGAACTTCCGGCCATTCTGCGGACCGGTCGGAACCGTATCGCCCTTTCCATCGCGGAAGGCGATCAGGATTTCCTCGAAGCGCTCGGGCGTCAGATCTTCATAGGTATCAAAGCCGATGGTCACCATTGGCGCGTTGACGCAAGCCCCGGCGCATTCGACCTCTTCCCAACTCATGGTTCCATCGTCGTTGAGATGGTGCGGTTCGGCATGAATGTGCTTCTGGCAGACGGCGCGGATGTCTTCTGCGCCGCGCAGCATACAGGGGGTGGTACCACACACCTGGATATGCGCGCGGGACCCGACCGGCTGGAGCTGGAACTGAGTGTAGAACGTCGCAACCTCCAGAACCCGGATATAGGGCATATCGAGCATCTGCGCGACCGATTCGATCGTCGCGCGCGATACCCAACCATCCTGTTCCTGCGCACGCATAAGCAGCGGAATGACCGCCGACTGCTGCCGGCCAGCCGGATACATGGCGATGCGTTTTCTTGCCCAGGCAGTATTTTCCTTGGAAAAGGAAAAGCTTGCGGGCTGGACAGTTTCTTCTGCAAGGCGACGCACGCTCATCAGCGATCAACCTCTCCGAACACGATGTCGAGGGATCCGAGGATGGCCGAAACGTCGGCCAGAAGGTGCCCGCGACAGAGAAAATCCATGGCTTGCAGATGCGCGAACCCGGGGGCGCGAATCTTGCAGCGATACGGCTTGTTGGTGCCATCGGACACCAGATAGACGCCGAACTCGCCCTTAGGCGCTTCAACGGCTGCGTAAACCTCTCCCTCAGGCACACGGAAGCCTTCGGTGTAGAGTTTGAAGTGATGGATGAGCGCTTCCATGGAGCGCTTCATCTCGCCGCGTTTGGGCGGGACCACCTTGCCATCCATTGTGGAGACCGGCCCCTGCCCTTCGGGCGTGTTGAGCAGATCGACGCACTGGCGCATGATCGAATTGGACTGGCGCATCTCTTCCATGCGGATGAGGTAACGGTCGTAGCAATCGCCGTTTTTGCCCACCGGAATGTCGAATTCGAGCTGGTCGTAGCATTCATAGGGCTGACTTTTACGCAAATCCCATGCCGCACCCGAGCCGCGCACCATGACGCCCGAAAAACCCCAGGCCCATGCGTCCTCGAGCGAAACGGTGGCAATGTCCACGTTGCGCTGTTTGAAGATGCGATTGCCGGTGATGAGCTGATCGAGGTCGTCGAGCGCCTTTGGAAAGGTCTCGGTGAATTTGGCGATATCGTCGATCAAGTCCTGCGGCAGGTCCTGATGGACGCCGCCGGGCCGAATGAAAGCGGCGTGCATGCGGGAGCCGGAGGCGCGCTCATAAAAGACCATGAGCTGCTCGCGCTGCTCGAATCCCCAAAGCGGGGGAGTGAGCGCGCCAACGTCCAATGCCTGGGTTGTGACGTTGAGCATGTGCGAGAGAATACGCCCGATTTCGGAATAGAGCACGCGAATGAGTTGCCCGCGGAACGGCACTTCGATTCCCAAGAGCTTTTCGACAGCCAGGGCAAAGGCGTGTTCCTGGTTCATCGGCGCCACGTAATCGAGGCGGTCGAAATAGGGTACGGCCTGGAGATAGGTCTTGGCCTCGATCAGCTTTTCGGTGCCGCGATGCAGGAGGCCGACATGGGGATCAACGCGCTCGACAACTTCACCGTCGAGCTCGAGAACAAGTCGCAGAACGCCATGCGCCGCGGGGTGTTGCGGGCCAAAGTTGATGTTGAACGTGCGGACGTCGTGCTCGGTCATTGCTTGGCCTTCTCGTCGCCGGGCAGCACGTAATCGGTGCCTTCCCATGGCGAAAGGTAATCGAAATTCCGAAATTCCTGCGCCAGCTTGACGGGCTCGTAGACGACACGCTTGCGCTCTTCGTCATAGCGGACCTCGACAAAGCCGGTCAGCGGGAAATCCTTGCGCAGCGGATGGCCGTCAAAGCCGTAGTCGGTCAGGATGCGGCGCAAATCGTGGTGACCGGAGAACAGGATACCGTAAAGGTCGTAGGCTTCGCGCTCGAACCAGTCCGCCCCGGGGAAAACGCCGGTGATGGAGGGAACGGGTGTCACCTCGTCAGTCACGACCCGTACGCGAATGCGGAGATTCTGCTGCGGGCTGAGCAAGTGATAGACGACATCAAAGCGCTGGGCGCGCTCGGGATAGTCGACGCCACACACGTCAATTATGGAAATGAACTGGCAGCGCGGATCATCGCGCAGTGTGCGCATGACGTTGAGAATCGCGTCGGGCTTCGCCTCAAGCGTCAACTCGCCATAGGCGACGTTGTACCCATCAAGCGCTTCGCCCAGCTTGAGCGCAATGTACTCGCCGAGTTCAGAAAGAGCGTCTTCCATTGATTGGCCTTATCGCTCGATGGTTCCGGTGCGCCGGATCTTCTTTTGCAGAAGCAGCACGCCATAAAGCAGTGCTTCGGCGGTCGGCGGGCAGCCGGGGACGTAGATATCGACCGGCACTACGCGGTCGCAACCACGAACCACCGAATAGGAATAGTGATAATAGCCGCCACCATTGGCGCAGCTACCCATTGAAATGACGTAGCGCGGCTCGGGCATCTGGTCGTAGACCTTGCGCAGTGCCGGAGCCATCTTGTTGGTCAGCGTGCCTGCAACGATCATCACGTCCGACTGGCGCGGGGATGCACGTGGGGCGAAGCCGAAGCGCTCGCAATCGTAGCGCGGCATCGACATCTGCATCATTTCCACAGCGCAACAGGCCAGGCCGAAGGTCATCCACATCAGCGAGCCGGTGCGGGCCCAGTTGATGAGTTCATCTGTCGAGGTAACGAGAAAGCCCTTATCGGCGAGCTCGTTGTTGATTTCGACGTAGTACGGATCGGTCGCGCCGACAGGCAGGCTGGTCGCAGGGTCGATAACGCCGCGCGGCCGGGGTGCAACCAAAGTATTGTTGTCGCTCAATCCCATTCCAGAGCACCTTTGCGCCATTCATAGATAAAGCCGACGGTGAGAACCCCCAAGAAAATCATCATCGACCAGAAGCCATACCAGCCGACTTCCCCGAACGCCACGGCCCAGGGGAAAAGGAACGCCACTTCAAGATCGAAGATGATGAACAGAATCGCAACGAGATAGAAGCGCACATCAAACTTCATGCGCGCGTCGTCAAAGGCGACGAAACCACATTCGTAGGCGGAGACCTTTTCGGGGTCGGGGCGCTTCACGGCGATGAGGAAGGGAGCGACCAGAAGCGCCAGTCCGATAACGGCGGCGAGCCCCACAAAAATCAAGATCGGCAGATAAGCGCTGAGCAGTTCGTTCATTGACAGCCAAGCCTTCAATAGAGCCCGGTTGGGAGCCGAGCGAAAGGACTCGCGGCTATCCGAGCCCCTGTCTTGGCAGAGGGCTTAACCCAGCCCCCAAGTGGTTTCAAGGGGAGATAAAACTGACTGTTCTATTCATGTTTTAATACACGGGCGCCTGCCCCGCCGGGACCGGCTGAACGGGCAAGCGCGGGCGGCCAGCGCCCGTCAGCGGGCACCGGCTTGAACCGAACACTTTTACGAGACCGGCGGCGTCGGGCGCCCTCGGTTCAGAGATGGAAGGCCAGACCGGCAGTGACCCGCATGTCGGAGGGCATCGAGCCCCAGGCGCCTGTACCCAGGATTTCGCCTCGGACGCTCATATAGTCGGTGAAACCGTACTCCGCGCCGCCGCCAAGGGCGTAGCCGAAATCGCCGGAGACGATGCCGGGGCCGCCGGTGGCATAGACGAGGGCTTCGCCGAGCGAGACGCCGCCCTTGCCCAGAACCAGGGCGTCTATGGAGTTGCTGCCAGCGAAATCGGCGCCCAACTGGGCCTCGACGCCGACGACGGCGGTGTCGATGGTTACGTTGACGCCCGAGAAGATGCCGGTGTTCCACGACGTCGTGCCGAAGGGAACGCCGCCGCCGTAAACACCAGCATAAAAGCCATTCCAATCAAAGCCATAGCCCGTTCCGGTCAGGCCGTAGGGCCCGTAATCCTGGGCATTTGCATGACCGGCAAGGGCCGTGCCGGCAATGAGAACGGCCGCCATGCGAACAGCGAAAGACATCGGCGTCACTCCATTAAGGTTAATTGACGCCATTATTGCGGTGACCGCGCGAGCCTCAAGCAAAGCTTATCGACATGGATAAGACTTTACTAAAATTGCACCCCTGCCCCGCCGCAGAATCGTGGGCAACAATGGCGCCAAAATCTATGGACTTGAGCGATGTTGCCCCCTCAAATTGCCCAACATTGGCACCAAAAAAAACGGCCCGGCAAATGCCGGACCGCTTTTTCGAGATCTGATATTGGCTGACGCTGCCCCCGCCTTGCCAGCCATGCGGCCGAATGCGGCCACACTGATCTCCAGGGTTGAGCGCGCGGCCGAACCGGCCGCGCCCCGATCCTAGAAGTGGAAGTTCGCGCCGATGGTGAACTTGTGGATGTCGTTGGCGCCAACGGCACCCGACTGTTCCCAACCATAGACATAACGGCCGTCGACCGACACGCTGTCAGTGGCGGCAAATTCAACACCGACACCGGCCAGGATGTGATCGCCAGGACCACCAGCGGCATCGAAGTCGGAACCGTAACCGACGGTGCCGTACAGCAGGACTTCGGAGAACGCGACACCGGCGCGGGTGGTGATTTCACCGTAGGCATAGGTATCGGGCGTGCCGAAGACGGCATCAACAGCGGCTTCGGCACCGAGGACGAACATGTCCCACTGTGCGTTGACGCCGAGTTCACCACCGACGAGCCAGTCGGTATCGACCGTGTCGTTCTGGCCGCCGACGCGAACACCGGCATAGAAGCCGGACCAATCGAAGACGGGATCGACAACCGGGGCGACCGGCATGACGGGAGCGGGCATAACCGGATCGGCGGCCTGGGCAGCCGAAGCGATTGCGAGAGTTGCGGCTGCGGCAAGCAGCGACGTTTTGAGCATGGACATTGTAGTACCTCACAGCACGGGGGTTGTTCGGACTCTATATTGCCCAATCTTTGCCCAATTCCAATCCCTTTTGCGCATTCAGACCCATGCACCGGCACAATATCGCCATCAAATCCGCGTGCTGTTGCCTTTCTGGCACAGGCAATTGGGTAACCTTACGAAATCGTATACAAAAACGGCCCCGCCATGCAGCGGGGCCGTTCGCGACTGGTATCCGATCGGATCGATCAGAAGTGGAAGTTCGCACCGATCTGGAACTTGTGGATGTCGCTCGAGGTCGCATCGCCCGACTGATCCCAGCCATAGAGGTACTGGCCGCGGATCGAAACGTCGTCGGTCGCGGCAAATTCGAGACCACCACCAGCAAGGATGTGGTCGCCAGTGCCGTTTGCGGCGTCGAAGTCCGTGCCGTAACCGACAGCACCGTAGGCGAGCAGCTCTTCGGTAACCAGGACACCACCACGGGCCAGAGCCGAACCGTAAGCGTACATGTCCGGATCGTCGAAGACACCTTCAAGGGCAACTTCGGCACCGACCAGGAAGAAATCGAACTGGGAGTTCACACCGGCCTGGGCCCCAAGGGTCCAATCGGTTTCACCAGCGTCGATGTCATTTGCAGCGCCAGCGCTGGCACCGGCATAAAAGCCGTTCCAGTCGAAACCGCTGCCGGCGTCATAGACGGGAGCAGCAGGAACGGCGGGAGCCGGAACGCCAATGGCGTCAGCAGCGAAGGCACCGCCAAGGGCGGTCGTGGACAAAAATGCAGCGAGAGCCACTGTCTTGAGCGAGTTCATATGTATTCTCCTTTATACCGGCTGGTGTGCAACTAATGGGTGCCGGTGTGCACTGGTTCCGATCCGAGAGCGGCAATCCGAAGTCAGGGCCGGGAGTGTTGCCCTGCTGCCACAACTGCGCCGTACGGGGTTCCGCACCAATGCGATGGGCCGGAATGTCGTTTCCGAGTGCGGACGAAGTGGGGCCTCCTCGTGGCAGGAATAGGGCAAGCACTCAATGTTGCTCAAATGCCACGTATTTGCGGTTAACCAACGGTAAATATTGACGTTTCCCGAACGGTCCCGCTCGGCACCACGGACCAAACCGGCTCCCGATCGTTATGGGTTGGTCAAATCTGCCTAACTGGATAAAGTTCACCTCTTGCCTAAAAGGGGAAAGCAATGAACCGCGCCGAGGGAATCGCCAACAGTCTGCAGGCGGCAAAGGTCGGCGCCCTGATCCGCGCGCGGCGTCATTCGCTGCGCATGACACTCCAGACACTCGGCACGCAATCGGGCGTATCGGTGGGATATCTGAGCCAGGTCGAGCGCGATCAGGCATCCCCTTCCCTTTCGACACTGGCCTCGATCGCGCGCGCATTGGGTGTGGGGGTGGATTATTTCATAGCCACGCCCAGCGCGCAGGACGCATTGACCCGGAAGGGCGAGCGCATGCGTTTCTCGGTCAACGATTCGCTGATTTCCTACGAAAGGCTGCATGCCGAGTTTCCGGGCAACGTCCTGTCGTCCTTTCTTATAACCATAGCTCCGGGTTACCGCTCGGAAGTGGCAAATCATGAGGGCGAAGAAATCGTTTATGTGCTCGACGGCGCGTTGACGTTGCGCATCGAAGACGAGGAAACCGTCGTCGGGCCCGGCGACAGCCTGCACTTTCGCGGCAATCGCAGCCATTGCTGGTCGAACGACACGGAAGAGCCCGTACGCCTTTTGTGGTCTGGCACGCTGACCATGTTCCGCTCAAGCGCCGACGGATCGGCCTTTCAGACGGAACGGACGCCAATCGGGGGCTCTTGAGCGGCGGAGACCATCCTGGCTCGACGCCGCCTCGCCCACCCAAGCGCACTTCCCATCGACCGCAAAGCGCGCGTCATGCACCACATGAGCTCTGCCGTCACCGGAGCGCCGAAGGCGGAAGGGGGCGATCCTCGACGTTGCAACACTTCGAACGCGGGCAAGGGCGCTGGCCGTCGCAACCGCAAAGGGGACTAGCCAGCCCTGCTTTGAAGGTTTTATGGTCCGCGGGATGCGGCAGCTTGCCGCGCCAGGGGCACAGAGGGGGACGCAGCACGATGTGGGATTTTTCAATCGGCCGTTCAATCGGACTTGTGGGCAGGACATTGCCCTTCGTCATTTTCCGGATGATCGTCTATTTCGGCATTGCCCTGGCGTATGTCCTGGTGACAGGCGCAGGGGCCGGAATTGGTTGGGGCGTCGGTGCGTTCGGTGAACCGGACTTCCAGATGACATCGACCTTCTGGGGCGGCGCGATCGGGTTCGCGCTGACGGCGGGCGTTCTCTATTTCCTGCGCGAATACATTCTCTACATCGTCAAGGCCGGGCACATTGCCGTTCTTGTCGAACTGATCGACGGCAATTCGATTCCCGAGGGGCGCGGACAAATCGAGCATGCGAGTGGCGTGGTCAAGGAGCGGTTCGCGGAAGCCAGCGTCCTGTTTGCCATCGACCAATTGGTGCGAGGGGTGATCGGTGCGATCATGGGCATCGTCCAGGGCATCGCTTCGATCCTGCCCATTCCCGGCCTTCGGAACATCATGGGAATCGTCAAAGCCTTCCTCAGGATCGCCGTGGGGCTGATCGACGAGGTGATTCTCGCCTATTCGATCCGCACCCGCACGACCAACCCCTGGGCCTCGGCGCAGACGGCGCTGGTGCTGTACGGCCAGAACTACAAGACCATGCTCAAGAATGCCGCCTGGCTGACGGTCTTTACCTATGGGCTGGCATTTGTGGTCTTTCTCGTGATGCTGGCGCCTGCCGCCGCCGTGGCGTACCTGATTCCGGGCGGCTGGTCGGCTGGAGGATTTATCTTTGCACTGGTCTTTGCCTGGGCCGTCAAGGCGGCGGTCATCGAGCCCTTTGCCATCGCGGCCATGTTGCAGGTCTATTTCAAGACCATAGAGGGGCAGGTTCCGGACCCCGAATGGGTCGATCGCATCGACGGCGCCTCGAAAAAATTCCGCAAGCTGGGCGAACGGGCGGCGGCATGGGGTTCCACCCGTCCGGCCGATGGATCGGCTCAAGCCTAGCACGGGGCGGTTCGCGCTACTCCTCCCCGGGCTTACTGCCTACGCAAGAGGTGGCGGCGCAGCACCCTTATCGGCCAGGACACAAGGGTGAGCAGCAGAAGCGCCGCGCCGATCCCTACGATTCCGGCGAGCAATATGGCGCCATGCATAAAGGCAAGAATCGCCCGCCCCCGGGACGGCGCCAGGGAGGATCCGTGGTGGGCGAGGTGGGGTATCGTCGTTTTCATTTTTCGGTCTCGGCGTGCGGGCCTTTCAAAACGCGCAACGGCAAGGCAAGTTCCGCCGGCGCTCGCCGGTTGACCCCGGGGAGCAAGTTCGGCAGCTTTCGGCCCCGTTCGGTGAGCCGACAAGGCATATTAAAAGGCAAAGGCAGGCAACATGGTGCATAGGTGGATCAGGCGACTCTTTTTTCTTCCGGTTTGCCTGTTGCCCGGCGCGCTGCCCGTGCATGCGCAGGAGGGAGACTATTACCAGCCACGCGAATGGGCCGGTCCCAATGGCGGCTCGATGAACATTTCATCGTTCGTGTTCCGGGACATGAACGAGAGCGGCACCTATGACCTTGGCGATCGTGTCCTTGTCGATGTCGCCGTGGAATTGGTGACGCCATCGGGTGACACCAAAATGGTGCGCACCAACATTGGCGGCTACGCCAATTTCAATACCTCACTTGCTCAGGCCGATGCCCATATCACTGCGGCCGGAGTACACACTTTCCGCGTCGTCCCGCCGCCCGGCTGGACCATAACGACGGAAAACGGCGAGCAGGACATTGCCATGTCGATGCTGGTGGGGGCGCCGGGCGACATCGTCGCCGCGCATCTGCCCGTGCCGGTGGGGCTTGCGCCGATCCCCGAAATCCGGGGGCAGCAGGCCGAAACGCAGGAGGCGGTGACGGCCAGGGGGCCGGATGGCGAGACGGTCCCTGCCCTTTCCGGCGATGACGGCGCATTTCGCCTGGCGGTCACGCCGGGCCGCTGGACCGTGGGTCAGCAGGAGGTGGAGGTGGACCGGATACCCGTCGTCCTGCCGCTCGAATGGTCGGACGAAGCGCGGCTGGACGGTGAAGTTGTGACGCTCGGTTTCGACGACCTTTTCGTGGGCGACCAGTTGATGAAAGTCCCCAACGGGTATGGCGGGCTGCGCTGGGAAAACTGGGTTGCGACCCATGGCCGGTTCTATGAGGGCGAGGGCTATATCAATACAATGATGTCGGGCGAATTTGTCGCCTATACGAGTTCGGGCCACCCCACGGCGATCGCCGGCGACGCCCCGTTCGATTTTCCTGGCGGGTATTTCGGCGTCGCCTGGAGCGGTGCGGAGGGCGAAACATTGCGCATTCGCGCATGGCGCGGCGACACGCTTGTCCATGACGACGCGTTTGCGCTTTCGGCCTATGGTCCGGTTTATTTCGCCGCCGACTACAAATCGGTCACGCGGCTGGAATTTTCGACGGCGCATTACTGGCAGGCGGTGGCCGACGATTTGAAGTTCGTCACGACCGGATCGCGCCAGTGACAGCCCGGGCCGGTGGAACCATCAACGCTGGAGGGAAAGTGGAGGCCTCGACCGGAATCGAACCGGTGTGGACGGATTTGCAATCCGCTGCGTCACCACTCCGCCACGAGGCCTCTGGAGCGGGGTTCTATTGTAGTTCGGGGGCGTTAGGCAAGGCCGTATGCGGGTCCGATCCTCACTTTTCGCAATATTGGGGCCAAGGTTATGGCTCATTGGGGAGTGCCTTGATTGCGGGACGCCATTGATGACGATCGTGGGAGTGATTCTGGCCGGCGGCGAGGGGCGACGGCTGGGCGGCGTGCGCAAGGCCGATCTCCGGCTCGGCAATCGGGCGCTGATCGATTGGGTATCGGGCGCGCTCGAGGCGCAATGCAGCGCCATCGTCATCTCCAGCGGCCCGAAAGCATTCAGCGCCGTGCCCGGGCGGGTGTGCCTGGCAGATGCCGAAAACGGGATTGCCGGGCCGACGGCGGGCCTGCTGGCGGGCGCGCTGTGGGTGCGCGCGAATGCGCGTGATTCCCTTATGCTGTCGGTTTCGGTGGACACTCCGTTCTGGCCGGACGATTTTGCCCGGCGGGCCGCGGACCTGCTGACGGGCGGCCACCATTGCGTGGTCAGCGCGTTCGGCGAGCGCGACTATCCGACCAATGCCCTCTGGCGCCCCGGACCGCTCATCTCCCATCTGGAAACCATAGCCCCTGCCCCGCGCGGCCCCAGTATCCGGAGCGTTCAGGCCGCATTGGGAGTGCGGCGGCTCGATTATGCACAAACCCACGCGCAAAACCCCTTTGCCGGGGTCAACACCTGCGGCGACCTGCTCGCCCTTTCCCGCCGGCTCGGGCAACCGGAGCGATGAATGGACAAATGGGGGGTTGGCAAGCGGCATCAAATTGGCTAGATGATCGCCACCTGCCGAGCAGGCTACGCGTTCCCCGGTAGCTCAGTGGTAGAGCAACCGGCTGTTAACCGGTTGGTCGCTGGTTCGAATCCGGCCCGGGGAGCCACTTTTCTTCCTTTCGCTACGGATGTTGTCCTGCTGCGCGATTGCGCGCGGTGCGGGGATTGTTGCGCTTAAATTCTTGACTGTTGTTATCAAGATAAACTATGCCGTTGCGCGATATATCCACCGGTTGGAGCGCGCGATGAGTCAGATGTTTTACGATGTGACGCTGCTTGCCCGTCAGGCGCTGACGCCGGGGATGGTGCGGCTGACATTCGGCGGCGAGGGACTCAGGCCGTTCCGGACGACGGGCGTGGGTGACGAATATCTGCGTCTGTTCTTTCCCGACCCGGAAACCGGCAAACTCCATCTCCCCCATATTTCCGAAGACGGCCGCTGGACCTATCCGGACGGGCAGGACGCTGTGCGGTGTTCGACCTATACGGTGCGGCGGTTCGCGCAGGAGGGCGAGGACGTCACAATCGATATCGACTTTGTGGTGCATAAGGGCGGACTGGCGAGCGAATGGGCCCAGAAGGCCGAGCCCGGCGATCGCATAACCATCAACCGTCCGCGCGGGCTCTACAGCCCGCCCAAGGACTATGCGTGGCAATTGCTCGTCGCCGACGCGACGGGGCTGCCCGCGCTGTCGCGCATTCTCGAACAGACGCCCGAACATGTGCAGTCGCGGGTGTTCGTGGAGGTGGCGCAAAAGGATGACGAGCAGATCCTGCCCTATCACGCCGCGGCGACGGCGACGTGGCTGCACGGGTGCGGCAACGGGGTTGCGCCCAGCCGGCTCGAGGACATCGTGCGCGGCGTTCCCCTGCCCGCAACCCCCGGTTATGTGTGGGTGGCGGGCGAACAAAAGGTGGTTCGGGCCATCCGCAAATTCGTGCGCAAGGAATTGGGCTTTCCTCCCGAGCGCTACGAGCTGGTCGGGTACTGGATCGCCAACGCCGAGGAATGGGAAGCCAAGTGGGACGCTCTGGACCCGGCGATCAAGGCGCAGATCGACGCGGGCTGGGATTCCGGGCGCGACCGCGAGACGGTCATGGACGAATATATCGCTACACTGGAAAAGCACGGCCTCTGACTCCGCACGTTTTTTTTCAACAGGCGGATAGTTTCGATGAATTTGAGAACAATGGCGGCATTGGCCGCCGCAGGACTGGCAGTGCTCATGTGCGGTGCCGCCGTGGCCCAGGACGGGTTTCCCGTGACGGTGGACCACCTTTACGGCGAGACGACCATCCCGGCCCAGCCGCAAAGAATCGTGACGCTGGGGCTGAACGATCATGATTTCGTCTATGCGCTGGGGCTGGCTCCGGTCGGTGTGACCGAGTGGTGGGGCGAACAACCGTTTGCCACATGGCCTTGGGCCGAGGATGAACGCGCTGCGCTGGGCGCCGAACCGTCGGTGGGCGGGCGCGAGCTGGACTATGAATGGGTTCTGGCGCAGGACCCTGACGTGATCGTGGCGATCTTTGCCGATATAGGCGAGGATGCCTATCGAAGGCTATCCCAGATCGCTCCGGTCGTGATCCAACCGGCCGAATATCCTTTATGGGGGACGCCCTGGCAGGAACAGTTGCGCCAGATCGACCGGGCGACCTCGGGGGGCACGCAATTGGCCGAGGACGTGATCGCGGCGACTGAGGCGCGGCTGGACGCCGTAGCGGACGCTCACCCCGAATTCGCTGGCAGAACCGCCACGATGGCGGCGCTGCGCGACGGGCAGATTGCGCTCTGGAGCGCCGAACTGCCCACCTCGCGGTTCCTCGAAAGCCTTGGCCTTGTGTTCCCGGAAAACCTCGACGCCCTGGCGGACGAAACCGGGTGGATCCATCTCAGCCTCGAGGACCTCGCGCTGATCGACCTCGATGTGGTGATCTGGCCCGAGGGCATGCGTGCGGAAATCGAGGCCATGCCGGTCTATCAGGGCCTGCGCCTGGCGCGTGAAGGCCGCTCGGTCTGGCCCGATCCGGCAGGCCCGCTTTCGGCCGCGCTATGGTTCCAGACGCCGCTCTCGATCGAATATGTCGCCGAGACGTTCGCCCCGCTTCTGGCCGACGCGCTGGATGGTGTTCCGCCGGCGGCGGAGTGAGTTCAAACAGGGGGGCATCGCCCCCCTTTTATCCGCACCCGAAAGAGCGTATATCTCGCCGCGCAGTGCCGGGCCCCTCTGGCGTAGCGCCCTTGATCGCTACGTGATGTCGGAACTGCTCCACGAGTTACATGGAGAAGGTCCCGGCGATGGAAAATCTCGCTTTATTTCTATCGACCCCGTTCCTGGATACACCTGCCTGGTTCTGGGTTGCTTTCATCGTGATCGTTGTTGCGATCATGGTCTTCGATCTCGGCTTCCTGCATAAGGAGCAAAAGGAGATCAGCGCCAAGGAGAGTTTTATTCTCTACGGCTTTTACGTCGCCGTCGCCATCGCGTTCGGCGCCTGGGTGTGGCTGGTGCGCGGCGCCGATGCCGGGCTGGAATTTTTCACCGGCTATATCATCGAGCAGAGCCTCGCGATGGACAACATATTCGTCATCGCGACGATTTTCGCGTTTCTTGGCGTGCCCCGCGTCTATCAGCACCGCGTGCTGTTCTGGGGCATTATCGGGGTGTTGCTGTTCCGGGCCATCCTGATCGGGGCGGGCGTGGCGCTGGTTCGTTCTTTCGAGCCCATCCTGTTCCTTTTCGGCGGATTCCTCATCTTTACCGGCGTGAAAATGTTCACCAAGGTCGAGGAAGACGACGACATCGAGAACAACAAGATCCTGAAATTCCTGCGCCGGCATTTCCGGATCACGCCGCAGTTCCACGGCAACAAGTTCCTTGTCGAACAGCCGCACCCCAAGACCGGCAAGCTCGTGCTCTGGCTGACCCCGCTGGCCGTGGCGCTGCTCATGGTTGAAATCGTCGACGTGATCTTTGCCGTCGATTCGGTGCCGGCGATCTTTGCGATCACCCAGGACCCGTTCATCGTCTATACCTCGAACGTGTTTGCCGTCCTGGGGTTGCGGGCGCTGTTTTTCGCGCTCTCGGCGGCCATGGCGCGGTTCCGCTATCTCCAGACCGCGCTGGCCATCGTTCTGGTTCTGGTGGGCATAAAAATCTTCCTCGTGCCGCTGCACATTCACATCGACACGCTGCTCTCGCTGATCGTGACGGTTTCGATCCTGGGCGCAGGCGTTGCCTATTCGCTGTGGAAGACCCGCAACGATCCGCCGCTCGAAGAGCAGGTTCATCACGCGGAGCCCGAGGAGCTCAGAAGCGAAAATCCGTCCAACTCCTAGATCAAATCCGCCTTGCGCTTGCACGGTCCTTGGGGTCTTCGAATCGCGGACTTTATCCAGGTCCTTGCTTCTTCGCACGTCCGAACCGCAAAACCGTGCCAATTTTGCTGGACGCGCTCGAGCGCCATCTCGCTTGACGAAAAGTCGAAGCGGACGTAACGCTGGAGATGAAAGCAAAAACGGCGTGGGAAACCACGCCGTTTCTTTTCCGGATTTTTGTCATGACCGCCACCACTGCGGAGCACCAGCCCGCACGGCAGACCACGTCCCTCTGGGTCCTGTTCGCCATCAGTTTTTCCCATCTGCTCAACGATCTGATGCAGGCGCTGCTGCCGGCGGTCTATCCGCTTCTTGCCCAGATCTACGCACTCGATTTCACTCAGATCGGGCTGATCACGCTGGTCAACCAGATGACCGCATCGCTCTTGCAGCCATTGGTGGGCTACTACACCGACAAATATCCCAAGCCCTATTCGCTGCCGATCGCCATGTGCTCGACATTGAGCGGTTTGCTTGTGCTCTCGATGGCATCGAGCTTTCCCATGCTGTTGCTGGCGGCCGCACTGATCGGGGTCGGATCGTCTATCTTTCATCCAGAGTCCTCTCGTGTTGCACGCATGGCTTCGGGCGGCCGGCTGGGGTTTGCCCAATCCCTTTTCCAGGTCGGCGGCAATGTGGGCACGGCGATCGGGCCGCTTCTTGCGGCCTTCATCATAATCCCGCGCGGCCAGGGCAGCGTTTCGTGGTTTGCCATCGTGGCGCTGACGGCGATTGCGGTGCTCTTTGCGGTCAGCACCTGGTATGCGGGACAGAACCGGATGCAGAAGCCGCAGCCGGTTGCCGTGCGAAACAAATCGATTTCGCGAGCCGGACTGCTCGGTGCCTTCGCGATCCTGGCTCTGCTGGTGTTGAGCAAGAATGTGTATATGGCATCGATGACCAGCTTTTACGCCTTCTTCCTTATCGAGAAATTCGGCCTCGAAGCGTCCTCGGCGCAGCTCTATCTTTTCGTTTTTCTCGGTGCCGCGGCGGCGGGCACGTTCATCGGTGGGCCGGTGGGCGACAAGGTGGGGCGCAAGGTGGTGATCTGGGTTTCGATCCTAGGACCCCTTCCCTTCACGCTGGCCCTGCCCTATGTGGGACTTGAGCTTTCGATCGTCCTAACGGCGATCATCGGGTTCATCCTGGCGTCGGCATTCTCTGCCATCCTTGTCTATGCCCAGGAATTGCTGCCGGGCCGGGTCGGCATGATTGCCGGCATAATGTTCGGGTTTGCCTTCGGGATGGGCGCGCTGGGCGCAGCCGTACTCGGGGTCGTCGCCGACGCCACGAGCATCATTTTCGTATTCCAGCTTTGCTCTTTCCTGCCACTTGCGGGACTGTTGACGGCATTGCTGCCCAACACGGGAGACTGACATGAGCGACCAGGGCGAGCATTCGATCACGCTTTCGCGCACCATCGACGCACCCGCCGACGAATTGTTTGCTGCGTGGACCGACCCTGCCCTGCTCGAGCAGTGGCAGGCCGAACAGGTCGAGTTCGAGCCGTTCGAGGGCGGAAAATTCCGCTTCGAAACCACCGATGCCGACGAACCGGGTGTCAGCCATGTCATCAGCGGCACGATCGCCAGCTACGAGCAGGATTGCAAGCTTGTCGAGCTCTGGCACATGGAGGGCGAGGGTTCGGAGCACGACAGCACGCTGATCGTGACCTTTGCGCCAGTCGATCAAGCGCGGACCGAAATCACCATCGTTGAAATTGCCGAGGCGCATGCAGACGCCGAGTCGCGGATTTTCTCGATCGAAGCCTGGCACGAGGCGCTGAACGAGCTGGCCGAACTGCTCGAATAGATTTCCACAAGGTTCATCGCCCCCGAACGCCGGGCGGTCTTGCGCTCGGGGCTCGAGTGTATAAATCGGCGCTTATGGATATTTTCGCTGTTGTTGCCGATCCCACGCGGCGCCGGATGATCGATATGCTGGTTGGCGGCGAATTGCCGGCCGGCGCCTTTGTCGCCGCGTTTCCCGGCGTGACGCAGCCTGCCATTTCCCAGCATCTCAAAGTGCTGCGCGATGCGGGTGTCGTGACCGTGAGGGCGGACAGGCAGCGGCGGATTTATGATCTGGTTCCCGATGCGCTTGAACCGTTGCGGGACTGGGTGACGCCGCTGGTGCCGGTTGCCGGGGCTGCAAAGTCGGAGATGGTCGAGAGCGTTGAACATCCGCCGATCAAACCACGAGCGCGCCCGAAGCCCAAGCCTGCAGTCGAGCCGGAACTGACGCTCGACCTGTTCGGGTAGCGTTTGCGCACGGCGCTGTTCGGGCGAAACCGAAAGGCCGAGTGTACTGGACCCCGGCTCAGGGCCGGGGTGACCAAGGGGGTGAAGGGCTCCGGGTCTTTTCCCTCTTCGTCGCTGCCCCGGTGAACGCCGGGGTCCATGCGCATAACACCTGGCGGTGGAGTCTGCGGCTGCGCTGCTGGACCCCGGTTTTCACCGGGGAAGCGAAGGAGGAGAAGGCCGGTGTCCCTTTAAGGCCAGGCCCGTTGGTCCGGGGGGATTAAGGGGTTTGGCAGGTTGGACGCCGCTTCAAGCGCCGATCATTTCGTAGATTTCATCGGTCATTTGTTCTGGCGTTTTTGTTGCGCCGTTGAGGGTGATGTCGGCGCGTTCGGGGGGTTCGAAGGGGCTGTCGATGCCTGTGAAGTTGGTGATCTGGCCGGCGCGGGCCTTGGCGTAGAGGCCTTTGGGGTCGCGCTGTTCGCAGATTTCGAGGGGGGTATCGACATAGGCTTCGATAAAGGCGATATCGCCGGCCACTTCGCGGGCGAGCCGCCGCTCGTTGCGGAAGGGGGAGATGAACGAGACCAGAACGATCAGCCCCGCATCGGCCATCAGGCGCGCCACTTCGGCGACGCGGCGGATGTTTTCGACGCGGGCGGCGTCGGTAAAGCCAAGATCCTTGTTGAGACCGTGCCGGATGTTGTCGCCATCGAGAATATAGACGTGGCGGCCCTCGGCGGTCAGGCGCTTTTCGAGCAGATTGGCGATTGTGGACTTGCCCGAACCCGACAGGCCGGTGAACCACACGATCTGCGGGGTCTGGCCCTTTTGCAGCGCGCGCACCTCGCGATTGACGTCGAACGCCTGGTAGGAGAGGTTCTTGCCGCGCTGCAGCCCGTAGCTGATGGTGCCGGCGCCCAGCGTCAGATTGTTGATCCGGTCGATCAGGATGAACCCGCCGGTCAGCCCGTTGGTCTGGTAAGGGTCAAAGGCGATGGGCTTGTCGGTGGCCAGGGTCAGGGTTCCGACCTCGTTGAGCTCGAGCCGCTTGGCGGCCGATTTTTCCAGCGTGTTGACATTGGTCTTGTGCTTGAGATCGGTGAGCGTGGCGGGCACGAGCTGGCTGCCGATCTTTAAAAGATAGGAGCGCCCGGGATAGGCGGGCTCGTCGGCCATCCAGACGATCTCGGCCTGGAACTGGTTGGAATAGTCCGGGGTGTGGCCGGGATGGGTGAGCATGTCGCCGCGCGAGATGTCGATCTCGCGGTCGAGCACAAGGGTCACCGCCTGCCCGGCGATGGCGCTTTGCAGATCGCCATCCATTGTGACGATGCGGACGATTTTCGCCGGCTTGCGCGAGGCGGCGACCAGCACCTCATCGCCCACCGAGACGGTGCCACCGGCAATCGTGCCCGAAAAGCCGCGGAAGTCGAGATTGGGGCGGTTGACCCATTGCACCGGAAAGCGGAACGGGGTCTTGCTCCTGTCCTCGTCGACAACGATCGCTTCGAGATAGGGCAGCAAGGGCGTGCCGGTGTACCAGGGGGTGCGCTCGGAGTTTTCGACGATGTTGTCGCCGCGCAGCGCCGAGATGGGCACGGCGGCCAGCGAGGCAAAGCCGAGGTCTTTGGCAAATTCTGTGTAGTCGGCAACGATTGTGTCGAAGACCTCCTGGGAATACTCCATCAGGTCGATCTTGTTGATGACCAGCACCACGTGCTTGACCCCGATCAGCGACAGGATGAAGCTGTGGCGGCGGGTCTGGGTCAACAGCCCTTTTCGCGCATCGACCAAAAGCAGCGCCAGATCGGCGTTGGAGGCGCCGGTCGCCATGTTCCTTGTGTATTGCTCGTGGCCGGGGGTGTCGGCGACGATGAATTTGCGCTTTTCGGTGGAAAAGAACCGATACGCCACATCGATGGTGATGCCCTGCTCGCGCTCGGCGACCAGACCGTCGACCAGCAGCGAGAAATCGATGCCCTCATCGCCCACATGGCGGTTGCGGCTGTCGGACTTCAATGTGGCCAACTGGTCGTCGAGGATCAACTGGCTGTCATAGAGCAGCCGCCCGATCAGCGTGGATTTGCCGTCATCGACCGAGCCGCAGGTCAGAAAGCGCAGCAGCGACTTGTCGGTCTGCTGGCTCAGCCAGAGCCCGATATCGGTATCGGCGGACGGGGCGGAAGCAGGTGCAGAAGCGAGCGTTGACATTATCGTTCTCCCTTGGTCGCGTTCGCGAACCGCAAAACCGGTTCCCATCCGTCGGGTCGGGGCCCGAGGACATGCTTTTGCTGCGAACGCCGGCCTTCTTGCCTGGTCGCGTTCGCGAACCGCAAAACCGGTTCCCACTTTTGCTGCGAACGCGGGCCTTCTTGCCTGGTCGCGTTCGCGAACCGCAAAACCGGTTCCCACTTTTGCTGCGAACGCTCCATCAAAAGTACCCTTCCTGCTTTTTCTTCTCCATCGAGCCGAGGGAATCGCTGTCGATCAGCCGGCCCTCGCGCTCGGAGGTCCGCGAGGCCTGCATCTCCATGATGATCTCGGGAAGCGTTGCAGCAGACGATTGAATGGCGCCGGTCAAGGGGTAGCACCCCAGCGTGCGAAACCGCACCATCATCTCCCTGGGCGTCTCGCCCGGCTCGAGCGGCATGCGCTCGTCATCGACCATGATCAGCGTGCCCGACCGCTCGACAACGGGGCGCTTCTTGGCAAAGTACAGCGAGGGCAATTCGATGTTTTCGGCATAGATATAGGTCCACACATCAAGCTCGGTCCAATTGGAAATCGGGAACACCCGCATCGATTCCCCCGGGTTGAGCCGCGTGTTGAACACCCGCCACAATTCGGGGCGCTGGTTCTTGGGGTCCCAGGCGTGCGACGCGTTGCGGTGCGAGAAAATCCGCTCCTTGGCGCGGCTCTTTTCCTCGTCGCGCCGCGCCCCCCCGATCGCCGCATCGTACTGGCCGGCCGTAAGCGCCTGACGCAGCGCCTGGGTCTTCATGATGTCGGTATAGCGCGAGGAGCCATGGTCGAACGGATTGATGTTGTCGCGCAGCCCATCGGGGTTGGTGTGGCTGATCAGATCGAAGCCATATTGCGCGGCCATCCGGTCGCGAAACGCGATCATCTCCTTGAACTTCCAGGTCGTATTGACATGCAAGAGCGGAAACGGAATGCGCGAAGGATAAAACGCCTTGCGCGCCAGATGCAGCAAAACCGACGAATCCTTGCCGATCGAATACATCATCACAGGACGCTCGAAACTCGCAGCAACCTCCCGGAATATCTCAATGCTCTCACTCTCCAAACGCGCGAGGTGGGTGAGGCGGGTCGACTCAAGGGACATGGTTTTATTCCAGCGGTTCGGAACGTTTTCGAGTGCACACATATTCCAGCATGGCGGCCCGGACAACTGCACCGGACGCATGGCGGGATGATCTGAGCGCGCGCTTTGCCCGTATCGCACGAGAACGGCGCGAATATTCCAAATGAGCCCCAGCGGCGCATTTTTCGACTTGCTCTTTCAGACGGAAAAGAAAGTTTTTTCATGGCCAGTTCCACATTGGTTTGGCTCAGAAACGATCTGCGCATTGCCGACAACCCAGCCCTCGCGGCGGCCCTCCGGCACGAGGGCCCGGTGCATGCGGTCTATGTGCTCGAGACCGATCGGGAACTGCGCGGGCTCGGCGGGGCGGCGAAGGTTTGGCTGCACGAGAGCCTTGCGGCGCTCAGCGGGGCTCTGGCAGAGCGCGGCGTCCGGCTTTCCTTCCGCGAGGGCGAAAGCGGGAAAATCATCCCCGAAATGGTTCGCGAGACGAAGGCGGAACGGGTGTATTGGAACCGCCGGTACGATCCGGCCGGTCGCACGCATGATGCCGCGATAAAGACAGCGCTCAGGGCGGATGGTGCCGAAGTGGCGAGCTTTAACGCGTCACTTCTGGTCGAGCCCTGGGATATTGCGACCAAGCAGGGTACGCCCTATGGCGTTTTCACCCCGTTCTGGACCGCGCTGAGGGAAAAGCCGATCCCCGATCCGATCGGGCGGATCGAAAAGCATGAGGCGATCAGCGCCCCTGCCCTCGATTTCGGCAAACGGCCCGCCTGGGCCGGAGGCATATTGGAGCGCTGGGCGATTGGAGAGGACGCGGCAAAGCGTGTCTTGTCCGATTTTCTCGACGACCTGCTCGCCGACTACCCCAATGACCGCGACCTGCCGCGCAAGGATGGCACTTCGCGGATGTCGCCGCATTTGCGGTTCGGGGAAATCGGACCGCGACAGATATGGTTCGCGGTGCGGCATCTGATCGATTCAAAACCGTCGATGGCGAGCGCGGGCGAGAAGTTTCTGTCCGAGGTGGCGTGGCGGGAGTTTTCCTATCACCTGCTCTATCATCGCGACGACATTGCCCGCCATTCGATGCAGGAGCGGTTCGACGAGATCGAATGGCGCAGCGATAGCAAAGCCCTTAAAGCCTGGCAGAAGGGCCAGACCGGCATCCCAATTGTCGATGCGGGCATGCGCCAGCTCTGGCAGACCGGCTGGATGCACAATCGGGTGCGGATGCTGACGGCATCGCTTCTGACCAAGAACCTGCTGATCGACTGGCGCAAGGGCGAAAACTGGTTCTGGGACACGCTGGTCGATGCCGATCCGGCCAACAATCCGGCAAGCTGGCAATGGGTGGCGGGGAGCGGTGCGGATGCGGCGCCCTATTTCAGGATATTCAACCCCGTAACCCAGGGTGAAAAGTTCGATCCACACGGTGACTATGTCCGCCAATGGGTGCCCGAACTCAGCGATGTTCCCGACAAATGGGTTCACAAGCCCTGGGCGGCCGATCCGGAAATCCTCAATAAGGCCAGCCTTAAATCAGGCACGGCTTATCCTGCGCCTATCGTCGATCTCAAGGCGAGTCGGGAGCGCGCGCTGTCGGTGCTCAAGCGCTGACGCAATAGGGTTCCCGACTTTGCGACCTGCGTGGCAGAGGATTGCGCGAAACCGGGCCGAACTGAAAAAGCCCGTCCGATCAATGCCGTGCGGCCTTGTTCCCCGCCAAGGACGTCACTACCATCAGTTTTCACATTCCAAAAAGCTGTTGCCGCACATCATGAACACATATCCAGACCTGCCCTCCGCCATCGGGCACACGCCGCTGTTCCGCCTCAACGCCGTTTCGGAGGCGACGGGCTGCGAGATCTGGGGCAAGGCCGAATTTCTAAATCCCGGGCAGTCGGTCAAGGACAGGGCCGCGCTCTATATCATCAGGGATGCCATTGCGCGCGGAGCGCTGGGGCCAGGCGGCACCATCGTGGAGGGCACCGCCGGCAATACCGGGATCGGGCTGGCGCTGGTGGGCAATGCCATGGGGTTCAAGACGGTCATCGTCATTCCCGAAACCCAGAGCCAGGAAAAAAAGGACGCCATCCGGCTGGCCGGGGCCGAATTGATCGAAGTTCCGGCAAAACCTTACAAGAACCCCAACAACTATGTGAAGGTGTCCGGGCGACTGGCCGAAAAGCTGGCGTCCGAGTTGCCCAATGGCGCGATCTGGGCCAACCAGTTCGACAATGTTGCCAACCGGCAGGCCCACATCGAAACCACGGGTCCGGAAATTTTCGAGCAGACCGACGGCAAGGTTGACGGGTTCATCTGCGCGGTTGGTTCGGGCGGCACGCTTGGCGGGGTGGCCATGGCGCTTAAGGAGCGCAACAAGGACATCCAGATCGGGCTTGCCGACCCCGAAGGCGCGGCGCTTTACAACTATTACACGCAAGGGGAGCTGAAATCGTCGGGCGGGTCGATCACCGAGGGCATCGGACAGGGGCGGATCACAGCCAATCTTGCCGACCTCAGCGTCGATCACGCCTATCAGATCCCCGACCGCGAAGCGCTGCCCTATATCTTCGACCTGATCGCGCAGGAGGGATTGTGCCTTGGCGGTTCGTCTGCGATCAATATCGCAGGCGCGGTGCGGCTCGCCCGGGAACTTGGGCCGGGCAAAACCATTGTCACGGTGCTGTGCGACTATGGCAACCGCTATCAGTCGAAACTGTTCAATCCGGCCTTCCTGCGCTCCAAGGATCTGCCGGTGCCGGAATGGCTGGAAGCCGGGCCCACGGTCGAGGTCAATTCGGTGCTGGAGGCCGATAGCTAAGCAAAGTCGGCACCGTGGATCTGGTCAGGGCAATAGCGGACAATTTCAGCTTTCTGGCCACGATCTATCTGGCCAATTATGTGCTGGCGATCGTCTGTGCGGTGCGCGAGATCATGAATTCGCGCACCTCGCAGGGCACCATCGCGTGGCTGTTGTCCCTGCTGATCCTCCCCTTTCCGACAACGATCATCTATCTGCTGTTCGGCTGGAAACTGTTCGACGACTATGCGGAATCCCAGATTCATTCCGGACGGAGCTGGCGCCTTGCCCGCTCGGAAGACCTGCGGATCGTCGACAAGGAAACCAGCGACGGCTGGCCGGTGCTGCGCCGGGTGGCGGAGCTTCCGTTCCTCTATGGCAATTCCGCCTCTCTGCTGATCGATGGCGAGGACACGTTTGCCTCGATCATCGACGGCATTTCGCGGGCGAAGGACTATGTGCTCGTCCAATTCTACATCATTCGCGATGACGGGCTGGGCCGCCGCTTTGCCGATGCCCTGATCGAGCGGGCCGATGCGGGGGTCCAGGTCTATGTGCTCTACGACGATGCGGGCAGCCATGCCCTGCCCCGCAGCTACAAGAAGCGGCTCACCGATCACGGCGTCAAAATCGTGGGGTTCAATCACCGCCATCCATTTCTGCGGCTCTATGGGCTCACGCGCATCAACTACCGCAATCACCGCAAGAACGTGGTGGTCGATGGGGTGGAATCCTGGGTCGGCGGCCACAATGTGGGCGACGAATATCTGGGCAAGGACCCCAAGCTCGGACGGTGGCGCGATACGCATGTGCATGTTGCGGGTCCCGCGGCGCTTGCCTGCGCGCTGATGTTTCGCGAGGACTGGCACTGGGCAACCGGCGAGGAGTTGCCGGCGCGCTATCCCGACACCATTCCCACGCCAGGCAACCAGCCGATCCTCGTCATGCCAACGGGTCCGGCGGACAAGCTCGAGGATTGTGCTATTGCCTTTACCGAGGTGATCTCACGAGCGCGGGAGCGGCTGTGGATCGTCAGCCCCTATTTCGTGCCCGGAATCGAAATCCAGACGGCACTCTATGCCGCATCGCTGCGCGGCGTGGATGTTCGCATCCTGCTGCCACGCAAGCCCGACCACCTGATCGTCTGGCTGGCCAGCTATGCCCATGCCGACCAGATGGTGGCGCACGGGATCAAGGTGCATCGCTACGAACAGGGGTTTCTGCACCAGAAGGTCATCCTGTGCGACGACCAGATTGCAGGGGTCGGGACTGTCAATTTCGACTATCGCTCGTTCAACATCAATTTCGAGGCGACGCTGTGGTTCACAAACAGTGACATGATCGCCAATGTCGCGGCCATGCTCGACACCGATTTCCAAGCCTCCTACCTCACCACAGAGCACAATCTGAAACGGCGCAGCTATCCGTTCCGCCTGCTCTGCCAGGGGGCGAGACTGTTTTCTCCGATCCTTTGACGTGGAATCGCGGGTAGGCGGCAACCCGATCAGTAAACCGGCGGCGCGTACATGAGCCCGCCATTGAGCCACAATGCGTTCTGTCCCCGCAGCAGTTGCTCGCCATCTGCGGCTCCGAAATGCCGGGCATAGATCTCGCCGTAATTGCCGACGCTGGCGATCACGTCGCGCATCCAGGTGGCCCGCAAGCCGATATCCTCGCCGACGTCCTCTTCGATTCCGAGCAGGCGCCTGATGGCGGGCGTGCGCGCCGCCATCATGGATTCGATATTGACTGACGTGACCCCGTATTCTTCGGCGTTGACCAGCGCATGGAGGGTGCGGCGGACAATTGCCGCCCACTGGGCGTCATCGCTGCGCACCACCGGTCCGTACGCTTCCTTGCTCAAGCGCTCGGGCAGGATGGCATTGGCGCCGGGTTCGGGCATTGTGCGGCGGATGGCCTGCAGCCAACTGGCCGAACCGGTTATCGCATCGCATTCGCCTGCCCTGTAGGCGACCGCGAGGTCGTCGCGATCTTCATAGAACAGCTCGTCATAGGTGAGCTGGTTGGAAAAGAAAAATTCATCAAGCCGCTGGGCGGCCTCTGAATTGGCGGCCACGCAGATGGTCACATCTTCGAGCTCGTAGGCCGAAACCACGCCAAGGCGATCGGGAACCATGAAGGCCTGGCCATCGTAAAACGAGGTCGCGACATAGGTGGCGCCATAGAGCGTATCGCGCGACATCGTCCAGGGCGCGTTCCTGACGACGAGGTCCACTTCGCCCATCGCCAGATGAGCAAAGCGGCTCTGCCCGGAGAGCGGGCGAAATTCAACACGCGAGGGGTCGCCGAAAACAGCAGCCGCCACGGCGCGGCACATGTCGATATCAAAGCCCGACCACAGCCCTTCGGGGCTGACTTGCGCAAAGCCCGGCAACGGATTGGTTGCGGCGCAGATGACATAGCCGCGCGCGCGAACCGTTTCGAGCATCGATATGGTGAATGGCTCGCTGGCTACCAGCTCGGACTCCTGCGCGGAAGTGGCGCCCGGAGCGCTCAACAACAGCGCCCCCACCAGGGCCGCGCTGGCGGAAATCCGCAAAAGCCGCGAAAAACTATGCAAGTTCGATGCAGGCGGACCCGCTCCTGTGGAATTGGTGGGCAATATTGGCATGGGGCCATGGCGGGTCAAGGCGCGCGCGGCGTTTCCCCCGACAATTCGATTGCTCCGCACGTTTCAATTTCCACGGCCAAGGGTGCCCCCCTGGCCGCCCAGCCTCCGAAGAGGACCGATATCAATGCAATATCTGGCTCAGGAAGAGCTGGGTGCGTTCATGTTGCGGGTTCGAGAAGAACGCTTCGGGCTCGTTCTGCTCGATGATCTGGCCCTGGTCCATGAAGATCACGCGGTTGGCGACCTGGCGCGCGAAACCCATTTCGTGGGTAACGCAGATCATGGTCATGCCGTCCTGGGCGAGCTGGACCATGACGTCGAGCACTTCCTTGATCATTTCCGGATCGAGCGCCGAGGTCGGCTCGTCGAACAGCATGATCTTGGGGTTCATGCACAGCGAGCGGGCAATGGCGACGCGCTGCTGCTGGCCGCCCGAAAGCTGCCCGGGGAACTTGTTGGCCTGCTCGGGAATCTTGACGCGCTCGAGGTATTTCATGGCCGTTTCCTCGGCCTCGGCCTTGGGCGTTCCGCGGACCCAGATCGGGGCGAGCGTGAGGTTCTGAAGCACCGTGAGGTGCGGGAAGAGGTTGAAATGCTGGAAGACCATCCCGACCTCGCGCCGCACCTCGTCGATGCGCTTGAGGTCATTGGTGAGTTCAATGCCATCGACGATGATATCGCCCTGCTGGTGCTCCTCAAGCCGATTGATGCAGCGGATGAGGGTGGATTTGCCCGACCCGGAGGGGCCGGCGATCACGATCCTTTCGCCCTGCATGACCTTGAGATCGATGTCGCGAAGAACGTGGAAATCGCCATACCACTTGTTCATCTTGCGGATATCGATGGCGATTTCGGTCTCCGAGACCGTCATTTTCGAACGGTCGGCCTGCGGTGCGATGTCCATATCAAGAGTCATGTCGGGTTACCTCTTGTGCCCGGTGTGCAGCCGATTTTCCATGTAGATGGAGTATCGGGACATGCCGAAGCAGAAAATCCAGAATACGAAACCGGCAAAGATATAGCCGGTGATGTCGCTGGTCGGAGACGACCAGTTCACATCGCGGGCCGCGCTGCGAACGGTATTGAGCAGTTCGAACAACCCGATGATGGTCACCAGAGACGTGTCCTTGAACAGCGCGATGAAGGTGTTGACGATCCCCGGGATCACGTGCTTGAGCGCCTGGGGGAGAATAATCAGACCCAGCGTCTTGGGCTTGTTCAGGCCCAATGCGGAAGACGCCTCGTACTGGCCCCGTGGCATGGCCTGCAGGCCGCCACGCACGACCTCGGCCATGTAGGCGGATTCGAACAGGCAGATGCCGATGATGGCGCGCAGCAGCGTGTCGGGTGTCACCCCCTGGGGCATGAACAGCGGGAACATCACCGCCGCCATGAACAGCACCGTGATGAGAGGCACGGCGCGCCAGAGCTCGATAAAGCCGACGCAAACCCATTTGATGATCGGCAGGTTCGACTGCCGGCCCAGCGCCAAAAGGATGCCGAGCGGCATGGAAACGGTGATGCCGATCACCGAGATGATCAGGGTGAGGGTCAGCCCGCCCCACTGACCTGTCGGCACCGGCCGGAGCCCGAAGATGCCGCCGGCCATCAGGATGAAGGCAACCACGGGGAACACAAGGAAAAAGAGGACCGCGGCCGTGCGCGTGAAGGGCGCCCTTGGGACCAGGAGCGGGATCAGCAGCACGATCGCGATCGCGAACATGAGGTTGATGCGCCAGATTTCAGAGCTTGGATAAAAGCCGTAGATGATGGTCCGGATACGGCCCTGGATCATGATCCAGCACGCGCCCACCCCTTCAAACCGGCAGGCTTCGCCCCGGATGCCTTCGGGATCGCTGAACACGGCATTGCCGATGAAGAAATTGTAGAGCGGTGGAATGATCCACGCGAGAAACAGGACGGCCAGCACCGTGACGAGCGTGTTGGGCAGCGACGAGAACAGATTGGTCCTCGCCCACAGCACCACGCCGCTTGTCCGGTTCGGAGGCGGAAGCGCATCCTGTATGTGGTCGCGAACGAAAAGAGCGTCACTCATGGTCCGCATCCCCTATCGCTGCACAAGCGCGACACGCGCATTGTACCAGTTCATGAAGATCGAGGTGAGCAGCGAGATGGTCAGATAGACCAGCATGGTCAAACCGATGATCTCGATTGCGCGGCCGCTCTGGTTGAGCGAGGTGCCGGCAAAGACCGCAACCAGTTCGGGAAAGCCGATAGCGGCCCCCAGCGACGAGTTCTTGGTCAGGTTCAGATATTGACTGGTCAGCGGCGGAACAATGACCCGCATGGCCTGGGGGACGATGACCAGCCGCAGCCTGTCGGATTCCCTGAGCCCCAACGCTTCGGCAGCTTCGGTCTGGCCGTAGTTCACCGACTGGATGCCGGCCCGAACGATTTCGGCGATGAATGCGGCGGTGTAGATCACCAGCCCGACGACCAGCGCGGTCAGCTCGGGCGGCGCGGTGAAGCCGCCGCGATAGTTGAAGCCCTGGAGTTCCGGGGAATCGAAACTCACCTGCGTGCCGCTGACAAAAAAGGCGACGATTGTGGGAATGAAGACAATCCCCAGAATCGGCAGCCATATGGGATGGCGCTTGCCGGTCTTTTCGGTCAGGGCCAGGGCGCGGCGGCGCCATACGAAGGAGGCGATTATGGCGAGGATCCCGACAGCGGCCACCCAGAAGAAGCGGTCATCGACGACTGCCACGGGAAACGAGAACCCACGCTGGTTGAGCACGAAGCCGCCGAGCGCATAGCTCTGCCTGACGGCGGGGAGCGCGTTGAGGCTGAGAAAATACCAGAAGAACAATTGCAGCAGGAGCGGCGTGTTGCGCACGATCTCGACATAGATCGCAGCGCCGGTCCGGATGAGGAAATTGCCCGAAAGCCGCGCTATGCCCATGGCAAAGCCCAAAACGGTCGCAAGAACGATACCGACAACGGCCACCAGCAAGGTGTTGGTGATGCCGATCAGGAAGACATCGAAATAACTCGATGCCCGCGAAAAAGGCAGAAGGGTGAAGGCGATTTCAAATCCGGCCGCCTCGTTGAGAAACCCAAAGCCCGTCGCCTTGTTCTGGCGGGCCAGGTTGGTGGCAGCGTTGTTGGCCAGCCACCAGAAGATGCCAAGCACCCCGATGAGCAACAGCACCTGATAGGCGAGCCCGCGAAATTTTGGATCGTTGAATATCGACGACGATGGCTCGCGTCGCCCTGAAACCCCGACAGCCATATGAACCTCAGATCTGTTTGCCTGAGTGAACCCGCCGGCGGCCCGAGAGCTCCGGTGAGTATGGGTACGACCTGGCGCGGATCACGCCGCGTCAGGTCGCCTATCAAATCCGCGACCGATTAGCGGATCGGCATCGGGTAGTGGATGCCACCATCGGTCCACAGGGCATTCAGCCCGCGTTCGAGGCCAAGCGGAGTGTCGGGGCCGACATTGGCTTCAAACGATTCGCCGTAATTGCCCACGTGGCTGACGATGCGGTAGGCCCAATCCGGCGACAGGCCGATGGGGGTACCGAAGTCACCTTCAACGCCCAGCAGGCGGCGGATTTCGGGGTTTTCCGAACCGAGCATGTCGTCGACGTTCTCGGAGGTCACGCCCAGTTCCTCGGCGCCGATCCAGGCATTGAGAACCCAGCGGGCAACGTTGAACCAACGGGTGTCACCGGCGCGCACCGACGGGCCAAGCGGCTCTTTCGAAATGATTTCGGGCAGGATCACGTGGTCGGACGGCACGTCGAAACGGGTGCGGTCACCGGCAATGCCCGAAGCGTCGGTGGTGTAGGTATCGCACCGGCCCTCGGTATAGGCCTGAACGGTTTCCGGACGCGAGGCGAATGTCAGGAAGTTCGACGCATCCATGCCGTTGGAGGCGAAAAAGTCGGTGGCGTTGAGTTCGGTGGTGGTGCCGGACTGAATGCAGACGGCGGCGCCATCGAGATCGAGCACGGAACTGACCCCGAGATCCTCGCGCACGATGAAGCCCTGGCCGTCATAGAAGGTCACGCCGACAAAGGAGATGCCCAGGTCGGTGTCACGGCTCATGGTCCAGGTCGTGGTGCGCGAAAGCACGTCGATGTTGCCGCTCGAAAGGCTTTCAAAGCGCACGGCGGTGGTCAGCGGCGTGTAGCGGACAGCTTCGGGATCATCAAAGATCGCCGCGGCCATTGCGCGGCAGTAATCGACTTCCAGACCGGTCCAGTTGTTGTTGTCGTCCGGGCTCGAGAAACCGGGAAGTCCTTCGGTGACGCCGCACTGCACGTAGCCACGCTCCATGACATCATCGAGCAGATCGGCCTGTGCCACAGACGTTCCGGCCATCAGCACGGACGTTGCAACAGCGACACTAAAAAATTGTTTTTTCATGGTTTTGCCTTTGTTTCCTAACCCTTTTTGCAGAGCTGGTACGAATTCGTCCGCTCCTTTTCTCCCACCTGTGGGCGGGAAGCAGCGCCCTATTGCCATCGAGCGCATTGCTGGTCAGCATCGAAGCGCAGTTTTACTGTTTGCGTCAAGGGCAAAAGCGATACGAAAATAGTCACTTGTGAGTGCACGCCTAAATTAGCAGCAATATTACTGACCTTTTGCAAGTCAGATCGGCCGGAGTAACATGTCAGAGTCAGAAAAAACCGCAGTATTTCAATCGGGTACCGAGACATTTCTTACCCATGGCGGCCGCGATCCGAGCGCGCAGCACGGTTTCGTCAACACCCCCGCTTACCGGGGGAGCACGGTCATTTTCGATACGTTGGCCGAACTGGACGACGCGACGATCAGATACCGGTACGGTCGCCAGGGGACGCCACTCACCGACGGGCTGCAGGCGATGATAACCGAGCTGGAAGGGGCCGCGGGTACAGTGCTCACGCCCTCGGGCGTTTCGGCAATTTCCTTGGCATTTCTTACGTGTTTGTCGGTAGGCGATGAAGTTCTCATCACCGATTCCGTTTACGAGCCGACCCGGAGATTTGCCGACAGCGTGCTCAGGCGCATGGGAATCACGACCCGCTATTTCGATCCGAGAATCGGCAGTGCGATCGCCGAGATGACAAGCGAGCGCACCCGGGCGGTGTTTATCGAAAGTCCCGGTTCGCTGACCTTTGAAATTCAGGATCTGCCGGCCATCACAGAAGCGCTTTCAGGGCGCGACATTGCCGTGCTCGTCGACAATTCCTGGGCCACGCCTCTGTTTTACAAGCCGCTGTCACTCGGCGCGGACATGGTGATTCATTCGGCCACGAAAATGTTCGTCGGGCACTCGGACGCCATGATGGGCACGGTTTCGGCCAATGACACCTATCTGGACCGGTTGGTCCAGACACACAGGACGTTCGGCCTTATCGCCTCGCCCGACGACACGTATCTGGCCACAAGAGGCATGCGGACCCTCGCGGTGCGCATGAAAGAGCATCAATCCCGCGCGCTCGAGCTGGCCCATTGGCTGGAGGATTTGGACGGCGTCGAAGTGCTCCATCCCGCCCTGCCCTCGCACCCGGACAACGGCGTCTTTTTGCGCGATTTTTCGGGGGCCGGATGCCTGTTCTCGATCATCCTGCCCCCGGCACCCCGCGCGGCGATTGCCGCCATGGTCGATTCCATGCGCGTCTTTGGCATGGGCTATTCATGGGGCGGCTTTGAGAGCCTTATCCTGCCCGCGGACCCAAGGCGCATCCGCACCGCCGTGCCCTGGGACAAGCCGGGCAATCTGATGCGCATCCATGTGGGATTTGAGGGCCTCGACGACCTCAAGGCCGACCTTGGCGAAGGGATTGCGCGCTATTTGAAGACTGCCGGGATGTGACGGCGGCGCAGCCAACGGATAAGCGGCCGGAACGCCGCGAACATGCGATAATCGACCTGCCCGTTTTGCATGCGCATGCCCCAGCGTCGGGTGACGAAATAATCGCGGACGACAATCGCCGACGCCAAGCCGACAAACGATCCGGCGATGACATCGGAAAGATAGTGATCGCCGACAACGATACGGCTGAGACCGATGGCAAAGCCGAATGCGATCAGCCAGCCGTGGAATCGCCGGTTGGTCAGCGTGCGCAGCACGAGCGCAAAGGCGACGGCCGTGGTGGCGTGTCCGGACGGAAAGCTGTGGAAACTCCAGTCGAGCAATTCGAACGGCTGAAAATGGAGCACGCCAAGGTCTTCGAGATACATGGGCCGCGCGCGCCCGACGATGCGCTTGAGAAAAACCGTCACCAGTCCCGAAATGGCAATGGTGGCAAATATATAGGCAGAGATGGCAACGACGCCGCGCGCGGCCCAGGCCCAGCTATAGGAGAGCCGGAGTTGCAAGGCCCCGGCACACACGAGCCCCGCGATCAGAGTCGGGATGAGCAGCCAGTCCGATTTGCCCAGATCGGTTATGACGCGAAAAAACGCCCGCTCGCCCGATGGCCAGTCTCGCAATGCCTCGGTGACGGGACCGTCGAGCATGACCGCGAGGGCGAGCAGGCCAAGGATGGTCCAGAACGGCCACCAGAAAAGCACCCTGGCCTGCCTGTGGCGTTCCATAACGGCCTTGAACCACCGGGCGGTAAAGGTTTCAGGAGCCAGCACTTTTCCCCCAATCTCCATAATCATGGGCATTCGCGGGTCGCCAAAGACTTCAGGGTCCTGACCCCAGTTTTGGTCGAGACCCGGTAACATGCCTTGCCCTGTGAGAAAAGAATGTGTATCGCAACACCGATGGCCATGTCGGGGTATAGCTCAGCCTGGTAGAGCACCGGTTTTGGGAACCGGGGGTCGCAAGTTCGAATCTTGCTGCCCCGACCATTGGCCAGCCATGGGATTTGACGAATATGGTCGCACGCATCTATCGCCCCGCCCGCAACGCGATGCAGTCTGGCAAGGGCAAGAGCCAGGACTGGGTGTTGGTGTTCGAGCCCGAGATGGCCCGTTCGATCGAGCCGCTGATGGGCTACACATCGTCGGGCGACATGAAGCAGCAGATCAAATTGCGCTTCGATACGCTCGAAGAGGCCGAATCCTACGCCCGCCGCGAGGGCATCGCCTATGTGGTGCAGCCGGCGCAGGAGCCGACCATCAAGAAGGTCAGCTATCCCGATAATTTCCGGTTCGACCGCAAGGCGCCCTGGACGCATTGAGGCGGCTTGGTGGTATCCACCCGATCTGAACCTTTCTAGAGCCGTTCAGGATTTGATTGAATCAAATCCTTGGCTCTAAGCCTTTGTTTTATCGCGTGTCCGAACCGCAAAACCGTTTCCACTCTTGCTGGACACGCTCTAAATCACCGGTGCGCGGGCAAAACCCTTGAGCAGAATCGGTCCCGTCGGGCGGCCGGTGGGCGAACCGCCTGCCGGCTCGAGCGTGATTTCATAGAGTTGATCGGGCTGGGGCGCGGGCAGATTGGGGCCTCCCAGAACCAGATCACTCGCCTCGCGGAAGGTGCCGAGCGAGACCGGGCCGGTCTCCGCGTCAGGCAAGGTCCAGACTTCAAGGACAGAACCGGCGGGCGCGACGAGAGCTTCAAGCGGCACGATCCGGACACTGTCGTCTGCGAAAGCCTCGATGATGGCGCCGGGCTCCATGTCGTCTCCGACAAGAACGGCCACGACAAGGGGGGCCTGCGGTGTCGGGCCGAGGGACTGGCCACCGAAATACCCTACCCCCAGCGACAGAACGATGGCGGCGGCCATACCGGCCCAGCGCGGAAGGCTAAAGGCCCTCGAAGGGCGATTGGTGTTGGCTGCAGGCGCCGCCTTGGGCGCTGTGTCGATCGCGGATTCGATTCTTGACCAGAGATCGGCCGACACGGTCTCGGGCGTTGCCGTTGAGTCGAGGGCGTCAAAATTATTCTGCAGCGCGGCGACCTGACGCGCCAGTTCAGGTTCGCTGGCGAGGCGTGCTTCAAACCGCGCCTGCTCGTCGCCTTCGAGCAGGCCCAGCACATATTGGGCGATCATGTCGTTGGTTTCAGATGGTGCCGTCATCCCAGACACTCCTGCAAGGCGCTCATGCCGCGCCTGATCCAGGCCTTGACCGTGCCCAGTGGCGCATCGAGCTTGGCTGCGACTTCACCGTGGGTGAGGCCGGTGACGTAACACAGGAGAATTGCCGTGCGCTTTTTTGCGTCGAGCTGTTTCAGGCACCCTTTGAGCGCTTGCCGCTCGGGCAGCAACTCGTAGGCGTTGCTGGCATCGGCAGTTCTGTCGCCCATGGCCTGGAGGGTCTGGCTATCGACGTGATCGACGCGCCCGGCATCGCGCAAAAGGTTGAGGGCCCGGTTTCGCACAATGCGGGTGATCCAGCCGCGCGCCTCGCCATATTCGGGATCGTACTGGCCCGAGCGCTGCCAGATGGCCACGAACGCATCCTGCACGACTTCCTCGGCGAGATCGGAGCGGCGCACGATGCGGCGGGCCACGGCAAGCAGCCGCCCGGCTTCCATACGAAACAGGGCTTCAAGGGCGGATCTGTCGCCTTTGGCAATCTCGATAACCAATGAATTCACCTGTGCCGCCGCGCCCTGCTCGTTCATCGCTCCCCACACCTCGGCATCACCTTTCTGGACACTCTACACACGACAAACCGCTTCAGATGCAAAAAAACAAAAAAGTCATCGCGCCGGTGCATCCGGATTGGCGACTGGCGGGTAGAGCCAGTGTGACCATCACGCGCTCCGCGGATCTCGGGGAGCAAACAGATTGAAAAATCAGGAGAAACGCAATGTCCCATCGCACTCTTACCCGCGCCGCTCTTATCGGCACCAGCTTTTTCGCGCTGACCGGCGCCGCGCTGGCCCAACCGGCCGTCGGCCTTGCCGGCGACAAGACGCTCGTCATGTTCGATACCGAAACGCTCATGGTCGAAGGCATGATGGACGTTTCGGGCGTCGACAGCCTGTTCGGCATCGACCAGCGCCCAGCCGACAACATGCTCTATGGCGTTGATTCCGAGTATAACATCGTGACGATCGATCCCGCGACCGGCGAAGCCAGTGTGGTGTCGACCATCACCGAAACCATCGGCGGCGACTACGCCATGGTCGATTTCAACCCGATGGCCGACCGCCTGCGTTTCATGGGTTCGGACGGGACCAATCTGCGCATCAACGTCGATACGGGTGAAACCATTGTCGATGGCAGCCTGCATTTTGCCGAGGGCGACGCAAACGCCGATGCCGATTTCACTGTGGTCGCGACCGCTTACATCAACTCGATCGGCTCGCCCGAAGCGACGGCGATGTATGACATCGAATGGTCGATGCTGGCGCTGCTGCAGCAGACGGCGCCCAATGACGGTACGCTGGAAACGCGCGGCATGCTGGGGATCGATGATGCCGATGCCATCGCGTTCGATATCTTTGCCGAAGAGATCGACATGAACACGGCCTATCTGGTGGCCAACATGACGCTTTATACGGTCGACCTGGAATCGGGTGCCGCAACGGAAGTGGGCATGATCGACGGGCTCGATGTGAGCCTGCGCGACGTGGCCGTATGGCACGAAGGCATGTAATCGAGCGGCAGCGCTCGATGATTTGGGGCGGCGCGGTGCGCCGCCCTTTTTTGTTGGATCAGCCCAGCGGTGTCCAGCGGCTGTCGTCCTTTGAGGATTTGACCGCGGCCATGATGAATTCCATGCCCTCCACACCGTCGTCGAGGGTGGGGAGCAGGCCTTCGAACTCCGCCCCCTCGCCACGGATGATGGCGGCGAATTGGCTGTAGAGCGTGGCGAAGGCTTCGAGATAGCCTTCGGGGTGGCCGGCGGGAATGCGGACGCCCATGGCGCCGGCGGCAGACCCGTCGATGGCGCCGCCGCGGGTGAGGAGCTGTTTGGGTTTTCCGAACTCGGTGAACCACATGGAATTGGGATTGTCCTGCCGCCATTCGATGCCGGCCTTTTCGCCATAGACGCGAAGCTGGAGGCCGTTTTCGCAGCCGACAGCCACCTGGGAGGCCCACAGCATGCCCTTGGCGCCCCCTTCGAAGCGCAGCATGATGTGGACGTTGTCATCGAGCTGGCGGCCGGGAACGAAGGCATCGAGATCGGCCGAGACGGCAGAGGTTTTCAAGCCGGTGACGTAGCGGGCGAGATTATAGGCGTGGGTGCCGATATCGCCGATGGCGCCTCCGGCGCCGGATTTGGAGGGATCGGTGCGCCAGGCGGCCTGCTTGTTGTCCTCTTCGGGAGCTACAGCCAGCCAGTCCTGGGGGTACTCGACCTGGACGACGCGGAGTTTTCCCAAGGCGCCGGATTCGACGAGGGCACGGGCCTGCCGGATCAGCGGATAGCCGGTATAGTTGTGGGTCAGAAGGAATTTGGCACCGTTTTTCGGCTGGACCTTCTGCAGGGCACGGGCGTCTTCGATGGATGAAGTCAGCGGCTTGTCGCAGATGACGTGGATGCCGGCTTCGAGAAACGCCTTGGCCGGGGCGAAGTGCATGTGATTGGGCGTGACGATGGCGACCGCCTCGATGCCGTCCTCGCGCGCTGCTTCGGCGCGCGCCATCTCGGCGAAATCGGTATATATTCGATCCTCGGCCAGCCCGAGGTTCTTGCCGCTTTCCCTGGCGATTTCAGCGCGCGAGGACAGTGCGCCGGCGACCAGTTGATAATCCCCATCAAGCCGCGAGGCGATGCGGTGCACATAACCGATGAAGGCCCCGGTGCCGCCGCCGACCATGCCGAGGCGGATGGGGCGTTTTCCGTTTTCTGCCATTGCGATTCTCCCTTAATTCGCCTGTCAGTCCAAACCAAGCATCTTGCGGTTGGCTGCACGATCCGTACCAGCACCGGCGAAATCATCGAAGGCTTTTTCGGTGACGCGGATGATGTGGCTGGCGATGAATTCGGCGCCTTCGCGGGCACCATCCTCTGGATGCTTGAGGGCGCATTCCCATTCGAGCACGGCCCAGCCGGCAAAATCATAGGCGGCGAGCTTGGAGAAGATGGCGGCGAAATCGACCTGCCCGTCGCCCAGCGAACGGAAGCGCCCTGCCCGCTCGACCCAGGATTGGAAACCGCCGTAAACGCCCTGACGGCCCGTCGGATTGAACTCGGCGTCCTTGACGTGAAACATCCTGATCCGCTCGTGGTAGATGTCGATGTAGTCGAGATAATCGAGCTGCTGGAGCACGAAGTGGCTCGGATCGTAGAGCAGGTTGGCGCGGGGGTGATTGTTCACGCGCTCGAGGAACATTTCGTAAGAAATGCCATCGTGCAGATCCTCACCCGGATGGATTTCATAGCAAAGATCGACCCCGGCCTCGTCGAACTTGTCGAGGATCGGCGTCCAGCGGCGGGCCAATTCGTCAAAGGCTTCTTCGACGAGCCCGGCGGGGCGCTGGGGCCAGGGGTAGATATAGGGCCAGGCCAGAGCGCCCGAGAAGGTGCCGTGCTCGGTCAGCCCCATATTCTGTGACGCCTTGGCCGCCCAGAGCAATTGCTGGACCGCCCATTGCTGGCGTGCTTTGGGATTGCCCCTGACCTCGGGGGCGGCAAAACCGTCGAAGGCGGTATCGTAGGCAGGGTGAACCGCGACCAGCTGACCCTGCAGATGGGTGGAGAGTTCAGTGATCTCGACGCCGTGGCTGGCGGCGATGCCCTTGAGTTCGTCGCAGTAATCTTTTGATTCGGCTGCTTTTTGCAGGTCGATGAAGCCGGAAACCCAGGTCGGGATCTGCACGCCCTTGTAGCCAAGGCCGGCGGCCCATTTGCAGATGTTGTCGAGCGTATCGAACGGCGCGGTGTCTCCGGCAAACTGGGCGAGAAATATTGCCGGCCCCTTTAAAGTGCGCATAAAATGTCCTCCTCGATTGCAGCGGGTTGTTCGCTCTTTGACGTACGTGCGTCAGGTGAAAACGTTTACACGATAGAGGCCCTGCCCGGACAGTCAAGCGAGGCAAGGCACAGCGCTCAATAAAAAATCGCGGCGCACGGTCCCCCAACCATGCGCCGCGACCGGGAGGAGCCCGATATTTGCTGACGTCTCAACGTGAGACGGGCATTTCGCCCGTCCCGTCAGACCAGCAAAGCCTGTGCCTCGACCGGGCCGAGTGCCTCGGGGCGCTCGCAGGTCGTGGTCAGGATGATGGCCTGTCCGGTTTCGCCAGACTTGAGAATCGAGGTCATCACATCGACGCCGTGCAGCGTCGTTTCGAGCGAGCAGCGCGGTTTGCGCCCGGCATCGATGGCCAGCATCATATCGGCAAGGCCCGCGGTGCGGTAATTGGCATAGGATGGGCCGTTGGGCCGTTCCCAATTGGCCACGCCCAGAGGGTGCTTCCAGGGCTCGACCACTTCGCGCACGCCCTCGCGGCGGGCGAGCGTCAACTCGCCGCCGAAGAAATTGGGATCGGGCACATAGAGCGAACCTTCGGTGCCGTAGATCTCCATGTTGGAGTGCTGATGGGCTTCGACGTCCCATGACGCACCAAGCGTTACAAGCGCGCCATTGTGAAATTCGAGCACCGCGTGAATGGTCGTCGGCGTTTCAACGGTGACATACTGGCCCTTGCGCGGCTCGCTGGTGATTTCGCGCCGCTCGCGGGGGGTGGACGAGAAGGCCGTCACCCGTCTGACCGGGCCGATGAGGTTGATGAGGTTGGCGACGTAATAGGGCCCGATATCGAGGATCGGCCCTGCCCCCGGCTTGAAGAAAAAGTCGGGATTGGGGTGCCAATGTTCGAGGCCGAAACTCATGACGTGACACGTCCCCGAGGTGACCCGGCCAATGGCCCCTTCATCGATCAGGGCGCGGGCCTGCTGATGGGCGCCGCCCAGAAACGTATCGGGAGCGCAGCCGATCTGTTTTCCAGCCTCGAGTGCGGCTTTGCGCAAATCCTCGCCCTCCCCGAGGGAAAGCACCAGGGGTTTTTCGGAATAGGCATGCTTGCCGGCCGAGACGATCTCTTTCGATATCCGGTAATGCACATCGGGAATCGTCAGATTGACGATGACGTCGAGTTCGGAATTGGCAAGGAGCTGGTCGGGCGTCTGGGCCGCCACGTTGAACTCATCGGCCCGAACCCTCGCCGCCTCGGGAACAATGTCCGCGACGGCCCTCACTTCGATGCCCTTGAACAGGGGCGCGAGCTTGAGATAGGCCGCCGATATATTGCCGGCACCTAGAATGCCGACGCCGTATGTCTTGCTCATTTTCTGGTCCTAGAGAGCTTTGGCCGTCGCAATGGACCGCGCGGCAAAGCGTTCGAGATCGTTGGGATTGTCGTGTTCCATGACGAAATATTTCGCCCTGGATTTGGCTTTGAGATCGGCAAACAGGTCCTTCCACGGCACGGTGCCATGGCCAAGATCGGCCCATCCGTCCTCGTCGGCAGCTTGGCCTTCGGGAGCGATGTCTTTCAGATGCACGGCCACAATCCTGTCGCCGAATTTGTCGATCCAGCGCTTGGGGTCATCCTCGCCGCGCACCACCCAGGCAACATCCATTTCCCAATCGAGCTCAGGTGCTTCGGTGAGCAGGATTTCCATTGGCGTGCGGCCCGTATCGAGCGGCCAGAATTCGAAATGGTGGTTGTGCCAGCCGAAACCAAAACCCTGGTCGCGGTAATATTTGGCCAATTCGCCGAGTTCGCGGGCCAGTTCGGTCCACTTCTCGTCGGATTGTTTCCAGTATTCCTGTCCGATGAACGGGCAGAAGATGGTCTCCAGGCCCAGCGTGCGGGCGAGTTCGGTGGCCCTGGGCTTGTCGCGCAGTTGATCAAGCCCTATGTGGCCGGTTGGCATGGTCAACCCGCTGGCGTCGAGGTCGCGGCGCAGGCCTGCCGGGTCGGTGTAGAGCGCCCCGAAACCTTCGACACTTGCATAGCCAAGACGTGAAAGCAGGGCGAACACGTCGCTGAAGGGCGGGAAATTGCGTGCACTATAGAGCTGAAACGAAAAATCGGTCACTTGATACTCCCTAAATCCGGTCGCCACTTTCGTCGTCGAAGATCGAGGCCCTGGCCGGATCGAAGCCGAGCCTTACCTTTTGTCCGACTTCGAGATTGAGTTCGCTGTCGGCCCGGAAGGTGAATTCGTGCTTTCCGAGCTTGGTCCATGCGATGGTGTCGGACCCCATGGGCTCGACAATCTCGATTTCGGATTCGAAGCTGACGGGTTGGGTGGCGGCAGCCTGGCCCACGATCACATGTTCGGGACGCACGCCAAGCACGGCTCTGGTTTCGAGCTGATCGTTGCCGGGCTCGAACCTATAACCTTCCATGTTGAGGGGGACGCCGTCGGCATTGAATGTCCTGCCGCGCAGATCACCCTTTATGAAATTCATCGACGGCGAGCCGATGAACCCCGCCACGAACAGGTTGACCGGGTGGTTGTAGATGGCATGCGGTGTGTCGAGCTGCTGGATGATACCATCGCGCATGATGGCGATGCGGTCAGCCAGCGTCATGGCCTCGATCTGGTCGTGGGTGACGTAAATCATTGTGTTTTCAAGCCGCTGGTGCAAACGCTTGATCTCAACGCGCAAGTCGGAGCGCAGCTTGGCATCGAGGTTGGACAGCGGTTCGTCGAAGAGGAACACATCGACATCACGCACCAGCGCCCGACCGATGGCAACGCGCTGGCGCTGGCCGCCCGAGAGGTTGGCCGGCTTGCGATCGAGCAATGGCTCGATCTGAAGCATTTCGGCAGCGCGGGCCACGCGACGCTCGATATCATCCTTCTTGTGACCCGCGACCCGAAGGCCGAAGGTGAGGTTCTTTTTCACGCTCATCTGCGGGTAGAGCGCATAGGACTGGAACACCATGCCGATGCCGCGATCCTTGGGCTCTTCCCAAGTGACGTTTTTTCCAGAGATGAAGATCTGTCCGCCGCTGACGTCAAGCAGGCCGGCAATGCAGTTGAGCAGGGTTGATTTCCCGCAGCCCGACGGCCCGAGCAGTACGAGAAACTCGCCCTGCTGCACGTCGAGGTTCATGCGTTCGAGCACCTTGACGGCCCCGAAATTGAGGGAAAGGTCCCTGATCGATACGCTTTGTTGCATTGCACTCATCCTTTCACCGCACCGGCGGCAACGCCTCGCACGAACAATCGGCCGGAGACGAAATAGACGATCAGCGGCACCAGGCCCGTAAGCATCGTGGCCGCCATGTTGACATTGTACTCAGGGGTGCCCTGGGCCGAATTGACGATGTTGTTGAGCTGCACCGTCATCGGATAGTTCTGCGTTCCCGCAAAGACGACGCCGAACAGGAAGTCATTCCAGATACCGGTCACCTGCAGGATCAGAGCCACGACGATGATCGGCAGGGACATGGGCAGCATGATCTCGAAGAATATGCGCCAGAACCCCGCCCCATCGACACGCGCCGCCTTGAACAATTCCACCGGCAGAGAGGCGAAATAGTTGCGGAACAGCAGGGTCAGTATGGGCATTCCGAAGATGGTATGGATCATGATAACCGCCGGGATCGTGCCGAAAATGCCGAGATCACGGGTTATCATCACCAGGGGATACAGCATCACCTGATATGGGATGAACGATCCGAAGATCAGGATGGCAAAGAAGACTTCCGAGCCCCTGAACTTCCAATTCACAAGGGCATATCCGTTGACCGCGGCAATCGAGGTCGAGACGATGACGCTCGGGATCAGGATTTTGACCGAGTTCCAGAATCCAGGGCTGAGGCCCTGGCAGGTCAGGCCCGTGCAGGCGCTTGTCCACGCCTTGACCCATCCTTCGCCGCTAAATTCACGCGGTGGCGCGAAAATATTGCCAAACCGGATCTCGGGCATGGTCTTGAACGAAGTCATGATCATGACGTAGAGCGGAAACAAGTAGTAGAGGCACGCCACGAACAGGATCGAATACATGACGATCCGGCGCGGGGTGAAGAACGGCTTGGGGCGCGGGCCGTGCGGTTCGGAAAGCGCAAGGTCTTCCCTGACAGCGTCGGTTGCGACCGTGCCGGAAATTGCTGCTGGGTTGCTCATGATTTTTTGCCCCCGCCGAATTCGAGATAAGCCCAGGGAATGATGATGATCATGACGGTCAGGAGCATCATTGTGGAGGCGGCGAGCCCCTGCCCGATGTTGCCGGCGGTGAACATGTAGTCATACACATATTTCGCCGGCACTTCGGACGCGATGCCGGGGCCGCCCTTGGTGAGCGCGACCACCAGATCGTAAAGCCGGACGATGCCCGAGCCCACGATCACCACGGCGGTAACCAGAACGCCGCGCATCATGGGCAGCACGATGAAAAGATAGGTCCTCCAGGTGGGGATGCCATCGACCCGCGAGGCTTTCCAGATTTCCTCGTCGATGCCGCGCAGACCCGCCAGCATCAGCACCATGACAAAGCCTGTACCCTGCCAGAGCCCCGCGATCAGGAGCGCATAGATCACCATGTCCGATTGCGCGATCCAGTCGAAGCGGAAGCTCTCCCAGCCCAGATTGCGCATTGTTCCCTGCAGGCCGAGCGTGGGATTCATGATCCACTGCCAGACAAGGCCCGTCACAATGAACGAGAGGGCAAAGGGATAGAGCATGATGGTGCGAAAGGCGCTCTCAAAGCGGATCTTCTGATCCATCAGCACGGCCAGCACAAAGCCGATCACCATGGTGAAGACCAGCGAGAAACAGCCGAAAATGAACAGGTTCCGGATGGATATGTTCCACCGGGATGAAGCGAACAGGCGCTGGTATTGTTCGAGCCCGACGAAATCGTTGTTGGGCAGAAGACGGGAGCCTGTGAATGAATACCAGATTGTCCAGCCCGTACAGCCGACGAAGACGACCAGCACGGTAACGACCATGGGCGTGGCGGCAAACTTGGCCGAGAGATTGCGCGTGAACAGCTGCCCTAAGAAACGAGCGAAAGCGTTTGCGGGCTGCGAACCGGCGCCGTGCGAAACCTGAGTCAAATCGATCCCTCCGATATGGGGGACGCGGCCGGCCGGGACCGACCGCGTCCATATCATATGCCTTCGAGGCGCTTAGTCCGCGTTCTCGATGAGGGTCGCATAGCGCTCAATGTATTCATCGACGGTGATCGAGTCGTTGTCGATGAACTCCTTGGTCAGGTCATTGAGCTGCTGCTGGGTGTCGCTGGTGAGCGTGGACTCGCCGGCGGGCAGCAGGCCGTTGCCGAGCAGGCCAAGGGCCTTCTGCATGCAAGGATTGGCCGCTTCGAGATCGATATCGGTCCGGATCGGCATCGAGCCCTTCTTGAGGTTGAAGGCCAACTGGGCTTCCGGCGAAATCAGGATGCGTGCAAGCTGCGTTTGCGCCTCGAGAACCTCGGGATCGGTTCCTTCGGGCAAAAGCGGGAAGAAGAACGAGTCACCGCCGCCGGAAAGCTGATCGTTGAGACCCAACCCCGGAATGCACTCATAGTCCTCGCCCGGCACACCTCCAGCAATCTGAAGATCGCCCTGCAGCCAGTCGCCATGGATGTTACCCGCCGCCTCGCCGGCGAGGAGCTGGTTGCCCACGTCACCAAACGTCGGAACCATCATGTCTGGGGAGATGACCGTGCGCAGTTGCGCGAGCGCCTCGGCCACTTCGCGGAATTCAGGGCCGCGCACCGCTTCGCCGCTCTTGTCGCGGTTGACGGCGAGGACAAGATCGGTGCCCCCGATACCAGCCAACAACACGCCCGGAACACCGTCGATCGGCCAGCCGGTCGCCAGGCCGAAAGGCAGGATGCCGGCTTCCTGAAGCGCGGGCCAGCTTTCGACATACTCGTTCCAGTCGGTGGGAACGGGCTGTCCGATCTCCTCGTAAGCAGCGGTCGAGAGCCACAGCCAGTCCCAGGAATGGATATTGATCGGGAAGCAGTAGATGCGGCCCTCATAGGTGCAGGGCTCGAGCAGGGTTTCGTCGACGTAGAAATCGCGAATGTTCATTTCTTCGGCGATATCGGTCAGGTCGCGCATCAGGCCGGCCTGGATGAGCTCCTCGGCATCGCGGCCGGTATTCATCTGGGTGGCGCCCATCGGGTCCCCGCCGATGATGCGGCTGATGATGACGGGGTTGGCGCCGGTACCCGAGCCGGCGAGCGCGCTGTCGACCCAGGTGTGGCCGGTCTCTTCTTCAAAAATGCGTGCGAACTCGGCGATCGAGGCCGCTTCGCCGGCAGACGTCCACCAGTGCGTGACTTCAAGCTCCGCCGCGGACACCGCGGTCGTCGACATAAGGGCGACCGCAACGGATGCGGCCACAGCAAAATTTCTCATCGGAATAGTCCTCCCAGGGGTTTCCTCAAGGCGGCCTCTCAACCACCTCTCCTCCATCAACCGTACCGTGGCTCCTCAACACACGGCCTCCGCGACACGGAGATGTAATCGATTACAAATGCACAGGCTGCGCGGGTTGCAATCGATTACAGACATCACATTCCATAATGTAATCGATGTCAAGGGGGCGTAATACCAAAGTCGCATATGTGGAAAATCGCCCAGTTCGGCGGCGTCTCGCATGAGATTCCGAGCTGGCAGCAGCAAAAAAAAGCAGCCACCGAAATGACTGCCTTTTTCATCATTGATCGTATTTTGTCGTGCTTAGGCTGCCTGGCGAGCCCGCTTGTTGCGCTGCTTGTTGCGGTTGCGCTGCGGCGCTGCCTTGGACGGGTCGAAAGGCTTTTTGGTGCCCTGCCCTTTGGGCTGCGGCTTGCCGCCACGGCCCTGCGAACGCTTTTTGGCCGGACTGGACGGCGATTTGCGCAGCGGGCGCTCGCCACCCGCCGTAGCGATGGAAAGCCCGGTCAGGCGCTCGATATCGAGCAGCAGGCCGTATTCTTCGCCTGAGACCAACGCCACGGCTTCGCCATCGGCGCCGGCGCGGGCCGTGCGGCCGATGCGGTGAACATAGTTTTCGGCAACCTGGGGCAGCTCATAGTTATAAACGTGGCTGACACCGGGAATATCGATGCCGCGCGCGGCGACGTCGGTGGCCACCAGAACGCGGATTTCTCCCTCGCGGAACGCCTTGAGCGTGCGGTCGCGCTGGCCCTGGCTTTTATTTCCGTGGATCGAGCCGGTCGCAAACCCGGCAGCGGCAAGCGTTTTCGAGAGCTTCTCGGCTCCATGCTTGGTACGCGCGAAGACCAGCGAGAGTGCGTCGGCGTCGGCGGCAAGCAATTGCTTGAGCAATGGAAGCTTTCCACCCGGCTCGACGAAATGGGCGCTCTGGGCGATCTTGTCGGCCGCCTTGCCCGGCGTCGCCACCTGCACGCGCACGGGGTCGGTGAGATAGGTCGCGGCAATCTCGTTCATCTGCCTGGGCATGGTTGCCGAAAACAGAAGTGTCTGGCGCGGCGTGCCGACCAGGCGCGAGATTTCGCGCAGGGCGTGGATGAAACCGAGATCAAGCATCTGGTCGGCTTCATCGAGCACGAGATGCTTTGCCGAATCGAGACGGATGGCCTGGCGCTTGACGAGATCGAGCAGCCGGCCGGGCGTCGCGACCACGATATCGCTGCCATGGGCCAATGCCTTGATCTGCGTTCCAATCGACATGCCGCCGACGACGGAATTGACCTTGATGGGCGAACCCTTGGTGAAGGCGCGCAGATTGACGGCGATCTGGTTCACCAGTTCGCGGGTCGGCGCCAGGATCAGGGCCTTACAGGTTTTGGGGTCGGGCTTTCCGGTTTTGGCCAGAAGCTGCTGGATGATGGGCAGACCGAATGCGGCCGTCTTTCCGGTGCCGGTCTGGGCGAGGCCCATGATATCGCGGCCTTCCAGAACGAGCGGAATGGCCCGTTCCTGAATGGGCGTGGGATCGGAAAAGCCCAGCCCTGCGATGGCTTTAAGAAGATGGTCGTCGAGGCCGAGGGCCTGAAACTGAGTCAAATTATGTCCTTTTCCGGCAGCGCCATTTGCGCGCCGGACATTATGCGGCTTTGCCGCGCCAACTTTTAAAGTTGCGCGTTTGCCGTTGCGGTTGCAGATCCACCCAAACCCACGCGCCACATTGCGCACCGGGCGTCGGACCTGTCAGAACCCCGCGTGATCTGGGAACTTGGGAAAACATGCCGGTTCAAGGGGTCACCCCAAGCGGGGGACGCGATGGCTGCTCACGCGGCAGCACCTAGCATGGCGTTCATATCGGGGGTTGTGCGTGCAAAGTCAAGCGCCGACCATGTCACAGGCTGACAAGCCCGCCATTTTGCGCTAGACGGCGCGGACCGGCCCCGTAGCTCAGCTGGATAGAGCAGTAGCCTTCTAAGCTATTGGTCACAGGTTCGAATCCTGTCGGGGTCGCCATTTCTCCTTCGCCAGGCATCCGCAGCGCAATGTCGGGCGGGCCGATTTCAGGCCTCGAACACGTCGCAATCGCGTGCCAACGAAATCTTGCCATCGAAATGGCGTTCAATTCCCGCGGTAAAATTGCTCAAATCGGTCTGGTCTTCGAAACTCGGGATGTAGTGCGTCAGGACCACCTGTCCCACTCCGGCCTGCGCTGCCACCTGACCGATCTCATCGGGCGACAAATGGTTTTTCGCGAGGTTATCGAGAAGCTTTTCCACGAGAATGGCGGGGCGCTCCTTCATCATTGCGCGGATAACGGGCTCGACCGAGGCTATGTCGATCACTTCGCAGATGAAGAGGTCGGCATTGCTGGCCAGCGGCACGAGCGTTGGCGTCATTCCGGAGTCGCCGGTAAAGGCAATGATCCTGCCTCCGGCTCGAATCCGATAGCCCACGCTGACGGGCACTTCGACCGGCGCCGCGCTGGGAGGCACTTGATAGTGATCGACGGCAACAGCTTCGATCGAAACCAGCCCGTCCTCGTAAACAACAGTCGGCATCTTGAGGTCGTCGGGCAGGTCTTTCACCGAGGCGCATGCGATAAGCGGGGTCTTGGCCGGACCCGACACGGGAAAGGACGCCCATTCGGTCGCCCGGTTGGCATCCAGCAGGCCCCTGACCAGATGCTCGGTGCCGCGCGGGCCATAAACGGGGATTGGCGTATCGTGGTCGGCCAGCCATCGCGATATCAAAACGGCCCCGAGATCGGCATTGTGATCGACGTGATGGTGGGTCAGGAACACTGCTTTGATGCTCGATTCCTTGAGACCCGAGCGGTGCATTTGCCCCCGCACCCCCTGTCCGACATCGAACAGGTATGTGTTGTCGCCAACAGTCAGGGCGTTGCAGATTTGTGCCTGCCCCGCCTTCACAAACGGCCCGCCAAGGGTCCCAAGCGTGTGCCAGCGAACAGCGGAAGCGTCGGTCATCAGGAATGCCTTTCGCGAGGTGTGTCGGCGGTGATCGCGTGTGCGGCGCCGAGCCCGGCGATCAGCACGTCGATCTGGCTCTCGAGCGTGGCCAGCGATTCTCCCAGATTGGGCGGTTCAGAAATCACGAACCTTATGAGTTCTTCCTTGAGCAAGGAGAAGAACATGGTCGCCATCTGATTTGCGGTGCGGTCCTTGCGCAACTCCTGCACGGCGATAGCCTCGGCAAACAACTCCACGATCCGCGCAATGATCTTGCGGTATATCTGCTGAAACCGCAGGCCCTGGCTGTTGGCCGTGTACATATCGAGATGCTTGAGAGCGAACCGAGCCAGGTCAACCTTGGTGGCGAAATGGCCCAAATGCGCATGGCAAACTGCCATGAGATTAGCCTTGAGGTCCGCATTCCGGTCGATCCGCGCAATCGAATTGTTCACGGCGGTCTCGATCTCGTCATTGTAGAGCAGGAACAACAATTCGCGCTTGTTGGCCGCATAAAGAAAGATCGTGCCATTGGCGACATCGGCGATGCGTGCGATATCGCGGGTAGTGGCCTTGTCAAAGCCCTTGGTCAAAAACATGCCCAGCGCCGCATCTTTGATACGGCGCAGTTTATCGGCCTTGGCGCGCGCCGATTTCGACACTTTTTCGTCTTCTGCGGGCGCCTGTGCGTGGCGGCGGGCCAGCTTGTCCTCGGCAGCGGAGTTTTCAATCATCGCTATTCTCTTTGTCGCCCCGTCATTCCCCTGGCCTATACCAGCGTGGCACCCGTTCGGGGATCGAACAGATGAAGCCTCGCAGTATTGAGCGAGAGAGCAAATTCACCATCGGATGGCAACGGTTTCTCGATATCCATGCGGGCGATGACCGAGACTTCCGCCGCATCGGCCTGACGCTGGAGATCCTGTACGATACCCTTGTCGGAATCGGCGATCGCCTCCACCACCGTATCGCTTGTGACCGGCTGGCCTGCGATCGTCACATGGACCATCTTCTCGGGCGGCAATTCTTCCACCATGCGCATCCTTGCGCGCAATTGCGGCCAGGCCTGATTGCCATCACCGGGTACCTGCAGGTGTTCGGGTCGAATGCCCACGACCACCTCTTGTCCGTAGCGGTCCGCCACACCGGCGAACCGTTCGGCGTGCGCCCCGAGCGAGAGACGCTGGTCGCCGATATCGAGCGCCGGCGTGCGGCCGTCCTCAACGAGCCGGGCACCCACGAGGTTCATGGCTGGAGAACCGATAAAGGCTGCCACAAACAGATTGGCGGGCGCGTCGTAGAGTTCTAGCGGCGTGCCGGCCTGCTGCAGGACACCCTTACGCATTATGGCAATCCGATGCCCCATGGTCATGGCTTCAACCTGATCGTGGGTGACGTAGAGGGTCGAAACCCCGAGCCGCCGCTGCAACTCTATGATTTCGGTGCGCATCTGAGTGCGCAGTTTAGCATCGAGATTTGACAGCGGCTCGTCCATTAGGAAAGCCTGCGGCCGACGCACAATAGCCCGCCCCATGGCCACACGCTGACGCTGGCCGCCCGACAACTGCCTGGGCAAGCGATCGAGATAGTCTTCAAGGCCCAGTGTACGCGCCGCGCTTCTGACACGCTCCTCGATTTCCGCCTTGGCCAGCTTCTGGCTTTCGAGGGGAAAGGCAATATTCTGCGCAATCGTCATGTGGGGATAGAGCGCATAGCTCTGAAACACCATGGCGATGTCTCTATCGCGGGCCGACACATCGTTGACCACGCGATCGCCGATGAGCAATCGTCCCTCGGAAATTTCCTCGAGACCTGCCGCCATGCGCAACGCCGTGGTCTTGCCGCATCCCGAGGGCCCCACGATGACCATGAATTCGCCTTCGCGGATTTCAAGATCGAGGCTGTCCACCGCACGAATGCCGCCGGCATAGCGCTTCGTGACACCCTGGAATGTTATTGATGCCATCTTTTTTCCTAACCTTTGATGCCGCCGGTGAAGCCCTCAATGAGCTGCTTTTGAGCGAACAGGTAAAAGCCGAGCACCGGAGCGATCGCCACAAGCACCACGGCAAAAACCATGTTCCAGCGGGCGGTGAATTCTCCGACGAACCCATAGATCGCCACGGGCAGAGTCTGCACATCGCTCCCGCTGAGAAAGATCACCTGATTGAAGAAATCGTTCCAGATGATCATCCCCGTCATGATCGCTACCGTCGCCGTGACCGGACGGAGTAAGGGAAAGACCACCTTCCAAAAGATCCTGCCGCGCCCTGCCCCATCGACTTCGGCGGCCTCCTCGTAGTCTTTGGGGATGGTGCGCACAAATCCCGCATACAGGAAGATTGCCATTGGCATCATGAGGCCCGAATAGAGCACGATCATGCCCAGATGGTTGCCCACAAGTCCGAGGCTGCGCATCGCGGCGAACAGTGGAACCACGGCCAGTTGGTGGGGCAGGATCAACCCCACGACGAAAAAGGAAAACATGGCGAGACTGACCAGGGCACGAGACCGGGCCACGACATAGGCGGTCACTGCACCCACAGCGATCAGCACGAAGACGCTGCCCAGCGTGATGATCGCACTGTTGAGCAATGCCTGGCCGATCGAGACCCCCATCGTGCCGGCCCATGCCTCGGCGAAATTGCCAAGTACGATTTCGGAGGGCCAGCCCATTGGATCGGTGAAAACCTCGGTGTTGGGCTTCACCGCGACGATGAGCAGGTAGTAGAATGGAATGCACCAGGCCAGAGCCACCAGCATTGCAACAATCTCGATACCCAATCTGGCAGGCGTATATCGGTTGCTCATTGGAGAACGCGCTCCCTGCGCCTGAGAATGGTCAATTGCAGTGCTGAAACAACAAGCACCAGCGCCGTCAGAACCAGCGCAAACGCTGCGCCATAGCCGAAATTTCCAAAGGCGAAAGTCTGCTTATAGACCTGAGTGGCAAGCGTCTCGGTGGCGTAGCCGGGCCCGCCACGGGTCAAAGCCATGATCTGGTCGAAGACCCGCAGCCCGAAAATGGTCGTCAGGCTGATGCTGACGGTCGCCGCAGGGGCGAGCATGGGGAACACGATGCGGCGGAAGGTGCGCCATGACGAAGCTCCGTCGATCTCGGCAGCCTCGGTCAGATCCTCGGGAATAGACTGCAGACCGGCAAGGTAGAAGGCCATGCAAAGCCCGCTGAATTGCCACACCATTACGGCCCAGACGGCCCAGATGGCAAAGGTCGCGTCGCCAAGCCAGACCCGCTGCCAGCTTTCCAGGCCCACCGTGCCCAGAAGCGCATTGACCGGCCCCTGAACCTCAAAGACGAATTGCCAGATGTAGGCAACGGCAAGAGGGCTCATGACGACGGGCGCGAAAAAGACGCTCCTCAGTACGAAACGCGATTTCAGGCCCTTGTTGAGCGCCATGGCAAGCACAAGGCCGATCGCGTTGGCACCGATCACGAACGCCACCGTCAGTTTGAGGGTGTTGGCCAACGCCCCCAGGGCCTGGCTACTCGAAAAGATGCGAGCGAAATTTTCCAGTCCCACGAAATCGGGTTCAGTGAAACCGTCCCAGTCGGTGAAAGCATACCAGCCGCCGGCGATAACCGCTCCGTAGTGGAACACGAAAACCACGAGAAGAGCCGGCACGGCCCAGGTCAACGGAGCGCGGGACACGCGCCTTTGGCGTGTCCCATCATTGATTTGGCGTGCAAACACGATTGCTACCCCAGCTTGTTTGGTCGAGCTCAGTCGTCCCACGCTTCGTCGAGCATGGCGAGCACTTCGTCCACGGTGAATTGGCCGGTGACGAGACCGTTGGCTCCGGCATTAATGGCATCGCGAACCTCGACATTGCGCCATGCGGTGTGAGGCAGCCCGGTCACCCTGCCCGCTTCGTGATAAGGGACCAGATCAGCGTAACGGTCACCGAATTCGAGCGTATCGGCGACCGAAAGCGGCGTGCCACCGGCCACTTCGGCAAATACCGCCTGCTGGGCCGGCTCGGCCACCCACTCAACGAACGCCACAGCGGCATCTTCATGCTCGGTAGCGGCATTTATCGAAAGCGAGTCATTGTAGTCGGCAATGGCCACACGGCCGTTTTCTCCACCCCCGACCCAAGTGGTCATGCGCAGGTCGATCTCTGGGTTCATGCCCATCACGGCGCCCATCAGGGTCGCCGGACCCACGCCGGTAAGCACCTGCGCCCCGGCCATCGCGGCAAAGAGCTGGGGAATACCAGCCGCCTCGAAGCCTGGCTGAAAACAGCCGGCCTCGGCCATGTCCTGATAGTATTCAAAGGTTTCCCGCCAACCCTGGCTTTCACCAAAGGTGACCTCGCCGGCCTCGCGCTGAGCGTTCCACTCGGGATTGTCCGTATAGACGCGCGTGTTGGCGATTGCCGCAATCATGTACAACGGGCCCGGGCCCGACACCGATGCGGCGCTGAACCCCAGATCCAGCGTTTCGGCACAAAATTCGAGAAAGCCCGCCTCATCTGCGGGCAATTCGATGTCGTGTTCCTCCAGCAGGTTGGCATTATAGACCATGCCCACATGGAGGAGGGAAAGCGGCAGGCCGTAGAGTTCCCCGTCGAGCCAGTAGGTGTCTTGCGCTGCCTCGGGAACGACGTCGGCAATAGCGGTGTCAGAAAGATCGAGCAGGCGCCCGGCCGAGCCCAGATCAAGAATGGACTCCAACGCTCCCCAGCCGCCATTCGTGAAAATCAGGTCCGGTCCGCTGCCCGATTGCAACTGGGTAACTACGGCCTGCGAATACGGGTCGCCCGATGGAAAGCGCTGCGCGGTTATCCTCACGTCAGGCTGGGCATCATTGTACTGCTCGGCCAGCTCGATCAGTCCGTCACCGGTGCCGCCGGCGGGAACCAGCAAACGCAGTTCTTGCGAAAACGCAGTCGATCCCATTGCCGCTGCGGCCAGGAACGACAGGCCCGCGCAGGTGGTGGCGCGTGTAACTGAATTGGTGAATATCGACATTAGGCTCCTCCCTCATCGAAATTGCGAGATTTATGAGCAGGCTCATTTCTCATCTCAATTGCTAGCTACGGTCGGCAATCGTGTCAAGCGTATCCGGTGACACCAGAACGCCGAGACATATGGTATTTTTCAATGCATGGTATCACGTATTTCAATCACCTAACCCGCTGGCATCGCCTTGACATTCGGGGCGCCGGCAAAATAAATGAGCATGATCATTTAGTTTGGAGGAGCCCCGTCCATCGTGGTGACACTCGTAACACCAGTCGGGCACAGGGTGGTCCGGCCAACCGCTTCATGGAGATTGCTATGACCGTCAACCGGATCATCGAGACCGGCTCCCTGCGTCGAACCGAAACAGGGTTCGCAATGGGTATCCGCCTTCCCTGGTACAGGTCGCTACCGCTTTCCGTCGTTGAACTGGACGCGCTTCGCCTCAACGGCAAATCGGTGCCTGCCGAAAGCATCGCGATCGAAGTGGACGGCACGCCATATCCGGTGACGGATCTGGGACATCTGACGGACAAGAACTGGTTCGTGGCCGATACCGCCACGCTGGTGGTCCAGGACATGCCGATCGACGCCGATACCGAGCACGATGTCGAAGCCGTACTCAGTATCTATCCGCCCTACCTCCCGAATTTCCGGCGCAAGGTGCGTCGCACTGAACGTATGAAGGCCGAACGCTGATGACTTCCCGAAAAACCGCCGACATTCGGCTCGGCACGACCATCTACTCGATGACAAACGAGTTTCACGCCCGCAAGTTCGGACGCGACGATCTTATCCGCGAAGTGGCGAGGCGCAACCTCGGTCCCGGTCTCGAAGTCGTCGGGTTTCAAAGCTTTCGTTCCTTCCCGGACGTGAGCGCGGTAGAAGTCGATCAGTTCCACGCCATCATCGCGGAAACCGGGCTCGTTCCCACATGCCTGGGCATCAATGCCGACCGCCACATCGACCGTAACAAACCAATGACCGATGCCGAGATGGGGCAGTATCACGCCCGCCAACTCCGGTCGGCCGCCAAGCTCGGCTTCCCGCTGGTTCGGTACCAGTTTGCCGCAACGCCCGATGTGATTGCCGACCTTGTGCCGCTCGCCGAGGATCTTGGCGTCAAACTCGGCCTGGAAGTCCATGCCCCCCACACCGTCGATCATCCCGAAATCATCGAATACCGCGAAATGTATGAGAGGGTGAATTCGGACTTTCTCGGCTTCATACCCGACTTTGGCGCAACCGCGCGCGCCGTGCCGCCCGGTCATCTTGCCGCGTTCCGCGAAATGGGCGCCAGCGAGTCCGTTATCGAGAAGGCGCTCGAAATCTGGCACGCCGATATCGAGCCGTTCCAAAAATTCGGCGCTTTCCAGCAATGGTGCCAGGCCAATGGTGTCGACGAGGTTCTGGCCGTCGAGATGATGATCATTTACGGCATCTTCAATCGTGGGGCGGTGGAAAGCTGGGCCGAGATCATGCCGCGTGTCTTTCATATCCACGGCAAATTTTACGACGTCGACAGGGCCACTGGAGAGGACGCCGCGATCGACTACGCGGCCAATCTCAAGGTGTTCGTGGAGGGTGGCTTTCAGGGTTACATCTCCAGCGAGTGGGAAGGGCATATGGTCAGCGACGCCGATGGCTTCGACCATGTCGAGCGCCATCACGCCATGATCAGATCGATCCTGTCCGCCCTTGGGGCCTGACCCCTCCGCCGAGGACCAATTCATGAATGAGTATGACTACATAATTGTCGGCGCCGGTTCCGCCGGCTGCGTCCTTGCCAACCGCCTGAGCGAGGACGGCACCAAGACCGTGTTGCTGATCGAGGCCGGTGGCGACAATCAGCAAACCTTTATCAAGATGCCCGGCGGGTTCACCAAACTTTTCGGTCGACCGGAATTCTTCTGGTTCTTCCGGGTCAAGCCGCAATTGGGACGTGGTGAGGAAAAGCACAATTATGGCCGCGGGCTGGGCGGATCGAGCGCAGTGAACGGCACGTGGTATTTGCGGGGCATGCCAAGGGACTATGATGGCTGGCGCGACATGGGTCTTGCCGAATGGGGCTGGGATTCGATCCTGAAATGCTTTCAGTGGATGGAAAGCTACCGCTCATCGGGCGCGGACAAGACCCGCGGCCGGGACGGCGCCCTTCAGATTACACCATCGGATTATAAATCACCGGTCATGGATCGTATCATCGAGGCCTGCAAGAGCTTCGGCGTCCCCTGGCTCGACGACGTCAACACACCTAACACGGATGGTATCGGCCGTTCGCAATACACTGTGGACCGCCGCTCTCGCCGCGCGTCGAGCTACGAGGCGTTCGTGGCGCCGGTCCGGGCGCGCAGCAACCTCACGGTGGTCACCGACACCTTCGTCGAGCGCGTTCTTCTGGAAGATGGCCGGGCCGCGGGTGTTGTATGCCGCAAGGATGGCCAAGAGGTTGTTCATCGTGCGCGGCGCGACACGATCCTGTCGGCCGGGGTCTACATGTCTCCCAAGATCCTGCAGATTTCCGGCATCGGCCCTGCCGAGCTTCTCGCAACACACGGGATTGACGTGCAAAGGGCCCTGCCTGCAGTGGGCCTTAACTTGTGCGACCACCAGATGCTCACTATCGCTTACGACCTGCACAAGGATCCGGGGCTCAATCGGCAGTTTCTGGGCTGGCGCGTTTACGCCAACGCGCTCAAATATTTCCTGCTGCGCAAGGGCCCGCTGGCCCGTGTCGGCATGCCCCTGACCATGCTCTATTCCACCGATGGCGACAAAAGCTGGCCCGACCTGCAGTTGGGCGCCGGACCATTTGCGATGAAGTCGTCGAAACAGATGAAATCAGAACCCGGTCGTGGCCCGATCGAGGCCAAGCCAGGCATTATGTTTTCGGGCTTCCATTTGCGCCCCAAGAGCCGGGGGTCGGTGTCGATCGCTTCAAGCGATCCCAGGGACAATCCCGTCGTCGAGGCCGGTTGGTGGAGCGATCCTGGCGACCGCGACCGGGCGCTCGATCTGCTCAGAATGTTGCGCAGGATGGCGGCCGCCAAACCACTTGAGGGTTGGGTTGGCAAAGAGCGCGTTCCCGGGGTTCAGTTTCAGAGCGACGAGGAATTGATCGAAGAGCTCAAATGGATGATGAGCCCCGGGCTCCACGGCACCGGTACCTGCTCGATGGGCACCGACCCGGAAATTTCGGTTGTCGACAGCCGTTGCCGCGTGCATGGCGTACCGGGCCTGCGCGTGGTCGATTGTTCAATCATGCCCACGCCTGTCTCCGGCAACACAAACGGACCGGCAATGGCAGTGGCGGCACGGGCTGCCGAACTCATCATCGAGGACGCAAGATCCTGATCAGGGCGGCACCGAGGCCCGATTGCTCATCGTTTTCGGCGGGAGCGATTGCCCACGATGATCCGTGACGCCCTCATAGGCTCGTGCATGTCCGCGAAGAGCCTATGAGGGCCAGACCCGGGCAATGTGGGCAATAAGGCTGTCGCGGACATCGGGGCGGTCGTCCCAGAGGGACCGGGTTTCGTCGGGATCGTCGGCGAGGTCATAAAGAACACCCGAACGCAGGCAGGCCGGATCGTAGGTCTCGGTCTGAAGCATTTCCTGATTGATCCGCTCGTTGAGGCCGACGATGATTTTGAACCGCCCATCGGTGGCCGCACGCCAGGCGCCCAGTCCGGATTCGCTCGACGCGCGGGGATAGGGTGCCGAACCATCCAGATAGTCTAGAAGGCTGTATCCCTCCATGCCGTCCAGGGGGTCGGTTTGAGCGAGTGCCAGAAAGGTGGGCGGAAGATCGAGCAGATTGGCCGGCCCCTCATCGACCATGGCGCGCCGCTTTATGCCCGGGCCGGCAAGGATCATCGGCACCCGGACCGACGCCTCGAACGGCACCTGCTTTTTCCAGAGATTGCGGTCGCCCAGCATTTCGCCGTGATCGGAGGCAAAGACGATCACGGTATTGTCCAATTGCCCGGTTTCTTCGAGGTGGGCGATGTAGCGGCCAATCCAGCGATCGATGTTTTCGATCATGGCCGCATAGCGGCGGCGGATATCCTGCTGGAGCTCGGCGTCTTCGGTGTTGCGCATGCGGGGAAGCGGGAACTCGACGCCTTCCCACGCTTCGGCCATTGAGGGCGTAACGTCCATCGGCTCATGGGGGCCGGGGAAATTCACGATCATGAACCATGGGCTGTTGGGATCGAACCCCTTGAGTTCATCGAGCGTGCGCTGGCCGACAAAATTGTCGTTGTAGGCGTCGTCGGGCAAGTCCTGGGGATCGACATTGGCATAGGCATCGGGAGGCGTTCCAAGGCTGCCGTCGAGCCATTGTTGCAAGAGCGTGCCCCGCACGACACCGCGACCGGCATAATCGTCGAGAAACCGTCCCTCCAGCCCCCGGGCCTTGAGCATTTCGGTATAGGGGTCGGCGAACCCCCTCTTGAGCGCAACTTCGGCCGCTTTCTTGCCGGCACTGTCGAAGCCGTGGCTGAATCCCAAGGCGGCCAGACGATCTTCACCGTCAACGACATGGCGGCCGTCGGGTCCCCAGGAATGGCCATGCTTGAGCAGATCCGATTTGCCCGTATTGGCCACCTGATAACCCGCCTCGCGCAGCGCGCGGTAAAAGGTGGGCGTGTCGAGGGGATTGTCATCGAAATTGCTGCGCACCGGCGCGCGTCCATAGGCGCGGCCGGTGGCAAAGCACGAGCGCGCCGGAGCACAGAGCGGGCTCGGCGTCCATGCCCTGGCAAAGCCTGTGCCGCGGGCGAGCAGAGCATCGATATTGGGCGTGCGCAGAGGCAGACCGCCCAAAGCGCCGATCCAATCCGCGCGCCACTGGTCGGGAAACAGCATCAGGATGTTGGGGCGCATGACGGCTCCTTTGAAAAAGGTGGTTAGCGGTTGGCGTTCTTGAGATCGCCCGGTTCATCGCGGCACTCGAATCCGGGCAGATGAACCGGCGCAAAGCCACCGGTGACGGCAAGCCGGCCATCGACCACGAAACCTTCGGGGCGTCCCTCGAGTTCGCGGATCATGATCTGGCGCAGGGCCTCGATACGCGGCTCATATTCGCTGTCGCCTATGAGATTGGTCATCTCGTCGGGGTCGTTTGCCAGATCGAAGGCGTGCTCGAGTCCGGTGCCGGGATAGCGGATATATTTCAGGCTTTTATCGGTCACGAACTGCATGCCCGAGTTCATTGTTTCGACCCGGGCGCATTCCCCGTGCAAATGCCGACGCCAGCCGTCGGTTTCACCGCGCAACAACGGGCGCCCCTGCCATATCGAGCAGGGTCGGCATGACGTCCATCAACTCGACAAGCTCGGTGCGCACCTGGCCGGGCTCGATGCCGAACGATTTGGGAAGCTTGACGAGAAACGGCACGCGGGCCGAGCCCTCATAGGCCGAGCGCTTGCGGGTCCATTGATGATCGCCCAGCATTTCGCCATGATCGGAGGCGAACAGAATGGCCGTATCTCGTGGCAGATGTTTGAGCACACGGCCGATCTGGTGATCGGCATGTTCGATTGAGCCGAAATACCCGGCCATCATTTCGCGCTGCGCCTGACGCTTGAGCGAGACGCGCCACGCAGTGACGTCGTGGCCGCGTTGCGCACCGTCATAGATGCGGGCCCAGGCACCCACCACGGGCTCGGGCAAATCCATGTCCATGTATTTTTCGAAATAATAGGCCGGCGGGGTGAAGGGCGCGTGAGGCGCAAAGATCGAGAGATTGAGGAAAAACGGGACAGTCGGGTCGCGGCGTTCGAGAAACCGCAATGCGCATTCTGCCGCCCAGGTTGTGTAGTGGAAGCGTTCATCCATGTGCCAGGGCCGTGACACCCAACCATTTCCGTTCGCGCCATTGGCATAGGAGAGATCGGGGCCGTGTTGGCCATGTTCAATCAGGAACCTCTGATAGTCGTTGCTAACGCGGTTGAGGCGGTATTGGGCCGGGCTGTCGGCCCAATCGGCGGAGTTGAAGCCATAGAGCTTCCGCGCCGGATGGAGATGAAGCTTGCCGGCCAGGTGCGTCTGATAGCCTGCCCTGGCCAACTCGCCCGGCAGCGTCGGCAGGGTGAGAGGCGTATCGTAGTTCATAGTCACGCCGTGGCGCGCGGGCCTGGCCCCGCTCATCAGGGTGCGGCGCGCCGGGATGCAGACCGGGCACGCACTGTAGGCACGCGAAAAGCGAGCCCCCTGGGATGCGATCTGGTCGAGATAGGGTGTATCGAGCACAGGGTGCCCCTCCACACCGAGGCAATCCCCCCGCTGCTGGTCTGTGGTTATGAGGACGATATTGGGTGCCATGGGCCCCTCCTGGTATGGGTCAGACCGCTTCGAGATCGGCGGCAAGCGCGGTGAGAAGGCGCTGGCGGACGGCCGGCTCGGCTTCGGAAATGTCGGTCTCTTCCAACGGGTCGTTGTCGAGGTCGTAAAGTTTGGCGGCGTCGAGCATGGCGGGGTCCAGAATGGCGAACTGGATCTGCTGGGTGTGCAGGCTGCCATCGAACCCGGCCACCAGCTTGAAACGCCCATCGCCAACGGCACGCCAGTTTCCAAGCCCGGAAAAGACCAGCCCGCGCTCGGGCGCCTCCCCCCTCTCAAGGGTGGGGCGGAGCGAATAGCCGTCCATACCCTCGGTTGAGCACGCTCCATAATTGAGGAACGTGGTCATCACGTCGAGCAGGGAGACAGGCGCGGCGACCGGGGCGGCGGAAGGTTCGAACCCCGGACCGGCCATGACCAGCGGCACGCGAACCGAGGCCTCGAAAGGAACCGATTTGGCCCACAGGTTGTGATCGCCCAGCATCTCGCCGTGATCGGAGGCAAAGACGATGATCGTGTTTTCAAGCGCCCCTGCCCGTTCAAGGATTTCCACATAGCGTCCGACCCAGCCGTCGATCAACTCGACCATGGCGGCGTAGTTCTGGCGCACGGTCTGATGGAGGTCGGTGTGCAAACCGTCGTGGCGCCCGGGCATGGGGAACTGCCGATCCTTAACGCTTTCGCGCATGGATGCGGTGACATCGAGCGGTTCGTGCGGCCCGGCGAAGTTGACCGTAAGGAACCAGGGCCGCCCCTCCGCCAGCAAAGCGTTGAGTTCATCGACCCCGTTGCGGCCGATCCAGTTGTCGCAATAGGCATCCTCGGGCAGCGGGGAAAGGTCCGTGTTGCCGTAGGCCGAGGGAATTTCAAGGCCACCCTTCATGGTCTCTCCGACCGGGACCTTGAGATTGGCATCGTTGCGGCGCTTGAAATCCTCGATGTGGATCTGATCGAGCCCGCGGGATGCCAGATGGTCCATATAGGGTTCGCGCACGCCCTTGAAGCGCGCCCAGAGCGCATCATGCTTGCCGGCATTGTCGAGCCCGCGCGTGAAACCGAGATCGTGCAGGCGGCAATCCCCATTCACCCGGTGCTGGCCATCGGGGCCCCAATCCATGAAGCCCTTCAGCAAATCGAGCTTTCCCACCGTCGATACCGCATAGCCGGCCTCGGCAAGCCTGCGGTAAACCGTATCGGATCCGGCCGGCATGTTATGGTTGTTATGACGGACGGGCGAGCGATCGTAATTTGTGCCCATGGCCATGCAGGCGCGAGCGGGCGCACAGATGGGAGACGGTGTCCATGCATTGGAAAACACCGTCCCCCGATCCGCCAGGGATCTGACGTTTGGGGTCCGAACGGCCAAATCGGTCAGAGGCTCGATCCAGTCCCAGCGCAATTGATCGGGAAAGATGAAAAGAATATTGGGCTGCATTTTCTTGCCTCGTCCTAGAGCATTTCCGCTTTTCTTCGAATCGCGAAAATCCTCTAAGTTGTTGTTTCGTCGCGCGTCCGAACCGCAAAACCGTTTCCACTTTTGCTGGACGCGCTCCAGTGCTGCCGGGCGGGTGTGCTAACTGACCGCGCCAGCTCTGCATCAAGGACACGCAGCGTGTCCGGCGTCATGGCCGGTGACATTACCGAGATGTGCCAAAGGCTCAGGTGACCGAAGCGTCCGACGAGGCCGTTGAGCAACTGCGCTCCGAATGCCTCTCCGACACGGGCGCGCATTTCCGCATTCGCAAAAATGTCGGTAAGCGTCAGTTCGGCTGCCGGGCCGAAGGTCTGTCGGGGCGCGGCCCTCCAATCGCGATCCAGCGAAGCCATGACCTGGGGCCATTGCTTTTCGACCAGAAGGTGCTCCGGTCCGACCGCGCCCGTCATGGGCAGCCCCAGGCGGACATACTGGCTTTCCGGAGCATCGTTTTCGCGCATCATCGCGACCAGAAGGCCGGCCATTCGCAATTCGAGATCAGGGTCGTCGATTGGCGATTTCTGTCCCGGATCGCTTTCGAGATCGTAAAGCAGCGAGCCGAAGTGAAAAGGATTTCCGAAAGCGAGGCCCCTTGTCCGCAGCGTGCGCAGACCCTTGGTGAAGGAGAAGGCGGGAACAAGTTCGGTCTCGGCAAGATCGGCGACCGAATAGCGATTTTTCATGCGCGTGGGCATGAGGGTGTATTCCTCGAGCGGCCTGTTGGACGGGTCAGCCGCGGCCCGCATATAGACGTACCGTCCGTCTGTAATGCTCACATGCCCGCCAAAAATGCCGAACAGGGCCGTCTTGCGGATGGCCTGCGTTTCTTCGCGTATCAGGGGCAAAATGGACCGACCCTGCATGTCACCGGTCGGTTCGAGCCCGAAAATATCGAGGAAGGTGGCGGCGAGATCGATGGTCTGGACCAGACCCGAATGGGCCTGCCCTGCCCTCTTTGCGAGCGGATCGCAAATAAAGAGCGGGGTATGGATATTTTCCTCGTACCAGGGCTGGACGTTCTTGCCGTACCATTCGTGCTCGCCGAGCAGAAAGCCGTGATCGGTGCAGACGATCAGGACCGTATCCTCCCACATGCGGTACGCGTCCATGCGATCGAGGATTCGGCCCAGGCTGTCGTCGCACATGGTCAGCAGCGCGCTGTAACCTTTCCGGATATGATCGAGCGTGTTCTCGTCTTCGAGAACGGGGCGATAGTCGGGCCAGTCGAAATGAGAACCGCCATAGTTATCGCCGACCCGCTTGCGATGCTCGGGCGATGAGACAAAGGGCTCGTGAGGATCAAAGCATTCGATCTGGAGAAGCCAGTTGTCGTCGGCGCGATTGGTGTCGATGAACTCAAGTCCGGCATCGACGGTCTGGGTTTGGGACGACAGTCCGGTCTTTTCGAAATGCCGGCGATTGATCCAGTCCTGCCGCCATACCTCGCCCGTGCGCCAACTCAAGGTCTCGGGGATTTCGGGGTCTGCCACCTGCCCTTTCCAGGGATCGCCTTCCTGGCCGCGAAAAAACTCAAAGGAAGAATAGCGGGAGTGATAGGTGGCGCCGCCGTCCTCCCAATAGTGCTGATGATCGGTGACCAGATGAGTATAGACGCCGGATTTTTTCAGAATTTCCGGAACGGAATCGTCGAACGGTTCGAGCGGCCCCCAGCCGCGATGCAGAAAATTATAGCGCCCTGTATGGAGCTCCCGGCGCGCCGGCATGCAGGGCATCGAACCCGCGTAGCAACGGGACATCGTGGTTGCCCGTGCGGCCAGGCGCTCAAAATTGGGAAGGTCGAGTCCCCTGGCGCCATAGGCCGGGAGAAAGTGGCGATTGAGGCTGTCAAACATCAGCACGATGGCCCGCATAGCCGGCTCCAGGATAGGTTGTCGCAGTCTTGTTGCGGGCCGCGAAAACGGCCCGCATTTTTGGATCAGGCCAGCGCTGGATCGGCCCGGACGTTGATTCGAGCGGGATCGTTCCGGAAGTGGCAGGCACATTTCTGGCCCGAGAGCGCCGGTTCGAGTTTGGGCGATTGGGAAATGCAGATCGTTCGCTCGGGGATAAAGCGCGGCCCTACCGGGCAGCGCGTGCGGAAGCGGCACCCGCTGGGCGGACTGGCCGGGCTGGGCATGTCTCCCGAAAGATAGATGCGGTGGCTTCGGTCGCGATCCACGTCGGGTTCGGGAGTGGCCGAAAGCAGGGCCTGCGTATAGGGATGGCGCGGATTGCCATAAACCTCATCGGTTGTTCCGGCTTCAACAATCCTGCCCAGATACATCACGGCGACACGGTCGCTGATGTGTTTGACCACGGAAAGATCGTGGGCAATGAAAAGATAGGCCAACCCCAGATCGTTGCGTAGCTCGTCCAGCAGATTGATGATCTGGGCCTGAATGGAAACATCAAGCGCCGATACCGGCTCGTCGAGAACGAGCACTTTCGGATCGACGGCCAGGGCGCGTGCGATGCCCACGCGCTGGCGTTGTCCGCCCGAAATTTCATAGGGGTATCGCCGGAGCAATTGCGGCGACAGCCCTACCCGCTCCATCAGCCCGCTTGCCCTCTTGTCGGCCTCTTGTCCGGTATGTCCGGCAACGACGAGCGCTTCCTCTATCGACTGGCCGATCGTTCGCCGAGGATTGAGAGCGGCGGAGGGATCCTGGAAAACATACTGCACGCTCGATGTCACATGGCGCCGGTCTTCCGCGGTCATTGCCGTGACATCGCGCCCGGCTACCTCTATCGAACCGCTGCTGGCGGCGTGAATGCCCACAATGGTGCGGGAGAGGCTGGACTTGCCGCAGCCCGATTCTCCGACCAAGCCATAGGTCTGCCCCGGATAGATTTCGAGGGAGATGCCATCGACGGCGTAAACGGGCTTGTGCCGGCTGAAGAGCCGCGATTTGCGATCGGCCACGTCGGTGCGCAGATCGGTAATTTTGAGAACGGGCACGGCACTGGCCCGCGATGCCTTGATACGCGAACGCGAGGTGGGCCTGGGAGGCGCGAGGTCGCGTTCACCCCGCTGGGCGACCCAGCAGGCCGAATGTTGCCCCGGCTCGATCTCTTCGAGCGCCGGAACCTGCTTGTCGCAGATATCGATGCATTTCGAGCACCGCGGTTGAAACGAGCAGCCCGGCGGCAGTTGCACGGGAATGGGAGGCTGGCCGGGAATTGCCGGCAGCGCCTCGTGCTCCTCGCTGTCGAGCCGGGGCACCGCGCGCAGCAGTGCGGCCGTATAGGGATGGGTCGGGTGCTTGAGCACCCGAGCGACCGAGCCTTTTTCCACGATGCGGCCGCCATACATCACCGCCAGGTCGTCGCACAGTTCGGCGACCACACCCATATCGTGGGTAATCAGGATGATAGCGACCCCAAGCTCCTCGCGCAGATCGACCAGGAGGCGAAGGATTTGCGCCTGAATCGTCACGTCGAGCGCCGTGGTGGGCTCATCGGCGATCAGGAGCCTTGGCTTGTTGGCAAGCGCTATGGCGATGACCACACGCTGGCGCATGCCGCCCGAAAATTCATGCGGGTACTGGTCAATAGCCCGCTCGACATCGGGAATGCGGACCTGTGCCAGCAATTCCTTAGCGCGTTCACGCGCCTTGCTCTGGTCGACGCCGTGGACAAGCAGAGCTTCGGTAATCTGGTCGCCGACCCGCATGACCGGGTTCAGAGCCGATTGGGGATCCTGAAACACCATTGCGATGTCCCGACCCCGTACGGCCCGCATATCCCCTTCCGGCAGATCGAGCAGGTTGATCCCGTTGAGCAACACGCGTCCCGCGGTTACCCGACCGGGCTTGCGCAGCAGGCGAAGTATGGAGCGAGCGGTTACCGATTTGCCCGACCCGCTTTCGCCGACCAGCCCCATGACCCGCCCCTGTCCAACCGTAAAGCTGACATCTCTGACAACGTCGACATTGCGTTTGGCCACGGTGAAGGTGGTGGTCAGATTCTCTACGGTGAGGACATTCTCTTTGCGCTGTTGATTCATTTCCGCATTCATCGGTTGCGTCTCCCGACCTGGTTGAGCGCATCGGCAAGCATGGCGAATGAGAGCGCCAGCAGCATCAGGACGACCATCGGGCCAACGAGGTAGAATGGGGCGCGCGTGATGTACCGCATGCCCTGGTTGAGCAGAATGCCGATAGAAGGTTCGGGCGGCTGGAGACCGAGCCCGACAATGCTCAGTCCGGCTTCAATGAAGATGGCGGCCACAACGAAAATCGATGCCTGAACCAGAACGGGCTCGACGGCATTGGGCAGGATGTGCCGCATCATGATCGTCCAGCGGCTCACCCCCAGCGTCTGCGCGGCTATGACGTATTCGCGCTGCAACTGGGCCAGAAGCACGGCGCGCGATAGACGCCCGAAGCCCGGCAGGCCGGCTATGGTGATTGCGATGGCCAGGGCCGTCCAGCCGGGTCCCACAACGATGACGATGCATATTCCCAAAATCAGGCCGGGAAATCCGGCGATGATATCGAGAACGCGCTGGATGAACGTCCCCAGAAACTGCGAGACCGCGCCCAACAGACCCAGAACCGTACCGATCGCCATACAGGCCACCACGGCGGTAAAGATCAGAGACAGATCGACCCGCAATCCGAACACGGCGCGCACGAATATGTCGCGCCCCAATTCATCGGTACCGAACGGATGCGCAAAACTGGGCGGGAGCAGAGAATCCCGGGTCTGAACGTCATAGCCCTCGGGAAACAGCAGCGGCGCAGCGAGCGCCAGTCCGCCCAGCACGACGATGAGGGTGACCGAGAACATGCCTTTTGTCGTAAAGAGCGCGCCGAGATAGCGTTCCGCGGTCGGATTGAGCTGACCGAATTTAGCGATTTTGTTGGAGATTTGCTGGCTCATTTACCCCTCCAGGCGAATGCGTGGGTCGAGTGCCGCGAGCACGATTTCCGAAATCAACTGCGTGAAAACGGCAATGAGCACGGCGCCGAGAATAATGGCCTGAAGGACGTTGTAGTCCCGGCTTTGCACCGCATAGATGGCAAGGGCACCAACGCCGTTGCGGGCAAATATCGCCTCGATGATGACAGCACCAGCCAGCATGTCGCCAAACCGCAGGCCGATGGCGACGACGGCGGGGCCAAGACTGTTGCGGAGCACATGCTGGCGGGTGATCTTGCCATCCGGGACGCCTTTGGCCCTGGCAAGGTCGATAAAGTCCTCATCCCGGGTCGAAAGCATTGTGGCCTGCAATTGCCTGGCCACGATCGATGCCTGAGCGAGGGAAATGGCCAGGGCCGGGAGGACAAGATAATGGAGCCCGACAATAAGATTTTCGCTGAACAGCACTTCGCCCGATATCGGAAACAGCGGAAACATGATCCCCAGAAACAGAATGAAGATCAGGCCGATAACGAAGGGAGGCATCGCCAGGAGGAACGTGATGGTGCCATCGATGGCGACGCGCGCCCACTTGCTTCGCTCGGTGCCGGCCAGGATGCCCAGACCAATGCCGAACGCGACAAGCAGAACCATGGACAGCAGCGCCAGTTCCAGCGTGCTCTCGATGCGGGACAAAATCACCTCGGCCACCGGGCGCCGCATGGTAAAGCTCTGGCCGAAATCGCCTTGCAGAACGCCTGTCAGCCAATTGAAATACTGAACGATGACCGGATCATTGAGCCCCATCTGCTCGCGCACGGCAGTGAGCTGCTCAAGGGTGGCTTCGGGTCCGGCAATCGCGATGGCGGGGTCCCCCGGCGCGAGCCGGGGGAGAAAGAAGGCAATGATCGAGCTTGCCAGGGCAACCGCCAATACCGACGGCAGCTTCCTTAAGAGAAACTTGAACACCGTCAGTTGAACTCCGCATCGATCAAGACCAGAGCGCCGGTACTGGCAAAGGTCACACCTTCAACGTCGGTGCTGGTGACGTACAGGGATGGCGATTGCACCAGAACGAGGTTGAAGGCCTCATCGATCATGTATTCGGAGAGCGCTTCAACCGCCGCAGCCAACTCGTCGGTGCCGACGGCATTTTCGACGTCCTCACGCAGCGCTGCGTATTCCTCGGTCCAGAAATGCGATGGATTGTCCTGCCGTATTCCGGGAACGGAGCTGATCAATGTGGGAACGCTCAGCCCCACCATCCCCTGAAGCTGGATGAAGGCCGGGCCGAGCTCTCCGGCGATCTGACGTTGACCGAAGGTCGGCGTGTCCACGATATCGGCCTGAACGTCGAACCCGACATCGCGAAGGTTGTTCTGGACGATTTCGAATACCGCCCGCTGGCCGGGCAGCGCATGCAGCGCGATGGTTATGGCTGGATTTTCGACACCAGCCTCGGCCAGCAGTTCCCTGGCCCTGTCGGGATTGTAGCTGTAGTGATTTGCCAGCGTTTCATTGTAGCCCGGCGATCCGGGAGCCCAGAAAAGCGCCGTGGGCGTACCGAGGCCGTCATGGACCTGCTGGTTGATGCGCTCACGATCGATCGCGTAACCGATGGCCTGGCGCACGAGCTTGTTGTCGAAGGGTGGCATCTCGACGTTGAGGCCCAGCGGTATCTGGGCACCGCCCGTCGGGACCACATTGAACATGGGCGAGTTGGAAAATTCCAAGCCGTCGTTGGGGCTTACCTGCATCGCGACCTGCGCCCGATTGCTTCGCAGGGCCGAAATCGTTGCCGTCGGGTCGTTGATGATTGCAATGTCGACCGATTCGATGGCTGCCGCTTCGGGATCGCGGTAATCTTCGTAACGCTCGAGCCTAATCCGCGCGCCCGGGCTCCATTCGGCGAAGGTGTATGGCCCCGTTCCGATGACTTGCGAGCCATCGCTGCGCTGATCGTATGTTTCCTGATCGACGACGACAGTCCGCGCGAAAAACTCGTATATGTTGGAAAGCGGGCGTGAAAAATGGAGCACCATTTCGGTGTCGCTGAGGATCTCGATCTCTTCGATCTGCTCGGCGATGAAACCGAGTTGATGCGCCGTTTCGGGATTGCGGGCGACTTCGATTGTGTAGCGGATATCGTCGGTCGTCAGCGCACGGCCAGTGTGAAACGTGACGTCGTCATGAAGGGTCAACGTCATCGTCAGACCATCATCCGATACCGTCCAATCACTGGCCAGAACCGGCACCGGCTCATAGGTTACCGGATCGAGATCGAAAACGGTTTCGAACACATTCCGGATCCACGGAAAATTGCCGGCACGACCGGGCATCACATTGCTTGGCTGCGCATCCGAGGCGTTGACCACCGTGATGGTTTCCTGGGCGTAGGCCATTATCGTGGCGCCCAGAACGCCGGAAAGCGCCGTCGCTCCGACGAGAACCGTATTGCGCAGGTGGCGCGCGATTGTATGCTTCATATTTCTCTCTCCCATTTTTGGGCACGCAGAAATTCTGCGCGCGGACGCGGTGCGTCGCGCATCGGCCGTGACAGACGGCGCTGAATGCGATGCGAAATTCCGGCGGTGCGCTTATTCGCTGCCGGCTACAGGTTCGGGCCACCGGGGTGGCCGTTGCAATTGGGCTGTTCTCCTCGGGTATCCGGCCTCCTATTCCGGATGATGCCGAGCCGGATACCCGACTGGCAGTGTTTTGATACCACCCCATGCTATCAAGAAGAAATGCAATTTCTTCAGGAAGCGATTACCGAGGTTTATCGCTCACGTTCAGCGCTTGAACAGCACTCCTCCCAGCCAACCCGTGCCGATGGCCGTCAGAACGGCGGCGAGACCGTACAGAAACGGAGAGGTCGTCGCCGCGCGAGAGAGGAAGCGTTCGAACCCCTGTGTCCGGACAGAAAAGGTGGTGGAACCCGATCCCACGAGCTCGCCATCTGCCACGACAAGCACCTGGGCGAGATAGCTGCCATTGGGCACCGACGAGGGCAACAGAATGCGGGTGGTGAAGGTGGTGGACGAGAGGAACGCCACGCCGCGTTCCGCCTCAATGAACAGGCCGGCTTCTTCCATCATGCGGATCAATTCGGCGTCGAACCTTTCGCCGTCTCCGACACTGCGCGCGCGGGCGACGAGTGAGGACAGTGCCGTGCGCGGATCGGCGCGCATGCCCGCGCTGAGTATCTGGTCGAAGGGGCGACTTGCAAGGATCGCATAATAGCCGGGCAAGTCGCGATAGATTGCCTGGTCGGCATTGAGGACAAGGCCGAACTGACGCTCCTTGATGCGGATAACGCGGTCGCTGGCTGGCCCGCGAACGAGGACCATGACGTCATATGGACCAGCCTCGGGTACGCTGCCACTGCCCGGCTCGATGTTGCCGAACAGCGTGATCGTCTGGCCGGTAAAGGTCGAATGAATGGTAACCAGCGGATCGGAATTGGCGAATACGACGCCTTGCGCATGCGCTGCGCCGGCCGTTGAAAAAGCACTGAAGGCTACGGCAATCGCCGCGAAAATGAGGCGCATCATAGATTCTCTCCAAAACCGAGAGAACTCATCGAGAACGGATCGGCGGGCGCGAGGAAAAGCGTCAACGCAAAGCGGAATGCGACGCCGAGAACGATCAACGCAAGAAGCGCACGCAATTGGTCGCCCTTGAGATGTTGGCCGGCGGAGGCGCCGAATTGCGCACCGGCGACGGAGCCAACCATGAGACAGAAGGCCAGGAGAATATCAACGGACTGAGTCTGGATGGCATGCAGCATGCAGGTCATCGCCATGACCGCCAGCAGATGCAGCAAGGACGTTCCGATCACAACGGACCCCGGCACACGCAGGATATAGACCAGGGCCGGCACCAGAATGAAGCCACCACCGATCCCCAGCAGCGCGCCAACGATGCCGATCGAAAAGCCGATCAACATGACGGGAATGACCGAAATATAGAGCTTGGACTTTTTGAACCGCATCCGCAGGGGCAGAATCTGCACCCAGGAATGCTGGCCTGGAAGGCGGCGCGGCGGCGGTGGACCGGCTTTGCGCGCTCTCAGGAGAGAGCGGATGGACTCGACCATCATCAGCGTGCCGATCGAGCCCAGAAAGACCAGATAGCCCAGTGAGATAAAGAGATCGAGCTGGCCGAGCGCGCGCAGGACCCCGAAAATCCATACCCCTACGAACGAGCCGACGATGCCCCCCAGCACCAGAAAGGCTCCCAGCTTGAGATCAATGGCACCCCGTCGCAAATAGGAAATCGCGCCGGATGTCGAGGATGCCACAACCTGTCCGGTGACCGAAGCGACGGCGACCGGGGCCGGCACTCCGGAAAACAGCAACAAAGGTGTCAACAGGAACCCGCCCCCGACCCCGAACAGGCCCGAAATAAACCCGATGGCCGCACCGATCCCGATGAGGAAGAACAGGTCCACCGAAAGTTCGGCTATGGGAAGGTAAATGGGCATTCGCGGTCTGGGAAGGTGATGGAAAAATCGGCATCACGCGGTCCCGGTCTGGACCGCGCTCACATAAGGAGGCGACTTCGCATTCGGTTTGCCAATGGAAGATCGTCCGCCATCAATACCTCGCATCCTCAAGGCCGGCGAACGGATCGATCGGACTGTTGGAATTGAACTCGCCATCGCCAAGCAAAAGGTCGACGACCGCCGCCTGCATGGCATCGAGCGTACTGTAGGCGTTGATGTAGGTCGGCACCCGTGGCGCGTCATACAGGTAATAGGGATACCCGAACGAGATGATCGCTGTAGGAATATCATGCCAATGGCGCTGCATGGACGCGCCGAAATCGCCCCCGATTTTCGCCCAGTCGAGGAAAATGCGGCCACGTGTGAGGAGCGTTTCCTCGCCGAAAATGTAGAGAACCAGATCGAAATTTTCGCGGGTCACCACGGTCCCCGGTGTGTGGAGTGTGACCTCGAAGCCGTTGTCCGCAAGAAGCTGCGGCAAAACCATCGGAGCCGGTTCCCCATGCAGCGGGCTGACGATGCCGCCCGAAAAAATCAGCACCCGCTTATGGGTGGCCGGGGCGATCGGGACGAGGTTCTGCACGTCTTTGACGAGTGTCGGCGCACCTTTTATGGCCGCGCTTGCGGCCTGTACGGCCTCTGGCGCACCAAGCTCGCAACGCCGATCGGGACCGGTATTGTCGTGAAGTCCGAGTCTGGCCTTGAGCGCCAGGATACGTGTGATGGCATCATCGAGACGGACCCGGGAGATCTCCCCATTTTCAACGGCTGCCCGCACGGCGTCCATGTCTTCTTCGGGCGATCGCGAAAACAGGATGACATCGCAGCCATTGGCAATAATCTGGGGCTTGGCCCCACGCAACGGCATCCACGCACCGAGCCCGGCCATTTCGCTGGCGTCTGAGACGATGAGGCCATTAAATCCCAATCGATGGCGCAAAAGATCGATATTGAGGAGCCGGCTGACCGAGGCGGGCCTGAATGCTTCTATGCCGGCATCGGGGTTCAGGCTCCGGACGTAAGCAGGCAATGCGATGTGGGCAGACATCACGCTGAGGACGCCCTTGGCGATTGCCGCGCGGTACAATCGTCCGAAATGTTCTTCCCAATCGGGCATGGACAGCGGGTTGATCGTCGTCACCAGATGCTGGTCGCGATCGTCGAAACCTTCGCCCGGCCAATGCTTGACGGTCGCCGCGACGCCGCGCTTCTGGAATTCTTCAATCTGGGCCAGCGCATGGCGTTCGATCGTTTCGACGTCTGACCCGAAGCCTCGCGTGGCAACGATGGCGCTGCGGAAAGCCGCATTGATATCGACGACGGGCGTGAAGGACCAGTTGACGCCAATGGCGCGTGCCTCTTCGGCCATGATCCGCGAAATGTCGCGGGTGACCGCAACGTCGTCGAGCGCCGCGAGCGCCAGCGGGTTTGGCACCTGGGTTGCGAATGGCAAGCTCATCCGGGAGCCTTCAAGGTCGGCGCTGACAAGCAGCGGCACCGCGGCATCGGATTGTAACGCGGCGAGGCGGCCGCGTTCTCCCTCGGCATCGGGACCGAAAAAGCGGGTGATGCCGCCAGGACGCAGGCGCCTGATGCGCGCTTGTTCCTCGTCGTCATCTCCGCGCGAGATGAGAACGAACAATTGCGCAACCTTGTCCTCGATACTCATCGCGTCGCGGGTGGCGTGAACCCAAGAGCGGGCTTCGGCGTCCAAGTGAAAGGGAGCCTTTTCGAGCCAGCCATAGTCGGTCGTTGTCATCACAGTCTTTCTATTGAACGTCGTAGGCTACCCGAAAGCCCGTGTTCGATCCGGCGCTGTCGGGGGTCATGGCCATGCGGGCCGCGATGCGGTAGCGGTAGCAATAGGAAACGTGGCACAGGAACGAACCGCCCTTGAGCACCTTTTCGGAATGCTGGAGGGCATATGCGTTACGCTGCTTGGCGGCCCGGGAGACCGAGCGCACGCGGAAGGCGTCGTGTGTCCACTCCCACACATTGCCGCTCATCGAATAAAAACCCAACGGATTGGACTCGAAACTCCTAGCGGGAGCCGTGCGGACAAAACCATCCCTGGCTGTATTGAGATCGGGAAACCGGCCCTGCCAGATGTTGCAGAATATCGCATCGTGGTCATTGGGCTCCTCGTCGCCCCAGGGAAAGCGCCTGCGCTCGGTGCCTCCGCGGGCCGCATGCTCCCATTCCGCTTCAGTCGGGAGGCGTCCACCGACCCATTGGGCAAAGGCGTTGGCGTCTCTCCAGGAAACCTGAACGACAGGATGGTCCTCGCGTCCCTCAAGTGATGAATCCGGACCTTCGGGGTGCCGCCAACTGACGCCATCGACCTTGTGCCACCAGGGCAATTGCGATCCGGCACGAGTCGCAGCGTCGAGACTTTCACGGTCGCTATGAAACACCGCCGACCAGCCATACCGTTCGGCCTCGGTCACGTAGCCTGTTGCGGCAACGAAATCGGCAAAGCGCGCATTGGTCACCGTCGTTGCTTCCAATGCAAAGTCACGGAGCGTTACCGGCCGCTCGGGCCCCTCGCCATCGACTGGAATTTCCGGCGAATTGGTTCCGACAAAACTCCTCCCGCCCGGCACGCGGATGGGATCGAGCGCAGTTCCGCTCGATATCGGGGCGGCTTGACGCAGCTTTTCAGCCGAAGGGGCCGGAGTATCTGCCATCCGGGATGGGCCGCAACATGACTTCATGGTGCCAACGCCAGTTCACCGATGCGCTCGACTGAGCCAGTGGGGCGCATCTGTTTGGCATCGGTTCCTATTGCAATGTCGTACCGACCGGGACTGACAATCCAGAGACCGCGCCCGGTATCGAAATGAGCAAAGGCGCGGGCATCGAGTTCGAGGCGTACGGTCCGGCTCTGGCCGGCCTCCAGATGCACCTTTGCGAAAGCCTTGAGTTCCTTTTCGGGGCGATCGACGGGCGCATCCCGAGGCGCGACATAGAGCTGGACTACCGTCGAACCGGACCGCTGACCGACATTGGCAACCGAGATATCGACCGCCACCTTGCCGTCATTTTCGAACGTGGCATCAGCGATCGTGTGGCCGCTCAGTGCGAATTCGGTATAGCTCAGGCCAAAGCCGAAGGGAAAGAGCGGCGAAATGCCGTGCTTGTCATAATGGCGATAGCCAACAAACACGCCCTCGCGATATTCGACCTCTCCATCCAGTCCGGGATAGACCTTCCGGTCCTGGCTGTGGGCGGGATTGTCCGACCATTTGACAGGAAAGCTCTGCGAAAGCCGGCCGCCCGGCTCCGCCCTGCCCAGCAGCACATCAGCGATGGCGTTGCCCGCCTCCTGCCCCGGATACCAGGCCTGAACGACGCCTGCGACATCATCGAGCCAGGGCATCTCGACGGGGCCGCCGGTCTGGAGCACGACAATGGTCCTGGGATTGGCTCCGGCGACGGCCGCCACGAGCTCGTCCTGACGTCCCGGCAGAGAAATGCTTTCAAGGTCGCTGCCTTCGGTATCCCATTCACCGTTGCGTCCCACAAAGACGAGGGCAATGTCGGATTTGGCAGCAAGGCTTGCCGCATGGGCAATCGCTTCTTTCCCAAGCGGTGCAGAAATTCCCATACGGAACGCCGAGATGCCGAGGCTGGAATAGGCCTTCGTGGCAAATTCGATGACAATCTCGACGGGCACGCCGGCGGTCAATTCAATCTCGCCGATCACCTCGTCGCACCCTTCCTCAAAGAAGGTGTGTCCCTTTCGCCAATCGGTCCATGCATCAGAAACAAGCTTGCCGTCGACATAGACCCTTGAAAGACCCGCCGAAGCTATACCGACCCTGTGAAGGCCGTCGGTCCGGGGAACGAATTTACCGCTCAATCGCGCGGAGAAGGCATCGGGCGTCACCTTGCCCGCAGCGACATGGCCCACCCAGAAAGCCTGGGCCTCGCCGAATGTTTCCGAATGCTCCGGTGCTCCGGAAAGGGCCGTGTTGTCGAAGTAGTCGACAGTGAGTTCGGTCTCAAGCAATGGTTCGAAGCGGAAATTGGTGCACCCTTGTGCATAGGAGAGCCGCTCCTCGCCCAGGGCGGCCACCAACCCCTCCCAAGGACTGACGCGGTAGTGCGGGTTGAGTTGCGCGCTGCCGCCACCCATGATCTGGGCGGTCCTGGCGTTTGGGCCGATAACGGCAATCGTATCATTGCCGGAAAGCGGCAGGACCCCATCGTTTTTCAACAGCACCATGGCTTCGGCGCCGGCCCTGCGGATCAGCGCGCGGTGTGCGGGCCTGTCATCGGCACGCTCGATGCGTTCGCGCTGATCGTTGAGCGTACCCGTGCGCTCCATCACGGTCAGGATTGCCTTGGTGCGTGCACGGATCGTGTCACGGGCAACCTCGCCAGCTTCAACCGCGGCAATGAGCTTTTCACCGCGATCGCGCGTCGGGCCGGGCATTTCCAGATCGAGACCTGCATTGACTGTCTGTGCCGTCGAATGCGAACCGAACCAATCGGACATGACAAGGCCGTCAAATCCCCACTGCTTGCGCAGGACATCGGAAATGAGCCACTCATGCTCTGAGGCATACGTACCGTTTACGCGATTGTAGGCCGTCATCACCCCCAAGGTCCGGCCCTTTTTGACCGCGTATTCGAAGGGGATCAGATAAACTTCCCGCAGGGCGCGTTCGTCGATTTTCGACGACATCGTCGTGCGTTCGATCTCGGACTCATTGCCTGCGAAATGCTTGACCGTCGCCGCAATCCCCTGCTCCTGAAGACCGGCGATATAGGCGGCGGCAAGTTCTCCGGTGAGTATCGGATCTTCCGAATAGCATTCGAAATTGCGGCCATTGGTAACCGAGCGCTGGATATTGACTGTGGGCGCAAGCAGCATATGAGCGCCCTTGGATTGTGTTTCCTCAGCCAACGCACGGCCGATTTCCGCGAGGAGTGCGACGTTCCATGTCGCCCCAAGCGCAATCCCGACGGGAAAGCTTGCCGATTTGACGCCGCCGATCAGCGACCCGCCGCCCCGTGCACCATTGGGACCGTCTGTCACCCGCAGCGCACCGATCCCCAGCCTTTCGACGGCGGGCAGAGACCAGAAGTCGGCGCCCGAGAGCAGCGACACCTGCTCCTGGAGCGTCATCTGGTCGAGAAGGGCGTCGACCGTTGTTTGCTGGGGGGTATGAAGGGTCATGATCTCAACCGGTTTCCAGGGATTGGCTAGGCGGCAAGCGTGGCTAGCAATCGGGCGCTGTCGTGCTCGGGGATATCGCCGATTTCCTGCATCTTTGCATCAAGCCGCGCGAGCATTGTCTTGAAAATCTCCCGATATTGCGGATTGGCGGCCTGGTTGACCAGTTCGAACGGATCGTCCTCGCAATCAAACAGTTCCCATTCAGGCGGTGCGTTATTGGGACGGGCACCGAGTTGCCCCAAGTCCTTGTTGTACCAGTATATCAGCTTGTAGCGCTCGTTGCGCACGCCGTAATGCGCCCAGGCCTCGTGGATCCCGTCATTGTGCATCCAATAGCGATGGTAGGCCAGATTGTCCCAGTCCTCCGGCGTGCTGCCCTCAAGCACCGGACGCATCGAGCGCCCCTGCATGTAGGTGGGGATGGGGAGACCTGCATAGTCCAGAAATGTCGGCGCGAAATCGACATTACAGGCGATCGTTTCGCTGGTGGATCCAGCCGCGATGGCTGCCGGGTAACGGACAAGGAACGGCATCTGCAGCGATTCTTCATACATGAAGCGCTTGTCGAACCAGCCGTGTTCCCCCAGGAAGAAACCCTGGTCGGAGGTATAGATAACGATGGTGTTCTCGCTCAGGCCCCTCTCGTCGAGGTAGTCGAGCATGCGTCCCACATTGTCGTCGATCGACTGCACGGTGCGCAGATAGCGCTTCATGTAGCGCTGGTATTTGAATTCGGCGAATGCCTGGGGATCTGTGAACGTGTGGTTCTTGCCGGTATCGGCGCAGACGACGGTGATTTCCTCGCCCGGCTGCAATTCGGGCACCTTTCGGTCGGGAATATTGAATGCATCCCACATCAATTCACCGGCCGTTTCCGCGCCGCCTTCGGGCTGGACCAGGCCGAGATCGCCATAAACCATGTCGGAACGAATGCGCATTTTTGCGGCAGCAGCGGCCGCCGCACGGTTTGAATAATCGTCGTTGAAGGTCTCGGGCAGCGGAATATCCTCGTCCTCCCAGAGATGCCTGTCCTTGGGATGGGGTTGGAAATTGCGATGGGGCGCCTTGTGGTGGCACATCAGGAAAAACGGCTTATCGCCTGCCCGCTCGATGAAATCGATGCTCATGTCGGTAATGATGTCGGTGGCATAACCCGGGTGGCGCTTGCGTCCTTCGGGGCCGATCATCGCGGGATCGAAATAATCGCCCTGCCCCGGAAGCACGCACCATTCGTCAAATCCCGTGGGCTCGTGCGCCTTGCCCTCACCCAGATGCCATTTGCCGAACATGCCGGTGCGATATCCACCGAACCGCAAATGCTTGGCCACGTTGGGCAGGTTGTTGTTTATCCCGGTGGCCAGGGTCGTGACGCAATTCACATGATTATACGTCCCGGTCAGGATCGCTGCCCGGCTGGGGGTGCAGATCGAATTGGTGACATAGGTCCTGTCGTGCCGCATGCCTTCATTGGCCAGCCGATCGAGGTTTGGCGTGGAGTTGAGCCCTCCGCCATAGGCGGAAATCGCGCGCGCGGCGTGATCGTCGCTCATGATGAAGATGATGTTGGGGCGGGAGGTCTTTTCCATGATGGTCTTATCTCTGTTCGATAAATCCGGATGATCGGCCCGTTCAGGCCGGCACCAGTTCCTGCAAGGCGACTTCTATGCGCTCGAGCCGCTCGCGCGGCAGATCCGGCCAGATGCTGGCGAGTTCGATCAGCGACCGCTCACGCAGCAGACGCGGCAGGTTCGCCTTTTCGAGGCGAGGCAGAACGGCAATGATTGCAGAGCGCGTCTCGGGACGCTGCATAAGGTCCTCGAGCGTCATCGTGCCAATCAATGCGCCGGGCGCGAAATCGGTGACACGAAGCGCCTGACGCTGCCCGGCTTCCACAAGGTCCCACTGAGACCTGACCAATAGATGCTCGGGCAGGATCGGCCCCTCCAGGGGCAGTCCGAGCCGCCTGAACTGGCTGTCCGGCGCATCGTTGGCGCGCATCAAATCAACGAGCAGGTTTGCCATTCTCGTTTCGAGTTCGGGATTGTCCAGAGGGTTGGTCTGCCCGGGATCGGTCTGAAGATCATAGAGCAATGTCCCGAATTCCCATGGGCCACGAATGGTCCATCCCTGCATGCGCATCAGCGGCACGCCCTTTGTGAATTTGAATCCCTCGACCAGTTCCACACCGGAAAACTCGCCCGGTTCGAAACGCGAGCGCATATGGGTGGGCATAAGGGTATGCTCGAGCAAGGGGGCGTTTTTCAGGTCCACGCAGGAGCGCATATAGACATAGCGCCCATCGGTAACGCTCACGTGGCCGCCAAAATTTCCAAACAGTCCCGCCTCGCGTATCGGGGTATCGTCAGCGACCGTTTTGGCAAGGGGGCGCCCCTCCATATCAACGGTCGGCTCAAGCCCGAAGAAATCGAGCAGCGTCGGCGCAATATCGATCGTCTGTACAAGCGATTTGCGGCGCTCGCCGGCTATCTTGCTGCGCGGATCCCAGACAAAAAACGGGGTGTGGATGGTTTCATCGAGCCATGGCATGACCGACTTTCCCCACCAGCCGCGCTCTCCGAGCATATAGCCGTGATCGGTGCACACGATGAGCATCGTATCGTCCCACATATTGCGGGCGTCCATTTCATCGAGCACACGACCCAGATTGCGGTCGCACATTGCCAGAAGCGCCAGATACCGATTGCGCCCCTGCAGGACTCTGTCTTCGGCTTCCGTCACCCGTCCATAGGGCGGCCAGTCGAAATCCTCCCCCGTATCGGGGTAAAGCTCCTGATACTGCTCGTAGCTGAAAAAGGGTTCGTGCGGATCGAAGGTTTCGATCTGCAGCATCCAATCGTCCTGCCCGGCGTTAGTGCGCATGAACTCGAGCCCGGCATCAAAAGTATGGGTCTGGCAATGATCGGGCTCCTCAGCCATCGCCTTGCGGTTGACCTGATCCTGGGTGACCATGCGATAGAAGATGTCGCCCAGCCGATCGCGATCGAGGTTACTGAGGTCGCCCTTCCACAAATCGCCTTCCTGGCCGCGGAAGAATTCATAGCTCGAGTAGCGGTTGTGATAAGTCGCACCGCCATCTTCCCAATAGTGCTGATGGTCGGTGACGATGTGGGTATAGACGCCGTTTCGCTTCAAAATCTCGGGCATGGAGTCATCGAACGGTTCGATCGGCCCCCAGGAACGATGCAGGAAATTGTAGCGGCCGGTGTGCAGTTCGCGCCGGGCCGGCATGCAGGGCATGGAGCCGGCGTAGCAGTTTTCGAACGTCGCCGTGCGTTCGGCCAACCGGGCGAAATTGGGCGCATGGACACCCTCGCTGCCATAAGGAGGTAGCATGCGCCGGTTGAGACTGTCGAACATTACGATGATGGCGCGCATAGTCAGGTTTCCTTGCCAAGGGCCTGGAACGCAACGCGGCGTTCGGCCTGCCTGATAGGGTCGGCGACCGGAGCAGCAAGCAACAGCCGGCGGGTGTAATCATGTGAAGGATCGGACGTGACCTTATCGCATTCGCCGAACTCGACGATCTCGCCACTGCGCATAACCGCGACCCTGTGTGAAATGTGGCGGACCACGGACAGATCGTGGGAAACGAAAAGATAAGCTACGCCCGTGCGTTCCTGAATATCGATGAACAGGTCGAGCACACGCGATTGCGTGGAAAGATCAAGCGCCGAGACCGGCTCATCGCAAACGATCAGACGCGGCGAAAGCGCCAATGCGCGGGCAATGGCCACGCGCTGGCGCTGGCCACCGGAAAATTCCCGGGGATAGCGCTGCGCCGCATCGGCGGGCAATGCCACCTGATCGAGCAGTTTGCGCACCTTAGCGATCGCATCGGCCCTTGTGGCAAGGCCCCGCGCCACCACCGGCTCGATCAGGATATCCTCGATGGTCATCGAGGGATTGAGCGAGCTGTAGGGATCCTGGAATACAGCCTGAATGGATGCTGCGCTGCCCTTCCGCTCACGCGGGGCCCGCCCGGCAATGTCTTTTCCTTCAAACAGGATCTGACCGGAGTTGACCGGCCCGATGCCCAGAATGGCCCGACCGATGGTGGTCTTGCCCGAACCGCTCTCGCCGACGAGGCCGACGGTTTCGCCGGGACGGATCGTCAGAGATACGTCCTTGAGAACGTGATGGAGTCCGAAAAAGGTGTTTACGTTCTTGCATTCAACGAGAAATGGAACGCTCATGCCTTTACCTCTACGCTAACGGGAGCCACGTAGGTGCGGGTCGAGGAGTCATCGAGGACGGAGTCCAGCAGCATGCGCGTATAATCATGGTGCGGGGCCGCAAAGAGTTCGGTGACGCCCTGGGTTTCCACGACTTCGCCATTCTTCATCACCGAGACTTTTTCGCAGGTATCGGCGACCACCCCGAAATTGTGCGTCACCAGGATCAGCGACATGCCGAATTCGGCCTGGAGGTCGCGCAAGAGGTCGAGGACCTCGGCCTGGACCGTCACGTCCAATGCCGTGGTCGGCTCATCGGCGATCAAAAGATCGGGTTTGCAGGAGATGGCTCCGGCAATCAGAACGCGCTGTGCCATGCCGCCCGAAATCTGATGGGGATAGGAATTGAAGGTGCGCTGCGGATCGGGCAGCCCGACCCGGGCCAACAGGTCCAGCGCCCGCGCCCTGGCTTCGGCCTTGGAGATACCCAGGACAGTGACCATGGGTTCGACCAACTGATAGCCGATGCGGAACGCAGGATCGAGATTGGACATCGGCTCCTGGGGCACATAGGCAATGCGTTTGCCCCGCAGCGGCCGCATCTGTTTTTCGGTCAACCTGGTCAGGTCCTGCCCGTCGAACCAGATGGAACCGGAAAGTATGCGTCCGCCCTCAGAAAGAAGGCCAAGGATCGCAAAGGCCGTCTGGGTTTTTCCAGAACCACTCTCTCCCACCAGCCCGAGCACTTCGCCGCGCTTGAGCGACAGGGAGACGCCGCGCACCACCCTGCTCCAGCCCGATCTCGAAGGATAGCCAACAACGAGGTCGCGTACCTCGAGCAACATTTCGGCAGGCAGTTCTTTCCCGACGTGTGCGGTTTCCGGCGTATCGGGCCGTTCGGGGACGAACGGGGCGGATTTTACCCGGTCTCCCTGCTGCAGCCTGTCACGGATGGCGTTGGCCAGCAGGACGAAGGATGCGACGGTGAGCGAGATGGCAAGTCCGGGCCATAGAATGGCGATCGGTACCGTGTACATGTTGGCAAAAGCGTTCTGAAGCATCCCACCCCAGGTCGGCGTGCCCGGATTTCCAAGGCCGAGAAACTCGAGCCCGGCCTGGATGACAATGGCGATACCGGCCACAATCGAGGTCTGGATGACCAGCGGCGCCCGGATAACCCGCAGCACGTGCCGCACGATGATACGCAGATCGGAGAGCCCGGAAACACGGGCGGCATCGATATAGAGTTCGTGCTTTACGCCGTTGACGAGATTGCGCGTCAACCGGAAGAACCCTGGTGAGAGCATGATGCCAAAGACAACCATCGAAAGGTAGATCGAGGTGCCCAATGCCTGATAGAAGGCCAGCAGCACAATCAGCGCTGGAAGCGCCATAAGCCCGTCAGCTATCCAGCTAAGCACCACATCGCGCTTTCCACCGTAATACCCTGCAATCAGTCCTGTGCAGACGCCGAGGAGACCAGCCACGCCTACGGCGATGGCAGCGCCGGCCAGCGTATTGCGGCTGCCATAGATCAACCGGCTCAGCACGTCGCGCCCGGCACCGTCACCGCCCAGCAGGTAGCCGTTGCCCGGCTTGGCATTCATCTTGAAGATTTCGATATGGTCGGGCCCGTAAGGCGCTATGAGCGGCGCAAAAATGACGACCGCGAACACGATTGCGAGCATAATGCTTGCGACCAGGCCGAGCGGGTTGGCAAGTACGGAGCGGACGAATCCTTGCCGCATCTGACCGGTGTCGGGCGTTGCCATGTCGTTGAGTTGATCGGTCATGACAGCCTCACCTTCGGGTTGACCCAGGCGTGGATGATGTCGATCACAACGTTGACGACGACCACGATGACAATAGCTGTGACGACCACACCCATGACCACGGGTATGTCGCCCGACAGCGAGGCCTGTACGGTAAGCGAGCCGAGCCCGGGAATTGCAAACACGCGCTCGATAATCGCCGCGCCACCGAGCAGCGCGATGAACTGTACCGACAGAACGGTCAATGCTGCCGGCAAGGCATTGCGCAGCGCGTGGCGAATGAGCACGGATTTGGGGCTGATCCCCCGGGCACGCAAGGTGCGGACATAATCTTGCTTGAGCACGTCAATCACGGCCCCGCGAATCTGTTGCGACGCAGACGCAATGCCGGAAAGAACGATCGCGGCGACGGGCAGCGTCAGAGACGATATCCACCCGACCGGGGACGAAAAAAAGGAAACGTAGCCTGTCGCCGGGAACCAGCGAAGCGTTAACGCAAAGAAGACAACCAGGATCAGTCCGAGCCAGAAATTGGGCATCGAAAAGCCAACGATACTGAGGACCTGAATCGTTTTGTCGGCCCAGCCTCCGCGCACCGCCGCCACAATTCCCAGCACGGCCGAAACGACGGCTATGACTACGATGGCGATCGAGACCATGGAGAGCGTGACCGGAACCCGGTGAGAAAGGATCGTCGAAACGCGTTCGCTCTGGAGCCATGACGTGCCGAGGTCACCGGTGACCGCCCCGGAGAGCCAGGTTCCGTATTGGGCCAGCAACGGACGATCGAGGCCGAGCCTTTGCTCGAGCGCAACAATCTGCTCGTCGGTGGCGTTCTCACCGAGAATGTTCTGCGCGACGTTTTCGGTGGCGCCAAACAACATCACGAACGTGATCGTGGCCACGATGGCGAGAAGAACGACACCGGACCCGATTCGCCTGATCAGATAGCTAAGCATGGAAGGCCGCCGGATTGGTGCGGGCCAGCCCGATAGCGGCCATTCGCCGGACGCTCGACATATTGCTCCTCCTCTATGCCCCCTTGAATTGGGTTTTTTGGGCACGTGGAAATTAGATAGCAATTGCGTCGATGCATGAATAATGAAAAAATAGGCATGCCCGATAAGGAGGAGTTATCGCTAAATGCTCGACCAGATCACCCATCTGTTTCGCCTCAGAACCATCCTCGAAGAAGGCAGTCTCAGGCGGGCGTCCGAAAAGCTCAACCTGACCCAGCCGGCCCTTTCGCGGTCATTGGCGCAGCTCGAAGCTCACTTCGGACAGCAACTCGTCGAGCGACACGCACGCGGGGTTGTTGCGACCGCGTTCGGGGAACGGGTCTTGGCGGTCTCGACCAGGATCGAACGATATTGGGACATTGCCGAGCATGAACTCACGGCGGGCACCACGGAAAACAAGATGCGCATGCGGATCGGCGCGGGACCGCTTTGGCGATCGGGCATACTTTCCCCGGTCTTTGTCGAAATGCAGAGACGCTTTCCCTGGCTGATCTTCGAGCTGGTGCCCCTGACCTATGGAGGAACAATCACCGATCTGCGCGAGGGACGGCTCGATGTCGCTTTCAGCGGGGTAATGGGTGGGGTCGCCGGCGAAATTTCCGACGACAGGCTCGTACGACACAAGCTGACCGAAATCACAAATGAGGTGATGGTTCGCGAAGGTCATCCGATCTTTGGCAACGTCGACCGATATGGAACCATCCGGCCTGCCGCCCTTCTCGACTACCCGTGGATCGTCTATTCCGAGTGGCCCATCTATGGAGAAATAACGCAGCACATGATTTATGAGCGGCTGGGCAAGGATGCCGACGTCCGGATGTTGTGCCAGAACCTTCTGACCACGCTGACGATGCTGCAACAGAGCGACAATCTCTGCCTGTTGCCCGAGTTCGCGGTAATCTCCGCGCAAGCACCGCGTATTGTACCCTTGCCGGTGACGGTCCATCCCCGCCGCGCCGATGTGGGGATCGTCCATCGCGAGGAATTGTCGCAATGGGAACCGATCCAGACCCTTGTCGAGCTTAGCCATAATGTCTTTACCGCCAAAGGCCTGGAGACCGCTGGAGCGGCCTAAGCGCCGCCAGCCATTCCGCCCGCCGCCTGGAGATGGCCGTTCAGAAAAGAGATGACCTTGTCGGCGATGGGGCGCGTATCGGCTCCCACGAAACAATGGTCGGCCCCCTCAATCCGCATGATCTCGGCAGGAACGCCGGCCGCCCCGAGCGCGGCAAAGTATTCGTCGCCCTGCCCCGGCGGCACAACGATGTCGCCGGTTCCGTGCTGGATAAGGCATGGCGCTGCGTTTTTTGAAACCCAGGTCAGCGGAGATGCGTCTCGCGCCGCTTCGGGCCGCGCGGAAATCGCCCCACCCAACAGGTGCGTCGACGCCGAGTCCGCCGCATCGTGCACGAACGGGCTATTGGCGAGCCGCTGGGCGTCTAGAGACCGGAAGTTGGTTATCCCGTACCAGTCGATCACTGCATGGACCCGGCTCGAATACCCCTCGACCCCCACAGTGCCTTCAAATTCGGGAGGTGTCTCAAGCCCGAGCAACATGGCAAGGTGTCCGCCGGCGCTTTCCCCGAGCACGGCGATGCGCCGCTCATCGATGCCGAACAGGGCTGCGTTCTTGCGAAGGTAGCGAATGGCCGCCTTGCAATCGTGCAATTGCATGGGAAAGCGGCCCTCGCCACTCAAGCGATAGGAAATGCGTGCTACAGCGTAGCCCTCGGCGTGCAGCGCGTCGAAAATGTTCATGGCCGCAAGGTTGGGGTGCTGGACATTGGGGTGCCCGAACATCCAACCGCCGCCATGAATATAGACAAGAACCGGGGCTGGGCCGGGACGGTTAGGCACCGCAAGATTGAGCGTGAGCGCTCGAAACCCCATTGGCTGGGCGAAATAGAGCTCGGGCCAGAGCCGGCTGCCGTCCGACCTCGATACAACCCGCTCGAGACAAATCTCGAGCTCCTTGTTCATCACTGCCTGACGCCGTTCATTGATCGTCATTGCCAAGTCCGGTCCAAAGGAAGTGGGCGGCCGGGAACCCGACCGCCCGCCCATATCCGCGCCGGGAGGTGGACGCGGGAGTGCTTATTGCTGCCGAGTGTAGTTGCGAATGAAGGGCACGGCGTTGCCCGCCTGAACCGCAACGTCCACGGCTCCATTGGTGTGATAAATCTGGTCCGGGCGGTACCAGGGCGCAAACCAGGCGTTGTCGACCAGATAGGTGTTGATCTCCTGATATTTCGCGTCCTGGGCATCGCCAACGGCGTATTGGGCCTCTTCGATCATTGCCAGAAGCTCAGGATCCTCGTAGCCCACCGGGTTCCAGGGTGAACCCGGAAGGGCGAACTTGGTGAGTTCCGCCCAGTCCCCCTGGTATCCGAACGGCAGCAGGAAGATCGGATAGCGGCCCGAGCGGAGCTCGGGGATCGTTGCGTTGGGCGCGATGGTGGTCCACTCGACGGTGATACCGATTTCGGCCAGTTGCTGGGCCACGACAGGATTGAGATTTGCGAAACCGGAGAGCTCGGGCATGTTGACGGTGAACCCGTCGGGATACCCGGCCTCGGCGATAAGTGCCCGCGCACCTTCCGGATCATAGTCATAGACCGCGTCCAGTTCCTGGCGGTAGGATGCAGCGGTATCGGGGAATATCTGGTCGGTCAGACGGCCATAGCCAAGCTGCAGGAATTCCAGAATCGCGGCGGAGTCGAATGCCATGTTGATGGCTTGGCGGACGCGAACGTCGGCCAGGGCCGGCACGATCTCGCCCCCGCGGTCGGCGATGGTCAGCCCCATCCAGTTTACGGGGTTGGCGTGCGTGTCGAGGTTGTTCGCCTGAGCGTCGGCGACTGTGCTGGCCTCACCCGCCCCCGCATCGACCTGCCCCGATTTGATGGCATTGAGCCGCGCCACCAGATCGTTGATCGGCGTGATCGTGACACGTTCGAAGGGATATTGATCGGCATTCCAGTAGTCAGGATTGCGGTTATAGACGTATTGACGACCACCGACCGAAGCGGCCTCGTCGTAGATATAGGGGCCCGACCCGATCGGATTGTTGGCAGACCCTTCCACGCCGAGATTGGCGGGGCTCGCCATAGCGCCGCCCACGGACGACAGATTTTGCAGAAGGCTCGGATCGGGCTCTCCCAGATGCAGCGTCACCTCGGTTGGCGATACAATTTCGATCTGGCTGATCGACTGCGCCATGAAACTGTTCTGCCCGCCGCCGATGGCCAGATATTCGAGGTTGGCCTTTACCGCTTCAGCGTCGAAAGGCGTTCCATCGGTAAAGGAAATGCCTTCACGCAGCGTCAGGGAGAGAACGCTGTTGCTCTCGTTATAGGAATATTCAGTAGCAAGGTTCGGCTCGATGCTGCCGTCGGGAGCCTGGACCAGCAGCGTATCAAACACCGGCTGCCAATATTGAATCTGGTTGGCGATCATAAGCTGCGCGCGGTCGAAGCTGTTGTTGTCCAGAAGCCCGGCCAACGCCAGCGTATCGTCATCATTGGCAATTTGTGCTGCCGCAGGCATTGCGACCGACGCCGCCAATACGGCCGCCAGTGCGATCAAGGTCTTGCGCATAGAAATCCTCCCAAATGCCGGGCCGGAGCCCGAGACTGCTTTCGGAAGCTCCTCCACTTCCGCATACCGATCCCCTATCACCGGCCGCGATCAACGAGAAATGCAATTATTACGCCTACCGATCAGCAGAACGCATCGGTCGAATCTAGGGAGCGATGCGCCGCCGTTATATCTCGTGCAGCTTTTGGCAATCCTGTTGTGGGCGCATCGGTGATATTGACGCGGGAAGGTGAGGATACGCCATCGAGGAGGACACCATGCGCGACCGCCCCAATATCTTGTGCATCGTGAGCGAGGATTGCCCGCCCCGTCTGGGCGCGTATGGAGATCCGATTGCCAGGACGCCCAATCTCGATGTGCTGGGTCGATCGGGGGTCGTCTTTGACGTCGCCAACTGTACCTCGCCGGTCTGCGCCCCCTCCCGGTTTGCCATTCTCACTGGCCGTCACGCCGAGAGCGCACCACGGGCGCAACATATGCAAACCGTCGCAAAACTGCCAAAGAGTTTTACGACCTACCCCCAAGTCATGCGTGCCGCGGGCTATTACTGCACCAACAACTTCAAGACCCACTACAATTGCGACGTCAAACCCAAGGAAATCTGGGATGAAACGAGCAATACCGCTCATTGGCGCAACAGGCCCGCGGACGGGCCTTTTCTCGCTGTCTTCAACAGCATGACAACTCATGAATCGAGTGCCTTTAAGGAACAGCCGGGCGGTATCGCCCCTGAAGACGTGACCCTGCCGAGCTATCTGCCCGATACGCCAGGCATGCGCCAAAGCCTCGCACGGCACTATAATGCCATCGCGCTTATGGATGGAGAGCTTGGCGCGCGGCTCGATGAACTCGACGAGGACGGCCTCACCGACGATACCATTGTGTTTTATTTCTCGGATCATGGCTCGACGCTGCCTCGGTCCAAGCGATATCTCTATGACGAAGGCATGCGTGTACCGCTCATCGTTCGCGTACCGGAGAAGTGGCGGCATCTGTTACCCATCGCACCCGGCACACATGTCGATACACCGGTATCGCTGGTCGATCTCTTCGTCACATTCTGCGCTGCAGCGGGAATGTCGCGGCCGGATGGCGTCGGTGGCGAGCCCTTCCTTGGCCCCGACCGCGTGGAGCGCGAGTATATCTTCGGCGGACGCGATCGCATGGGTGAGCGCTACGATCTTTCCCGCACGGCCCGGTCGAAGCGCTACCGTTATATTCGCAACTACAATCCCCACAGGATACTTGGCCAATACGTCGCCTATGAATGGCTGGGCGTCCACTATCAGGACTATGAGATCGCCAGAAACGAGGGCAAGCTCGATCCGCTGCAAGACCGCTTTTGGCAGACAAAGCCGGCCGAAGAACTCTACGATATGGAGGTCGACCCCGACGCCACGGTCAACCTGGTCGACGATCCGGACCATGCCGGCGTTCTCGATGCACACAGAACTGCGCTCGACGCGCACATGATCGCTATTCGCGACACCGGCTTTATTCCAGAGCATCACCCGCTCGAGACGTGGGAGGCGAGCCAGGACGACGTGCTTTATCCGCTCGCCGATATCATGGCGGTGGCGGGCATGGCCATCGAGCGAAAGCCCGAAAACGTCGGAAAACTCATGGGTTTTCTCGGCCATTCATCCCCGATTATGCGCCACTGGGCGGCCAAGGGCATCCTGATGCTGGTTATCGACGGCCACGCCGTGCCCGACGGCCTAGAGACCGCATTTGAAAAAGAAGCCGATATCCAGGTTCGTATTCCCATCGCCGAAGCGCTAGGGCATGCGGACCCTGAAAAATGGGTTCGGGTGCTCACGGAGGTCGTCGAGACGCATGATGAACCCCGTGTGATCCTTCAAGCCATCGACGCTCTGACCTGGCTACCGCTTTACCCAGACATCACCTTGAACAGCATAGAGGGTCTTCACGAGAACGAGGACACCTATCTGCGGCAAACCGCCGACTACCTCGCCGAACGCCTTTCGGGACAGTACCATCCCCGCAACACGATCTTCAGGGTCGAAAGGCTCGACGTGTCCTTGCAGTCCCGATGAGATCCGGTCACCCGGGGTAAACGACGCAAGTTGTGCCCCGGGGCACGATTCCGTCAACAGCGATGCCGGCCAAATTGGCGATTGCCGTCATATTGAGCGCGGCGGCAGCGGGTCAGTCGCTTGGCGCCTGAACGCGTGCCCGTACCAACCCGGGGCGGGCACGCTGCTCTGTGGTCTGGCTCAGAAAACGGCCAGATCTTCGCCAATCGATACTTTTCCAGAAAATGTGGAACCTATGCGGGCCGCATAGCGGTCGCGTGAGCTGGCAGTGACCGAGCCGGGGGCAAAGTGAACGGCGACGACATGATTGGCCCCTGCCCGCGCCGCGAGTTCGCCGAGCTGCTCGGGGGTCAAATGATGTTTCGACAGATGGGTCTGGACCATTGCGATGCGCTCTTCGGGCATATTGGGATTGGCCCGGCGGACGTTCCCCATGGTGACATCGAGGTCCATCATCTCTCCCACCAGAAGGTCCACTCCTTTGGCCAGAGCCTCGACCTCGGCACATTCTCCAGTATCGCCAGTGAACATCACGCTGCGGTCGGGCAGATCAAAGCGATAGGAAAGCGACAGATAAGGCGACTGCTCGCCCTGCCCTTTGGCGCTGCCGTAATGGGTATTCTCGCAATTGGTAACGCGCATACCGTCGAGCTCGACGATATCGCCCGGGCGGATTTCTCTAACCACCACAAAGCTCTCGATTGTCGGCAATTTCTGGCCCGGCACGCCAAAGCCAATGGCATTGGGTACCGCCGCCGCAGCGACGAGGCCATCGACGATATCCCTGGTGCCCGGCGGGCCGTAAATTTCCAGCGGATAGTTCCGTTGCGTCATCATGCTCAGGCCGAGCAGAGCGAAAAGGCTGCCGATGTGATCGAAATGATGGTGTGTGATAAACACCTGTTCAATCTCGCGAAAGGAAAGGCCCATCCGTGTTATCTGACCGATGGCGCCTTCTCCACAGTCGATAAGCATGGGCTTGTCGCCGTTCATAATCAAGTGCGCCGGTTGAGAGCGCTCCGGATTCTGCACGGGCCCACCGGCCGTACCGAGGGTGACAAATGACGACGGTCTTGGCCGCATTGGGAACTCCTTGAAACCTGAAATGGCGAGAATTGGTATCGACGCTAAAACATGGTCGATGGAAGCCACAGCGATAACACCGGGAAGAGGATCAGAATCGCCAGCTTGACGAAGTCGGCTGCCAGAAAGGGCATCACACCCTTGTAAATGGTACCCAGCCGTGTGTGCTTGCCCGATATCGACTGCAACACGAACACGTTCATGCCGAATGGCGGACTGATCTGTCCGATCTCGAGCACGACGAGCATCACGACGCCCCACCAGATGAGATCGTATCCCAGGCCGGTGATGAGCCCGGCCACGATGGGCACAGTTATGATCATTATTGCAAACGACTCCATGATCGCACCCAGAGCGATGTAAACCAACATGAGCAGAGCGATTGTCATCAGCGGCGCAAGATTGAGACTGGCAACGAAGTCGGTGAGCATATTGGGCAGCCCGGTCGTGCTCACAAAGAACGACAATGTAAGCCCACCGATCACCAGCGCATAAATCATCGCCGTCATGCTGGCCGCGCGCCCCATGACTGTCCAGAAGGCTGCTCCCCTGAGCGAACCTCGCGACCAGGCAATGATAAAGGCCAGGATAGCGCCCACGGCCGCCGCCTCGTTGACCGTAAATATACCCGAATAGATGCCACCCATCACAACGACGAACAGGCCAATGACCGAAACACCCCTGCGCAGCGAGGAAAGGAACTCGCGCAGTGAGAACGCTCCCTTTCGCGGGGCGCTCGCGGGTGAAATCTTGACCCATATCGCGATGGTCGCGAGATACAGCAATACGGCAAGGGCGGCGGGAATCATTGCTGCCATGAAGAGCTGGCCGATCGACTGCTCGGTCAGGAATGCATAAAAGACAAGCGCCCCAGACGGCGGGATCAGGGCCCCGAGCGTACCGCCGGCGGCAATCGAACCGGTCGACAGCCTTTCCGAATAGCCCCGCTTGCGCATCTCCGGCAGCGAGGCACTGCCGATCGTCGCAACCGTCGCCACCGACGAACCGGTAACCGCACCGAAGCCGGCGCAACCGCCAATGGCCGCCATGGCGAGCCCGCCGCGCATGTGTCCAAGAAGCGCCTGGGCAATGCGAAAAACATCGTCGGAGATGCCTGCCGCCGCCGCAAGGATCCCCATGATCAGAAACAGCGGCAGGACCGAAACCTCGCTGGTGGTCAAAAATCCTGTCAGTTCCGAGCCGATCACGGAAAGCGCGGGATCGTTTCCAATGAGGACCGATGAAGCGGCGACCGCCAACAACCCTGTAACGGCGGCAACCGGCACGAAGGCCAGCAGCATGACCCAGAGGGCGCCAAAGACGATTGCCGAAAACCAGCCGGGATTGCTCCAGGCCCAGTTGGTGACGGTGGCCGCGGCGCTTTCGAACCCCAACCACAGTGCAAGAGAAAAAATGATGGCAGCGCACAGGGCGAGTGGCGTTGCCGCGCTCATACGCTCTCCGGCCGACCAGTCGGCACGGAAGACATCGACGACGAAAACCACAATCTGATTTATGGCGGAAATCGCCACCAATGCGGCAATGATCCAATAAAATATTCCGACGGGAAGGTTGTGGATGGTCGTCGTGTATTGCTGCGCCACCGCTTCCGATGCCTGCAACCCGACCTGCCAGGCGACGATGACGAACAGCATGGAGAGCAGGAACGACCCGAATGCGGAGAGCCAGAGCTTGGTCCGTGGACCCAGCGCGCCCAGGAGATCTATCTTGAGATGCCCCCGGTTTGCGACGGCCGAGGGAAATGTCGCAGCAATGGCCACCGCAAAGAACATTTCGATATATTCGTTGAGCCCGACGACCGGCGCCCGAAACAGGACGCGTAAGAGGACGTCGGCAACGATGAGAGCGGCGATGGCAAGAACCCCAAGCACGCCGGCGAAGGCAATGCGTTGCGAGACGACCAGATTGGCGGCATCGATGCGGTCAATTGCACCTGACGCGGGATATTCAATACGGGCGGTCTGATCGGCCATCGCCACTCTCCTGTTCGCGCGAACTTATCGCGCCTGGATTGCCGCGATTTCGGCCTCAAGTGCGTCGAGGAATTCCGGCCCACCCTCGGTAGAGCTTTTCCAGGCTTCGATCACGGCGGCAGACTTTTCGCGAAGAACCTCAATGTCCTGATCGGACAAATCCACGATCTCGTGCCCTTCAAGCGCGGCTGTCTGCTCTCGCGCTTCACTTGCGACCCGATCCCAGAATGCTCCGAATTGCCGACTGAACTCTCGCCCACCCGCTTGTTCTAGCGCAGCCTGAGCGGTCGGCGACAAGCTCTCAAATTTTTCCTCGGTCATGAACACCATGGCAACGGCCGAGCCGAAGGGGCCTTCGACGTGATGGCTGGTCACTTCCGCAAGGCGGAATGGCTGGAAGGCCGTCCAGATCATGACCGTGCCATCCACGGTCCCGCGATCGATTGCCTGATATTGATCGGAAACATTGAGCGATATCGGGGCGGCGCCAAGTTCCTGGATAAGGCTAGTCAAAGCCTGTCCCGATCCGGCAAGCCGGAGGCCAGCGACATCATCGAGCACGCCAACGTCAGCATTGGTATGAATTGTGGTCGATGGGAACGCAGTGATCCCGAGCACCTTGAGGCCCTCGAAATCGGCGTCCAGCGCCCCGCTCTCCACCAGATTCCAAAGCGCCTCAGAACCGGTCTCGGCGTCGGGAATGATGAAGGGCAATTCAACCGCGGACAGGAGCGGGAACGACTTCGGCAACTGAGGCACCGGGCTGAATGCGATCTGGATGACGTCCGATTGCAGCCGGTCGTAGACATTGCCGGCATTGGCCATCTGGCCGCCGGTGCGCAACTGAACGTCCAGTTCTCCGCCGGCCGCCTGGTTCACCGCCTCAACGAACTGAGGCATGATTTCGACATTGAGATGAGCTTGCGGAGGCGACGGCGACACGAAATTCATTGTTTCCTGCGCGATGGCGCCGGCGGCACATGAAATACTCGCCATCGCAACAGCAAGGGGCAACATTCGATTGCATATAGTGGACATGGGTTCCTCCTCCTTGACCGAGACCGATCGGGAATGCCGGGAGAAGTCGGTCCTGATGCCGGTTTGGGTCAGCCCCCCGCGCATCTCTTCTGCTCTGGTTCCTCCCGAAGCAGGCAATTGGTACTGCCCCGTGATGAATTTACAAAATTTCTTCTTTCAATCTTTTGTATCGATTCCATCAATGCCATGAGCCTGTTCCTGCTCCAAAAGCAAACGCCGCAACCCCAAGGACGGCGGTGGGCGTAATGGCTCTAGATGTCCAAGATTGCTACGGGGCGGCACCATCCGGCCGACCCCCGTTCGACCTTTACGGGAAAGCACATCACTTCAAAGCCCTTGCCCGGTAACTGGTCCAGGTTACCGAGCTTTTCCATGTGGCAATAGATCGTCTCCGCCCCCGCCTTGTGCCCCTCCCAGAAGAGATTCCAGGCCCCGGTCTCGCGGATTTTCTTCATCTGGCTCATGAGAGGTGCGTCCCAACTCCAGGCATCGGTTCCGCAAACCTTGACGCCGCGTTCGGTGAGAAACAGCGTCGCCTCGCGTCCCATGCCGCAACCCGCGGAGACGTAATCATCCTGGCCATAGCGCGACCCGGCCCGGGTGTTGACCAGGACGATGTCGCCGGGCTCAAGGTCGTGACCGATCCGCGCCAGTTCCGCCTCGACTTCAGCCACCGATACGACGTGGCCGTCGGGCAAATGGCGGAAATCGAGCTTAACTCCCGGGCCCATGCACCATTCGAGTGGCACCTGGTCAATGGTCATCGCGGGCTCGCCATTGTTCATTGTCGGGTGGTAGTGCCAGGGCGCGTCCATATGCGTGCCGTTGTGCGTCGTCACCTGAAGGCGCTCGACGGCCGCGCCCTTCCCTTCCCTTTGTTTATCCACCGGCATGCCGAACATCGCCTCGAAATCCCGCGCTCCGGCGTCATGGTCGACATACTCGATGCCGGGCCCAAGACCGGGCGGGTCAGATCTGACCTTATCGGTGAGCGCTACCGACAAATCTATGATTTTACGTGACATTCCGAATGTTCCTTATTGTGGCGCGAGGGCGAGCGCTGGTGCGTGCTTTCAACGGTTTTTCAATCTGCGATCAGTGTGCCGCCATCGACGACAATCACCTGCCCGTTCGTGAATGCGCCGCCGGGAGAGGCAAGCCATAAGGCCGTCGCGGCAACTTCGTCGGGGCGCCCCACACGCCGCAGCGGAGTGGCCGCCAGCCGCCGCTCCATGAATGCCGCATCGGACATCAAACCCCGCGCAAAGGGCGTTTCGATAAGTCCGGGCGCTATCGCGTTGGCGCGGATGTTGCCCGGTCCATGTTCGACGGCCAGATTGCGGGCCAATTGGGTCAGGGCCGCCTTGGTCATTCCGTAGGCGCCAATGACGCGGTTTCCGCGCAGGGCAGCGATCGAAGCCATGAAAATCATCGCCCCGCCGCCGGAGGCGCGCATGCCCGGTGCGACGGCGGCGGCCAACCAGTAGGCCGCGTTGACATTGACCCTGAACAGATCGTCGATTTCGTCTTGCGCGGCAGAACCGGTTGCGCCCACCGGACCTTCGATGCCGGCGTTGGATACCAAGATATCGATGGGTCCGCCGAGGACCCTGCTTGCCTCTTCTACAAGGGTCTCGGAGGCTTCGCGCGTGCCAAGGCGAAGGCAGAGCGCATGAAGGTTACCCTTTGCCTGCAGGGTGTTGCGGGCCGTCACACACTCGTCCTCACGGTCCGACGACACGACCACATCGGCTCCTGCGGCAAGATAGGCCCGCGCTATCGCCATCCCTATGCCCGAAGTTCCGCCGGTGACCAGCGCACGGCGTCCGACAAGGCCAAACAGATCGCTCAGTTTCATGCCTTGATGACCTTTTGATCGATGGCTCCAAAAATCGGGGTGCCGTCGGGCAAGGCGCACTGCATGCGCACGTTGTCACCGAACGCCATAAAGCCGGTGCGGGGCTCGCCGTCATCAAGCATTTCGATGCCGCGGCGTTCGGCGATGCAGGACGAGCCGACTTCACGGTAGTTCTCATTGGAAACCGTCCCCGACCCGATTATGGTGCCGGCCACAAGGTCGCGGGTCCGAGCCGCATGGGCGACAAGTTCGTGAAACCCGAAGCCCATGTCATATCCGCCAGCCGCGCCAAAGGGTTTGCCGTTCCAGGTGACGTGGAGGGGCAGATCAACGCGGTGATCGCGCCAGGCGGCACCCAGTTCGTCGGGCGTGACCGCCACGGGCGCCATCGAACAGGCCGGCTTGGCCTGCACCCAGCCGAATCCCGTTTTCATTTCGATCGGCGCAATTTTGCGCAGAGACCAATCGTTGACTTGAACGAGCAAGCGGATATGGCGCGATGCAGCCTGGGCGTCGGTTCCCATCGGCACTGCGTCGCAAACGATGCCGAACTCGCCTTCGAAATCTATGCCGTCCTCTTCGGACGGTAGCGGCACATCCGCGTGGGGTGGCAGAAACCGGTCCGACAGTCCCTGATACATAAGGGGGCGTGTCTTATCGCCACCTGCCGAGATGCCAAAGACCTTGTCCATGAGCTTGCCGTGGCTTTCGTAGGCCGAGCCATCGAGCCACTGCCAAGCGCGCGGCAAGGGTGCAAGGCACTGTGCCGGATCGAAGGGGACACCGCCCCCCGCATTGAGAGCCTGATATTGCCGGTCCACGCGCGGCGCAAGCTCATCCCAGGCTTCCATGAGAAGCTGCATGGTATCGGCGTCATTGGCCCTTGCGCATCGGGTATGATCCCTGCTGACGACATAGAGCTGTCCATCCGGTGTTCCATTGGGCAGGGTGGCAAGTTTCATGAGGCGTCTCCATTGGTCATGGCATCCCGAACAAGGGAATCGACATCGACGTCACGCGTGAATCCGGCGGCGTCCGCAGCCGGCGTCCGGAGGCCGGGAAAGGAACCGAACATCTCAACCGCCCGGGCCTCGGGCGAGAAATGGACATGAGAGCGACTCGTTGGAAAGGACCGCGCGAGCGCATCGGCCAAGGCTCCAAATGTGAGCGATAGCGCCGGAAGCGTCAGCACGCGCTCCGGCCCGAGATCGGGCACCAGAGCCGCATGGGCGAAATTGCCGGCGACATTGCGGATCGAGGCCAGCCAGGTTCGGCTGTCGCGCGCGACGGGCAGCACAATATCTTGCCCACGGCGCACAGACCAGAAGAGGCGCGAGAGAAACGCCGACTTGAGCCCCGCATCAAGGCCGTCGCGCGCGACGACACCGGAAGGACGCAAGGCTATGGCATCCAATCGACCCGTGCCGGCTGCGTGCCGCACCGCAACTTCGATCATGGCCTTGTGGGCTCCGTACGTCATGACCGGGCGCGGCTCCACCCCGTCAGTCACCGGGTCGGGGAGTGCATTGCCCAGCGCCGCGATCGATGAGGCGAAAACGAACCGCTTGTCGCTCCCCTTTCGCGCCAATTGCTCCATCATCGCGAGAGAACAATCGACATTGATGCGACGGGCGGCTTCGGGAGCGGCCTCGGCGCTGCCGCCCAGAACCGAAGCGAGATGAACAACGACGTCGACATCGGCAACGACCGCTTCGATCATATCCGGATCGGACAACTCGCCGATCACCGCCGTGACCCTTTCGTGCCGGGGCGCGGACCATTCCAGACGATCGAAGGCATTCACATGATCTATTCGCGGATCGGAAAGGAGGCGATCGACAAGACTGCGACCGACAAAGCCTCCCGCGCCGGTAATGGCGACCCTCATGGTGCCAAGACGCGTGCCCTGAGCGCCGCGTCATGGGCTTCCTGCGCCGTCGCCAGCTTTTGATCGAACTGACCGTCAATCAAAATAAATGCCATGCGGCACACCGTGTTCGAGCGGTTGGCCCAGGCGTGAATGGTTCCGCGCTGGACCACCACGTCGCCGGGTCCGAGCACCACCTCCTCATCGTCGAGCAGCAGTACAATCTCGCCTGAAAGAACGATCCCATAGTCAATGCTCTCGGTCCGGTGCATCAGGGGATGGCGGCCGGGGAGCGTGTGGTCGGCATTTTCCGCGAGACCAACGGCGCCAAACAGGGCCTCGGCCTGCGACCTGTCGAAATCCGGCCCGTTCTGCCCCTCGGGCGGTATATCTACGATCCTGACGATTGTGCCGTTTGCGGGCGGAGCGGTATCGCGATGACTATCCGTCGGCTCGGTTTCATCGAACGCTACAGGAGCCGGCATCTCGCGGGTATTCCATATCTCGTGGAATGCCAAACCAGGCTGTTGTGGCGGCCTGGTCACGTGCGGCAGCTTTCCGTCGGAGAGAACTGTTGCACGCCCGGTCTGGTCGTGACCGGTCACGATGCGGCGAATTTCAGGAAGCAAAGACAGGGTCATGCGATCTAGCTGGGACGAAATGCCAGCCCCTCCTTTTCGAGTTGCGCCTGCAGGCGGGCCTCATGTGCGAGCGCGCGGCGGACCGCGGGGCGTTTCTCCATCCGGGACGCATGTCCGGCCCATTCGGGAAATTCTTCTCCGGGAAAACCGGCCCCGGTGATGCGGAACCAGACCCAATAGATATAGGCGTCGACGATCGACCAGTTGGCGCCATACCACCAGCGCCCGGAGGCGACGCGCTCCTCAACCACTGCTGCGAATGGCTTCATCGCCGCGATAGCCCGCTCGCGGACCGATGCCGCCGCGGCCGCGCCATCGACCATGAAATCGGGCATACGGATGCGTGTGACCGTCGGATGAAGCGTCGATGCGCAAAAACTCAAATCGGCGAGCACCCTGGCATTGGACAGCGGGTCGCCATAAACGGGCAGCAGTTCGGCGTCAGGGAAACGCTGGGCGAGAAAGCGGGCGATGGCGATGTTTTCTGTCAGCGGCTCACCCCCAACGAGCAGTGTCGGCACCTTGCCCTTGGGGTTAAGCTTCAAGAACCCGTCGGACCGGTGCTCGCCGCTCATGAAGCGCACGAGCCGGATTTCATAGTCTGCTCCCGCTTCCTCCAGCGCGATGCACGGGACACGGGCGCAGGTGCCGGGGGCGGCGTAAAGCACGAGTTCGGTCACCGTATCCCCCTCAACTGAGCCGGCCGCCGAGCGTTTCGGCGAACCAGTCGGCGATGTAGGAACGACCGAAGCTCATGTTGTCGGCTCCCACATGTTCGACTCCGCCCTCACGATCGGTGAAGATCTTGAGCTCGCGGCGCGGTGAGTTGGTTAGCTGGTCGTAGCTTTGGCGCGCGTAATCGACGCTGATCTGGCGGTCCTTTTCGCCGTGGGTGACAAGAAACGGCACCTTGATCCTGTCCATGACGCCATTGAGATGCATCCCCTGGGCCTTCTGGAAAAAATCATCCTGATCTTCCGCGCCAAACACCCATTGGACATGGCTCCAATAGTGAGGCACCGGATTCTCACCTTCGCGCCGCAGTCGCTTGTGCTGCACCTCGATCCAGTTGTGGTTGGCGCCCCAAACGGCACCGGCGGCAAAACGCGGCTCGAAAGCGCAAACGCGCGGCGCGTAATAGCCACCCAGGGAAATGCCGGTAATGCCTATGCGCTGGGCATTGATGTCCTCACGCGCCGCCAGCCATTCATAGACCGGGGTGCCCCACTCCTCTGAATTGGAGATCGCGGGCAAACCCTGTTTGCGCAGCGTCTCGCCGGTCCCGGGCTGATCGACACAGAGCGTTGAAATGCCTCGTGCGGCGAGCGCCTGGGGCAACCGCGACCAGTAGAGAAGCTCCTTGCAGCTATCGAGACCATTGAGATAGACGACCGCCGGCGCCGGCCCTTCCACGCCCTCGGCGCGGGTAAGCAGCACCGGGATGATCTTGTCGCCATAAGGAATTTCGAAGCGCTCGACATTGTCTCTTGCAAATTCGACCCCACGCGCGAATGCATCGAGCCCCTTGTCATAAGTCACCATCCGTCCCGGATGACCGTGACCTTGCATACGTTCGGCGGTAAGATAATAGAGGGCAGCACGCTGGAGCTTGGCGCCCGCGGACAGCAGCCGCCCTTTGGCCTCGTCTTCGGCGGCCAGGTCGACCAACTTGTCGGCAACCTTCATCCACTCCTGCATGAAATCGGCTGTACCTGCATCCTCGCCCGCTTCCGACCTGGCCAGAAGCGGCTGGCACATGTCCATGATCTCCCCAAGCTCGGCCCCGCTCGCCATGGCAATGGAAACCGAAAGGTTCCAGACATAGTTGGGGAAATAGTCGAACATGGCCATGAGTTGGCGCTCCTTTCCGGAAAATCTAGCGAATGCGTGGCGCGACGGCTGTGTCAGATGGGCTGGGCCATCAAGGCTATGCTTTGGCCGTTGATGGCTCCTGCATCAACGCCTTGGCGCATACCCATCTGCCCCTCGCCGATAGCGATGGAATTCTCAGATATGAATTTGACGCGTGCGAAACGGCGATTGCGATACGCCCGGAATGCTTCCTGAGGATCGCCAGCGACGGACAGCTCTTCGGCCAAAACCAATCCGTCCTCGATGGCCATCCCCGCTCCCTGGGCAAGATGGGGCGTTGAAGCGTGGACAGCATCGCCCAGGAGAACCACGCGCCCCTTGTGCCAATCACCATCGAGGAACACCACCTCCAGCGGACGTCCCACGACGCCGGCATCGTCGGTAATGCCGGCGGCCAGTTCCACGATCTGGGGCGCTGCCCCCCTTGTTCGCTCACGCATGGCGGCGGCGGAGCCGTCGCGTGCCAGCTTGAAACCCGGCTCTTCGCGGCTGAGGATGAACATATACATCTCATCCTTGCCCAAGGGCACAAGACCACCATTGGCCGGCCCGAAAAACAGCTCTATGCCCTTGAGGGTATCGGGCTGGGGCAAGTTGTATCGCCAAACCCACTGCCCGGTGTAGCGCGGCGCGGGCGCATCTTTCATGATCTGGGTGCGGGTATGGGAAAAGACGCCATCGGCTCCAATCACAATGTCATAGCGCCCGCTGGTGCCATCGGAGAAGGCGACATCGACGCCCGCTCCGTCGTCGGACAGCGAGTCAATCGTTATACCCAGCCGGACGCCAACACCCAGTTCCTGGGCACGGTCGGCCAGCACCGCCTGCAGATCGGTGCGACGAATTCCGGCGTTGGAAGGATAATCAGCTCCAGCCAGCCGGGGCGTTTCGAAATGCGCGATCTGCTGACCGGCGGGATTGAACATCGTGGTGGTATCGAACCCGAAGGCCCTTTCAAGGTACGCATCGAGCAGATCGAGGGAGGCCATGGCCCGTACCACATTGAACTGCTGGATTATGCCAACGCCATAAACCGTCCAGCTCGGGTCCTTTTCAATGATCTCGACCGGATACCCCTTGCGTCTGAGCGCGATGGCCGCCGTCAGCCCCCCAATGCCGCCGCCCGCAATCAGAATCGAGTTCAATTTCATCAGACACCTCCCTTGTGCGCGCAGACTCTAGGTCAGAGGCCTGACATTTGGGAAATGGAAAGATGTGATCGAGTATATTGATGCAATCAATATCAATCCAGTCGCGCTGCCGCCCGTCGGAAAAGGTCGAGCAGCCATCCCAATCCGGGATCGCGGGATCGATAACTGTGCCACTGCATGTTCTGATGCAGCGGTTCGAGGGTGATGGGCAACTCCTTTTGCACGAGCGGCAGATGGGCAACAGCCTGATCGGCGAGGCGTTTGTGCACCGTGGCGATTCTGTCGGTCCCCACGATCAGTTGCGGCAGAGCGGAAAACGAAAAGGTGGTAACCTCCACGCGCCGCTCTATGCCGCGCTCCGCCAGAATGAGGCTCTCGACCGAGTTGGCCTCATTGGGAGGAACCATCACCGCGTGCGCGGCCCGCCAGCCAAAGCACCGCCGGCCCAGACCACGCATACATACCGATCGCTGTATATCTGCTCGGCGGGATGTTCGGGCGAGCAAAATTGCTCGGGCGCAACGAGGACATCGACCTCACCTCTCTCGAGGAGAGAATAAGGGTGAGCGGTCTGGGGCTGCAGCCTGAACCGCACCCCGGGCGCCTCGTTCCGGGCTAGGGCCAGAACCTCGGGAATGAACACCGATTGGGTATAGTCGGACAACAGAATCGTGAACTCGCGGTTGGACTCGCGGGGGTGGAAATCGGGTGCTGTCTCGATGGTTGCCTCGAGCCGCACAAGAATGTCACGCACCGGCCCGCGCATGGCCTCGGCCCGAGGTGTCAACTCCATCCGTCGCCCGACCTGGACGAGCAGTGGGTCATCAAAATAAGTGCGCAGCCGGGTCAGCGCATTGCTCATCGCCGACTGGCTCATATGCATCTTGTCGGCAGCGATCGAAACAGAGCGATCGGCGAGCATGTGGTCGAGCGCCACCAAAAGGTTGAGATCGAGTTTTTTGAACCTCATCGGGTCTCCTCAGCATTCCTCCCGCCTGGCGCGGGCCAGCGCGCAGGCCAGATATATTGAATGCATCAATACATCGCATCAAGACTTACCATTTCTGTGATGCGATGGTCACGCGTATTGTGACGTCACAATTGGAAAAACGCGTGCCGACCGCACTCGGCCCCCGCCCTGAAGCAAGGATCAAAAGTATGCGAATAATCGGACCCGACGAATTGGTCTTCGGCGTTGACGATGTGGCGGCCTGCCGGGAGTTTCTCGTTGACTACGGCCTTATGGAAAAAGCGTTCTCGGACGAAGGGGGACGGTTCGAAGCGCTCGATGGATCGGCCTTTACCATCCGCAAGCGCGACGATGCGAGCCTGCCGGCCCCTCTTCCCACGGCCAATATGCTTCGCCAGACCATATGGGGCGTTGAAGATCAGGCTACGCTCGATGCGATCGAAGCCGAATTGAGCAAGGATCGTGCGGTGGAAAAACTCGCCGATGGCACGCTCACCACACGCGACGACGCCAATTTCGAGATTGCCTTCCGCATCACCCGGCGCGTTGCGCTCGATCTGCCAGCCGAACTTATCAATTCTCCAGGCGCCAAGCCCGGCCGGGCGCCCAATGTCATCGGCGCCAATGATGAGGTCGAAGCCAGGCCGAGGACGCTGAGCCATGTTGTCTATTTCGTTCCCGACATGGACAAGATGGCCAATTTTTATGTCGAACGGCTCGGTTTCGTCGTCACCGACAAATTCACCAATACCGGGCCGTTCCTGCGCCCGCAGGCCAACAATGATCACCACGTGTTGTTCATGATCCAGACCCCCGAATACATGCAGGGTCTCGAACACGTCGCCTTTCACATGCAAGGCCCCACCGAGTTGATGCTGGCCGGCTCGCGCATGGTCCAAAAGGGCTACCAATCGTTCTGGGGTCCGGGTCGCCACAAGTTCGGATCGAACTGGTTCTGGTATTTCAACTCACCGCTCGGCACCCACATCGAATACGACGCGGACATGGATCTGCACGACGGCGACTGGGTCGAGCGCGAGACACCCATGACAAAAGACGCCGCCCAGATGTTTCTGTTCGAAAATGTCGAGAAATGGGTTCCTGGAGGTCCGCCGCCGAAAAAATGATGGCAACAGAAGACCTTACACAGGCGGTCGAACTGACCGAGCCGCTCTGCCACCTCAGCGAACTTGTCGATGGACGCTCACGCGGGTTCGACCCGCTCGGCGAGGGCCGCGACACCATGTTTGTCGTGCGACAGGGAGAACGGCTCTATGGCTATCGCAATCACTGCCCGCATTACGATCAGGCCCGCATGAACTGGAAAAAGGACGAATTCCTGAACGGCGCCCGTGACCGCATCATGTGTTTTGCCCACGGCGCCCTGTTCGACATTGCGAGCGGAGAGTGTGAAATCGGCCCCTGCCTGGGTCAGCGATTGACCTCTGTCAAGCTCACGGTTCGGGACGGGCAGGTTTGGATCTCGGGGCCCTATGTGCCTGGCCGGCCGCGACGCTCCTCCTGAAATCCGTGACGCCCGACCAGCACGCCGATGCAGCGGGGTTTGTCGCGCATGGCTACGATGCGGGCGTAAAGTGCATTCCGATCTCGAACCGCTTTTTCGCTCCTACGGAAGCCGGTTGCAGGGCAGAGTCGCGTCTGAGTTCGGCTCGCGTCCGGCGTTCATGGGTTGCCGGCTCGAGACAGACGAGGTTGATGCCGGGCGTTGAGTTGCGCAAGGTCTGGAATACGGGGAGCTGATCAGCATCGAAGGTGACCGAGAACTGTGCACCGGTCCGTGGGGAGCTCAACGAGGTGGTTACGCGACCGTTCCCGGCAGCACGGGTTAAAACGCCATCCTGCGCCAGACACTCTCCGGTCAGATCGGCTCCATCGAGAACCAAATGACTCTCGGGCTCAGCAAGCGGATAGCCGAGATTGATGTGATACATCGCCATCAAAGGTTGAGGCTTAATCAGCACGGTCACCTCGTCCACCAGTGTCAGACTCTGTCCGCCAAGCGGGACGTCAATGGTCCGGCAGAGCCGCATGCCGCCGCGATCGAGCGCGAATTGAGTGCATTCGGCGACGACGCGAAAGACGCAGTTCTCCTCCTCCCAGACCGGCCCCGCCGCGACTATGGTCGAGGCTTGATGCATCATTGAGCCATGCTGGGGGAACTGTGTTCCTCCCTCCTCTTCGGGCTGGCGAATGTGGTCGAAACCGCACGTACTCATAAGTCCCGATAGCGGTTGATTGCCGCGGAGGCGTGAAGGGTCCGGCGTACCGATCGGTCCGATCCAGCCAAAGGGTGTGCCGTTGCACCATACCTGGCCGATATCGCACGTGCGGTCGGGCAGAAGCTCAATGCCTAGCCCGCCCCCGCTCTCGATACGGATGACCCTCTGTCCGCTGCCAGGACCATTGTCCTCACGAAACTGACGGATTCCCGCCAGCCGCGTAATATCGGGACAAAGTGCATCTATTTCGTCGCGACTGAACTGACGCCCGAACAGGTCGATCATGCCGGAGCCCGAGTGGAGGCCAGCAGGTTCCTTCCGGTTTCGGCATCAAACACATGCCAAGAGCCTTCAATGGGCTTGATCCCGATGGGTTCGCCAACTCGTGGCGGCGCGGCCCGGCGTCCAGTCTCATCATTGCCCGATAGCCTGGCCGCTATGGTTTTGCCGCCTGCTTCGCCGAAGACATAGATGTCGTGCCCCAGCCATTCGATCGCACTCACCTCGATGCTCATAGAGCCCGGGGTCTGGGCCGGACATATGGCAAAATGCTCAGGACGCACTCCGACCGTCACGTTGGCGTTCGCTTTGACCGCCTCGCCAAGCCTTGTGCGCAGATCCGGCTCCGCCGGCAGTGCCATACTGTGCTCGCCTTCCAGAAGGAGGTCGGAGCCGGACTCCCTGAGGACACCGGGAAACAACCCCATTTCGGGAGTCCCCATGAAACCGGCAACGAAAGTGTTGGCCGGATTGAGGTAGAGATCCTGGGGCGTGCCCAATTGTTGAAGCGTTCCGTCCTTCAAGAGCGCAATGCGGTCGGCCATTGTCATCGCTTCGACCTGATCGTGGGTCACGAATATCGAGGTCGCGCCAAGCCGATCGTGCAATTTGCGGATCTCGAGCCGCGTCTGGGCGCGCAGTTTGGCATCCAGGTTTGAAAGCGGTTCGTCGAACAGGAAAAGTTTGGGATTGCGGACGATACACCGCCCCATGGCCACGCGCTGGCGCTGGCCGCCCGAGAGCTGTCCGGGCTTGCGCTTCTCAAGACCAGCCAGATCGAGCAGCACGATGGCTTCCTCTACGCGCTGGGCAATGGCGGCAGGATCCTCTTTGCGCATGCGCAACGCAAAGGACATGTTCTGTTCCACCGTCATATGAGGATAGAGAGCATAAGTCTGGAAAACCATTGCCAGATCGCGTGCCGAGGGGTCGGTTCTGGTGATATCGTCTCCGTCGACGACGATGTTCCCGCCGGTTGTCTCCTCGAGCCCCGCGATCATGCGCAATAGCGTCGACTTTCCACTTCCGGAGGGCCCGACCAGGACGAGGAACTCGCCCGGCTCGATGGTGAGATCGATCCCCGGGATAACCTCGGTGGCGCCATAGTTCTTTTTGACATTTTGCAGTTCGAGTTTGGCCATGAGGTTACCTTACTTTACAGCGCCGGCGAGCAGCCCGCGCACGACAAAGCGCTGGCCAAAGAGGATGAAAACGAGCGCCGGGATCATTGACAGAACAGAGGCCGCTGCCATTTCGCCATAGCGGATCTGATGCTCCTGAGCGAAAGTGGCGATGGCGACCGGGGCGGTCATCGTGTCACGGTTGGAAAGATTGAGCGCAATGGCGAAATCGCTCCATGAATTGATGAAGGTGAGTGCACCCGCCGCCGCCATGCCGCCCATCGATAGCGGGATGACCAGATGGATGAAGACCTGTCGGTAATTGCAACCGTCCAGGCGTGCCGCCTGCACCAGCTCTTTCGGAATATTGAGCAGGAATCCCATCATGAGGAAAATGGCCAGTGGCAGATTATTGACCGTGTGAGTCAAAATGATCGCCAGATAGCTGCCATGCAGCCCCATCTGCGAAAACATCACGTACCACGATCCCACGAAGGTCAGGGTGGGAAGCATATGGAAAATCAACGCCCATCCGAGGATTCCAAATGTAAACCAGCGGGGCGCCGAAAGCCTGACGACCGTAAACGCGCTGACGGTCGCGATGGCGAGCACGAGCGCTGTCGAGATCACGGCGACAAGGCCGCTGTTGAACAGGTTCCAGAGAAAGTCCGATTGCCGGGAGGCTATGATGTTCACATAGTTCGACGTCGTTACGGGGGCGACGGTCGTGCCCATCAAGATGTCGATCTGTCGCTTGAACGAGTTCGACAAAATCCAGGCCATGGGGCCTAGAATGATGAGAGCGTAGCCCCACGCGACGAGATTGCCGCCGATGTTGCCGGCACTGAAAGCTCTCGATTTCATTGGTCCGCTCCTGCCCTTTTGCGTCGAACCACCACTTGCGCAACGATGATGAGAAACGCCACCACGAACAGGGTGAGCAACGACATTGCCGAACCCATGCCGACGCGGTCCTGACCGAAAAACACTCTGTAGATCGAGAAGTTTATGACTTCGGTCGCGGTCCCCGGTCCCCCGGCGGTGAGCAGAAACACTTCGTCAAAGACCTTGAACGAGAGGATGATGCGGAAAGCGAGCGTGACCAGAATTGTGGGGAGCATGAGAGGAATGATGACGTGGCGCAGCTCCTGCCAGCGGTTGACGACATCCAGACGCGCGGCTTCAAGCACCTCTTCGTCCAATGCCTCAAGCCCGGCCAGCAGCAACAGGAACACGAATGGCGTCCAGTGCCACACGTCAACGATGATCACCGACATCAATGCAAAACGGGGATCGCCCAGCCAATCGACGGGCCCAAGTCCAATCACCGCAAGCATGCCGTTGATAACGCCAAAATCACGCCCCATCATCAGGCGCCACATGGCCCCGATCACGATTGGGGGAATGACTATCGGCAGCAGGAAGATCGCCGTGAGCAGGCCACGTCCGACACCGGAGGCGCGCCTGACGGCCAGTGCCATCGAGAACCCCAAGATCATCTGGGCGGACACCGCGCAAACGGCAAAGACCACTGTGTTTCGCACCCCGGCCCAATAGACCTGTTCGCCACGGAACAAATCATTGAAATTGGCAAAGCCTATGAACTCGGACACCGGACGACCATCGGACCATGTCACGCTCGAAAGGCTGAGCCAGACGAGGTTGAATACGGGCCAGATCGACAGGGCTGCAAGAATAAGGGTTGCAGGGATCAAAGAGCCGTAGAGCCATCGCCGGTTTGCATTTGTGGCCCGTCGCGCCGCCACCGAAACCGGACGGTTTGAAGAAAGCGTGGTCATTGCTGCTCCGCACGTTGGGGTTTGCCCGGAGCGAAAAGCTCCGGGCAACTGCTCGGGTTAAAGTTCGCCCGGGGGCGTCACATCGTATCCCGCGTCGACAAGCGCCTGGTGCGCCTCCGCAGCCGCAGCATTGAGCGCTTCGCGTGGGCTGACATCACCGATGACGGCAAGATTGAGATGGAGCGAAATAATGTCCTTGAGCAAGGTCCCTTCGACGAGCGGCATGTTCATCTGCGCGTTTTTTGCGTTTGCGGAGAATGCCTCGATGAACTCGAAAGCAGGGTCCTCATCGAGTTCGCTGCCGGTCAGATCATCGCGGATCGGCACGCCTCCCGACTGAACGTAATAGATCTGCATTTCGCGTTCGATGAACCATGCAAGGAAATCGAGCGCCGCCTGCTGGTTGGCCTCCGGAACGTTGCGCGGAATGGCCGCCATCCAATGTCCTGCTGCCGAAGAGCGCAAACCATCCGGTCCGGCGGGTATTAACGCGGTGCCAATCTGTCCGGCCACGGCCGAACTGTCGGGGTTGTTGAGATCGGCAACGGCAGCCACCACTGCAATCGCCTGTGCGCCGCGGCCGGTGGCCATCATCTGGATCAGTTCGGCCTGCGCGATGGATCCCGGATTTGGCGGGCCGGCTTCCGCACCCAGAGCGATGTAGGTTTCGAGTGCGGCCAGACCTTCCTCGCTGTTGAAGGCGATAGAGTAATCGCCGCCCGCCGCATCGGCGAAAAATGTCGCTCCATGGCTGAAAAGGTAGGGCGTGAAGTTATAAAGAATGGAATCACGCGCGGCGCGAGGAACGAAACCGTAGCGTTCCGGCGGGTTGTGAAGGGCCAGGCTGTTGGCCATCAATTCTTCCCAGGTGTCGGGAACCTCGAGACCAAGCTCTTCGTAAAGATCCTTGCGATAATAGAGAACCTGGACGTTGCCGTTTGTCGGCACGCCGAGCAGATCGCCGCCTTCCGGATCGAAGCTGTCGGTATCTTCACCCCAATAAGCGGAGCCACCAAATCCAAGGACACCCTCGGGGAGCGCAAACTCTGGATCGATTTCCGTTAGCGGCGTCAGAAAGCCACCCGCATAGATTTCCGCCATGCCGGCCGAGTTGAGATTGACGATATCATATTGCCCGCTATCGGCGCGCAGCGAGTTCCGCGTTTTCTCGAGCATGCCGGCAAACGGCGTTACATCGAGTTCCATGCGCACACCGGTCTCATCCTCATAGCGGTCGACCATGGCGATGAAGGCATTCAACCAGGGCGACTGGTTGATCAGTATGCGCAGCGTATCTGCCTGTTGTGACAGGGCCGGGCTGGAAACGCCCATCCCCAGAGCCAATACCGAGCACGCGATTTGATAGCGCGCCCGAACCAGGGGCCTCACAAAATTATCCAAACGCATTTCACCTCTCCTCCTCTTCAAGCGGCCGGCATGATGCCGACCTTTTCGACTACTGAGCCAAACCCGCCCACGCCATGAAGTCGTCCGTGGCACCGTATTCGGCCAATTGCACGCACATGTTGGTGCGCAGCCGCTCCATGACCGCATCGTCATCGATCGGATCGAGCTGTCCGGGATCGGCATCGTTGTCGTAAAGCGCCGATGCAAAGCTGGAAAACAGAGCGCGGTAAGCTCCGGGCGGGCGGCGGGCCGTGGTCAGCGCCGGCAAAGACAAGACCGGCATGCCTTTGGAAAACGGCAGTGCCGACAAAAGCTTTGCCCCCCTAAATTCCTCCGCATCGAAAAATCCCTTGAGGTGTGTCGGCATCAAAGTGTGCTCGCGCAACTGCGGGTCATCAAGGTCGGGTGGATAGTGGAAATAGGTGTGCCGCCCATCGGTGATCCCTATTGGGCCGCCGAACATGCCGAACATAACGCAGCGGCCGGGTTGCGGATCCTCGATTGCAGCAAAGATCGATCGACTCCGAACATCGGCAGGAACGGGTTTGCCAAAATAATCGAGAATGCTGGGCATCAGATCGGGCGTCTGGGTCAGAGCGCTGCATCGCGTTCCTGCCCTCTGCGGCATGCGGGGATCATGGACGATCAACGGCACATGGGAAATCTCATCGTAATAGGGCGTCACGTTCTTGCCCCACCAGTCGTGCTCCGAAAGAAGAAATCCGTGGTCGGTCGTCACGATCAGCGCCGTGTCATCCCAAAGCGCATGCTCATCAAAATAGTCGAGCAGCTTGCCGAAATACTCATCGCACATGGCCACAAGCGCCGCGTAATTTGCGCGGATTTCCGCGATTTCAGCGTCGGTTTCCGCAACCGGAGCGTATTTGGGCCAGTCGAGAATCGGTCCGTCGTAGCCCGAACCGAATTGTTGCTTGAATCTCTCCGGCGCATGGAAAGGCTCGTGGGGGTCAAAACACTCGATCTGCAACATCCAATCGTCGGCACCGCGATTGGTATCGAGAAACTCGAAGGCCCGATCAAAGCATTGCGGGCCGGGAAAGTCGGCCTCCGATCGGACAAACTCCCGATTGACCTGATGTTGTCGGCGATTGGCCTGCTCGGGCCCGTTGTAATGCCTGGAGGAATACTCACGGGCAAATTTATCGACAGGCGGCTCGACCATGGCTTTCCATGGATCGTATTCCTGACCACGCACCATATCCCAACTGGAATATCTGTTGTGATAGGTCGCTCCGCCATCTTCAAAGTAATGGAAGTGGTCTGTAACCAGATGCGTATAAACACCTGATTTTTTTAAAATTTCAGGCATCGAGTCATCGAATGGCTCAAGAGGACCCCAGGAGCGATGCATGAAGTTGAGCCTGCCGGTGTGCAGGTCTCGACGCGCAGGCATGCAGGGCAGACTACCAACGTAGTGGTTGTCGAACGTGATCGCGCGATTGGCCAGGCGATCGAAATTGGGCGTCGGAACGGCCGTTCCGCCATAGCAGCCCATTGCCTCGCGGTTGAGCGAGTCGAACAGTACGAAAACCAAGCGCATGCCATCCTCCCATACACAGGCTATACAAGCGGGGCGCAATGGACTAATAGCGTTGGCCGGCGATGCGATAACCGGAGGATATCGCTGTGACCATGCACCATATTTGGCGGCTGCAGCATTTTTTGGCGATCGCGGAGCATGGCAGCTACCACGCTGCTGCGAGAAGCCTGAACATAAGCCAACCGGCTCTAACCAAGTCGATCCTGCAACTCGAAGCCGAATTCGGCACGGCCCTGTTCCTGCGTATGCCCAGGGGTGTGAGGCTGACGGACGCCGGCGAGGTGCTTCACGTACATGCGCGCTCCATCGAGGCGAGTTGGAACGCCTCGCTTGTCGAACTCGAGGCCAGTGGCAATGGCGGCTTTGGCCAATTGCGCATCGGCGCCGGCCCCGTCTATTCGGCTGTGTATTTCCCGAGTATTCTCGCCGACCTGCGGCGGCGATTTCCGCGACTGACCATTTCGGTATCCACCGGGGTCGGCTCTGACCTCCTCCCACAGCTCAAATCCGGCGATCTGCGCGCCTATGCAGGAGGAATTTCGGATGAGACGGCACCGCTCGGTCGGGATTTTGTAACGGAAATATTATACGAACAGGAAAACTCCGTCTTTGCCTCGGCAGATCATCCTCTCTTTGAGAAAGACACGCATGAACTCGATGATTTGCCAAAATTCCCCTGGCTGAGCCTGTTCAGTGGGCAATTGGCCAATGCCAAGATCGACAATTACTTCCATCGTCACGGCTTGCCACCGCCGCACCTTGCCCTCGCCTCCCACTCATTGCAGATCGCTCGTAAAATGATTGTGGAGCACCAATTTCTTGCCTGCATGCCTGTGCCGCTGGCCAAAAGCTTCGACGATGCCCTGAGGGAAATCATCCTTCCTGATTTTCGCTGGAGCATTACGACGGGCATAACCTATCATCGGTCCGCCGCGACATTCGCACCCATCGTCGCGCTGATCCGGGGCCTCAAATCAACGGTTGGACCGGACGCGCAATAACTTCAAAACTTGCGGACGAACCTGGCGAACGCGAGCGAAAAGGTCTCCAGGACTGGCCTTTTACACGGTTCGCCCGGAGGCAGCAGCCTCGCCCAGACGGACCAGATAGCTGACGCCGACGGGGATGATTTCATCGTTGAAATCATAGGTATCGGTGTGCAGGCCGCTAGTTGGGCCGTTGCCAATAAAGACATAGGCGCCCGGGCGGCGTTCGAGCATGAACGCGAAATCTTCGCCGCCCATCATCGGCGCGAGATCGGGGTTGACGTTTTCCGGGCCCACGATGTTCTGGGCAATTTTGCAGGCAAACCGGGTTTGGTCGGCATCGTTGACCGTTACCGGGTAACCGCGGCGAAAATCGAGCTTTGCCGAAGCGCCAAAGGCGCTGGCGATGTGCGTAATTACGGCATTCATCCGGGCCTCGACCGTGTCGCGCGTCTCGGGGGCAAGCGTGCGAACCGTTCCCGACAGCCGCGCGGTACCGGGGATGACGTTATAGGCGCTTCCAGATTCCATACGGGTTGTGGAAATTACAGCCGAAGCGAGCGGATCGATATTGCGCGCGACGATCGACTGAAGCGCCGTAATCATATGACCGGCAACGAGCACGGGATCGACGGCCTCATGGGGCCAGGCGGCGTGCCCACCCCTGGCGGTGATCTCAATATCGAATTCGTCGGCCGAAGCCATGATGGCGCCCGGGCAGGTTGCAAAACTGCCTTCGGGCAAGCCGGGCAGATTGTGCATGCCATAGACGGCTTCGATGCCGAACCGCTCGAACAGCCCGTCTTCGGCCATGGCCAATCCGCCCGCTCCGCCCTCTTCGGCGGGTTGGAAGATCACCATGATCGTACCGTCGAAATTCCGGGTCAGGGCCAGATGTCGGGCCGCCCCCAAGAGCATGGCGCTGTGGCCATCATGGCCGCAGGCATGCATCAGCCCCGGTGTCGTGCTGGCATGAGACAAGCCTGTCGCCTCATTGATCGGCAGCGCATCCATATCGGCCCTTAGACCGATGGATCGGCCGGGAGCGCGCCCGCGGATAACGCCAACCACTCCTGTCCGGCCAATGCCGGTAACGACTTCGTCGACGCCGAAGCTTTCAAGAAGCTGCGCAATTTTGCCTGCCGTGCGATCCACGTCGTAGAGCAATTCGGGATGAGCATGAAAATCGCGGCGCCAGGCGACGATGTCATCATGCATTTCGGTGATGGAATTGATGATCGGCATAGCTGGACCTTCAGAGGATATCGTCGCGGATGCAGGCCTTGAGGTGGCCGGGCGCAACCTCACGCAGTTCCGGGCGGATTTGCGCGCATTCGGGAAGCGCGTAACGGCAGCGTGTTCTCATCACGCACCCCGAAGGCGGATTGATGGGGCTCGGGATGTCTCCCTCCAAAACGATCCGGTTGCCCTGCCTGTCCGGGTCCGGTGCCGGAGCCGCCGACAGCAGCGCTTCGGTATAGGGATGCTTGGGAGATGCGTAGAGCCGGTCGCGCGGGGCGATCTCCATGATGCGCCCCAGATACATGACGATCACCCGGTCGCAAAAATGTTCAACCACGGCCAGATCGTGAGCGATGAAAAGAATTGTGAGACCGAGTTGATCCTTCAGGTCCTGCAAGAGGTTGAGCACCTGAGCTTGAACCGACACGTCAAGAGCCGAAACCGGTTCGTCAGCCACGATAAAGCCCGGCGCAACAGCCAACGCCCTGGCGATACCGATGCGCTGGCGCTGACCACCGGAAAATTCGTGCGGAAACCGCTGGGCGGCGTCGGTGGGAAGGCCGACGAGGTCGAGCAGCCGCGCCACCTCGGCCATGCGCTCTCTGCGGGTACCGATGCCATGGATTTCCATGCCCTCCGCGATCAGTTCACCCACCTTCCGACGTGGGTTGAGACTGGCGAAAGGGTCCTGAAACACCATCTGGATCTTGCGCCGGAACGCCATCATTTCGCGCCCGGGAAGCCCGGCAATGTCGGTGCCTTCGTAAACGATCGCGCCCTCGGTAGGGTCGGTCAGCCGCATTATGGTGCGCCCGATCGTTGTCTTGCCCGACCCCGACTCCCCAACGAGCCCGACGACTTCGCCGCGGGCTATGGTAAAGCTCACATCGTCGACGGCGTGAACCTGGCGCTTCTCGCGCGAAAAAGGCCGGCCCTTGACCGGAAAGCGTTTGGAGAGATGGCTGACGGCCAGCAGGGGCGTATTCGCATTCATTGAGTGACCTCCTGCCAACGGATACATCGCGCGCCGTGATCGGCGCCCACGTCAAACAAGGGCGGCGGCACCTCGCGACAGGCATCAATGGCCAGCGGGCAGCGCGGCGCGAACCGGCAGCCTTTCGGCAAATCCAGGGGATCGGGTGGTGTGCCGCCGATCGTCTCGAGCTTGCGCGATGTGGACCTCACACCCGGATTGGGAATGGATTTGAGCAGGCCCACCGTATAGGGGTGGCGGGGGGTGGAAAATATCGTGCGCACCGGTCCTTCCTCGACCACCTGGCCCGCATACATCACCGCCACGCGATCGGCGATTTCCGCCACAACGCCGAGATTGTGGGTGATGAACAATACCGACATGCCGATCTCTTTCTGGAGGCGGCGGATGAGATCGAGAATCTGGGCCTGAATGGTCACATCGAGCGCCGTCGTCGGCTCGTCGGCGATCAACAGAGAGGGCCGGCACGATAGCGCAATGGCGATCATCACTCTTTGGCGCATGCCTCCCGAGAGCTGATGGGGGAAATCGTCGACCCGGCTCTCGGGTGCTGGAATGCCCACCAGCCGCAGCATTTCGATGGCCTTCTCTCGAGCTTCCCTCTTCGACAATTTCTGGTGAAGCCTAATGGCCTCCATGATCTGCGCTCCGATCGACCAGACCGGGTCGAGACTGGTCATGGGTTCCTGAAAGATCATCGCGACGTCGTTGCCGCGGACCGCGCGCATGGCCTTTTCATCGAGAGCCCGGATATCGATACCCGGCGTGCCGGGTTTGTTGAGCCGGATCGTCCCTCCGTCGATGCTGCCGCCACCGCGTCCGACGAGGCGCATGATGGACAGCGATGTCACCGATTTTCCGGAACCGGATTCCCCGACGACACCGAGGGTTTTGCCGGCGGGAATAGCAAACGACACGTCGTCGACACTGCGCACGGTTCCTCTTGGGGTCGCAAACGAGGTTTTGAGGCCCTCCACCTCAAGCAGCGGCATTGCAGCGGGATTGGTCATGGCCTCAACTCCTGCGCACGCGCGGATCGACATAGCCGTAGAGAATGTCGACCAGCAGATTGACGCCGATATAGATGATGGCGCTGAGCATGATGAATGCCTGCACCACCGCATAGTCCTGGCGCAGGATGCCATCGATCACCAGCGTGCCGATGCCGGGCCAGACGAAAATCCGCTCGACAAGCACGCTGCCCCCCAAAAGCTGGGCGAGGATAAGCCCGCCGGCCGTTAGCGTGGGGAGGAAGGCATTGGGCAGGATGTGCTGGAAATGGGTCGAGATCGGCGCCACCCCCTTGGCGTGCAGGACGGTGACGAAGGGTTCACTGACGACGTCGAGCAGGTTGGCCCGCAAAAGGCGCACCAGATACCCCAGTGGCCCGAGCGCCAGCGCCAGAGCTGGAAGTGCCAGATGATGGAATGCCGTCGAAAATCCGGTCAGATTGCCCGCCAGAAGATAGTCGAACGTATAAAATCCGGTGCGGATATCGGCGGGTGCCGGGCCACGCCCCACGGGCCCGGGAAACCAGCCCAGTTGTTCGAAAAACACCATCAGGAACAACAGTGCCAACCAGAATGGGGGAATTCCGACACTGATAAAGGAAAAGAGCCGCAACAGCCCATCGAGCCATTTCGATTTGAGAAAGCTCACCAGAACAGTAAGAAGCACCGCGCCGACAAAGGCAAAAGCGAAAGCATAAAGCGCGAGTTCGGCGCTGGCAGGCAGGCGCTGGACAATCTGGGACAGAACCGGCTGGCCGGCACTGTAGGAAAAACCCCAATCGCCCGAGAAGAACGAAACGACATAATCGAAATACTGCACGACAAGGGGTTTATTGAGACCGAGTTGGGTCGTGATGGCAGCTATCACTTCGTCATTGGCGAAGGGGCCGGCGATCAGGCGGGCCGGGTTGGTTGGCACGGCACGCAGAACGACGAAGGCCAGTATCGAAGCCCCGAAGACGGTAATGAGGGCGGACCCGATACGTCCAAGAAGAAAGTTTATCATCTGGCCGCTCCTAGATTGACAGTCGCGCGCCCGACTTGGGGTCGTAAATGTCACGCAGCCTGTCGGCAATCAGATTGGCCGATACCGCGAGCATGAAGATACCCAGGCCGGGGAAAAAGCCGAGCCACCATTGCCCGGTCAGTGCGAAGGCGAGCCCTTCGGTGATCATGGTCCCCCATTCGGGGACCGGAGGCTGAATACCAAGCCCCACAAAACCGAGGGCAGCGAGTGTCAGGATGGAAAAACTGAAGACCGAGGAGGCCTGGATAAAAATGGTCGACGTCGTCTGGGGCAGGATATGAAGCCGGATCAGGCGCAGGTTCGAAGCGCCAAGAGCCTGAGCGGATTCCACATACATCAGAGTGCGCAACCGCAAGACCTCGCTGCGCAACAACCGGAAATACCAGGGTATGGCGGCCAGGATCACCCCGATAGCGGCCGAAACAACGCCCGGGCCGAGGCCAATGGCAACGGCCATGGCGAGAATGAGCGGTGGAAAAGCCAGGATGGCATCCATGACGCGCGAGATGACCGCATCGAACCATCCGCCCACAAGTCCGGCAAGGAGGCCAAGAGTGCCCCCGATCAGCGTTCCGGCGATTGTGACCCCGATGGCAACACCGATCGAGACCTGCGCGCCCTGGATGAAGCGTGCGAAGACATCGCGCCCGACATCGTCCGTGCCCATCGGGTGCTCCGGGCTCGGGGGCATCAGGGAGTTGAGGATATCGACCCGGAGCGGATCCAGGGGCCATAGCAGGCGGCCGAAGAGTGCGAGGAACACGATGACGCCGAGGATGGTCACTCCAAAGAACAGTTCCCGGTCATGGGCCAGTCGGGCAAGAAATCGTCGCACCAAATCCGTCCTCTCAACAATTGTCGTTCCAGGAGCGCGGAGGGTCCGCCGCGCTCCTGCTGATGGGCTCAGGCGAAAGCGTGAGGATAATGCTTCCGGGCATAAGCCTCGGTCATGTAGCCATCCTCGACATCGCGCTGGACACTTTCGATTGGGCGTTCGGACGGATCACCATAGCCACCGCCCCCGCCGGTCTTCATTTGCAGAATGGAGTCCTTTGGCATGTGGAAGTGCGTCGATTTGGCGATCGAATGCACTTCACCATCCGGCATCTGTGCGTAGCAATTGTTCGGCCGTGCTTCCTTGCCACCCAACAGACCCCAAGGGGCGTTGAGGGACCGTTCGAACACTGTTGTAATCAGGGTATCCTCGGTCATGCGGATATCGAGATTGAGCCCCGGACCGCCGCGCCACTTTCCCGGCCCGACAGAATCGTCGGCCAATGCCAGTTGTTCGACGATCCAGGGGTTGCGCTGCTCCCAAACCTCGGCCGGTGTGAAGCGGGTCGCGGATTCGGCGATGTGAAGCATGATGCCGCCATCACCTCCGTCCCAGGCCCCCTGCCCCGTGGGCAAGGGCGTGCCGTCGGCCCAGGGCTCCCGGTTTTCTTCGCGCAATCCCCAGGCGACCAGCGAACAGATGCAGCCACCCGACTGAGCCGGAACGGCCTTGGGCATGGCATTGGCCACAGCGTTGTAGATCACCTCAATGGACTGCAATCCTGGCCAGCCATAGATGAAGGACGGCGCCGGCGGCAGGGGATCGAACATCGATCCGGGGCGGGTGATGACCTTAAGGGCGCGGAAATGGCCCTCATGGGGCGCCTCGCCATAGCCCGCCAGCATGGTGATGGCGACGCGGCTGGCCGAAATCGTCGTGGGAAGCGGCGAGTTGGTCGGTCCGACCTGCTCGTCGGGCACGCCGGAAAAGTCGAGAACCACGTCCGAACCCTTGACCTCGAGCACGATCTCGAAGGGGATGCGATCCTTGGTGACACCATTATTGTCCATCTCGCCCTTGCCGACATAGCGGCCGTCGGGAATCTTCTCGAAATAGGACCGCACGATGCGTTCACCGTGGTCGAACATATCGTCGACTGCCGCGCGATAGGTTTCAAGCCCGAAGCGCTCGACGACCTCGAGGAGCGATTTGACACCGACCCGACAACCGGTGACCTGCGCGTCGAGATCGCCCCGCACCATTTGGGGAACGCGGGTATTGGCCATGATCATGCGGAAGATATCCTCATTGAGGACACCTTCCCTGTAGATCTTGACCCCCGGGAAAATCACGCCTTCCTGGAAGACGTCCGTCGTATCGGTGCAGTACGGGTCCTTGGCGCCGATATCGAGCCAATGGCCCTTGATCGCGGTATAACCGATCAACTCTTCATCGTTGAAGAACACCGGCATGATGATGACCATGTCCTGAGGGTGCGAGCCAGTGCCGAAGGGCCAGTTGTAGATCAGGGCGTCGCCCGGATTGAGGGTTTCGGGTCCGCCATTGGCCTTGACCGCTTCCTTGATGCAGAAGGACAGCGTGCCCATGAACATCGGAAGCGATGGCGCCTGGGAAAGAAGCCGGATTTCCTTGTCGTAGATGGCCACGGCAAAGTCGAGGACTTCGTAGATAATCGGCGAGAACGAGGTGCGGATCAGCGCCCGCTTCATCTGATTTGCCGCGGAATTGAGCGCGTGACGGATCACTTCGGTGGTGATCGGATCGGCCCTGGTTTCGGTCATCCGGCCGAACTTGCCCGCATTGTGGACGACTGGTTCGTGTCTCTTTGCCATATCAGTGGGTCCGCTCCAAAATGATCTCGCCCGCCTTGCCGTTCGAGATTGTCCATTGAACGTCGACATAAGTCGTCGTCGTTTCTTCCGTTATGATCGCCGGGCCCTTGACCCTGCCCGAAATCGTGCTCCGGGGAATGATCCTGAACGGCACGCGCGCCTTGGTTTCGAACGAATAGACGTCCATGACGCGATCGTCCTTGCCGTCCGGATGCCTGGGCGCGTAGCTCAGGTCGCGGCGCGGCAGCGGTACCGTCGTGCTGGCCCGCACTGAAACCAGTTCAACGTCCTGGTTCATGGTGCCGCCGAATGTGCGCGCATACTCGGCGACAAACCGCTCGAGGATGATCTTTTCGTCCTCGCTAACCGCGCCATCCTTCACCGCCACCTCGATCGAGAGTGTGTGCTCCTGCCCCTTGTAGCGGAGATCCAGCCTTGCCGACCGCACAGCATGGTTGGCGTGGGCCGCGCTGCGCTCCGTCAGCGTTGCAAAAAGTTCGTCCAGAACGCCATTCACCTCTTCCAGAGCGCCGGGAACGAAGTCGATTACGCGGGTGCGGGCGGCTGACTGCACCATGTCGGCTCCCAAAAGACCCCAAGCCGAGAAATTCCCTGCCAGAGGCGGGATCACGACATGGTTCATTTCGAGCTCGTCTGCCAGAAGCGTACCCATCAGAGGTCCGGCACCGCCGAAAGGCACAAGGGTGATGGTGCGCGGGTCGAGACCCTGATCGAGCGAGATCTCACGCATGGCATTGGCCATCGCCGCCGAGGATATGCGCATCACCCCCGCAGCAGTCGCCTCAACATCCTGGCCGATATGAGTGCCGACCGCCTCGAGCGCTGATCTGGCTTTTTCGATATCGAGATGAATACCGGCGGCCAGATCGCCCGGCCCGAGCATTCCCAGCCAGGCTGCGGCGTCGGTCATCGCCGGTTCGGTGCCACCCTTGCCGTAGCAGGCAGGCCCCGGCACGGCGCCGGCCGACCGCGGTCCGACCCGCATGAGGCCGCCCGGATCGATGTGGGCAATCGAGCCGCCGCCAGACCCGATCGAGCGGACATCCACCCAGGGGCTCTGGATCGGCATGTTGTCGATCATGCCCTCGAACAGCACCTGGGGCTGGCCGTCGATCACCAGGGCCGTATCGAAGCTGGTTCCACCAACATCAGCGGTCACCAAAGCCTTGATGCCGAGCATCCTAGCCAGTTCACTGGCCCCCTGCGCACCGCCGACCGGACCGGACATTATGGTCTCGAACGGGCGATCCTCAGCCTCGGCAAAAGTCATCGAACCGGAGCCGGACCGGGTGATCAGCGATGTGCCCTTGAAGCCGAGTTCACGCAACCGGCCATCGAGACGGCGCAGATAGTTCGACATGCGGCCACGCACAAACGCATCGATACAGGTCGTCGAGGTGCGTTCATACTCGCGGTATTCACCCGATATCTTGTGCGATAGCGAAATGCCGCCCTCAAAACCTTCGTCGCGCAACACACGTTCGACGGCCAGTTCATGATCGGGATTTGCGTAGGCGTTGATCAGGCTGACCGCGACCGCATCGACACCTTCGGCGATCAGTTTTTTCGCGGCAACCCTTACGGTGCCCTCATCGAGGGGCCGGTACTCGGTGCCATTGCCCAGCATGCGCCCATCCACCTCAAGTCGCAGGCGTCGGGGCACCAGGGGTTCGGTCTGCTTCCAGAAAAGATTGTACATTTCGGCCCGGTCGCCGCGACGAATTTCGAGCACGTCGCGGAAGCCGGTGGTGGTGATCAGGCCCACTTTGGCGCCCCGACGCTCCAGAAGAGCGTTGAGGCCGACTGTGGTTCCGTGGAGAAAGAACTCGGCTTCCTCGATGATATCCTGAGGTACATGGCTGGTGATCGCGTGCACGACCCCCTCCTCTGGCGCGGAAGGCACTGTGGGGACCTTGCCTTCAGCCGTCTTGCCCGTCCGCTCGTCGAAATAGACGAGGTCAGTGAACGTGCCGCCAATATCGACACCAATACGCGTTGCCATTCGTTCTTTCTCCTGGAAAGTCTATTTTGCCCAATAGCGATAGTCGGGCAGCGGCGAGAACGTGAACTCGGTCACCGCATCGCTCAGCACGACGACCGGCTGGTCCTCGAAAAACAGGATCTTGGGATATTCCGACCGCCAGATTTCGGTCACCTGGTCCATGATCGCCTGACGCTCTGCCTCATCCGATGAAGCGCGCAATTGATCGACCAGTTCGTCGACTTCGGGGTTGCAATATTCGGTGAGATTGTTGGAGTTGTCGCAAATGGCGTCGTAGCCCCAATAGTAGCCGACTTCGAATACGCCCGGCCCATCGAGCCGCATCAGGGACTGGACCTGATGGCCCTGCGAGAGATCCTGGAATTCGGCGGCCGGTGCCACGCGAATGTTGAGGTTGATACCGAGGTCAGCCCATGTGCTCTGGAGCACTGTCGCCAACTGCTGCTGGGTCGCATCGCCCTCCTGGATCATCACCTCGATTTCGACAGGCGTAGCCACGCCGCTTTCGGCGATCAGTTCTCTGGCGCGATCAAGATCGAAGGGGATGGGCTGGCTCAGTTCGGCATTGTATCCGGGAAGGCTGGGGGGAATTGGGCCGTAATAAAGCGTGCCATAACCATAGGCGACACGCTCCACGATGTCCTCGTAGGGCACGGCATGGGCAACAGCCTCGCGAAACAGCGGATTATCCCAGGGCGCCTTGGTGTTCGGCAACATCATCTGCTGCACGAACGGATTGGTATAGGCAATCGCACGCGTGCCCTCGTTGCCGGCCAACGTTGTAACCGCCTGCTTGGCCAGGCCAAAGGTGATATCGGCCTGCCCTGTGCGCGCCTGCAACAGCAGGGTGGGTGCCGCCGTGATCCAGTTGACGCTGATCGCATCCGACGCCGGGGCCTCTCCCGCAAACTCGGGGTTCGCTACCATGCGCGCACTCTGATTGGCGGAGTAGGCTTCAAGCAGGAACGGGCCGGACTCGGTCACGTTAGCGGCCATGAATTCGTTGGGCTGCCCCGCGACCACGCCACCATTGGCTTCAACGACCGACGGATCGACGATCGACGCCGCGTGGGTCGCCAGATCGCCCAGCATGTTGCCGTTGGGCTTATTGAGCGTGATGGTCAGAGTGAGCGGATCGACGACCTCGATCGCATCGATGATGACCGGGTCGATGTGCCCGTCAGTCAGAAAGAAGCGCCCGCAACCGGCCATGTCGAGGACGCGCTGCAGCGAATAGCGCACTGCCTCGGCATCGACCGGCGCGCCGCCCTCGAATGTATAACCGTCCTTGAGGTGGAAGGTGTAAACCAGCCCGTCATCGCTGACCTCCCAGGACTCGGCGAGATACGGCTCCACTGTCGAATAATCGACAACGCGGGTACCCTCAGGACCTTCCGCCGTTCCGTACTGGGTAAGGCGTACATAGAAATTCTGGAGGAAGCTGATTTCCTGCAATCCGCAGGCCCAGGCTGGATCGAGCGTACTCGGCGCGACCGCACTGTTGACCACCAGCTCCGAGTTCTGTCCCAGCGCTGGCGACGCCACTATGGCGAGAGACGAAAGCAGCCCCGCGACAAGCGACAATTTTCCGATGTTTCCGATGCGCATTCGAATGTCCTTTCGATATGCGGGCGTCATTGATGACATGTGCGTATCGCTACGCTGCGCACCCTCAACGCCCCTCAAGAGTGCACCTAAAGGAAACTATATTTCCGATAGTACATGCATCTTTTGCACTGTCAATCGACCAATTCCAACTTTTTTACCAATCCAGATTTGACGAAATTACGTGCTAACAGCCTAAATTTTGGGCATGTTATGCGTATCCCCTTAAAGCACGACGTCGAATTTCGCCCTCTTGCACGTTGGTTGGAAATCAATCTATATTTCGTATCGGAAATATTCTCTACCGGAGCACCTCGTGTCCACAACCATCGCCTACGCAGAACTCGTGGGACTTCTCGAAAAAATCTTCCTGCGCCACGGGACGGACAGGGTCGTTGCGTCGATTCTGGCCGAGAACTGCGCCATGTGCGAGCGTGATGGAGCATACAGCCACGGCATCTTCCGCATGCCGGGCTACGTAGCCTCCCTGAACACAGGCTGGGTCGATGGCAGGGCCACGCCTGAAGTCGAAGATGTGGCGCCATCGTTTTGCCGGGTCGATGCCAGAAATGGCTTTGCCCAGGCCGCACTGGCGCGCGGGCGCGATCTGGCGATAAGCAAGAGCCGGCAAGCCGGCATATCTGTTCTGGCGATCCGCAACTCGCATCATTTAAGCGCACTCTGGCCCGACATCGAGCCGTTTGCCCGCGAGGGCCTGATTGCGATCAGCGCAGTCAACAGTTTTGCCTGCACCGTGCCGTTCGATGGCAAGAGCGCGGTGTTCGGCACAAACCCTTTTGCCTTTGCGGCGCCGGTCGAGAACAGCGAACCGATGGTTTTCGACCTCGCGACTTCGGCCATGGCCAATGGCGATGTGCAGATCGCGGCTCGAAAGGGGCACACCCTGCCACCCGATTCCGGGGTCGATGGGGACGGAAAGCCGACCAACGACCCCCGGGCCGTTCTGGATGGCGGTGCCCTGCTGACATTTGGCGGCTATAAGGGCTCCTCGATTTCCATGATGGTGGAATTGCTGGGCGCTGCTCTGACGGGCGGGCATTTTTCCTTTGAGTTCGACTGGTCCGGGCACCAGGGCGCGCAAACCCCGCATACTGGTCAACTGATAATCCTGATCGACCCGTCATATGGCGCCGGAGAAGCTTTCGACCGGCGAGCTCATGGATTGATCACAGCGATGCAGGCAGCGGGCGTTTCACGCCTTCCTGGCCAGAGGCGTGCGGAAATTCGTGCCCAAACGGCGCAGAACGGCATACCCATTACCGAGGAAGACCTTGCTAGTCTCAGGACATTGGCAATAGCCTAAAACTTGAACAAATAGACAGGACAGCGGCTGAGCTCATGAACAGCACCCTCCCCAAGCCATCCGAGAAAGGCGCGCAGCGTCGGCCGCAATACTCCATCGCCGAAACATTGCGCCATTTGCGACAAAGCCACGGATTTACCCTCAACGAATTGGCCCGGCGGTGTGCCCTGGCACCCTCGACGCTATCCAAGATCGAGAACGGGCAGATGTCGCCCACCTACGATACGATTCTCAGTCTGGCCGAGGGGTTGGGCGTGGACGTAGCCGATCTCTTTTCGGAGCGCCAAACCACCACTGTCAGCGGGCGGAGAACGGTAACGCGCGCCGGAGACGGCGTTCCGCTCGATACAGCGCAATACGACTACCAGATGCTGTGTACCGATCTGGCAAACAAGCAGTTCGTGCCGCTCAGGGCCAAGATCAAGGCGAACTCGGTTGCCCGATTTGAAGGCATGCTCTCCCATCCCGGTGAGGAGTTCGTTTTCGTGCTCTCGGGGGAGGTCGAACTCCACACGCAATTTTATTCACCCACTCGACTTGCGGTGGGCGATAGCTGCTATTTCGACAGCACTATGGGCCACGCGCTCATCAAGGCCTCCGAGGAGGACGCTGAGGTGCTCTGGATATGTTCGCGCGTCGTCGAACCCCTCAAGGGGTGACCTCCCAAGCCTCGCCTGCACATTCAAACCACGTCCCAAACGGAGTTGCCTAATCCATGCGTTCGTCCAAAGTCATCCATGTGGTGGGCTGTCACGCCGAAGGAGAGGTCGGTGACGTCATCGTTGGAGGATATGCTCCACCGCCCGGCGAGACGATCTGGGAGCAGGCACGCTGGATCGCCACCGACGACCGTTTGCGCAATTTCGTGCTCAACGAGCCGCGTGGGGGCGTTTTCCGACATGTCAATCTCCTGGTTCCACCCAAGGATCCGCGTGCGGCGATGGGTTGGATCATCATGGAGCCGATTCACACGCCGCCAATGTCAGGGTCAAACTCGATCTGCGTTTCAACCGTTCTCCTCGATACCGGCATTATTGAAATGACCGAACCTGAAACCCGCTTCTTTCTCGAAGCGCCGGGTGGACTGATCGAAGTCGTGGCGGCGTGCGAGAACGGCAAGGCCACATCGATCCGTGTCACGAACCACCCAAGCTTTGCGGCAAAGCTCGACGCGGTGATCGAGGTCGAAGGGGTAGGCTCTCTGCGCGTCGACACCGCCTATGGCGGCGACAGTTTTGTTCTGGTCGATGCCCAACAGTTGGGCTTTTCCCTTGTTCCCGACGAGGCGCATGATCTTGCAAGCATGGGCATGAAACTGACCCGCGCCGCCACCGAGCAGCTTGGCTTTGTTCATCCCACCAACCCCGACTGGTCCCATATTTCATTTTGTCAGTTCACCGCGCCGGTCGCAAAAATCGATGGCGTAAAGACCGGTCGCAATACGGTCGCCATCGAGCCGGGAAAACTCGATCGCTCGCCAACCGGCACGGGCTGTTCGGCGCGCATGGCCGTTCTTCATGCACGCGGAGAACTTTCAGTTGGCGAGGCGTTTCATGGCGTCTCGATTATTGGCAGCCGTTTTGCCTGCCGCATCGAACGCGAAACCACCATGGGGGGTAGCCCGGCCATTATCCCGTCTATTTCCGGGCGCGCGTGGATAACCGAAACCAAGCAACTTATGCTCGATCCGTCCGATCCATGGCCGGAGGGATATCGCATCGGCGATACCTGGCCGGCAGGAACACCGGGCTGAAGCCCGGACTCGGCAACCCGCGTCGGGGCAATTGGCGCAGGCCTTTCAAGCCGATCGCCACTCACTACAGCATTTCAGCGCTTCTTGGAATCGCTTCAATTGCTCTAAGTCCTTGTTTTGTCGCGCTTCCGAACCGGATAAGTGGTACCCACTTATCCTGGAAGCGCTCTAATTCGGTGGCGAACCTGGCTTCATGCCGCTTGTCCATCCTGCGGCCAGCCGGGCAGATGGAGATGTGCCATTTGGAACGGTAATTGCCAGTGGACCATGTCGAGCCCCGATACGGTCGGCATGCCTTGGGCGCGGGCCCGGGCAAGAAGGACCGTTTCAACCGGCTCGGTAACCACGTCGGCCACATATGTGCCGGAGGACAAAAATTGCACGTCGACCGGCAATGAGTCATTGGGCTTCATACCAAGCGGCGTTGCATTGAGTACGAGGTCGACCGGTTGAGTTGGTGGCTTTTCCGTTGAGAAATCTATGCCCGGAAACCGGGTGCCGAGTCGTGCGGTGATCGCTGCGCTCCTGTCCCGATCCGTTTCCAGGATTGTCATTGCTTCCACCCCGGCCTCACAGAGCGCCAGCGCGATCGCCGACCCTGCCCCACCGCCGCCGCCCACGACCAGCGCGCGGGCACCTGCCGGCGTAAAACCCGCCGCAATGAGGGCCGCCACCATGGCCAGACCATCGGTCATATCACCCACAAGTGTGCCATCTGCGTTGCGGCGTATGATATTGACGGCGCCGGCCATTTCGGCCCGTTCGGTGCGGATATCGACCCTGGCAAACGCCCGCTGCTTGTGGGGCATGGTCACCGAGCAGCCAATACAATTCTTCCAGCCGGCAAGGTTGGAAAAAAATTGCTCTGCCGCGTCAGGTTCGACATCGACCGGAAAAATCACCGCATCGACGCCGGACCGTGAAAAATGGGCGTTGAACGCCGGTGGCGACTTCACTTGCGCAACCGGATGTCCAACAAGGGGCAGCAAACGGGTAGTCCCGGTAATCATCATTTGCTCTTTGTGTTTCGTCGGCGTGGCGGCAGGCGATAGTGCCCGCCACCCTACCCCGCAGCGTCAGTCCTGGATCGGCCGGCCCAGAGCTTGCCCCACCATCTGGTCTGGCTCAGGATCAGCAGCACGAACGCCACGAAAAGTACGGCCGAAAGTGGGCTGGTGAAGAACTCCCCGACAAAGTGCACCGGGTCGTCGCGAACCGAGATTATGGAACGGCGATAGGACAGGTCCATCAGCGGACCCAGGATGATTCCCAGGATAATCGGCGCCACCGGAAACCCATATACCTTGAGGAAATAACCCAGGATTCCGAAGGCCATCATCCAATAGACGTCGGTAATATTGTTCTGAACGGCGAACGTTCCTACGGCGGCCAGAACCACGATCAGCGGCAAGATGATGCCCTTGGGCAGTTCCACGATCTTGGCGAACAGGCGAATGCCTGACAGGCCGAAAACCAGAAGGAAAATGTTGGCGAGGGTCAGGCTGCCCACGACGAACCAGAACAGGTGCGGCGTATCGGTCATCAGCAGCGGTCCCGGTCGCAAGCCGTGAATATAGAGCGCCCCGATAATGATCGCGGTTACCGCGTCGCCTGGAATGCCAAGCGTAAGCATGGGAATATAGGCTCCACCCACGGCAGCATTGTTTGCAGCCTCGGGTGCGACGACACCTTCCTGCGCTCCCTGCCCGAAAGGATGGGATGGCTTTTTGATGGTGCGACGCGCCTGATCGTATGCCATCAGTGCTGCGATATCCCCTCCAGTGCCCGGCAGGGCGCCGATCGTGACCCCGATCGCGGACGAGCGCAGGGAAAGCGGCAGGTATTTCCTTACAAGGGAAAAGTCCGGAAGCAGTTTGTCGACCTTCTGCCGCACGACCGCGGCATCAAGGGTACGCAATTGATAAAGAACCTCGGCGACCCCGAAAAAGCCGATCATGGCTGCCACATAGGAAATGCCGCCCATCAGGCTGAAATTGCCGAAGGTGAAGCGGGCCTGCGCGGTCATCGGATCCATCCCCACAAGGCCGATGACAACGCCCAGAGCTGCCGCAAAAATGCCTTTGGCGAGCGAGGACGAGGCCAGCGAGCCCACGAGCAGGATGCCGATCATCGCAAGCAGCATATAGTCGCGTGGGGCGAACCACAGGGCAAACCGCGAGATGAGCGGAGCCGCGACCGCAAGTGCGATGATCCCGACAAAGCCCCCGATAACCGACATGATCGTGCCCAGCCCTATGGCCAGGCCAGCCTCGCCGCGCTGAGCCATCGGGTAACCGTCCAGAGCGGTGGCAACCGCCGATGGCGCGCCGGGAATATTGAGCAGGATCGCCGTGCGCGATCCGCCATAAACCCCGCCGAGAAACACGCCCGAAATCAGGGCGAGCGCACTGTTGGTGTCCCAGCTGAAGGTGAATGAAATCAGGATGGAGGCAGCCATTGTCACCGACAAGCCCGGGATTGCACCGATATAGATGCCGGCGAAGGTGCCTGCTGCTGTCAGCAGAATAAGCCGCGGATCGGCCCAGACCATGAGGAAATAGGAAAAATTTTCCATCAGAAGAAAACTCCCCGCGGCAGGACGACCACAAAGACGTAGCGGAAGACCACATAGACCACCGCCACAACAATCGCATTGATCAAGGCAAGCATGACGAACCGCTTGCGGTAGAGAAAGCCGGTTCCCGCCAGCAGGAACAGATAGGACGATACGATGAAGCCGAGAGGCTGGAGAACGAACAGGTAGGCGACGATCATGGCAGCAAAGATGGCGATCGGAAGCGTAACCACCTCGCCCAGACTGCCCGCTCCGTCTTTTTTACGGGCGGCGCGCCGCTCCCGGAAGCTCTTTACCGCGATGAAAAGCCCTGACACGGCCATTGTTCCAGCGGCCAGCATGGGAAACACGCCGGCTGAGGACAACGACTGAATTCCCGCTATGGTCCATGCCTGCTGGAACAGGACGAGTGAGACAGCCAGCACCAGAAGCGAAAAGACGAACGCCCCTGGCATACTCACATAACTCACGATGGGCTTTGCCAGCTCCGTTTCCGACTCGGTCATTTGGTCCTCCCTGAAAAATGCCGCGCAGGATAGACCATGCGCGGCATCGATATGTAGCTGATTAAGGGCGAGGGATATCGAACTCCTCGGGCGAGCGCTCTGCGGCGCCGGCGTCGTAGAGGGCCCATGCCGTCGAGGACTGCCACTGAGCGAGGAATTCGGCCGCGCGAGCCCCCGAGATGTTCATCACGATATTGGAACGTTCCGCCATCAACCGCTGAAAGTCCGATGTGTTCGCAGCAACTTCGAAGGCTTCGGTCAGTTCCTGCTTGATGTCGTCGGGCGTATCGGCACGCACGAACACGCCGTAGAACGGTCCCCAGGGAAGCTGGGCGTCAAGCTCGGGGAATTCGTCGGTGATGGGCGGAATGCCCGGGAGGGCCGGGACTTCCTGATTGTCGAACACGGCAAGCGCCTTGACCGTGCCCGCTTCAATCAGATCGGCTGCGGCCGAAGCCCCTACCGGCATGTAGTCGATATGACCGCCCTGCAGGGCGGTAAGGCCCGGGCCTTCGCCCTCGAAAGGAACGGCGGTAACTTCATACTCGGCCACGGTCGAAAGCATGGCGCCAATGGTGAAAGGAATGCCGCCCGGTCCGGTCGACCCCATGCGGATTTCGCCGGGACGTTCCTGGGCGTCAGCGACCAGCTCGGCAAAGCTATCCCAGGGTGCGTCGGGCGCCGTCACGATAACCCCAACACCGCGGCCAAGAATGTTGACCGGATAGAAGTCGGCATAATCGAGCTCGCTCAGACCGGTGACGCCGTAGAGCTGCGGATTTTCCGCACCGTAGAGCAGAGTGTAACCGTCTGCTGGTGCGGTTGCGACATAGGTCGTCGCTATCGCGCCGGAAGCGCCAGCTCGGTTGAGCATGACGATCGAGCCACCAAGCGCCTCCTCGGCTGCCGGGGGCACGGCACGGGCCACCACGTCGGTCGCCCCACCGGCACCCCACATGATGACACCGAGCAGTTCGCGCTCGGGGAAGTCCTGGGCCGATGCTGCACCGGCCACCAGCGACATTGCAGCCGCCGTCATCAATACTTTCTTGAACATACCAATCCTCCCAAAAGAAAAGCGTGGAAGCGGCTTCAGGCCGTATCCACCGCTCACACTACGCGCCGTGGTCGACTAACACAAATATCTACTTATAACAAAGATATAACATGTTGTTATGCATGCCTCGCCGAGATTGCTCCAGTCGAGTTCACCCGCGCCTCGACCGTTTCCCACAACAGCGGTTGGAGAACGCAAAAAGGGCAGCCGCTTCCTCGGCTGCCCTTTTTGACGCGATCATTGAAGTCTGCCTATCCCAGCCATGCAGGAAAGAAGAGCACGATTGCCGGGAAAGCAACCAGCAGCGCGACGCGTACCAGTTCCACGGCAAAGAAGGGAAAAGCACCCTTGAAGGTTTCCATCATGGGAACACCCTTGGCCATCGAGTTGATGACGAAGACATTCATCCCCACCGGCGGTGTTATCAAGCCAAGCTCCACCACGATCAGCGCAAGGATACCGAACCAGATCTTTGTATCGTCAAGGCTCATGCCGAAATCGAGCTGGGCAACGACCGGCCAAAAGAACGGCATCACAAGAAGGATCATGGACAGCGAGTCCATAAGACATCCCAGGATGATAAGGGCCAGCAACAGCAGGACAAGAATCAACATCGGCGAAAGGCCCGAATTGACCATCATCTCGGCCGCAGCCTGGGGAACGCCGCCGCGCGACATGAAAATCTTGAGAAGTTCGGCCCCGAGCAGGATCACATAGATCATGCCGGCCGATTTGGCCGTTTCGAGTATGGCTTCAAAGACATCCTTGATGCCGATGAACCGCCTTGCGGCACCATAGGCAAAGACAAGAAATACGCCGATAGCGGCAGCCGGCGTCGGCGTAAAGAAGCCGGCGTAGATCCCACCGATGACCAGGCCGAAGACCACAACGACCGGAATGACCCCGATTGATGCGGCAAGGAGTTCCTTGCGATCGACCGCCTCTCCGCGCGGGCCGGAATCGGGCCTGACCGCCGTGTAGATCATGATGACGATGATAAAGAAAAGGACCGCCATCAGACCCGGCACGAGTGCCGCGGAGAACATCTTGACGATATTGGCCTCGACGATCACCGCGTAAACCACGAGGACGACCGAGGGCGGAATGAGAATGCCAAGGACGCCGCCAGCCGCGAGCGTACCAGTCGCCAGGGCCGGCGAATAATTATATCGCCGGAGTTCGGGCAGCGCCACGCGCCCCATTGTCGAGGCTGTCGCCAGCGAGGAGCCGGAAACCGCCCCAAATCCAGCGCAACTGGCAATGGCGGCCATGGCGACGCCACCGCGGAAACGTCCAAGCCAGGCGTTGGCTGCCCTGAACAATCCATGAGACAAATGCGCCTTGTTGGCGAAATGCCCCATAAGGATAAAAAGCGGAACGACTGACATGTCGTAGTTCGAAAACGTGCCGTATGCCAGCGACTTGAGCTGAGATAGCAGGATGGCCGGGCCGGACAGCACAAGAATGCCCGCTATGCCGACGCAGGCCATGGCGTAGCCTATCGGTATCCGGATCGCGATCAGCCCGACAAGTGCGACCAATCCAATTACACCGGTCAACAGTTCATGTCCCATTGTTTGCAACCTTATCCACGCGCCCGCTCACGGACTGCGCATGCGCCGCTAAAGCGCTCAATTTTCAATGATTTCTCAGTATCCACCGCAATTGACCCGGTGGCCGCGCGGGCATGACGGAAGCGGCCCTTCACGGCTCCCGCCCCGCCTTCAGGCGCCCTCGATCTCTTCGGGGATGATGCCGTACCGAGCCTGGACAATGTTCGAGAAAGCGGCCAGTGCGACCAGCGCCAGCGACACCAGAATGGGCACATAACCGTACCAGAGCGGTATCTGATGAATTGTCGTTGTTTCCCGATATTCAATCAGATCTTCGAGCCCGAAAAACATCCGCCAGAGCAGCAGCACGGCGAGGGCCAGCGCCAGTAGCGCACCGAGCGCACTGAGCGCAGCAACAGCCTTTTTAGGCATGCCCGAGGTAAAGATGTCCGCCGTTACATTCGCTCCGCTGATCTGACAGTAGGGCAGGAACATGAACATGCCGACCGCCGCGCCGATCTGAACCAATTCATAAACGCCAGGAAATGGGCGGCCGAACAGGATAATCAGCGCGATGCTGTAAACATTTATGGCGACGACACCCAGGATGAACACACCGCCAAGCAGAGCCCAGTATTTGGTGATCGTTCGAATGAAATCGACAATTTTCAATGGAATGGGTGTCGTCGTCATTTGGAGCTCCCTACTGAGCGTTCTCAGCAATGGCAGCGCGAGCGGCATCGACGATGGCCTGGGCATCGATTGACCCCTGCCCGCCGACTTCGTCGACCCAGCGGCCGATCACGGGCTCGACGGCCTCGATGAAGGCAGCGCTTTCCTCTTCGGTCAGGGTGATGTGCTCATTGCCCGCTTCGGTGGCAATGGCGATGCCCGCCTCGTCGATATCGCGCCAGATCTGGCCCACTTCGCGCAGCCAGTCTTCGCCCGAATTGTCGAGGAATATCTGTTGGATATCCTCAGGCAGCGAATTCCAGCGGTCGAGATTCATCGAGACCTGGAAGACGCTGGCACCCAGACGGCCCTTGTCGGCCAGTTCGATCTGGTAATCGGTCAAATCCTGGAGCTGCTGGGCTGGAATGATTTCCCAGGGAATGAGCCCACCGTCGACAACGCCGCGCGAAAGCGCCTGCGGAAAATCGGGCACCGGCATGGAAACCGGGTTGCCGCCCAGAGCCTCGACGACCCACGCGCTGGTGCGCGTCGGGATACGCAGATTGAGCCCCGCCACATCCGCCGGGGTATGGATCGGCGTATCAACTGTCTGGATTGCCTGTCCGGCGTGGACGTGCTGGAACAGCACCTGAACGCCCACATGTTCTTCGGCCAGATATTCATCGAACAACTCAGCGATCGCCAGATTTGTGGCAATGGGATCGTTGGTGTGGACATTGGGCAGTTCGAACACTTCAGTGCGCGGGAAGAGCCCGGGCGAATAGCCGTTCAGGGTCCAGATCATGTCGACGACGCCATCGCGCGCCTGGCGGATCAGTTCGGCCGGCGTGCCGCCGAGCGACATCGAGGGATAGATTTCAATGTCGACGCGGCCATCGGAAGCTTCTTCGATACGCTCGGCCCAGGGCTCGAGCATCTGCGTCTGCGCCGGAGCCGTCGGCCCCAGAAAGTGATGCAGGGTGAAGGTGTATTCGGCCTGCGCGAAAGCGGGGAATGTCATCGCTGTCGACGCGATCAGCGCGCTCATTCCGGCAAGAGCCGTAGCGTAACTTCTTTTCATACTGAACCTCCCAAAAGCCAATAAAATTGCGGCGTTCCCGCGGAACAACACGCTGGTCTGCAATGCCCGCCGGATAGCGGGCTGGCGGCTTTCACATAAAGGCGGGGAACTGGCGGGTAAAATGAAAAACTGTATTCACGGTATAACCTGCAAGTAATAACAGATTGAGATTCCCGCCCCTGAATAGAATTTTTCATGGGAAAATAAGGACTTTAACCGGAGCGACCCGTTGATTGTGCTCATATAGTTATGGCCCACCGTCGTCGATATAACCAAAACATCATATCTGGAATCCAAAGTTTCATTATTCATGACCTTCTTGAGCCTCTAAACATAAACCGCCAGCGCCCATGTCTAGGGCGAACGACCAGGAGGATCATCAGATGCAGAAAAGCGCACTTGTGGGGCTCGCATTCGTTCTGGGTTCCGCAGTTGCCGGTCCGGCAAATGCCCAGGATTACACGCTGTCGAGCGGAGCAATCGGCGCGGAGCAGATCGCCCGTGGCGAAGAAGCTTTCCAGAGCAATTGTTCGGGCTGTCATGGCACGGATCTGCGAAGCGTCGATTCCAATGCTCCTGACCTGCGCGGCCCATCCTTCAAGTTCAGTTGGGTCGGCTTTCCTCTCGTCGACAAATTTCATGTGATCAGCCAGACAATGCCGCCAGGAATGGGCGGCTCCCTGGGCGATCAGGCCTATGTCGACATCATGGCCTACATTCTTTCCGTGAACGGAATCGAGCCCGGCCAAGAGGGCGAATTGCCTGCTGACGAAACCGTACTGTCCGAGATCGAAATTCTGGCGTCCGAATAGTCCGGAACGGTGATCTGGGGAGGGTTGTCGATGATCCGGCGTCTACCTGTTGCTTTGGCGATTGCAGCGCTTGTCGGGGCTGACCTGTCCTCGGCCAGTGCCCAGGCGCCCTTTGTCGCCCCGGAGTTCTACAACCGAACACGCCCCGACTTCGGGCAGACCCTACCGATGTGCGTTCTGCCCGATAGCCCCACTCTGGACCTTGATCGTCGCGTCGCAGAAATTATCGCTGAAAGCCTCCTGCTCGAGCCCAAAATCGTGGTTCTCGACGTGAACATGGATGCGCTCGATCATGAAGGCATATGGCCCGATGTCCTCGTCCACCTTTCCGAAAGCTGTGTCGGCATGGTCGGGACGAAACTGATCGATGGATACCTTTATCCCGATTGGCTGATTCCGACCGCGCCATACCTCACGGCTCCCTACGTCCTGATTTCCAATGATGGCTATGGGAGTCTCGACGAATTGCCGGAAGGGGCGGCCATCGGTTCACCCATCTATACCCAGATCGACGGCCAGTTGCTCAGCTACATCGCGACCGGCGCAATGCCCGGCGCCCGGCGCCTGCCCTATGACCGGCCCGAACTCGCCGAGCAACTGCTCGAGGACGGGGCCATCGATGCCGCCATTATCTGGGCACCATACCTGTCCGGAGCGAATGCGGTCGACGGCGCGGCCTATTCGGCCATTGGTACGGTGGAGCCCCTGCGCCCCGGGACACAGTCCCTCGGCATCGCGCTCCGATCCAGCGATCAAATGCTGCGAGGCACGTTCGATCAGGTGATCGACGTTCTCGATAGCGACCCCGAGATAGGACGGCTCAAGCAAATTGCGAGGGCCGAAGACCTGTAACTCAGAAAAATGCGTCTTTCATGGAGGAGAATAATATGAAACGCAGAACCTTCCTTAAGTCGGCGGCCGCGATGGCAGCCGCGAGTTCGCTGGCGCCGGTAAGAGGGGCGTTCGCCCAGGATGCCGCGGCCTTCAAGCCGATCTGGTCGATGTTCGGGCGCCATCTGCAATGGGTGGTGACCGAAGCCGAGTCGCTTTCCGATCCTTATGGAACTGGCGTGAAAGTCGGTGAAGCCGCGCTTGAAGCCGGCTTCGACTGGGCCGATATTCCCGTGCGCAGAGGCGGCCTGGTTCCGCCCGAACTGGTGGGCGAGAACCTTGCTCCGATGATCGAGGGCATTCGCAGCACGGGCTCGGAGTGCAAGCGCATAACCGCAGCGATTACCCCTCCGACCGATCCCGAAGCCACCGGATGGTGGGAAGAGCAGCTTGTCGAACCGATCTTCCGCACTGCAGGCGAAAACGGGGTGGAATATTGCCGCGTCGGCACCACCGCCTATGAACCCGACACCTATGGCGATGAAATCATCGCCCAACTGGACGGCATGAAACTCCACATGCAGCGCCTGGCCGAACTGGGCCAGGAGACCGGTGTCAATTCAGTGTACCACACCTGGAATCGTACCCGTCAGCCCGACATTTCCACTTCGGTCTGGGATCTGGTCTACGTGCTCGAAGGACTTCCGCCCTACGTTGGTTTCAACTTCGACATCGGTCACATGTTCAAGGATGGGCCGCTCTCGAGCTGGAAGCTCAATCTGCGTTACGCCCTGCCCTACATCAAATCGATGTCGCTCATGGATGTGACCTACGACTACGATCCGCGCACGGAAAGCTGGAGCTCCGTGGTCGTAGACAGCGGCAAGGGCATGATTCCCTTCCAGGAAGTTTTCGACATTCTTCATGATGGTGGTTTCGACGGCCATTTCAGCCTGCAGGTCGAACACACCGGACAGGGTGCCAACGGCACGCTCAACATGAACACCACGTTCTGGGCCGATCATGAAGAATTCACCAATGGCAATGCGACAAGAGACGTCATGATCGGAGCCTTCGCGCGCCAGCTCCAGTTCTACAAGGAAAACGCCCCAGCCGGCCGGATCCACTCAACACCACTACCGGCCCGCGGGAAATAATTCCCGCGGACAGGATATCTTTGCTCAAAAAATGGAGGTGAGCATGAAACTGAAGACCTTGCTTGGTGTCTTCGCACTCGGAACGGCCCTGGTGACCGTTTCCCCTGCCCTGGCACAAATCGAAGACTATGTCCCGGTTAGCGCTGAAACGCTCAACAACCCCGACGCCGGCGATTGGCTCCATTGGCGCAACTCGCCCGAAGGCTGGGGGCATTCGGCGCTCGATCAGATCAACACCGACAATGTCGATGAGCTGCAGCTCGCCTGGGGTTGGGCAATGGAGCCCGGTTCCCAGCAGACCACTCCGCTCATCTATGACGGGGTCATGTACATCGCCAGCCCTGGCGGCATTGTGCACGCTCTCGACGGTGCCACGGGCGATCTGCTTTGGGAATACCGCCGCGAGATGCCTGAGGATTTCCGCCCCGGCGGCATTACCCGCGGCCTCGCGATCTTCGAGGACAAGATCTACTACGGCACTCCCGACGCTTCGCTGGTCGCTCTTGATGCCACAAGCGGTCAGGTCGTCTGGGAATCGGTCGTCGCTGATCACGAGGGCGGAAAGCGCATCACTGCCGCTCCTGTCGTTGCGGATGGCAAAGTCATAATCGGCTTCCAGGGCTGTAGCCGTTTTAGCGAAGACAAGTGTGCGGTCGTGGCGTTCGATGCCGAGACCGGCGAAGAATCCTGGCGCTTTGTGACCGTCGAGGATGCCGAAGTCGGCGAGGACAGCTGGGGCGGCACGCCCTATGTCCTGCGTGGCGGCGCAGATGTCTGGACCTCGGCGACCTATGACGTCGAGCAAAACCTGATCCTTATCGGCGTTTCTCAGCCCAAGCCCTGGGCCCGGGTCAGCCGCGGTCAGGACGGCCCCTCGCTCTATTCGAGCTCGGTCCTTGCCCTTCGCCCGGAAAACGGCGAACTGGCGTGGTATCGCCAGTACGTTCCAGGGGAAAGCACGGACGCCGACGAAGCCTTCGAGCATATGATTATCGAGATCGAGGGTGAGCGCCGCTATGTCAACATGGGCAAGCTGGCCATCCTGTGGGAAGGCAGCCTGGAAGACGGCTCGCCGCGTGCCGCCTATGATCTGGGCTGGCAGGATCTGATCGACACCGACGGAGCCGAATTTGTCGACTACCGTGAGGGCATGCTCCCGGTTCTGAACGAACCCAGCGCACGCTGTCCGAGCCTGGCCGGCTTCCGCAGCTGGCGCGCCATGTCGTTCAGCCCGGAAACCCGTGCTGTCTATGTGCCGATGAACACCAACTGCGAAGAGGGAATGATCCACACCGAGGTCGAAATGGCCGAAGGTGGCGGTGGCAACGGCACCAGCGGCAGCCAGCGCGGCATGCATCCCAACAGCCCCGACAATATGGGTCGGTTTGCGGCAGTCAATGTCGATACCGGCGAGGTGATGTGGGAACATGTCATGCGTTCTCCGGCCAACACTTCGACCATGACCACCGCCGGTGGCCTTGTGTTCGGGGGTGATTGGGACCGCAACTTCTTCGCCTTTGACGAGGAGACGGGCGAAGTCCTCTGGAAGACCCGCCTTCAGCAGGCCCCACAGGGTTATCTGGCTTCCTATGAAGTCGATGGCCGGCAATATATCGCCGTACCGGTCGGTGTCGGCGGCGCATCCTGGTCGACCAGCATGCCATCGTCTCTCTTGCCGGAAATCAGCCGGCCGAGTTCGGGCAATGCGATCATGGTCTTTGCCCTGCCGGAAACCGAGTAAGCGTATGGGGCCGGCATGGCCGGCCCCATCTTGCACCTATCCATTCTTTTGATCTGAAACACAGTTCCTGGGGAGGAGCGCTCCGGAGACCGGACTGAACCGGAGGGCGGATCTGTGTCGGATGCAATGCTTGTCCTGCCGTGAAATGGGCGGGGGAGCGGAGCTTTGTCCGATGCGTCGCCACTACGCGCTCCATAGAGGGGGCCCATGAAAATGGGCTGGAGGACAAACAATGAAACTTGCACTTACCGTCACGACGAGCCTGACGGCACTGGCCATCGCAACGTCGGCCTTTGCCAGTGACGTTACGGCCCAGACCGTCGCGCTGGACACCTGCAACGTCTTGGGCGTATCGGGGTTGACGCTGTCGTCCGATGACACCTGCCTGTCGATTTCGGGCATTGTCGAATACGCATTCGAATACGAGATCGATGGCGCGACAGGGGTTGGCACGCCGAGCTCGGAAGTCGATTGGGAGCTTCAGTTCGAAGCCATTACCCAAAGCGATATCGGCGCAGCATCGGCCGTCCTGGTGTTCACTCCGGAAGACCCGGCCGTGGTCGGCGGTCCGATCATCGTCGATGAGGCCTATGTCACGATCGGGGACACGACGGTCCTCACTGCCGGGCTGGCGCCAACCATGATGCCGCAGGTCGGACGCGATCAGTATATACTTTCCAATCTGTCCGTTTCACGACCGGGTGGTCACGTGATCCAGCTCGAGTCGCTGATTGCCGAAGGGCTGGTTGCCGGCATTGCGCTGGAAGACCTCGAAGACGATGGCACGCTTGCGGGCTTCATCGAATACGAGGGCGACTCTATCGAGGCTACAGCGGGCGGCCTCGTTTACAATATCTACGACATAATCGATCTCGGAGCGGCAGCCGAGTGGGCGCTCTATGCCGACCTGCTCATCGAATACGATACCACCGAGTTCTTCGCAGCCTTTGTCGCTGAGAATGATGAGCTGGAATTTGTATCCTCGGTCGGCGTCGAACTGGACGACCTCTTGCTCAAATCGGCTTACGGCTTTGCCTATGACTGGCCGACAAATGTGTTTGAGCACGCCTTCGGGATCGGCTTTGAGAAGGGACCGATCGATTTCGAAATCGAGTTCATAACGCTCGACTTCGCCGATCTCGGAATCAATGTCGACGTGGCTTACGAGCTTAATGCCGACATGGAGGCGGAGCTCGAACTCGCCTTCGAGGACGTGACCACCCACGCCGACATCGAAGGCACGCTGACTCTCACGACCGAGCTGACCGAAACACTCGAACTCGAGACATGGGCAGGGCTGGAATACGTCGCCGCGACCACCACCACCCTGTTCGGCGGCGGTACTGAAATCACCTACGAGCCAGGTGGCGGCTTTGAAACATCAGCTTCGCTCGAAGGGTGGTCGAACGGCGATCTCATTGTGGGCTTCTCGGCCGAAAAGGAATTCTGACCATCTGACGGAGGCGATGCCTGACGGCAGATATCGAAATGTGCCCCGGCTTCCGGCCGGGGACAAACCGGGGACCTGATCCCCATCCTGAATGGAGGAAAATATGAACGTCTTGAAACTGATTGTTCCGGCGGGACTGGCCCTGTCGGCATTGGTGGGATCTGCGCAGGCCCAAATGCCCGAGAGCTACACCACTTTCGAGAAATATGGTGTGTGCGGCAGTATCGATGACAGCTGCTATAACGACTGGACCGGCATCTCTCATGAGAACGGCGAGCCTTACAAGGTCCTGATCTATCACTATGCCGCGCCGGGCCTGGCCGCTCATGACAACCAGCTTGCCGGTGTGGCAGCCCTGACCGAACTGTTCGAGGCCCAGGGCTATGAAGTCACTTCATCGAACGATCCCGAATTTTTCGAGAATGCCCGCAATATACGCGGCAATGACGCGGTGGTCTTCTTTTCGACCACACGCGAGACGCTGACCGACCTGGGCAAGCACCAGCTCATGCTTTACGTGCGGGGCGGCGGCGGATTCGTGGGCGTTCACAACGTCATGGGCACCAGCTACAGCTGGACCTGGTTCGAGGGCCTGGTCGGTGGCCAGTTGTTCAACCACGGCCCGCGCCAAGAGGCCGAAATTGTCGTGCATTCGGAAACCGATCCGTCGGTTGCGCATCTGGAAACCGGAACGCGGTTCATCGAGGAAGAATGGTACAATGTGTATCCTGATCCTCGTCGGCTTTCCGACATCCGCGTTCTCGTTTCGGTCAACGAAGACACCATGGAAAGCCAGTCGAGCACCCATCCCGGCATGGGGGAAGGCCATCCGGTGACCTGGTGCCACTACTATGACGGTGGCCGCGCCTGGACCACTACGCTCGGTCACAGCCATGAGATACTCGAAGACGACAACTTCCTGTTGCACGTCCTGGGTGGCGTCGATGGCGTGATGGGCAAGGCCCCGTTCTGTCAGGAATAGGACCGATCGCCGGCCTTGAGGTGGAGGGCGGCCATGCCGCCCTCCCCCGCAAAAGACGCAATTTCACCCCGCCAAACGCCATGTTGACAGACCTGCAAAAGTGAGGGATACATTTATGTACTTGAAAGTACATAAATAGACCAACAAGGCAGGAGGAGGGCGTCGAACGGGCGGCAGGCAGCCAAAAGCTGCAATCGCTCCGTCGTGCCCAGGCGATTCATCAGAATGAAAAAACCGGGAGGATCGAGCGCAGAAACCACGAGCATCACACCCAGGCGGGGGCGTGGTCGAAGGAAGCATCAGCCAGATGCTGACGCGCAGACAATTTCCGCGGCAACACAGGCAGACATCCTCAAAGTCGCGGAGGAAGAGTTTGCGAGCCTGGGGTTTGAGGGCGCCAATATCGACGAGATCGCCCGGCGCACGAGCACCAGCAAGCGGATGATCTACTACTATTTCGAGAACAAGCGCGGCCTCTACAAGGCTGTAATCAAAGGGGCATATGCGTCCCTGCGCCGCGCCGGTGCCTTCGAGAACGTCAACGGGCTTTCTCCGATGGAAGCGCTCCGGAAATACGCTGAAAGCACATTTGATACCCATCTGCGCCACCCTAACCTCGTGAGGTTGTCTCTCTACGAGAACATAAATCGCGGTGAAATATTGGGAGAGCTTCGCGAAGAAATAGCTGGTTACCCGAGCAACCTCGAGCCCTTGAGAAACATACTTTCCGAGGGTCAGAAAGACGGCTCCATACGGAGCGACCTTAGATTGATGGATGTGTATCTGATCGTCGTCGGGATCAGCTTCCACACGATTTCAAATGCCCATTCGATCAAGGCGCTGTTCGGGCACGACATGCTCAGCGACATCGAGATCGAGGCAAGACGTGTCTTGGTGGGTGACACCGTGTGCCGTTACGCAACCTCTCTCACGGAGGCGGCACCCACGCTCGATCGAGGCAAGGCGTAGCCCAGCGACGCCTTGCGCAGTGAACTCCAGGTAATGCGTTTCAGGTTTTTTTCTGGGCGGCGTCTTGGGAGACGACACCCCCTTTCACAGCAAGCGGAGGATAAAATGAATATCGTAAAACTATTGGCTACATCGGTTGCGATGCTGGCCCTAGCCGGAGCAACATACGCTCAGGAAGCCGTAAGAATCGGTGTGGTTGCCGAGCTTTCCGGGGCCGGCGCGCCCTCGGGAACGAATTGGCGCGATGGCGCGCGCCTGGCGGTCGAGGAGATCAACGCCGAAGGCGGGATTCTCGGCCGAATGGTCGAGATAACCGAATACGATACGCAGACCGATCCTCAGGTGTCGCGCGCTCTGGTTCAGAAGGCCATCGACGAGGGTGCGTTTGCGATCTGGGGAACGATCTATTCCGGTTCGACCATCGTCAACATGCTTGTCGCAATGCAGAACGGTGTACCGCAATTTGTGGGTTCGGAAGCGCCGCCCATCGTCCAGCAGGGCAATCCGTATATTTTCCGCACATCGATGGGTGCCCAGAAGGGTGTTCCGGGCCTTACTCCATATTTCACCGATACGCTCGGCGTTGAAAAGGTTGGGGTTGCCTGGACCAACAACGAATTCGGCAAGGGCGGGCACGACGTCTTCATTCAGGAAATGGAGAATGTCGGGATCGAGGTCGTTGCCGATATCTCATCGGAACAGGGTCAGGCCGATTTCGCGTCCGATGTGTCTCAACTCCGAGACTCAGGGGCCGAAGCCATCTTCGTTTACATGAATCAGGAGGAATCGGCTCGCTTTCTGATCGAGGCACGCAAACAGGGAATTTCGGTTCCGCTTGTGGGCGAGGTCACGCTCAATGATCAGAAGGTCATAGAACTTGCAGGCGATGCCGCCAATGGCGCCATCGCTCACGTGGGCCTGACGACAGCCGCGCCCGAAATCGCTGCATTCGGCGAGAAATTCAACGAACGTTACGGCCGCGAGCCCATACAGGATGCGATCAAGGGTTACATCGCCGCCTGGGCCACGAAATATGTAACCGAGATGGTTGGCGAGTTCGATCAGGAAGCGTTCGTCGAGACCATGCACGGGCTCTGCCTGCCGGCCGACCAATATCCCAACATTCTGCTCGACATCTGCTGGGATGAAACCGGTGAGGTGTCCCGCCCGAGCTTCATGGTCGAAGTGCAGGATGGCAGCCCCGTGGTTATCGAGCGTCTTCCCGCCAACTGATCACCATCGTCTCATCGCGGCGGCGATGTGCCGCCGCGACACTTTAAAAGCAGATAAGCACCATGTCTCAATTCCTGCAGATAATGCTCTCCGGCCTGGCGACCGGATCGATATACGCTCTTGTCGCCATCGGATTTACACTCATCTGGCAATCGGCCCAGACCGTGAATTTCGCTCAGGGCGAGTTCGTAATGGTGCCTGCATTTCTGGTGCTGGTGGGCATGAATTTTCTTGGAATGCCCCTTTGGATCGCGATCGTATTCGCTCTTTTGGTGTCCATTGTCCTGCTCGGATATGTGTTCAAGAAGCTTGTCGTTGAACCTATCCTGCCCTCGGGGGGCATATCGCTCATAATCGCCACGATGGCCCTGGGCATATTCCTCAAGGAGAGCGTCAAGGAGTTTTACGGGGCCGAGGCCCAGCCGTTCCCCCCGCTTTTCCCAACCGATCCCATCCATATTCTGGGCGCCGTCGTTTCGCTTCAGGACATTATCAACCTCGCCATCGCGCTGGGTATTGTCGTGCTCCTGACGCTGTTTCTCAATCGCACGCGGACCGGCCGATGCATGCAGGCCGCCGCGCAAAACCCGGCCGTTGCTGAGATCCTGGGCGTCAACGTCAAGCGCATGATCCTTTATGCCTTCCTCATCAACGCGGCGCTTGCCGCCGTGGCATCGTTCCTGATTACGCCCGTCTATCTCGCGAAATTTTCCAATGGCGAAGTCCTGGGATTGATAGCCTTCATCGCGGCGATCGTGGGTGGCTTCAATCAGATCCGTGGGGCACTTGTTGGCGGGCTTTTGATCGGTGTGCTCGATAATCTGACCGCCACCTATGTGACTGCGGAATACCGCGCCGCCCTGCCGCTTGTCCTGCTGATCGGCATCATTCTCATCCGCCCGCAGGGAATAATGGGAACGCCGGAAGGGAGGGCCGTCTGATGGAGAAGCTGCGCCGTCCATTCATAATCCTCGGTCTGTTGGTCCTCGCTGCTTTGACGCCCATCGGCCAGGGCAATTACATGGTTTACGTGCTCACCTCGTGGCTCATCTTTTCGATAGCCGCCATGGGCCTTAATCTCACACTCGGTTATGCCGGTCAGATTTCCCTGGCCCAGGCCTCATTCATGGCCATCGGCGCCTACACCACGGCCCTCCTGACTCTCTCCGGCGTCCATTGGATCGTTGCCGCACCGGTCGGGATGGCGCTGTGCTTTCTGGTCGGGCTCGTCCTCGGCTACCCCGCCCTGCGGGTAAAGGGACATTTTCTGGCCTTCGTAACCCTGGCATTCAATACCCTCGTGTTTCTCGTGCTCCGCAACGAAGACTGGCTCACGGGAGGATCCTACGGCCTGGTGGGCATGCCGCGTCCGGATTTCGGACTGTTCCAGACGATGAAGCAGATCCATTTCTATTATTTTGCCCTGGGCATTACCGTGCTTGCTTCCCTTGTAATGTGGGGCATTGTCCGGTCGCCCTGGGGCCGGGCCTTCAAGGCACTTCGCGAAAATCCCGTCCGTGCCGAAAGCCTGGGCGTCGATACACGCCGCATCACACTTCTGGCCTTTGCCATCGGCTCGACCTATGCCGGGCTGGCGGGAGCGCTCGTTACCCCTCTCGTTCAGTTCATCGAGCCGGGTTCATTCGGGCTCGCCCATTCGCTGCGTATCCTGCTGATGGTCGTTGTTGGCGGATCGGGGTTCTTTTTCGGCCCGTTCGTGGGGGCGGCGGTTGTGATCCTCCTGCCCGAATTTCTGCGCTTCACCGAGGGCTACTACCTGATCATCTATTCGGGCCTTGTCATCGCAATGCTCGCCTTCGTTCCCAATGGTCTCATGGGCATCGGCACGCGCCTGGCGGGAAAAATCCGAAGGCAGCGTCCCATCGACGCCGCACTCCCTGAGGAGGGCCAGCTCAAATGAGTGCTCCAATCCTTTCGGTTCGCAACATTTCAAAGGCCTTCGGTGCCATCCGGGCTGTCAATGACGTCAGCTTCGACGTCCAGCCAGGTGAAATCCTCGGTTTGATCGGGCCAAACGGCTCGGGCAAGTCGACCCTTTTCAACTGCGTTCTGGGCCAATTGCTGCCCGATCACGGCACTGTGCATATCAACGGCAATTCCGTTTCCGGAAAGCGCGCCTGCGATCTCAACAGACAGGGTGTGGGCAGAACCTTTCAGCAGCTATCGGTCTTTCCGCAGATGACCGTGCTGGACAACATCATTCTGGCCGGACAGGAACATCATGGCACCATGCTGTCCCGACTGTTCGGCAAGCCCGATGCCGGCTTGACCGAAGCCGCCGACAACATGATTGAATTTTTCCGCCTTGGTCATCTGCGCGACGAATTGGCCGGCTCCCTCTCCTACGGGCAACAGAAGCTTCTTGACGCCGCGATGGCCTTCATGGCCGGACCCGGACTGGTTCTGCTCGATGAGCCCGCGGGCGGCGTCAACCTCACAATGCTGTCTGATCTCAAGGAACGCCTCCGAGCTTACAATTTGGAACATGGCACGACCTTTGTCGTGATCGAACACAACATGGAATTCGTCATGTCGCTCTGCTCCCGGATCATCGTGCTCGCGGAGGGCGCCGTGATCGCTGAAGGCACACCGGACGACATCCGGAACAATCAGGTGGTCATCGATGCCTATTTGGGAGCGTGACCATGCTTGAACTCAAGGATATCTACGGCGGCTACGGCAAGATCACGATCCTGAACGGGACGTCCTTCAAGATTCCGCCCGCATCGATCACCACGATTATCGGGCCCAATGGCGCCGGCAAATCGACGGCGTTCAAGGCCATTTTCGGATTGCTCTCCATTCAATCGGGAAATGTCATACTCGACGGAGAGGATGTGACGCGGCGCACGCCGGCCGAAATGATCGCGCGCGGTGTGACCTATGTGCCGCAGGGCCGAAATGTCGTTCCGCAACTGTCTGTCTATCATAATCTCGAACTCGGTGGCATCACCTCGCCCGACCAACAAAAGGTCAGGGACCGCATGGAACAGGTCATGGACCAGTTCCCCACCTTGCGCGAACGGCGGAACCAGAAAGCGATTGAACTGTCGGGGGGGCAGCAAAAGCAACTCGAGATCGCTCGCGCTTTGCTTCTCGACCCCAAGCTGATCCTCATAGACGAGCCCTCGATCGGCCTCTCCCCGAATCTCGTTCAGGAAGTCTTTCGCACACTGACAAAGCTGCGCGACCAGGGTGTGACAGTCCTCATGGTCGAGCAGAATGCCAAGGCTGCCCTGGCCATGTCGGACTATGGCCTTGTCCTGGAACTGGGGCGGACCCGCATGCATGAGCCTGCCGCCAAATTGCTCTCCGACCCGCGGGTCGGCCAATTGTTCCTCGGCGGTCATGCCAATGTGGAAGCACCCGCCAATGGAATTTGAGCAGATATCGTTCGAGCCGAGCCGGCTCGGTGAGTGCCCGCTTTGGTGCGAACGCACCGAGCGTCTTTGGTGGGTCGATATCCTGCAGGGCCGGCTTTGGAGCTACGACCCCGATTCTGGTCAGCGCCATTGCCATCCTGTAAAGGCGCGGCGTCTGGGATCGATCGCCCTTTGCGAGGATGGGAACCTGGTTCTCGCCTGTGATGACGGGCTCTATCTCTATGATCCCGAAACGGGGAAACAGGATTTTTTCGTAGATCCGGAGCCTGGCCGTCCGGAAAACCGCAAAAATGATGGCCGCGCCGATCCATATGGCAATTTCTGGGTCGGCACGCTTCGTGAAGCCGATTATGCCCCCCGCGGCAAGCTCTATCGAATATCGCCCGAAGGGGCGGTGTTTACCGAGATTGATGGGCTTTCAATCCCCAATGGCCTTGCCTTTGATCAGTCACGCGCCCGCATGTATTTCGCCGATACCCGGGCGCATGCCATCTGGAGATGTGACCACGCGGCGTCAGGCAAGATTTCCAATCGGCAAATTTTCGCGACGACAACGCCCCCCGCGCGACCTGACGGTAGCTGCATCGATGCCCAGGGCAACCTCTGGAACGCCGTATACGCCGGCAGCCGCATCTGCCAATACGCCCCCGACGGGGAAATCTTGCAATCGATCGAGCTTCCAGTCAGCCATCCTACGTGCCTGGCATTCGGTGGACCGGGCCTTGATCGCCTGTTCATAACCAGTGCTCTTGAACCGGTGCCCCCCGGGCAACGGGAGCGAGAGCCACTCGCCGGACACGTGCTGGCATTCGACGCGGGCGTAAAGGGACGCGTCGAGCATCGACTGAATTTTGCTGCGGCTTCGAGCACTGCGACGAGTCCCATTACCGGGGAACGCTCGCCGCGCACCCTTCGATGATTTTTCCAGCAACACTCCCAGGCGAGCCGCCGCTGGCCCTGATCAATCAAGGACCTTGTGACGGTTCGGGCCGGGACATCCCGGCGTAGGAATTCGGAATACAAGCGATGGAAAATATTCGCATAAGATTTCGTCATCTGAGAACGTTGATCGAAGTCTCCCGGCAAGGGTCCATTGTAAAGGCGGCGGACGTTCTTGGCGTTACCCAGCCCGCCGTTACCAAGACCATTCGTGAGCTCGAAGACATCGTGGGCAAGAAACTCTTCGACCGAGAGGGACGCGGGGTTCGGATCACAAGATATGGCGAGGTTTTTCTCAAGCATGCCGGCGCGTCGGTGGCGGCCATTCAGTTGGGCATCGACAGCCTTGCCCGAACCGACGCGGCCCCCCCGCTCAAGATTGGCGCCCTGCCCACTGTCGCATCGCGAATAATTCCACTCGCCCTGACCAAATTCCTTGCCGAAAGGACCGGAAGCTCCATCAAGATCGTCACCGGGGAAACCAAACCGCTTGTCGATCAATTGCGGAACGCCGATCTGGACATCGTGATCGGCCGACTTTCGCCCGCAAACCAGATGATGGGACTGAGGTTCGAATACCTCTATTCCGAGCAGGTGCGGTTCGTGGTGCGCACCAACCACCCGTTGATCCAGGCCGACCGCTTCACCTTCACGGCAATCCGCGACTATCCGATCCTGATGCCGCCGGAGGGGTCGGTCATTCGCCCTTATGTCGATGATTTCCTGCTGGCCCATGGGATGGCCGAACTTCCCCATGCCATCGAATCGGTTTCGGCATCCTTCGGGAAGGCCTTTACCGAAGAGTCGGATGCCGTCTGGGTGATTTCCGACGGGGTTGTCTCCAAAGCCGTAGAGGCCGGGCGATTCAGCCTGCTACCGGTCGATACCAGCGACACGATGGGGCCCGTCGGCCTGACTTGCAGAGGCCCCGCCCCCACCAGCCCATCGGTTGAGATCTTTATCAAGATTCTGCATTCGGTGGTTCAGGACTACATTCGGCTGGGCAAACTTTCCACCAAGCCGTAGCGGCGGCTTGCGGATTTATGCGGATCCATGAGACGAACAACTGTGCCGTCTCGCGCGTATCAGCGGTTGACCCACATCAAGTCGCAACGGATCGCGGTGGGTTAGCGTTGTTTCAACCAAAGGAGACGCGCCATGTACAAACACATTCTCATCGCAACCGATGGCTCGGAACTGTCCACCAAGGGGTTGGATCAGGGCCTTAAACTGGCCAAGCAACTGGGCACCAGGGTGACCGTCATAACTGTTACCGATATGTGGGCATCGGGCGCGCTGGCCGTGGCCGGACCGGCGACAATTGCCGAATATGACGAAGCGATGCATGCCGCGGTGAAAGACATCCTCGAAGAGGCGGCCCGTTTCGCATCCGAAAGCGGGGTCGAATGCAAAACGCGGCACATCGCCAACCGCTATCCGGCCGACGCCATAATCGAGGCATCACAGGAAATCGGTGCAGACCTGATCGTCATGGCCTCCCACGGACGCCGCGGGTTCCGCAAGATGCTGCTGGGCAGTCAGACGACTGAGGTGCTGACGGCAAGCACGATTCCCGTTCTGGTCGTTCGCTGATCGAAGAGCGGGCACAAGCCTATTGCGGCTGGACTTCCGCCTGGACCCGGGGGTGCTCGAGCCGCGCTCCCGCTTCGAGGCCCAGTTCGGCGGACCGTCCGCCGGGAATTTCCAGAACGAAGCGGATCGGCTCGCCCGATGGGATCGGGGTTGTGTCCATGGGGACGGCGTTTTCATGGATGCGCACGATCTCGCCATCCGCCTTGATAAACAGCATATCGAGCGAGATGAGGGTGTTCTGCATCCAGAAACTGGCGGGCCGCTCCTCGACAAAATCGAACAGCATGCCGGCATCGGGTGCCAACTCCTCGCGGAACATCAGTCCACGCGCGGTTTCCTCGGGCGTATCTGCGATCTCCACTGTGAACGTAAAGCTCTGATCGCCCGAATTGATCACCGCGACATCCTCACCGTCCTGCGCAAGAGCCGGAGCGAGGGCGGCGAGCAGCATCAGCGCCGACAAAACGAGATTTCCGATAGCGCGCATGAAAACCTTGGAACCTGCTGAAAACAAGCCGCCCCTCAGTGGGAAGACGGAGCGTCGCCCCAACCATCGGGGCGAATTTCGGCAACCATAAGGCCTTTGGGACCGTCGCCGTAGCGGGCCAGCACAAACTGGCCGGGACGCAGTTCAGTCAGTCCGAACTGACGCAGGGTTTCCATATGAATGAAAATGTCGGGATGCCCCTCGCCTGCCGAGAGAAAGCCGAAGCCGCGCACCCTGTTGAACCATTTGACTTCGAGACGTTCGAGCTTTGATGTCGGCTCCACATGCACATGCGTGCGGGCGGCGGGCATCTGCGCGGGATGGCGCGCTGTCGATTCGTCCATCGAAACAATGCGGAACGCCTGGAGTCCCCCGGGGCGGTTGAGCGCCTCGACCACGATGCGGGCACCCTCATAGGCCGTCTGATAACCGTCGCGCCGCAGGCAGGTGACGTGCAACAACACATCGGCTCCACCGGTGTCGGGCACGATAAAGCCAAACCCCTTGCCCGCGTCGAACCATTTGATCGTGCCGACGACCTCGATCACATCGAAGTCTGCCGCCGGATTCTGGAAATCCTGTTCGGATCCCTCCGAACGGGTATCGTCCTGGCCCACCCTCTTGGAGCCTGGTCCGGTGCCGGAAATGTCCTTCGCCCCCATGCGCAACGCCTTCCACACACGTTCCTGCAAAGCTGCAGGTACTCTTGAACAATGCCGTGCAGTTTGGCCGATTCAGAAGCAAAAGTTAAGAACCATTCATAAATTTGTTGACAGCAATTAACCAAACCGCCGGACAAAGCCTGGCTTGGCCATCGGTGCCGGGTTCTGTTAGCCTCGCGTCTGCCCTGCGTCCACTGCGTTGGGGCGCGAACACAAAAGAGCCGGAGCCTTGCTTTGAAATATCTTCACACAATGGTGCGCGTTTCCAGCATCGAGGAGAGCCTTCGCTTTTATGGCGAAGGGCTGGGCCTTGTTGAGTCGCATCGCATCGAAAATGAAAAAGGGCGTTTCACACTTGTCTTCCTGCACGCCCCCGGTGACGAAAACGCCAAGGTCGAGCTGACCTACAACTGGGACCCCGAAGACTATACAGGCGGCCGCAATTTCGGGCATCTGGCCTATCGGGTGGAGAACATTTATGCCCTCTGCCAGCATTTGCAGGACATGGGCTATACAATCCATCGGCCGCCGCGCGACGGCCACATGGCCTTCGTCAAATCGCCCGACGGGATCTCGGTCGAACTGCTTCAGGACGGCAATCTCGAAGCGCAGGAGCCCTGGGCCTCGATGCCCAACACCGGCACGTGGTAAACGCGTAACGGGAAATTAACCACGCTGATTGACCGGCGGTTAGGCAACCGCCGGTATTTTTGTGTCCGTGGCCTGGGACTGTTTCACCCCGACACGGAAGTGGTTCTAATGCGTATATTGTCCAGCCTGATCGTCATGGTATGCCTGCTCGGCGCCTGCGCTCCGATGGCCATGTTCGCCTCGGGCAGCGGTGCGGGATATAACGGCCTGCGGTCCGACTGGGGGACCTATGTTTCCCATTCCAACGTCAACGCCTTCTGTCTCTCGCCCAAATTGCGGCTTTTGATCTGGGATATCGAGGGCCATTTCGGCAAAAAGGTCGTTATGAATTCGGGCTATCGCACCCCTTGGCACAACGCCTCGGTCGGCGGTGCGGAATCCTCGTTCCACACCAAATGCATGGCCGCCGACTTCTACATTCCCGGCATCGCCAAATCGCGCGTCATCGCTTATGCGCGCAACAACGGGCTGGTCGGCGGTCTGGGTTGCTACCCCGGGCAGAACTTCGTGCATGTGGATGTGCGCGACCGTCCACGCGGCTATCGCGGCCCGGTTACATTCAGTGGCTGTTGAAATTGAAATAAAATCGAATTTGGGTATTGCGCAATCGCAAAGCCCCCCCTATACACCCGCTCACTGGCCGACGCGGTGATCCGCAGACGCCCGCCGCGCCCTTCGTCTAGCGGTCTAGGACGCCGCCCTTTCACGGCGGAAACACGGGTTCGAGTCCCGTAGGGCGCGCCAATCTTTTCCTTGAGAAGATTTGGCCGTTTTCCATTGCATCGGTTGATGCACGACGCTATCTATGCTGGCGACAAACGGTCCCGAAATCCTTCCGCATCCCCTTCATCGCGGAGATATTTCGGTTCTCTAGGCGCCCTTCGTCTAGCGGTCAGGACGCCGCCCTCTCACGGCGGTAACACGGGTTCGAGTCCCGTAGGGCGCGCCATCATTTCGCTCACGCCAGCCTCACTTCGTTCGACGCTCCGCTAGGGCGGCCTGCCCGGCCGGCTCGCTCTTCGCTCGCAGGCGCGTTCGAAGTGGCACTTCTCAAGCGCGCCAATCCTCCTTTTGAAATATCGATCCATACGGTCGGCAAAATTTCTTTACTGGCCCGAGCCGGCTGGTAAGGTCGTCTCACTTCCAAACCAATAACGGATATTTCCGCAATGACTGACGCCAATGCTCCGCTCGATGCCGTGCTCTCCCATGTCGATGCCAATATCGACCAGAGCCTGGAGCGGCTGTTCACGCTTTTGCGGATTGCTTCGATTTCCACCGATCCGGCCTATGCCGGGGAATGTCACAAGGCAGCCGAATGGCTGACCAATGAACTGCAAGGTCTCGATTTCGATTCTGCGGTGCGCCCTACCCCCGGCCATCCGATGGTGGTAGGCCATCAGCGCAGCATTGCGGGACCGAATGTCCTTTTCTACGGCCATTATGACGTCCAGCCGGTCGATCCGATCGAGCTTTGGACCAGCGAGCCCTTCGAACCGAAAATTGGCGAGGAGAACGGGCGAAAGGTCATCCTTGCGCGCGGCGCGTCCGACGACAAGGGCCAGTTGATGACCTTCATCGAGGCCTGCCGGGCCTATAAGGCCGTGCGCGGCTCACTTCCCGTCGGCGTCACGGTGCTGCTCGAGGGTGAGGAAGAGTCCGGATCGCCATCACTGGATGGTTTTCTCAAGGAGAACGCCGACGAACTCAAGGCCGATATCGCGCTGGTCTGCGATACGGACATGTGGGACGAGGAAACGCCCTCGATCATCACCATGTTGCGTGGACTGATGGCCGACAACGTCGAAATCCAGGCCGCGAGCCGCGACTTGCATTCGGGCATGTATGGCAACGCCGCGCGCAACCCCAATCAGGTTCTCGCCGAGATCATCGCCTCGCTGCGCAATCCCGACGGCTCGGTTGCCGTCGAGGGTTTTTATGACGACGTGCCCGAACTGCCCGCTGAAGTCGCCGAGCAATGGAAGCGGCTGCCATTCGACGAAAAGGGCTATCTGGGCGCAGTCGGGCTGTCGGAACCCGCTGGCGAAAAGGACCGCTCGGTGCTCGAGCAGATCACATCGCGCCCGACCTGCGAGATCAACGGCATGTGGGGCGGCTATACCGGCGACGGGTTCAAGACGGTGATCCCGGCCAAGGCGGGAGCCAAGATATCCTTCCGGCTGGTCGGCAACCAGGATCCACACAAGATCCGCAAGGCGTTCCGCGCTCATGTTGAAGCGCGGGTGCCCGCCGATTGCACCGTGACCTTCCATGAGCATGGCGCGAGCCCGGCGTCGGTGGTCCCATCGGACGGCGCCATGCTGCAAAAGGCGCTGGGGGCGCTGACGGACGAGTGGGGCCGCGAGGCAGCAATTGCGGGTTCGGGCGGCTCCATACCGATCGTGGGCGATTTCAAGCGCAAACTGGGCATGGATTCGCTTCTGATCGGCTACGCCCAGACCGATGATCGGATCCATTCGCCCAACGAGAAGTACAATCTCGAAAGCTACCATAAGGGCATCCGCTCCTGGGTGCGGGTGCTCGACGCGCTGTCGAAATAACCACGCAACCTGATCCAGAACGCACCCGTTTCGTATTGACGTTCATAGCGCGCGAAAAGAGGTAGCAGATGGCAAAGGTTGCATGGGTGCTCGGCGGCGGTTCGGGAATCGGCGCCGAGACAGTCAAACAGCTTTCGCAGCGTGGCTGGACCGTGGCCATTTCGGGGCGGCGCGAACAGCCTCTCAATGCTCTGGCCGTGAGCCATGGAGCCCGTCCCTACCCTCTCGATGTCACCGACTTCGATGCGGTCAACGCGACCGTTGCCCGTATCGCTCAAGATCTGGGCAAGATCGATCTCGTCGTCTTCTCTGTTGCCGCCTGGGAGGTCACCAAACCGGGCCGCTACGACTATGCAAGCTTTGCGAAAATCATAGACACCAACCTGCTCGGCGCCATGCGGGTGATCGAACCGGTGATCGAACAGATGCGCAATCAGGGGTTCGGGGAAATTGCGCTGGTCGCTTCAGTGGCGGGGTATTTCGGCCTGCCGCGCTCGGCGGCCTATTCATCGGGCAAATCGGCAATGATCGCGCTTGCCGAAACCATGCGGACCGAACTTGCCCCCGACAACATAGCGGTGCGGGTTATCTGCCCCGGATTCGTCAAGACGGACCTGACCGCCAAGAACGATTTCCCCATGCCGTTTCTCATGGAGGCCGAGGATGCGGGCAAGAGAATTGTCGATGGCCTGCTGAACTCGAAAAAGTTCGAGATCGCTTTCCCGCTTCGGTTCGTGCTGATCCTCAAGGCGATCCGGCTCTTGCCCTATCCGGTGTTCTTCGCCCTGATGTCGCGATTGATTGCCCAGCCCAGAAAGTGAAAAGGGCGGCTCGGGGCCGCCCTTCCCCCAATCTCAATTGCCTGCGACTTCGGCGTCTTCGACGAGGGCCGTGAGCTTTTCGAGCTCGGTTGTATAGGCACTGTATGTCCTGATCCACCAGGCCGGCCAATCGCCCACCTGGCCCGCGGCGACTGCAGGGATCAGGCTGGACAACGGCTGAGCTTCAACAGCTTCCCGCGTCGCCGTGCCGAACCGGTCGTCGAGCAACAACACGTCGGCGGGGTAAGTGTCCGCGTTTTCCCAGCTCAGGATCCCCCAATACTCACCTTCGGGCACATCCGGTTCGACCATGTCGAGCCCCCAGGAGGCGAAGTCATTCAGTTCCGCGGCTCCGGCAGGGGTAGCGACATAGAGGCTGTCGGCATCGGCCCAGGCGGCCATTACAGTCAAACCCGGCTTGGCTTCGGCCGCCTCGGTGAGCGCAGCGCGCGCTTCCTCGAAAGCGTTACGCTGCTCCTGGATTTCCGGAGCATCGAGATCAGCGCCGAGGGCGTCGGCGAGCGCGCCATAGTCTTCGATCAGCCCCAGAACGGAATCGCCCTGCAGAACGCCCACAATGGGAGCGATGTCGGCGAACTGGCCGTCGGGGCGCATCGCGTCACCGCCACTGTAGTCACCGGTGCGCGGCCAGTACTCGGTGACGATGAGATCCGGGTCGAAGGCCAGCAGGCTTTCGGCCTGCAGCTCATTGTAAGCCGTGCGGACCACTTCTATGCCCGAAAGGTCGAATTCGGCATAGCTTTTTTCGGACGTACTCTCATCGGTAAAAATCCCGACCGGCTCGATACCGAATTGCATGAGGCCGGCCGCTGAAGACGAGAACGCAACGATCCGTTCGGGCGGACTATCGAGGGTGATCGTGTTTCCCGCGCCATCGGTGAAGCTCCATTCCTGAGCGTGAGCCGCTGACGCGCTTGCGGCCAACAGGATGGCAGCTACGGATATGAATGTCAGGCGTTTCATCAAAGCGTTCCCTTGGCTTGATTTATTGTTCGAGGGTCTCTGCGAGCATCGGCACGAACCGGTCCATCATCCACGGGATCGACAACGGCGAAGGAGCCGAGAGAGCCATGACGAAAGCCCGATCGATCAGCGGCACGAAATTGCCCTCGGCAATGGGTCTCCAGCGGGCAAAAAGCGGGTTTGCCATTATGGTATCGAGATCGTCCTGGCTGGAGTACCAGGCGATGAAGACTTCGGCGTCGACGCTGTCGAGCTGCTCGAAGCTGACCTGCTGGACGTAATTGTCGGTCGCCAACTCGTTTAGCGCTTCAGCCGGCACCAGCCCAAGATCTTCCATAAGATGCACGCGTGGATCTGACGGAATATAAAGTCCGACATTGCCCGCGTCCGAACCGCCTCCAAAGGCAAAGGTGCGGCCGGCAAACTGGGGATTGTCCGCTGCATACCGAGCGATGCGATCGTGCGTTTGTGCGATCAAACCTGCGGCCTCCTCGCTGCGCCCCATCGCTGCGCCGACCGTTTCGACTACATATTGCCAGCTACCGGTCCAGGGCGCCTCCTTGTAGGCCACCGTTGGCGCTATGGCCGACAGGCGATCGTAGTCGTCCTCGCTGATGCCGCTGTAAGGTGCGAGGATGAGGTCCGGTTCGAGTTCGAGTATCTGCTCGAACGGAAGACCGTTCGACGTGTCCAGGGTTGCAGGCAGCTCCTGCCCCAGGTCCTCGACGGCCTGCTTAACCCAGGGAAGATAGCCGTTTTCGTCGCCACCCCAGGTCTGGCTCTGGATGGCGACAGGCACCTCGCCAAGGGCCAGCACGGTGTCTTGTGCCATCCAGCTGATGGTGACGATGCGCTCGGCCTCGGCTTCGATAACCGTCTCGCCATAGAAATGCTCGAGGGTCACCGGAAATGCATCCTGGGTGAACGCGGGCTGCGCAAGCAGAAGCGCGGCGGTTGCCGCAAGGAAGGCGATCGGTTTCATGATGTCCTCATATTTTAACCGGATTGGGCTCGGCGTGAGGAATCGAACCACGGGGAATGACCATTGGCGTTTTGGCCAGCGGGTCCTCGATGATGATGCAGGGCAGGCCGAAAACCTGTTCGACCAGGTCCGCGGTGATGATCTCGGCCGGAGCGCCTTCGGCGAGAATCTGGCCGTCCCGCATCGCGATGATGTGACTTGCATAGCGGCAGGCGTGGTTGAGGTCGTGCAACACGGCAACCACCGTGTGTCCCTCGCGCCTGTTGAGCACGCTGAGCAATTCAAGAAGCTCGATCTGATGGGCGATATCGAGATAGGTTGTCGGTTCGTCGAGCAGCAGCATCGGCGTCTGTTGCGCCAGGACCATGGCGACCCAGACACGCTGGCGCTGGCCGCCGGACAGCTCGTCGACCAGCCGATGCGAGAGCGGCGTTATCTTTGTCGCCTCCATGGCAGAGACGACGGCGGCTTCGTCATCGACCGACCACTGGCGGATGAATTTCTGGTGCGGATACCGGCCCCGGGCCACGAGATCGGCGACGGTTATGCCTTCCGGGGCAATCGAGGTTTGCGGCAGGAGGCCGAGGCGGCGGGCGACTTCCTTTGCCGGGTAGTGCGAAATCGCCTTGCCGTCGAGCATGACCTGACCCTGGCTGGGGTGGATAAGGCGAGAAAGAGCCCTCAGGAGCGTCGATTTTCCGCAGGCATTGGCACCCACGATTACGGTAAAGCCGTTGTCGGGAATCCGGACCGAAAGCTCACGCGAGATCACCCGGTTGTCGTACCCGATGGTCGCCTTTTCCGCGGAAAGACGTGACAGGCCGCCCAGTCCGGCGGGATCGACATGCTTGTTCATCCTGGCATCTCCTGTCATTGCCGCCTTGCTTCCCGCATCAGGAGCCAGACGAAATAGAGGCCACCGATCGAAACGGTGACCACACCCACCGGAAGCTGGGTGGGAGCAAAGGCACGCTGCGCCAGAAAATCGGCAAGTGCGAGAAGCAGCGCCCCCATGGCCGCCGAGGGCAGCAGGGCGACCCCGGCAGCGCCGGTGACGCGTCGCGCGATTTGCGGCGCGGCCAACGCCACGAACGAGATGGGACCGGCGACGGCAGTCGCGGTCGCGGTCAGCGCCACGCCGAGCACGAGCAGAGCGAGGCGCACCGGCTCGGCCCGAATGCCGAGGGCGCGGGCCGCGTCGTCGCCCATTTCGAGCTGTTTCATCGGCCGGCCCAGCATGAGCACCAGCGGGATCAACACCCCGAGGACCACGAGCGTGGGCCACAGCTTGTCCAGGCCGAGGCCGTTGAGAGATCCCGCGCCCCAAACGGCCGCGGCCATGGCCACTTCAAGCTTGGCGCGCAACATCAGCCAGGTGTTGAGCGAGGACAGCATGGCGCTCATGCCGATGCCCACGATGATGAGCCGGAACCCCTGCACGCCACGCCGCCAGGCCAGGGCATAGACCGCAAGGGCGGTCAGAACGCCTCCGAGCAAGGCGCCACCGGCGATCTGATAGTAATTGCCCGAAAAGACGATGATGGCGATCAGCGCGCCGGTATAGGCACCCGAATTGAAGCCGATCACGTCGGGGCTGCCGAGCGGATTGCGGGTGAGCGACTGAAACACCGCACCGCTCATGCCCAGCGCCGCGCCAAGGATAACGGCCAGAAGCGATCGCGGCAGGCGCCACTCGACCACGACCATGTGTATCCGGCCCTCGGCCTGCCCGGTCAGAGCTGCAATCACATCAGGCAGAGCGACGGGATACTCGCCGCTGGAGAGCGCCAGCAAGGTGACGACCAAGGCAATGACGAGCATGATGCCGACAAGCCCAAGGACGCGCATATCGAGGCGCATGGTGACCCGGCCATCGAACAGGCGCAATATCTTGGTGGGTCGGCCGAAATCGATGGCGCTCATAGCCCGCTCACCTTGCGCCTGCGCGCCAGCAGGATCAGCACCGGCGCGCCGATGAATGCCGTCACGATAGCGACCTGGATTTCGCCGGGACGCATGACGATCCGGCCCACAATATCGGAAACCAGAAGCAGCACGGGCGCCAGGACCACTGTATAGGCCATGATCCAGCGTTGATCGGGACCGACGATCCAGCGGGCCACATGCGGTACCATCAGACCCACGAACCCGATCGGGCCGGCCGCCGCCGTCGCGCCACCGGCAAGCAGGGTAACCGCGATCACGACGATCGTGCGAACCCTGACGATGTTGGCACCGAGTGATTTCGCCAGATCGTCACCCAGCGCCACGGCATTGAGCGGACGGGCCATCACGGCGGCCAGCAGCAGACCCACAATTATGAACGGCGCAACCGTGGAGACCGCCTCATACGTCCCCCCGCTCAGTGCGCCGGCAGCCCAGAAGCGCATGCGGTCGAATGCCGTGGGGTTGAGAAGCGTCAGCGCCGTGGAAACCCCGCCAAGGATCGCGCCGATGGCAACGCCGGCCAGCGTGAGCGTCACCGGTGTGGCCCCGTTCCGTCCCGACGAGCCAACGGCATAGACCGCGACCGTGGTGACGATGGCGCCGAGAAAGGCGAACCAGATGTAAGATTGCAGCGAGGTCATGCCGAAATAGCCCACGGCAATCAAAACGAAAAAGCTGGCGCCGGCATTGACACCCAGAATGCCCGGATCAGCGAGCGGGTTACGGGTCAGTGCCTGGATCAACGCGCCCGAAATTCCCAGCGCTGCGCCAATCAGCAGTCCGAGAACCGTACGTGGCAGGCGCAGGGTCTGGACGATGGCATGGTCGTTGGAATCGTCATAGGCAAAGAGCGCATCGATGACTGTGGGAAGCGGAATGTCGCGCGAGCCGACGGCAATGCTGGCGAGCACCGCCAGGAGCAGCACCGCGAGGCAGATCAGGAGCCCGGTCAGGCGCCGCGCATTGTTTGCGGCGACGCCGGGCCGGCGTGCGGCCTGGGCTTGTTCGGCAATAGCAGTCACTGGCGCCAATCGCTCCGGCGATAGTCAGCGGGATTGGGCCTAGCTATATTTTATGATTTGCGCAGTCAAGTTAAATGCGGACGCGCCGTGCCATTACGGCCGCCGATACTGGTAGATGCCGACGTCAATAGTGCCTTCGGTAAATCCAGCCTCGCAATAGGCAAGGTAGTAGAGCCATTTGCGCTTGAAGGCTTCGTCATAACCCAGCTTGGCAATCGTTTCCCAGCGTTCGACGAACCGCCTGCTCCAGGCGCGCAATGTTTGGGCATAGTCGAGCCGGAAGCAATCTGTCGCCTCGAGCACCAGCCCCACCCTGGCCGCCGCTTCCTTCATCACGGTCTTGGTGAGCAGCATACCGCCGGGGAAAATGTAGCGCTGGATGAAGTCGGGATAGGCCTTGTAGATTTCAAAATCGCGCTCGGCGATGGTGATTGCCTGAATGGCAGCGGTGCCGCCGGGTTTGAGCCTGTCGTGGACGGTCTTGAAATAGTCGGGCCAGTGCTCCTCCCCAACCGCCTCGATCATTTCGATCGAAGCGACGTGGTCGAATGAACCTTTTGTGTCGCGATAATCCTCGAAAACGAGTTTGCCGAAATCGGCGAGCCCCTGCCTTTCGAGGCGTTCGATACCGTATTTGAGCTGTTCCCGGGAGAGCGTTATGCCACGCAGATGAGCACCTGCCCGGGTCGCCATTTCCGCAAAACCGCCCCATCCGCAACCGATCTCGAGGACATGATGGCCCGGGCGGATTCCGGCCATGACCATTATGCGCTGATATTTTGCGCGCTGAGCCTCTTCGAGAGAAATGTCCTGGCCGGCAAAATAGGCCGAGGAATAGGTCATCGAGGGATCGAGCCATTCGGCATAGAAATCGTTGCCGAGATCATAGTGCTCGGCGATGTTTTTCTGGCTGCCCTCGCGGGTATTGGGCCGCGACATGTGGTAAGCGAGGTCCTGGGCCGCGCGGCGGAATATCCCCGGGTTGGCCTTGTCGAATATATCGCGGTTCTGGAGAAAGAATCGGAACAGGGCCGTGAGGTCCTTAATCTCGATGTCTCCCCGCATGTAGGCTTCGGCAAAGCCGAGCGTGCCGCGCCGCATTGCGGCCTTGAGCACACGGAAGTTGTTGAGCTTGAGGAATGCGTGTTCTCCGGTCGCGGCGTCGCCCAGGGTTCGGCAGCGACCGCTGGGAAAGGTAACCGTGAGCGCTCCCTTGCGCGGTACCCCCATCAGCGCGGCGCCAATCTTTTCGAGCAGCACGGACTTGATCCGTGTTCCCAATCCGGGTTGCACTTGCTCACGATCGATAGTGGCTTGACTCATTGACCCTCATCCCCTGCCTGCGCGGGCAATCGAAACTGCTGTATAGGTCCAGATACGAACCAGGATCGATTTCAGATTGCAGCCCTGACACACGATCTTAACCGCCATGTCCCGCGATGCAAGAGCAGCTAACCCGGTATGGCTGCATCGATAATTCGCAATTGGACCGTTTCGCGTCCTTGCCAATGGTCAATATTGAGTGTGCCCGCGACATGAAGGCGCTGCCCGTCGCGGGCCTTGAGCAGGGCATCGCCCAGCGGGGTGCCGGCAGCACGGAAGGCGATAGCCTTGAGGTTGGCGCCATCACCCGAATTGACCGTGCAACGCACATGGCCGCCGGCCCCGACAATGTCGGCAAAGCGGATCTGGTGGGTGGGAAGCGCAAACACCGGGGTGGGATTGCCCGCACCGAACGGGCCGGCCCGGTCGATCTGGTGGATGAACTCGGGATTGGCGCCGCGCGCGGTGAGCGCCGCGTCTATCTTGAGCCCGTCTTCAGCGCGGGCGGCCAGGACATCGTCAGCGAGGGTATCGTTGAGATACTGGCGGAATGGGCCGAGTTGTCCCGGCGCGAGCGTCACACCCGCCGCCATGGCGTGACCGCCGCCCTTGGCGATGATCCCGCCGCGCACGGCGTCGACGACGGCCGCACCAAGATCGACCCTGGGTATCGAGCGGCCCGAACCGGTGCCGCCGCCATCCGCGCCCAGCGCCATGGCAAAGGCGGGGCGCCCGAAGCGTTCCTTGAGCCGCGCCGCGACCAGCCCGACAATGCCCTGATGCCAGTCCGACGAACCGGTCACAAGGACGGCCGGTCCGGGGCCCTCGCCGATTTCCATTTCCGCGGCAGCAACGGCCTGCTCGACGGCGGCGACTTCGATGCGCTGCCGTTCGGCGTTGAGTTCATCGAGGCGCTGGGCAATCGCCAGCGCTTCGTATTCGTCATCGGTGGCCAGAAGCCGCGCACCGAGCCCCGCATCGCCGATACGTCCACCGGCATTGATACGCGGGCCAAGCAGAAATCCCAGATGGTAGGCATTGGCCGGACCCGAGACGCGCGCGGCAATCGCGAGGCTGGCGAGTCCGACATTTTTGCCTGCCCGCACCATGTCGAGACCGCGGAGCACGAAGGCGCGGTTGAGTCCTTTGAGCGGAACGACGTCGCATATGGTTGCCAACGCCACAAGATCGAGCCAGCCCATGAGGTCGGGCAGACCGGCCCTGCCCGCTTCGCGAAGGACCCGGTTGGTTGCGACCAGGACCATAAAGGCGACCCCTGTGGCGCACAGATAACCCAGCCCCGAAATGTCGTCGCGCCGGTTGGGATTGACCAACCCGTCCGTGTCGGGAAGCGTATCGGGCGCAAGGTGATGGTCGATGACCAGAACGTCGGCGCCAAGAGATTTGGCATGCGCGATGGGTGCGTGGCTGGCGGTGCCGCAATCGAGCGTGATGATCACGGAGACGCCCTGCTCGATCAGGCTTTCCATGGCCGCATTGTTGGGGCCGTAACCTTCAAAAATGCGGTCGGGGATATGGATGGGCGGGTTCAGACCGAAATGGCGCAGATAGCGCACCATCAGCGCCACCGCGCTGGCGCCGTCGACATCATAGTCGCCGAACAGCCCGATGGGCTCGTTGTCCGCAATGGCCCGAGCCAATCTCCGGGCCAGCCCGTCCATTCCGGCCAGGATGGAAGGGTCGGGCATCAACTCGCGGATGGTCGGTGCAATGAAGGTCTGGACGTCTTCGACCGAGACACCGCGCGCAGCCACGATGCGGGCAAGAATTTCGGGCAGTTCTGTCTGCTGCGCTATGGCACCCGCCATGCGCCCGGCGGCAGGATCGAGCCGATCGACCCAGCGCTTGCCACAGACCGATCTTTCAACGTTGAGAAAGGCTTGAGGCTCGGGCTTCATAAGGTATCTATAGACGGTGATCCCGTTTATTCGATAGTCCGAAGCGGGCGTTTTTGCACGGAATTTCGCTTTCGCCCTGCGACAAGCCGGCCCAGCATGGGAACATCGGCCCCATCTCGCCGTTTTTCCATCGGACGGTTGCGCAAAACCCGATCCATGATTTTTTCGAGGGATTTGTCGATGAATACAAAATTGATCCTGCCATTTGCGCTTATTTCCGCGCTGACGCTGGCCGCCTGCGAAAGCCGGACGGAGGCGCCCGAAACACCCAATCCCGATGCCGGAAATCCGGAAGCCTTCGCCGAGCCGGTCGAAGAGCCCGATGCCCCCGCCGAAACCATGTCACCCGAGGAAATGCAGCAGCGCCGCGAGGAAATCGAACAGGACGCGCAGCAGACCTTCGAATCCATAATGGAAGACAGCCAGGAGGCCGGCGATACAATCGTTGAGATGGGTGACGACGCCATGAGCGCACTGAGCGAGCAGATGACGTCCGCCGGGGATGCCATAGAGGTCCAGATCGATACCCTGGTCGACAATGCCGCTCAGATGCGCGACGACAACATGACCGACGAGCAGAAATTGCAGGTCGTCGCCAATGTGCGCAGTGCCGCTGAAGAAGCCGCCCGCGCGCTTGGGCAAACGGCGCCCGAGGTGATTGCGGCGGGAGATACGGCCGAAGAGCGGGCCCGGCAGGTGCTGGGCCTGGAATAGTTAGTTCACCCGGCCATGTTCGGCGGTTATCCAACGGATGGTGTGCGACCATGAGCGCATGACCACGCTGGAGGTGACGATCTTGCGCGGCAGAAGCTTCACCCCACGCAACAGGCTGCCATCGGTAACGCCGGTGGCGGCAAACAGAACGTCGCCTCTCGCCATATCCAGGGCGGAAAATTTCGCGGTGGCATCGGCATGTCCCATCTCGCGAGCCTGCGTGCGCTTGTCGGGCGTGTCGAGGATCAGACGCCCCTGCATCTGGCCGCCCATGCATCGCATGGCGGCGGCGGCCAAAACGCCCTCCTGGGCGCCGCCCGAGCCGAGATAGATGTCGATACCCGTATCGTCGCTGTTGGCTGCGTGAATGACCGCGGCAATATCTCCATCGGGCAACAGTTTGACGGCTACGCCCAGATCGCGCAATTCGGCGATCAGCGGCGCGTGGCGAGGCCGGTCGAGAACGCAGGTGACGATGTCGGATGTGGAAACGCCCTTGGCCCGGGCAAGCGCCTCGATGTTTTCGGTCGCCGATTTGTCGAGGTCGACAACGCCGTCCGGATAGCCGGGGCCGATGGCGATTTTTTCCATATAGGCATCGGGCACCCGCAGCAGGGCCCCGCGCTCGGCGAATGCCATCACCGAAAGAGAATCGGAAAGATTCTTGGCGCAGCCGGTGACACCTTCGAGGGGATCGACGGCAACCTCGATTTCCGGTCCGGCGCCCGTGCCGACCGCTTCCTCGAAGCCGAGCAGGGGAGCCCCCCTGCCCTCGCCGATAACGATCGTTCCGGCGATATCGATGTTGTTGAGGGCAACATGCATGGCTTCGACAGCGGCCTGGTCGGCGCGCATCTCGTCGCCCCGGCCGCGCCAACCGGCCGCCGCGATGGCAGCGCGTTCGGTGATACGGGCGATCTCAAGGGTGAGATTGCCATCGACCTTTGCTTGGATTGGCTCGGGCTGGGCCACGGGTCAAAACTCCTCGATGCGGATCAGTTGAGGCTGTCCCACGATAAACCCGTCCTTGGCAATCCGTTCGAGCGCTTCGCGCACAGCGCTTTCGATCGTCTCGTGGGTGATGAGCACCACGGTGCGTGAGGTTTCTTCCTCAACGCCCGGCTCACTGGCCCGCAGGTCGGGGCGCTGGATGACGCTTTCGAGCGAAATGTTCCCCTCACCCATGCGGGTGGCAATGGCTGCAAGCGCACCGGGAACGTCTCTTGCATTCAGCCTTATATAATAACCGCCTTCATGAATGCGCATGGGCGCGCGTTCGCAGGGCTTGAGCTCTGAACTGGGCACGCCGAGGGGCGGGACCTGCGTGCCGCGGGCAATGTCGAGAATGTCCGAGAGAACCGACGCCGCCGTCGCCTCGCCGCCGGCCCCCGGCCCGGCAAGAAGCAGTTCCTGCACATGGTTGGTTTCCAGCGCCACGGCGTTGAGCACGCCGTCCACACCGGCGATGGCGCTCGATTTCCTGACAAGTGTGGGATGCACGCGCTGCTCGATTCCGCTTTCGACCTTGCGGGCCATGCCCAGAAGCTTGATCTTGTATCCGAGGTCTGCGGCAACTTTTATGTCAGCCTGTGTAATGCGCGAAATGCCTTCGACGAACACCTGGTCGGCCGAAATTTCTGTTTCAAAGCAAAGGCTTGCAAGGATAGCCAGCTTGTGCGCGGTATCGAAACCTTCGACATCGAAGGTGGGATCGGCCTCGGCATAGCCCAGCGCCTGGGCGTCCTTGAGGCATTCCTCAAAGCCGATTCCTTCATTGCCCATACGGGTGAGGATGTAGTTGCAGGTGCCATTCATGATGCCATAGACGCGCGTGATGGCGGCAGAGCCCAATCCCTCACGCAGCGTCTTGATGACTGGAATGCCGCCGGCCACTGCAGCCTCAAACCCGAGCTGGGCATGGGCAGCCTCGGCGGCAGCAGCGAGTGCCACGCCGTGGCGGGCCAGCAGCGCCTTGTTCGCGGTCACAACCGGGCAGCCGTTTTCAAGTGCGGCGGTGACCGAAGCAAGCGCCGGGCCGTCCTCGCCGCCGATCAGTTCGACATAAAGATCGATTTCGCCCGACCGGGCCAGGGCAACAGGATCGTCGAACCATTTGAAAGGTGAGATGTCCACACCCCGGTCGCGCGAGCGCGAGCGTGCGGAGACCGCCGAAACGACAAGCCGGCGGCCCAGCTTGCGCGCGATGGCATCGCCATCTTCGGTGAGAATGCGGATGAGGGCGGCGCCGACAGTGCCTAGGCCGGCGATGCCGATGCGCAGCGGGCGCGTATCCCCGCCCTCTCCGGATGCATAGACCTGCATGGCGCGGGCAATGCGCTGGCGGGTTTCGCTGCGCGGCTCGCGGCCCTCTCGCAGATCGAAAACGAACAGCGGATCTCCGGCGATCTCCCGTCCGAACCGCGTGGGTGTCCATCCGCGTTCAGAGATGAAGGTCTCGATTGAGGTCTTGAAACTGTCGATATCACTCATGGTCGCACACTGCATTTTCAGATGCGCGCGACCATGAATAGGAAATTGCCTACAGGTCAACCCTTGTGAGGACGAAACCTCAGCCTTTGGCGAGCGGAACGACGTTTCCGTTGCTGGCCGAGCCGCTCAGGAACTTCTTGATGGCGCGGGCGGCCTGCCGGATGCGCTGCTCGTTTTCAACGAAGGCGAGGCGCACATACTGGTCGCCATATTCGCCGAAGCCCACGCCGGGCGCCACGGCGACGCCGGTCTCGCGGATCAGCAGCTTGGCAAATTCGAGGCTCCCCAGATCGGCGAACTGATCGGGGATCGGGGCCCAGGCGAACATGGTGGCTGCCGGGGTGGGAATGTGCCAGCCGGCGCGGCCGAAGCTTTCGACCATGACGTCCCGGCGGTGGCGGTAGATGCTGCGCACCTCGTCGATACAGGAATCATCGCCATTGAGGGCCGAAGCGGCGGCGACCTGGATGGGGGTGAACGCGCCATAGTCGAGATAGGATTTGACGCGCGCCAGCGCCGCAATCAGTCGCTCGTTGCCCACGGCAAAGCCCATGCGCCAGCCGGGCATGGAGAAGGTCTTGGACATGGACGTAAATTCCACCGTTACATCCATGGCGCCCGGAACTTCGAGCACTGAACGGGGCGGTTCGCCATCGAAATAGATCTCGGAATAGGCGAGATCGGAGAGAATGAAGATCTCGTTGCGGCGACAGTAATCCACCACCTCCTTGTAGAAATCGAACGAAGCGACATAAGCCGTCGGGTTGGCCGGGTAGTTGAGGATCAGCGCTATCGGCTTGGGGATCGAATGACGCACCGCCCGGTCGAGCGAGCGCATGAAATCCTCGTTTGGATCAGCAGGCATCGACCGCACGACGCCGCCCGACATGATGAAGCCGAACGAATGGATCGGATAGGTCGGATTTGGAACCAGCACCACATCGCCAGGCGCGGTGATGGCCTGTGCCATGTTGGCAAAACCTTCCTTGGAACCGAGCGTGGCGACCACCTGGGTGTTGGGATCGAGCTTCACGCCGAACCGGCGGCCATAATAGGAGGCCTGGGCCTTGCGCAGGCCGGGAATGCCCCGCGATGTCGAATAGCGGTGGGTGCGCGGGTCCTTGACGGTTTCCTTGAGCTTTTCGACGATGTGGGTGGGCGTCGGCAAATCGGGATTGCCCATGCCGAGATCGATGATGTCGACCCCCTCGGCGCGCGCCTTGGCCTTGATCGGGTTGATGTGCTCGAACACATAGGGTGGCAGGCGGCGGATGCGATGGAATTCTTCGCTCATTTTGTCCTCGATGGGATCGGGTTCGATCCCGTTGTGACCCGATGCTGCGGCGCGATTGAGACGCGCGGCACGCAAAGGATATTATCTGGCTATCATGGTGTTCAAAGTATGAACGGGCGTCCGCTTCGACATAAAAGACCGGCCCGCGCCGTGGTCTTTACCGGCCCTGGCGCTCTTAGGGAAAGAGCGGCAGAGCCTCGATAGCGGTCGCCTCGGGGTAGCCGAAGGCCACGTTGAAGTTCTGGATTGCCTGTCCGGCGCTCCCCTTCACCAGATTGTCGATGGCGGCAATGACGATCACCCGGCCGGAAATGCGGTCGTCAAAGACATTGATGACGCAATAGTTCGAGCCGCGCACGTGGCCGGTCGAGGGAATGACGCCCTTTTCCGCGACGCGGATGAACGGCTCGCCCTCATAGGCATCGGCCAAGATCTTGCGGGCCTCGTCAGCGTTTTTGGCGCCGTCGAGCTTCACGTGAGCCGTAATCAACTCGCCGCGGCTCATCGGGATGAGATGCGGAGTGAAGTTGACGGCGACCTTCTTGCCAGCCGCCAGACCGATTTCCTGCTCGATCTCGGGGGCATGCCGGTGCACGCCAACGCCATAGGGCGTCAGGCTCTCGCCGGCTTCGGCAAGAAGGGTGTTCTGCTTGGGTGCCCTGCCCGCTCCGGTGACGCCGGATTTGGCGTCGATGATCATGTCATCGGTCGAAATCGCGCCTGACTTGACCAGCGGCAGAAGCGCAAGAAGCGTCGCCGTGGGATAGCAACCGGGGCACGCGATGATCTGCGCGTCGCGGATTGCATCGCGGTTGTGCTCGGTCAGTCCATAGGCCGCCTTTTCCTGCAAATGGGGCGCGACGTGGTCGGCGCCATAGACCGGGCCATAATCCTCGGCATTGCGGAACCGGAAATCGGCCCCCATATCGATAACACGCAGGGAGGAATTTTCTTGGGCGATATCGGCAACCAGTTTCTGGCTCGTTCCGTGCGGCAACCCGCAGAACACGACGTCGATATCGGAGAAATTCACGTCTTCGTTGGCCACCAGATCGGGCAGACCGGCCATGGCAAGATGCGGGAACACCGAGGCCATCGGCTTGCCCGCATGGGTATTGGCGGTCAGGGCCACAAATTTGAGGCCCGGGTGACGCACGCCAAGGCGCAAAAGATCAGCTCCGGTGTACCCGGAAGCACCAAGAAGTGCGGCTGTCTTCGGCGGTTGCATCTGACTTGCCCTCGTTGTCCGATTGTGTAAATGAAACACGCGAGGGGTCGTCATAATGCTCTGTAACGACAATGTAAATGACCCACGCGCCATGGGCGCACCCGCCGCGGCAGGGGTATTGAGGTGAAGATGACAAAGCGCATTGCGATGGCCACACTGGGCACGCAAGGTGACGTTCAGCCTTATGTCGCGCTGGCACGAGCGATGATCGCACAGGGCTATTCGGTCGTCATCGGGACCACCGACGATTTCGAATCGATGGTTACCGGCTATGGCATCGAGTTCTGGAGCCTTGGGCCCTCGATGCAGGAATTCGTCAAGCAGAGCCAGTTCGAGCGCGCCATGAACCAGAATCTTCTGGTCAACGCCCCCGCCCTGCTCCGCCAGGGCCAGAAGATCGTCGACCGCGCCGCCCGATCAGCGTGGGATATGGCCCAGGGCGCCGACTGCATCATGCTCAACATGAATACGAGCTTTTCCATCGACATCGCCGAGGCGCTCGATATTCCCGCCATCGTCGCCGCGTTGCAGCCGCTCAATTCGACCAGCGAATTTCCGCTGTGTATCTATTACGGGCCGACCTTCGGGAAAACCATAAACCGGCTGACCTATTCGACGATGACCGTGCAGCAGATCTACTACAATCTGCCGCGCAACAAGCTGCGCCGGGAACTGATGGGGCTTGGGCCACGCAAGAATGGCGGGTTCTTCAAGGATACCGACGGCACTCCGCTGTGGACGCTCAACGCTTATTCCGAGATCATTTCGCCTCGCCCGCGCGACTGGCCGAAGACCTCGATCGTCACCGGCTACTGGATGCTGCCCGATAATTCAGGCTGGCAGCCGTCCGAGGAGTTCAAGACCTTCCTCGATAAAGGGCCTCTGCCGATCTATGTGGGGTTCGGATCCATGCCCTGGGGCGCGGACCGTAACACCGACATCCTGCGCGAAGCGCTGACCATGTGGAACGGGCGCGTGGTTGTGGGGCGCGGCTGGGGTGGCATCAAGCCCGACGATCTGCCCGCCGACCGGGTCTATGTCATCGATCGCGCACCGCACGACCAGCTTTTCAAATATGTGAAAGCGGTGGTCCATCATGGCGGCGCGGGAACCACGGCATCCGGGCTGATGCTGGGCAAGCCGACGTTCATTGTGCCCCAGATGGTCGATCAGCCCTATTGGGGCGGTCGGGTCCATGAAATGGGGTGCGGTCCCAAGCCTGTGCGGCGGCGCAAATTGACCGCCGAGGCTCTCGCCGATGCATTGAGCCAGCTCGATTCCAACCCCGGTTTCGCACGCAATGCGGAAAAGATCGGCGAGCAGTTGCGCGCCGAGGACGGCACGGGCAAGGCGATCAAGGTGATCGAACGCGTGATGGCCAATTACCAGCCGCGCAGCGAGCGCAAGCTGGCGTGACAAAAAAGGCCGGCAACTGTCTCCAGTCACCGGCCCGTGCTTTTTCCCATCAGGCCCGCAACTTGTAGCCGGTCCGGAAAATCCAGGTGATGATGGCCAGGGAAATGGCCATGAAAACCAGCGTCATACCGAGACTGATCCCGACGTCCACGTCGGCCACTCCGTAAAAGCTCCAGCGGAAACCGCTCACGAGATAAACCACGGGGTTGAGCAACGCGATGTTCTGCCAGGTCTCGGGCAGCATGGTGATCGAATAGAAGGTGCCCCCCAGAAACGCCAGGGGCGTAACGATGAGCAGCGGGATGAGCTGGAGTTTTTCGAACCCGTCAGCCCAGATGCCGATGATAAAGCCGATCAGCGAGAAGGTGACCGCGGTCAAGACCATGAACGCCACCATCCAGATTGGATGCTGGATCTGCAGGTCCACAAAGAAGCTGGCCGTCAACAAAATGATAAGTGCCAGAATGACCGATTTGGTCGCCGCGGCCCCGACAAAGGCGATCACCGTTTCCACATGCGAGATCGGCGCCGTCAGGATTTCATAGACGGTGCCGGCAAATTTGGGGAAATAGATGCCGAACGAGGCATTGGAGAGCGATTGCTGGAGCAGCGAGAGCATGATGAGGCCCGGGACGATGAACGCCGCGTAACTGACTCCTTCCACCGATTCGATGCGTGAACCGATCGCCGCGCCGAACACCACGAAATAGAGCGAGGTCGAAACGACCGGCGAAATGATCGACTGGGTGACGGTGCGCCACCAGCGCGCCATTTCGAAGGTATAGATGGCCTTGATCGCGTAATAATTCATGTCCGGTCCCTCAGAAGGCCAATGAAGATTTCCTCGAGCGAGGACTGATGGGTCGACAGATCCTTGATGCTGATGCCTTCGGCGTTGAGGGCGCCGATCAGGGTCGCGATGCCGGTACGGTCGGCCTGGCTGTCATAGCTGTAGCGCAGTTCCTCACCGTCATCGGAGAGTTTCAGCCCGAGATCGTTGAGCGATTGCGGCAAGGTCTTGAGCGGCTCCTGCAGTTGGACCGCAAGGTCCTTTTTGCCGAGCTTGCGCATCAACTCGGTCTTCTCCTCGACCAGAACGATCTCGCCGTTCGAGATGACCCCGATCCGGTCGGCCATTTCCTCGGCTTCCTCGATATAGTGGGTGGTGAGAATGATCGTGACGCCGTTTTCGCGCAGCTCGCGCACGACATTCCACATGTCACGCCGGAGTTCGACGTCGACGCCTGCCGTGGGCTCGTCGAGAAACAGGATTTTCGGTTCGTGGCTGAGCGCCTTGGCGATCAGCACGCGGCGCTTCATGCCGCCCGAGAGCGTGATCAGCTTGTCGTTGCGCTTGTCCCAGAGCGAGAGGTCACGCAGGATTTTTTCGATGACCTTATCGTTGCGCGGCTTGCCGAACAGGCCGCGGGTGAACGAGACGGTCGCCCACACTGTCTCGAAACGATCCGCACTCAACTCCTGGGGCACCATGCCGATCATGGCGCGCGTCTTGCGGAATTCGGTGACCACATCGTGTCCACCGACAAGGATCTGCCCGCCCGTGGGCCGAACCATTCCGCAGATCGTGCCGATCAACGTGGTCTTTCCCGCGCCGTTCGGTCCGAGCAATGCAAAAATTTCGCCTGCCCTGATGTCGAGATTGATATTTTTCAGGGCTGAAAAGCCCGTGTCATAGGTCTTGTTGAGACCCAGAACCGCTACCGCAGGTTCAGCGGCCGTTATTTGCATATTCATGGAAGTCCGCCCTCTGGCCAGAGGTGCCTATATAAGATGCAATCGGGCGATGACCACCCCCCGAACAAACAAAAAAGGCCCGCCAGAAGCGGGCCTTTCGAAATTTTCGAAACGACAGATCAGCGCTTGGAGAACTGGAAGGAACGACGGGCCTTGGCCTTGCCGTACTTCTTACGCTCAACCACACGGCTGTCGCGGGTCAGGAAGCCGCCCTTCTTGAGCGCCGGGCGAAGCTCGGGCTCGTAGTGGGTCAGCGCCTGGGACAGGCCGTGGCGAATGGCGCCGGCCTGGCCGGACAGACCGCCACCGGCGACCGTTGCGATCACGTCGTACTGGTCGACACGTTCCGCGGTCACGATGGGCTGCTGCAGGATCATCTGGAGAACCGGACGGGCGAAATAGGCAGTGAATTCCTTGCCGTTGACGGTGATCTTGCCCGAGCCGGGCTTGATCCATACGCGGGCAACGGCGTCCTTGCGCTTGCCGGTGGCATAGGCGCGGCCATAGCTGTCGAGCTTCTGGGTATAGACCGGCGCATCATTGACAGCGGTATCGGTTGCCGTGCCGAGGTCTTCGAGGGAGTTGATGGTCTCGGACATATTACTTCACCCTCACATTCTTGGTGTTGAGCGCGGCAACATCGAGCGTTTCGGGCTGCTGGGCTTCATGGGGATGCTCGGCACCTGCGTAAACGCGCAGGTTCTTGAGCTGGGCACGGGTCAGCGGGCCACCAGGCATCATGCGGCGCACGGCGTTTTCGACGACGCGCTCGGGGAAACGACCCTCGAGCAGTTCGCGCATGGTGCGGTCCTTGATGCCACCGGGGTAGCCGGTGTGCCAGTAAAAGCGCTTGTCATCGAGCTTCTTGCCCGTGAACTTCACCTTGTCGGCATTGATGACGATAACGTTGTCGCCCATGTCCTGATTGGGGGTGAAGGTCGGCAGGTGCTTGCCGCGCAGGCGGGTGGCGATGACCGCAGCGAGACGGCCTACCACGAGGCCCTCAGCGTCGATCAAAACCCACTTCTTGTCGATCTCGCCAGCCTTGGCCGAGTAGGTTTTCATGTGTTTGATCCTTTTGGATATCTCTTACGAGACAAGGCCGCCGAAACCGACGGCCCTTCCCCGGCCAGACTTGCGAATGGCCATTTCGAGGCGGGTGATACAGCCGACCTGCAATGCCGTCAAGCACAAAGTAATTTCTGTTTTATAACAGAGACTTACATTTGCGGTATAATTTTACCGCACAGAAAGTCTATGCATATCAGACAGATAGGCAATCACCATCGAAACCAGTGTGAAAGCAAGTGCCTGATGGACGAGTGCGACGGGGATGTTGACCACCGACAACAGCGTCGTGATGCCCACGACAACCTGCAGCACAATGAGAACCGCAATACGCGGCAGCCAGGCGTGAACGCCTGAAAATCTGGGCACCTTGCGGCCGTGCCACCACAGGACCAGCGCATAGATGGTAATCAGATACGCCAGATTGCGGTGATTGAATTGCACCGTGAGGATGTTTTCAAAAATGTTGCGCCAGGCCGGGTCGATGGTGAACAGGCCACCCGGAATGATCGCACCGTCGATCAAGGGCCAGGTGTTGTAAATGAAGCCGGCGTCGAGACCGGCGACGAGCGCCCCTGCCCCGATCTGGATGAACAGCAACGCGACCAGCAACCAATTGGCCGCCAGCCATCCGCGCGACGGGACCGTTCCGCTCGCGGGCGGTTCGAGCGTTCGCGCCACCCAGACGAGCGCCATCATCAAGATGCCAGCAGCGCACAGATGCGCGGCGAGGCGGTATTGGGAAACCGAGGTCAATTCCGAAAGGCCCGAAGATACCATCCACCAGCCCAGAAAGCCCTGGAACGCACCTGCGACAAACAGCCCCGTCATCGGCCAGACAAGGCTTTTGGGGATGCGGCGCTGGATGAGGAAAATCACAAACGGAATGGCAAAGGCAAAGCCGAGCATGCGGGCGAGGAAGCGATGTCCCCATTCCCACCAGAAGATCGACTTGAATTCCTCGACGCCCATCCAGCTTTCGACCAGCCTGTACTGCGGAATCTGCTGATAAGCCTCGAATTCGGCCTGCCAGTCGGCGTCCGAGAGCGGCGGGATGATGCCCGAGATCGGCTTCCAGCTCGTGATCGAAAGGCCGGATTCGGTCAGCCGCGTGCCGCCGCCCACAACGACGATCAACAGAACGAACGCCGCAAGGCAATAGAGCCAGATGCGGACGGGCCTGATGCGATCAAAATCGAGCGATGTGGAACCAGTGGAGGCGATGGCAGACACAGCAAGCGTACCGGAGTTGTCAATCCTGGCCGAACTGCTAATGGGGAGCCCGGTAAATGGCAATGATAACAAACGCCGCAGCAAGGAGACAGTCGTGACCCAGCGTCAGCGCAAGGCAATCGGAATCGGGCTGACCCTATTGACGCTTGTCTTATGGACGGCCCTGGGCCTGTGGATCTACGAGCTTTGGCTCGTCGGTGCCCACAATTTCGTCCACCTGGCCTTCTTCGTCCTGTTTGGCCTCGCCTGGGTGTTTCCTGCCATGGCGGTCATCCGGTGGATGCTGCGGCCGGACAACTGAACGTCAATCCACGTCCAGCCGGCGCCCCCGGCGCATCAGCGTGAAAATCTCGGCGGTCAGAAACACGTCGATGAAACGCCGCTGCTGAAACAGCCCGTTGAGCGAAACGCGGGGCAGCGCGTGCAGGTGGGCGGCGTGGTCGACATAGAGGCCGCCCGGGCGCGTAGTCACGGCCGTTGCAAAACCAAGCTCGCGTGCAGCGGCAAATTCACGTGGCCCGGCGGCGGCACCGCCGCCGATGGGAAAGGAGAGATGCCGAGGACGGCTTCCAAACTGCGCCTCGAGCACATTTGCCGATTGCCCGATTTCGGCACGCATCTGGTCTTGGGGCAGTTTCGAGAGTTCATAGTGATAGACCGTGTGCGCGCCGATGGTGCAGAGCGGCTCGTCGGCAAAGGCCTTGAGTTCGGACCAATCCATTATGAGATCGCGGCAGTGCGCCTCGAGATCGAGGCCATAGCGCTGCGCAAGGGATCGGATCGAGGCCTCGCGCGCTGGCTCCGGCATTTTCCGGTAGCGCTCGTAAACATCGGCAAAGGTCGCGTTCTTCTGCTCGATTGTCGCCGCATCGCCGTAGTGCGGACCTTCGGGCATTTGGAAAACAACGACCTCGTTGGCCGCAATGATATCTTCGAGCGCCTGCCACCAGACGAGCCCCACGCCATCGACAAGCCCGGTCGGGATATAGAGCGTAAAGGGAGCGGCGTGCCTGCGCAGAATGGGCAGGGCGTGGACGAGATTGTCGCGATAGCCATCATCGAAGGTCAGAACGATGAAGGGTTTTGCCTCCTGGGCAGCAACCCGTCTCACGGCTTCATCGAGATCGACGATATCGAAACCGGCCTTGCGCGCCCGCACGATTACCGCCTCGAGAAAATCGGGCCTGATCTGGAGAATGGAATTGGGAGAAAAGGCCGCCGGAGCGTCGGGGAGAACCCTGTGCAAAGTGAAAATCAGGCCACGCGCCGCAGAAAACCGACGAATCGTCGCCGTCACACCCGGCATGGCCAGCGCCTCAAAGGCAGCTCTGTAAAGGCCGTAGCGCGGCATTGGCGGGGACTCAGGCGACTTCGGACTGCTGCGGCGCAGTCGCAATCACCCGGATATCGTCAAAACCCAGCGCGGCGATTTCCCTTGCGGCGGCCCCATTGTTGGGCGCCATCGACGAGAGCAGCACACATTTGCCCTCGACCCCGGCGAAAAGCGGCAGGCTCGAGGTCATGCCGACCCGACCGGTGACGATAACGATGACCTCGTAGATGTCGGAAAGGGCCTCGACCAGCGTCGCAACGCGTTCGGTATTGCGGTTAAGGCGCGCGCCCTGCCCCCAGGGCACGAAGGCAAAACGCTCGTCGGCACCCCGGTGAACGACATCGCCGAAATCAGCCCCATCGACGCACAGGTCCGTCAGGCCAAGCTCGATACCCTGCTGGCCGCTTGCCGCGTCGATTTCAGCGACGCTCTGGCCGTTATCCACGAACGCCGCGGTCAGGCGCTCGGCAAAATCAAGGCTCTCCTGATCGTCGCGGTCGGACGCCACCACGATCAGCCGGTCGAGCCGTGCCAACACACTGGCGGCGAGGGCTTCGATCTCGGTCTCCAGCAGGCCGGGCGACGGCCGGTTTCCGGTAATCGGAAGAGGTTGAGGCATTGCCGGTGTGGGGCTCTCCGCTGCAACCTGTTCGACCTCCGTCTGGCCTTCCTGACCGGTATCGGGTTCGGTTTGGACTGTCCGCGAGACAAGGGCGCGGCCGGAGAGGAGTTCGGAGAAAATGACGGCGCCCACCTGCAGCAGCACCGAAGCGATTCCGACGGCCATGAGCACGAGGCTCGTCTTGGGCGATGCGGGAGAGCTGGCGGGCACGGCCTCGCTGACGATACGCACGTCCGGGAGCGCCGAACTCACATCCGAGCGTGCCGAGGCCTCGGTAAAGCGCAACAGATAGGCATTGAGCAACTCGCGCTGGGCGGCCGCCTCGCGTTCGAGTTCGGCCAGCGTCACCCCCTCGATCGTGTCCGATCCCGCAGTCACCTTGACCCGCTCCAGTTCGGCGCGCAGGGATTGCTCGAGATCGGCCTCGATCTGGGCCTGCGCTTCGAGCGCCTGGGCGACCCGGCTGCCTTCATTGGAAATCTGGGTGTTGATTTCGGCGATCTGGGCATCCAGCGCCCGGATCGTGGGATGGCTGGGGAGGAATGTCGCGGCCTGCTGGGCGCGTTCGCCCTGCAACCGCGCCATTTCCTGGCTCAATTGCTGGACGACGGAGGATGCCTGCACATCGGAAACGCCGCCGACCGACTGCCCCGATTCAAGCAGGCTGCGGATCAACTGCGCGCGGGACTGCGCAGCGTTGCGGCGCTCATTGGCCGCCGTGATCTGCGCCGAAAAATTGGAGAGCTGCTGATTGGTCAGGCTCTCATTGTTGGAGCCGGTAAAAAGGTCGTTCTGGACGCGAAAATCGGCAATGGCGCGCTCGGCCGAAGCGACGCTGTCGCGCAGCCTGTCGATTTCCTGCTGCAGCCAGGCGGTTGCATCTACCGTATCGGATATCTGCTGACCGGCTCGCCGCTGAACGTGGGCCTGAACGATGGCGTTGGCCACACGCGCCGCCAACTCCGGATCGGTATGACGGAAAGCTACCGAAATCAGCCGTGACGAGCGCTCCTGGGTGACAACGAGGCCGTCACCGATCTCCGAGATGATTGCCTCGTCGCTCCAACCTTCGAACTCCGCCTCGTCGCGCAAGGCCGCGACGTCGATCGCGGCCAGGATCGTCCCCCGTGACTTGATCAGTTCGATCTGGCTCGAAACCGTGGCGATATCGATATAGTAGGTTTCTGCGTTCTGGTTGCTTGCCGCACTCGTATAGGCGGTGCTGCGCGGCTCCACGAGCAGTTCGGCCCGCGACTCGTACAACCTGGGCGCGAACATCAAAACCACATAGGCCACCGCGAGAAGCAGGATGGTCACCAGCCCTATGCGCACCAGCCTTGAGACCACAGCCTTCAAAATGACGCTGGCGTCGATGCTTTCCTCGGCAGTGCCAGCCCCGGTTGCGGAATCGCTCATTTCGTCGCCCTTCTGTCGTCAAGGGCTTATCGCCCCGTCATGGTAAGCATTCGGTTAAGCCCGACACCGATCCGCCCGCGATAAGGGGTTTTTAACCATGACGTGGGAGACCTATCGTCACTGCGTAAAACGGGACGAGTACGATGGGTCGGCTGCGCCTTGCCTTGCTTTTGTTGCCGCTCTTTCTGGGAGCGTGCGCGCACAGCGGACGTCCAGCCACATATCTGGTGGAACAGAGCGGCCCTTATCTGCTGGACAGCGGCGACGTGTTGCGCGTCAGCGTTTACGGCGATGCCAGCCTTACAAACACTTACAGGGTCGACGATTCCGGCGCGATCTCGATGCCGCTGGTGGGCGCCGTACCGGCGCGCGGCGCAACCACCGAAGCGCTGTCGCGCAAGGTGGCCTCGGCGCTGGCCGCAGGTTTCATGCGGAACCCCAATGTCGCCGTGGAAGTTGCTGAATACAGGCCGTTTTTCATTCAGGGCGCTGTCGGGTCGTCGGGGCAATATTCCTATTCTTACGGCATGACAGTACGCGCTGCGATCAGCGCTGCGGGCGGCTTTACCGATACTGCAAACCGCAACACCGCAACGATCTATCGCCGCCAGGGCAACGAGATGGTCAAGGGCAGCGTGGAGCTCGATTTCCCCATCCTGCCGGGCGATACCATCGTCATCGCCGAGCGGTGGATCTGATCTGTGGCAAGGGACCGTCTGCGGGTTCTTCAGGTCATGCGCGCGCCGGTGGGCGGCCTGTTCCGGCACGTCGCCGACCTGACGCGAACATTGGCCGAACGCGGGCATGAGGTCGGAATCGTCGTCGATGAGAGCGGCGATGCGCAATCTGATTCCAAACTGGCGATTTTGGAACCGTTCGCCGCGCTGGGCATCCACCGCTTTCCGATCCCCCGTCTTCTGGGCCCACAGGACGTAACAACGCCCGCCAGGATCCGGGCACTGGCGAAATCGACCGGCGCCGATATTCTCCATGGGCACGGAGCCAAGGGCGGTTTCGGGGCACGGCTGGCGCGCATCGGACGCAAGCGCACGGGAGCCGTTTACACCCCGCATGGCGGCGCGCTGCATTTCGATCCGCACTCGCTCTCGGGCGGGCTGTTCATGACCATCGAGCGCTCGCTGTTGCGCCTGACCGATGCGCTGATATTTGAGAGCCGCTACGCCCAGAAGACCTTCGCCGCCCACGTTGCCCAACCCAGAGGTCGTCAAGAGGTGATTCACAACGGGTTGGCTGAATCCGAATTCATTCCCATAAGTCCGGGCGCCGATGCTGCCGATTTCGCCTTTGTGGGCGAGTTGCGGACTCTGAAGGGCATCGACCTGATCGTTGAAGCTCTGGCTCCTCTGCGCACCCCCGATGGCCGGCCCGCCAGCATCGTCATGGCCGGAGACGGGCCGGACGCAGCCGCCCTGGGCGAGCGGATCGAACAATTGGGGCTTGGCGAGCGCGTCACCTTGGCCGGCATTCGTCCGGCAAGGGAGATTTTCGCCAGCGGACGTTGCGTTCTGGTCCCCTCGCGCGCCGAGTCCCTGCCCTATGTGGTCATGGAAGCCGCCGCCGCCGGCAGGCCGATCATCGCCACCAATGTTGGCGGCATCGGCGAAATTTTCGGCCCGACGGCGCACAGCCTTATCGTTCCGAATGAAGTGGCGCCGCTCCGGGACGCAATGTCGGCCTTCCTTGCCGCGCCGCAACCGCTGGAAGCCGAGGCCGCTACACGACGCGATTTCGTCCAGTCGCGCTTCTCGCTCACCCGCATGGTCGACGACATCGAGGCTCTCTACCAGTCGCTAACCATTTGACCAATTGTCAGGGGCGGCTTTAACCCCTTTTCACCCCGCACACCCCATAGTCCCGCGCACGAAATCAACCACGATCAGTGCGAGGCAAGCCCCGTGTTCAGGGTCGATCCCAAACAAGCCGTACTCAGCCATATTTCCGCAAATGCCGACAAGGCAAATGGCGTCCTTGGGCCAGACGCGGAAACCGCGGCGTCGGCGCCGATCGCCCCGGCGCTCTCACACAAGCTTGTGTCAGGCTTTGCGCAGCTTATCGAAGCGCTGCTGCTTCTGGCGCTCGGACTGGGCATTTACCTGATTTATCTCAATGGGGCCGATCCGGTGCTCTATGTGCCGCTTTCGCTGGGGATCGTGGCGGCGGCAAACATTGCGTTCAATATCGCCCGAACCCACAGGATCGTGGCCTACAGGACGGTTTTCAAGCAGGTCCTGCGCGTGCTGGGTGGCTGGGCCGGTATCTTTTTGCTGGTGGTTGCCGGGCTGTTTGTCTTCAAGGCCGGCGATCTGGTCTCTCGTGTCTGGCTGGTCAGTTGGGCGATCTCGGGCGGCGTGCTGCTGGTGTGTTACCGGCTGGCACTGCGGGCGCTGGTCCTCGCCTGGTCGGCCAGAGGCCGCCTGCGGCGGCGCACGGTGATCGTTGGTGGCGGTGCAAGCGCTGAATCCCTCGTTGCGGCCATCGAAAAAAGCGCAACCAGCGATATCGAGCTGATCGGCCTGTTTGACGACCGTGACGACGAGCGCTCACCCGAGGCGGTCGCCGGGTTGAAAAAACTCGGCAAGGTGGCCGATCTCGTCGAATTCGCGCGCCGGGCGCGCATCGACTTCGTGATCGTCTCCATGCCGCTCTCGGCCGAATCGCGCCTGCTCGAAATGTTGCGCCAGCTCTGGGTTCTGCCGGTCGATATCCGGCTCAGCGCGCATATGAGCAAGCTGCGCTTTACCGACAAGACCTATTCCTATGTCGGCGATTTGCCGGTGTTCGAGATGGCCGACCGGCCCATATCGGATTGGAACCTCGTCTTCAAATGGGTGTTCGACAAGCTCGTGGCGCTGTTCGCACTCATTGTGCTCTCACCGGTGATGCTGGCGACGGCGATTGCCGTCAAGGCGACGAGCAAGGGGCCCATCCTGTTCAAGCAGAATAGGCACGGCTTTAACAACGAGCTCATCGAAGTCTATAAATTCCGCTCCATGTACACCGACATGAGCGACGCCAAAGCGGCCAGGCTCGTGACGCGGGACGACCCGCGCGTTACCCCGGTCGGGCGCTTCATCCGCAAGTCCTCGATCGACGAGTTGCCCCAGCTCTTCAACGTGCTCAAGGGTGAGCTTTCCATCGTCGGGCCACGTCCGCATGCGCTTGAGGCCAAGGCAGCGAACCGGCTCTATCACGATGCCGTCGACGGCTATTTCGCGCGGCACAAGGTCAAGCCCGGCATCACCGGGTGGGCGCAGATCAATGGCTGGCGCGGCGAGACCGATACCGTCGACAAGCTCATGGCTCGGGTCGATCACGATCTCTACTACATCGAGAACTGGTCGATCCTGCTCGATCTCTACATTCTGGTGATGACGCCGGTTTCTCTGTTCACCAAGAGCGAGAACGCGTTTTGACCCTCGCTCTCCCAGCTTCGAGAGGACTTTCACCGTCCGACCGCGGCAGGGCGTGGTTCGGCGCGAACGCCAAACAGGCGCTCGGGCTGATCGTCGGCATCTGGATTTTTTCGGGCGGGTTCGTCATCGTCGAACCATCGCCTTATGAGGTCATGTTTCTGCTGGCCTTTGCCGTGGCGCTGGCCGGCGGGTTGCAACTGCGGCGCGAGACGCTGCCCTTGTTGCTGATTGTCATCGCGTTTACGCCCTTTGCGCTGATATCGCCGTTTTTCATGCAATATCAGGCCGTCACAGATGGATTGATCTTTAACCTCGTCACGATCTTTCTGCTCATCACCAGCTATTTCGCCGCCAATTTCGTGGCGCAGGCACCTCATGCGCATATGCGGCTGATCGCGAGGGCCTATATCGCCGTCGCCATTATCGCCTCCGTGGTGGGAACGCTGGCCTATGTGGGTCTTCTGCCGGGCGAAGACGTTTTTCTGCGGTTCGGGCGCGCCAAGGCTTTTTTCAATGACCCCAACGTCTATGGGCCCTTCCTCATTCTGCCGGCGATGTTTGCCCTGCAGCGGGTGATGCTGGGCAAAGGACGTTCGGCTCTATGGAACGGCATCGCCTATCTTGTGATCTTTGTGGGCGTTTTTGTCAGTTTTTCCCGCGGCGCGTGGGGGCATCTGGCGGCCTCTTCGCTCTTTCTGTTTGCCATGGTGTTTTTTCTTGAGGCGTCGGCACGCGAGAAAGTGCGCCTGCTCCTGATCGCGCTGGGTGGGCTTATGCTGCTGGCTGCGGCCATGGCGGTTCTTTTGTCGATCCCCGTGGTCTCCGAACTCTTCACCCAGCGATTTTCCCTCACCCAGAGTTATGACACGGGTGAATTGGGCCGCTTTGGTCGCATCTGGTACACGCTCGACGTGGTCCTGACCCATCCCTGGGGCATAGGCCCGCTGGAATACGGATTTCTGCGCATCACCGAGCAACCCCATAACACCTATCTCAACGTCGCCCTGACCTATGGCTGGGGCGGCGCGGTGGTCTATTACCTTCTCGTCGGCTCGACACTGGCCGCCGGGAGCAAGGCGCTGATCCGAGCTTGGAACCGCCCATTGCTGATTCCGGTGTTTGCCACGTTCGTACCGATGATTGCCCTGTCGGCCATCATCGACACCGATCACTGGCGGCACTGGTTTTTGGTGACGGGGCTGGTGTGGGGCGTTTGCGCAGCCTCGCGCCGACCGACAGGTATGGAGCGCCAGCTCCCCTAGAGCGCGTCCAGCAAAAGTGTAAACGGTTTTGCTGTTCGGACGCGCGACAAAACAAGGACTTGATCTAGGACACCTTCCGGATCAGCCACAGGATCGCGATAATCCCGGTTATCACAACGAGCACCCAGAACAGGGCCAAAAGCGCCACGGCACCTAGCAGCGCGCCCAGCGCGTCCCAGAAGCCGACGGTCCCGATAAGTATGGCAACCAGAACGATCAAAAGTATTGGCATCGGACAATCCCCTCGATGAATTGAGCGGAAACGGCACAAGTGCGAACATGTTCCCGGCTCACCGCTTTTTGGCCATCGAACCCCTTGCGCTATGGAGCGCTATTATATAGGTGAGAGGCCAATCGGGGCGTAGCGCAGCCTGGTAGCGCATTTGTCTGGGGGACAAAGGGTCGTCGGTTCAAATCCGGCCGCTCCGACCATTTTTTCAAAAGGCCCACGCAGGGTACTGCGCGGGCCTTTTTTGCTGCGCGGGCCGCCACAAATGTGGCAAATTGGGCTGCCGCCGACACAATGGCCGTATGCTTTCATACCGATAACCCGGGCTCGCCATACTGAAAGTCCCCTAACGAGGCGGTTCACAGGGCGTTCAGCCGGCCGGCGCTACCGATGTGGAATTGTGGCGCCAAGGTGGCGCTCACCGCACTCAGGAGGCTACCGTGACGACTTTCAAGACGATTCTCTCAGTGGCGATCGGTCTGACGGGCATTGTTTCGTCGGCGACTGCAGTATTGGCCGCACCCGCGGCATCCACGACCACGCTCAACGTTCGCTCGGGCCCCGGCACGAGTTTCGGCGTGCTGGACACGCTCTCGCCCGGCGAGGTGGTGGACGTAACCGAATGCGTTCCCAGCGGCTGGTGTCACATCACTCATACCGGCCCCAATGGCTGGGTCAGCGGCAGCTATCTGGCGCCCGTGGAGCCGGCTCCGACGCCCCCCAGCCCCGACTGCAGCTTCGGAATCACCATCGGCCCGTCGGGCCCGGACTTTTCGATCAACTGCGGCGGAGCGCCCGCCCCGACCCCAACGCCGCCACCTCCTCCCCCGCCCGCGGGCGACGAGGCGTGCTTTTACACCGGCATCAACTATACCGGCGATGAGTTCTGCTATGGCGTGGGCGTCAGAAACACGCTCAATGCCACCTTCAACGACGAGATATCTTCGGTGCGGCTCTCGGGCGACGCAAAAGCGAGGTTGTGCACCAATGTCAATCTGGCCGGTTCCTGCGTGAACGTGACCTCGGACGCGCCGATTCTGGCTCCGGCCATCGCCAACCAGGCATCCTCGCTGCGGGTTTACACGGGCGTATTGCCCCTTCCGTTGCCATTGCCGATTCCCCTGCCGACTCCCATTCCGGCGTTTTCGACCTATTCCACCGGGCCGATAGATTTGCCCCAGACTTTCCGGGCCAATCTGGACAATGGCGCAGTCGGCGGATCGGGAACAGATATCTGGTTCAGGGCGGTCACCCCCTCGAGCCGCTTCATCACGCCGGTCAATGGCGCCAGCCTTGCTCTTGGCGATGGCAGCAATCGCGGATTTGCCGGATGCTTCACGGAAAGCTTCACCACTGATCCGGTGCCGCTCGAAGCGATTTCGGTCGGCACCTATGTCTGCGCCAAGACCGGCGCAGGCCGCATCAGCCAGTTCCGTATCAACGCCATAGCGCCCTCGTCGCTGGCGATCGGATATACCACCTGGTCGCACTGATCCTTGCCCCGGCCCGGTATGCGTTCGTTGCCGGGCCCTTTTTACATTCTTGCGTGGACATTTCCCCCTGCGTTGACCCATAAGGCGGTCATGCAGGGGGAAATGCATGACTGACGACTCGACGGGGCTGAGCGAGGCCCTTTTGCTTTGGCCCCGCCTGGAGCAAGGCATCGCAACGCTTATCAATCTTTCCGAGAACCACACCTTCCGCATCGACCGCACGGACGGCGGCAAAGCCATCGTGCGGGTGCACCGGCCCGGCTATCATTCCCGGTTGGCCATAGAGAGCGAATTGGCCTGGATGCAGGCGCTGCGCCGCGATGCGGGGCTTTTCACACCGCAACCGCTGCCCGGAAAGAACGGTGCACTGGTCCAGCAGGGCCAGTTTCTCGGGCAGACCCGCCATATGGTGGCCTTCGCCTTCGAACAGGGCGCGGAACCTCAGGTCCAAGACGATCTTGCGCCGGTCTTCCGTCAGCTTGGCGGGCTGGCCGCGCAATGCCATTCCCACGTCATCGACTGGTCACCCCCGCAACGGTTCGAACGCCAGGTCTGGACGGGTGCGGCGATTCTTGACCCCGATGCCATCTGGGGCGACTGGCGGGCCGCGCCGGGCGTAGCGGGACCGGTGCGGGCAACGCTGGACCGGCTCGACATCCATCTGCGCGGGCAACTGGCCGAATATGGCACCGGACGGGACCGGTTCGGGCTCATCCACGCGGATATGCGGCTGGCCAATCTTCTGGTCTCGGACGGCGTCACCCGGCTGATCGATTTCGACGACTGCGGGTTCTGCTGGTTCGGCTATGACTTCGGGGCGGCGGTCTCGTTCTTCGAGGACAGCGATACCGTCCCTGCCCTGCGCGCCGCGTGGTTGGAGGGCTATCGCCGATATCGCGACTATGGCGCCGAACATGAGGCGATGCTGGACGCCATGGTCATGCTGCGTCGCATGGCGCTCCTGGCATGGACCGGCTCCCATGCCGAAACCGAGTTGGCCCAGAGCCTTCATTCCCATTTCGCCAATGGAACCGCGGAGATGGCGGAGCGCTACCTTTCGACCGGCACGATCGACCGATAAGGCTCAATCGTAAAACAGCGAGACCCGGTGACCACCGATTTCATGGACATTGATGTCCATGTCGTAGATGTCCTTGAGCGCCTCGGGCGTGATGATGTCGTTCTTTGTGCCGTGGCGGATCACCCGTCCATTTTTCATGGCGATGATGTAGTCGGAGTACCAGGACGCGAAATTGATGTCGTGCAGGACAAGAACCACCGTCTTGCCCAATTCGTGGCAGGCCCGTTGCATTAGCTTCATCATGCCCATTGCGTGTTTCATGTCGAGATTGTTGAGCGGCTCGTCGAGCAGGACGTAATCGGTATCTTGACAGAGCACCATGGCCACGAAGGCCCGCTGGCGCTGGCCGCCCGAAAGCTCGTCGAGAAACCGGTCCCGCAGGTCGTCGAGATTGAGATAGGCGATGGACTGGTCGATATGGGCCTTGTCCTCGATGGTCAGGCGTCCCTTGGAATAGGGATAGCGCCCGAAGGCCACCAGATCGGCGACCGTCAGGCGTGCCGTCATGTGATTGTCCTGGCGCAGGATCGACAGGCGCCGGGCCAGAACGTCGCTCGGCGTATTGGACACATCGAGACCGTCGACGGTCACCGAGCCCGCGTCCATGCCCAGAAGGCGCGAGACGATGGACAGCATCGTGGACTTGCCCGCGCCGTTCGGCCCGATGATCGAAGTGATGCCACGGGCCGGCAGTTCGATCGAGACGTCGTCGACGACGGCGGTCTCGCCGTAATATTTCTTGATGCCGGACGTGATGATCATCGCGCCGCCCCCCGCAGAATAAGAATGATGAAGACAAGGCCGCCCAGGAATTCGATGATGATGGACAGCGCCGTGTTGAACGAAAACAGCCGTTCAAGGACCATCTGTCCGCCGATCAGGGCGATGACCGCCAAAAGGATGGCAGCGGGCAGGACATAACGATGCTTGGCCGTTCCCACCAGAACATAGGCGAGGTTGGCAACCAGCAGGCCAAAAAACGTAACGGGCCCGACAAGGGCCGTGGACACCGAGACCAGAACAGCGACCAGGAACAGGATAATCGAGACGGTGCGTCGATAGTCGATACCGAGGTTGATGGCGTTGTCGCGGCCCAGCGTCAGAACGTCAAACGTATGATTGATGCGCCAGGCAACGACCGAGACGGCAGCTATTATTATCGTTGAAACCAACAGAAGGTCGGTATTGACCGAGTTGAAGCTTGCAAACAGTGAATCCTGCAATACGGCGAACTCGTTGGGATCGATGATCCTTTGCATGAAGTTCGAGAAGGACCTGAAGAACGTCCCGATAATGATGCCCACCAGCACCAGCAGGTGCAGGCTGCGCTGTTGACCGGTGAACAGCCACCTAAAGAGCAACAGCGCGAATGCCACCATCGCAAGCATCTCGAAGAGAAACATCAGCATCGGATCGATCATGGCGGTGGCCAGGCCGCCGACAAAGAACACCAGCGTTGTCTGGATGAGTACGAACATGGCATCGAAGCCCATGATCGACGGCGTGAGAATGCGATTGTGCGTCACGGTCTGGAACAGAACCGTGGATACCGCAATCGCATAACCCACGAGGATCATCTGGAGCACCTTGGTGCCACGGAACGGAATGATGAAGCTCCAGCTTCCCCGCGCACCCACGGTCATGAAAAGAACGATGCAGACCAGTGCAAGCGCAGCGAGGCCGGCGATTATTTGCCAGGGCTGGACGCGGCGCCGGGCCATCATGATGACGTCAGCCATACCGGGCCTCCCTGCGCAACAGGAGATAAAGGAAGATGGCGCTGCCCACGATGCCCACGACCGTGCCGATGGGGATTTCGTAGGGGAACCGCACGAGGCGTCCCACGATATCGCAGGCCAGAACGAAGCCCGCGCCGAACACGGCAATCCACGGTATGGACCTGCGCATGTTGTCGCCCATCATCAGCGAGACGACGTTTGGAACGATCAGCCCAAGAAAGGGGATCGAGCCCACCGTCACAACAACAGTGGCGCTGACCAGAGAAACGATAATCAGCCCCAGTGTCATGACGTTGCGATGGTTGAGGCCGAGATTTGTGGTGAAATCCTCTCCCATCCCGGCCACGGTGAACCGGTCGGCTGCCAGCCAGGCGATCACCGTCAGGCCCGCCGCAATCCAGAGCAGTTCGTAGCGGCCCGACATGACCGTCGAGAAATCTCCCGATTGCCAGTTGCCGAGCGATTGCAGCAGCTCAAAGCGATAGGCGAAAAACGTGGTGATCGAGGAGATGATGCCGCCGAGCATGATGCCGACGAGCGGCACCAGCAGAACCGAGCGCAGCGGAATTTCGCGCAGGATGCGCAAAAACAGCGCCGTGCCGGCCAGCGCGAACACCGATGCGACCAGCATCTTGCCGATCAGCGGGATGTCGGGAAAAAACAGCAGCACGACCAGCATGCCCAGCCCTGCCGACTCCGTCGTCCCGGCGGTCGAGGGTTCGACAAACCGGTTGCGGGCGAGCATCTGCATGATCATGCCCGCGATCGCAAGGCCCATCCCGGCAAGGATGATGGCCAATGTCCGGGGAATGCGACTGAGGAGCAGGATCATCGTCGCGCGACCGTCATTGGCACCCGAGATCAGCGAGGCGATGGAGACATCGGAGACGCCTATGAACAGGCTGACACCGGCCAGTGCCAAAACGCCGGCTGCGGCAAGAAACAGGCGACCCAAAATTCGAGCTCCCTCAATGAGGAGATGCACGCCCGGTCCGGGCGTGCATCCATTCCTATCGGTCGATGCGAAGGTTTATTCGACGTCGGCACCAATGGCCGTGCCGACCTGAACGACCATTTCGTGAAGGGCGTTGAGGCCGCCATTGACGATGTAGAAATTGACCGGATCGACATAGACGACCTGGTCGTTCTGCCATGCGCTCATCTGGTGCACGATTTCATTGTCCAGCACCTGCGCGGCCGGCTGGCCACCTTCGGCGGCGCCGACAGCGGCGTCGCGGTCGAGCACGAAGAGCCAGTCGGGATTGGTTTCGAGCAGGAACTCGAACGAAACCGCTTCGCCGTGGGTTGCGGCCTCGACGTCCTCGATCACCGGCACGATTCCCAGATCGTCATGCACCCAGCCGAAACGCGAGCCCGGGCCGTAAGCCGAGACACGCCCGCCGCTGACGCTGATGAACAAGGCATTGCCCACGGAAGGAGCCTGAGCCTGCACGGAAGCGATGTCGGCGTCGACTTCAGCGATCAGTTCGGCCACTTCGGCCTGCTTGCCGAAGATTTCGCCAAGGGTTTCGGAACGCTGCTTGATGGTGGTGGGGAAATCGGTCCAGTCGACCGAAAGGTCGACGGTCGGCGCGATCTCGGAAAGCTGGGGATAGACCGAGGACGAGCGGCCGGCGACAAAGATCACATCGGGTTGCTCGGCATTGACCAGTTCGTAATCGGGCTCGAACAGCGAGCCGATCTTCATGACATCGGCATACCGGCTCAGGCTCTCGGGAAAGCTCGCGTCGGGCACGCCGTCCACCTCGACGCCGATGGCGTTGAGTGTATCGACGGTGGCAATATCGAAGGCAAAGACCTTTTCGGGTACGCCCGGCAGGGTCGTTTCGCCCTGGGCGTGTTCAACGGTGATTTCCTGTGCGGACGCTCCAGCGGTGAGGGCGAGCGAGGCCGCAAGGGCAAGGGCCGCGGTGGCGGTCCGGAAGTGATTTGAAAAATGCACGATCACAATCCAATCGTTGGCTAAGGGTCGGATGCGCAGCTAAATTTGACTGCGCGCGTCAGGTTATTAGCCAGCCGATCAGTCCGCGTCAACATAGTTGATCGCAATAATCAGGTTTAGACTTTCGTAGGGGTGGGGCCTGTCTAGGTGCGCGCCTTTTCGAGCAACGCCCGGCAATACTCGAGGGATTCCAGAGCCGAAGCAAGGGTTTCCCGTTGCGTATCGGAGAGCCCCGCGGTTTCGGCGGCATGCCGTTCGCCATGGTTTACCGGCGCCGCCAGGGTATGCCCGGCCTCGATTTCAACGAACTCGACGGCATCGACGGCTTCGGCCGGCTCTACATGAGGCTGGGGTGCGATGGGGCGGATGGATCCGGTTTCACCGATGGCCACGACGTGCTTGGCGCCCTGCTCCTTGAGGATGCGTTGGACGCCCTTGATGGTGAAACCCTGGTCGTAAAGGAGGTGGCGGATACCCTTGAGCAGTTGAACGTCATCGGGCCGGTAGTACCGCCGCCCGCCGCCACGCTTGAGTGGCTTGATCTGCGTGAACCGCGTTTCCCAGAAACGCAGCACATGCTGAGGAAGATCGAGTTCGTCTGCCGCTTCGGATATCGTCCGGAAGGCGTCTGGCGATTTGTCCAACGCAAGTGCCCCGGTAAAAGTTGTTATTTTCCAGATCGAACCATAGATTTGTTGATCTTGGATTTCAAGACGTTGGATGGTTTGAACACAAGAACCTGTCTGGGCAGGATCGGAACCTCCTCGCCAGTCTTGGGATTCCGGCCAATTCGCTCATTTTTGGAGCGCACCTGAAACGAGCCGAAGGACGACAATTTCACGTTGTCGCCCGATGCCAGAGCGTCGCTGACGATCTGAAGAACGCGCTCGACAAGTTCCGCCGATTCGGTGCGCGACAAGCCGACGGACTGATAGACTGACTCGGCCAGATCGGCACGAGTCACGGTTTTTCCCGACATGGTGTTCCCCTCAATCTCATTGAGACCCGCAACAGCCCCCAAGATTTCAACCACTTAACGCCCAAAATACATCGGGGTCAACGCCTACCAACGAATGAGCGCGGCACCCCAGGTGAACCCGCCGCCCATCGCTTCGATCATCACCAGATCGCCCTTCTTGATTCGTCCGTCCTCATTGGCCACCCACAGCGCCAGCGGAACAGACGCAGCGGAGGTGTTGGCGTGCTTGTCCACGGTAACGATTGTCTTGGCCTCGGGAATGCCCAGCTTCCGGCCGGCGCCATCGATGATGCGCTTGTTGGCCTGATGGGGTACGAACCAGTCGAGATCCTCGGTTGTCTTGCCGGTCTTGGAGAGCACGTCTTCGATGACGTCGGAAATCATGCCCACGGCGTGTTTGAACACTTCACGGCCCTCCATGCGCAGATGGCCGATCGACTGGGTGGTCGAGACGCCGCCATCGACATAGAGCTTGTCCCAATGGCTGCCATCGGTGCGCAGGCTCGATACCAGGATGCCGTTTTCGGGGGCATCGTCAGCCACCTCCTGGGCCTCGAGGATAATGGCCCCTGCCCCGTCGCCGAACAGAACGCAGGTGGTCCGGTCGTTCCAGTCGAGAATGCGCGAGGCGGTTTCAGCCCCGATCACCAATGCCCGCTTGGCCATGCCGGTCTTGAGATAGCTGTCGGCCGTCGCCACGCCGAACACAAAGCCCGAGCACACGGCCTGCACGTCGAACGCCGAGCCTTTGGTGATGCCGAGTTTTTGCTGCACCAGTGCGGCGGTCGCCGGGAATGTCCGGTCCGGTGTGGTCGTCCCCACGACGATCAGGTCGATCTCGCTGGCGTCCATGCCGGCCTTTTCAAGCGCGCGCTGGGCTGCGATCAGGGCAAGATCGGAGGTGTATTCGCCTTCCGCAGCGATGTGGCGCTGCCGGATACCGGTGCGCTGGACGATCCATTCGTCAGAGGTATCGACGATTTTGGCCAGATCGTCATTGGTCATAATGCGTTGCGGCAGATATCCGCCGACGCCACGCACAACAGATTGGATTTTGGTCACGCGGAAGGTGCCTCCAGATTGGACGGTTCTGCCGGCAAAGCCAGCGCGGGGAAGCGTTTCATGCCTTCCCCGATCTTTGCGAGGAGATCGTTGCGGGCCATTTCATAGGCCACGCTGAGCGCACTTTTGTAGCCGATCTCGTCCGTGCCACCATGGCTCTTGATAACGACACCATTGAGGCCGAGAAAAACGCCGCCATTGACGGTGCGCGGATCCATCTTGGAGCGGATGGCGCCCAGCGCCTGACGCGCGAACAAAGCGCCGATCTTGCTCATCAGCGAAGAGGTCATTGCATTGCGCAGATAGGTGCCGACCTGCCGGGCCGTGCCTTCGGCCGTCTTGAGCGCGATATTGCCGGTGAACCCTTCGGTGACCACGACATCGACGGTGCCCTTGCCCAGATCGTCGCCTTCGACAAATCCCTTGTAGGTAAAGCCGGCGCCCGAGGTTTCGGCCAGTATCTTGCCGGCATCCTTGACCCACTCATTGCCCTTGGCTTCCTCAACCCCGACATTGAGCAGCCCGATGGTGGGACTTTCGATATCGAACAGGGCACGGGCCAGTGCCGCACCCAGAATCGAGAAGTCGACGAGCTGCTGGGCGTCAGCCCCTATCGTGGCCCCGACGTCGAGAACCACGATATCGGAGCGCAAGGTCGGCCAGATCGCCGAAATCGCCGGGCGGGAAATCCCTTCCATGGTGCGCAGGCAGAACGTTGCCATGGCCATGAGCGCGCCGGTGTTGCCGCCCGAGATCGCCACATCGGCCTCGCCATCCTTGACCGACTGGATGGCCGCCCACATCGAGGACGTGCCCCTGCCCTTGCGCAGCGCCTGGCTGGGCTTGTCGTCCATGGTGATGACGTTCTCGCTATGGCGCACTTGAGAGACGGGCTTGAGCTCGGAAAATTCCTCAAGCAAGGGGGTCAGGACCTCCTCGCGGCCGTGAAAGATGAACCGGGCATCGGGGTGTTCGCGAAGCAGCAATTTGGCGCCATGCAAGGGAGCGCGCGGCGCATTGTCTCCGCCCATTGCGTCGACGGAGATCGTTATGGTTTCACTCATTGCCTGCCTTGAAACGTTCCCGAAAATCGGCGCTCACCATAGTCAATGGAGCCTGCCATGCAAGCCCGTCAATCCTTCTTGAGCGCCTTGAGCGCGGCAAAGGGCGAGAGTTCGGCAGGATCATCGCCTTTGAGATCGTCACTCAGTTCGGCGCCCGGCTTGCGGGGATAAAGGTCGATGGCAAGGGCGAACACTTCAAGCACGAGGTCGGCGAGATCGATCTCGTCCCCCTCGAAATAGTCCGGCAGGTCGTCATCTTCGAGATTGACGAAGATTTCGGCCCCCGCGGTAGCCTCGCTGGCCTCGTCGCGGCCGGGCAGGAAGACGCGGTCGATGGGTTCGTCGATGGCCTGGATGACGGGATCGCCGGTCACCACGCAGGGCTGTATCACAGTGCCCTGGACATGGCCCTTGGCCTGGATACCACCGCGAAACCGCGTCGCCGTCACCTGGGCGGAAAATGCGGTGACCTCGCTGACCTTGAGCCGGTCGGCCAGCACCGCGCGCTGTTCGTCATCGGTCTGGATGGTCACGACCCGGCCGGCTGCCGGGATCTTGTCGACCCTGACCTTCGCATCGAGATCGAATTCGTCGGGGCGTTGCGTCATTTGGGGTCTCCGAATGTCACGCTGCCTGCCATGATCTGCGCGACAGGTTGAGTTTTGAGCGTCCCGTCGCACTCCAGAATATAGTCGGCAAACCGCTCGACCTGCGGATGGGTTGCACCGGCATGAAAATTCCGGGACACAAAATCGACGAGCCGCGCCCGATCACCCGAATCCAGAATCGAGGACAGGTTGGAAAGCATGCCGTAAAACAGGCTGCCCATCTTCTCGATCCGCTTGCCCACGGACAGATCTCCCACGCCCATTTCACGCAGGGAACGGTCCATATCGTGAAAAAAGCAGTCGAATACGTTCTGGGCGAAATCCTTGCTTTGCTGCTCACTCGAGCGCAGCCGCCGGAAAACCAGGGCCGCGTGCAGGGAAATCATGTCGAACCGGCCCGTCAGCGTGTCGGCCACGCCCCACTCGGCATAGAAGATTTCGCGCCGGGATTGCGCCACAATGGCACTATAGACGGCATAAACGGGCTCGGAGAGCTTGGACTTGCGGAATAAGGACAGGATCATTTCTTGGGGTCTCACAACGAGAAAAGCCGCTCCGTCGCAAGTGCATTTCGATTGGCGGCTTGCCAGAGTCGGGCCCGGACGGCTAAACAACACCAAAATCCCTGGCGCATTGTCGCGAGGCTATAGTCGAGAGAGCTGAGGAAAGTCAATTCCATGACCCTGCGTCCCGCCCTTGTCCGCCTGTCCCCTATTGCCGCGGCAATCGCCCTTGGCCTGACCCTGTCGGCCTGTTCGGGAAGCGGGCTGATCTCCCAACGCACCCAGGGCTATGTGCTGCCCGATGACGCCATTACCCAGGTCCGACCGGGCTCGAGCCAGGACTTCGTTCGCGTCGTTCTGGGATCGCCCCAGACCACAAGCACCTTCGGTGGCGAAACGGCCTGGTACTATGTCGAAACGAAAGTGAGCCGGACCGCGTTCGGCCTGACCAGCATTCAGGAGCGCACGGTGCTGGCCGTCTATTTCGGTGCCGACGGGCGGGTTACCGACCGCGCGCTCTATTCGCTTGAGGACGGTCGGGCCTTTGCCATCGAGCAGCGCCGCACCGGATCGTTCGGCGAAGACCGCAACTTCGTGGAATCGCTGCTGGCCTCAATCTGAGGCCAGCGCCTGCCGGCCGATGCGGCGGGTGCGCAGATCGTCCCAGGCCAAAAGCAGGATAGTCGCCACGGCGATCGGCAAGGCAATGAGATTGACGGCCTCCCAGCCGAAAAAGTTCAGAGCCAGCCCGGCGCCGATTGAGCCTATCGCGTTCGAGCCGAACACCAATTGCTCGTTGAGCGCCTGAACCTTGGCGCCCTCCTCGGGCCTGTAGCTCTTGGTCAGCATCACCGTCGAGCCGATAAAGCCGAAATTCCATCCCACTCCGAGCAGCACCAGCCCGATATCGAAATGGAGCGTGGTGGTGCCCATAAGCGCGGTGCCCACACTGCCGATGATCAACAGCATCCCGATGGCGGCGGTCAGATGGGTGCCGATGCGTTTGATGATTTCTCCGGTGACAAAGCTCGGCGCGAACATGGCCACGATGTGCCACTGAATGGCGTTGGCGGCCTCGGCGGGTGCGTGCCCGCAGATATGGACCATGGCTAGCGGAGCGGCGACCATAACAAAGGTCATGAGCGAAAAGCTCGCCATCCCCGTCAACACCGGCACGAAGACCGCCGGGGTGCGGATCATGTCCTTGAGGGGGCGCCCCTGCTCGGATACGGGGCGCTTGGGTTCGCCCTTGGGCAGACGGGTGAAACTGAGCAGGAGCATGGCCACAACCGACAGGCCCGCCAACGCAATGAACGAACCGGCATAGAGCGCGCCGGGCACGGCCTCTGAAGTCATTGAAGCCAGCCGCGGGCCGAGAAAGCCCGCGAGCACGCCACCGAACAGGACCCAGGACACCGCCCGGGCCTTGGCGCCTTCAGGCACGCTGTCGGCTGCCGCAAACCGGTATTGCTGACCGAAGGCCCCTGCCGCGCCGATCAGCAGCATCGAGGCCGAAAAGAACAGGAAGCTGTGGAGATAAATGCCCAGAGCGGCCAAAAGGCCGCCGCATCCGGCAATCGCGGCTCCGAGCAGAAAGCCCCGGGTACGGCCCAACCGGTGAAGCGCGATAGCCGCCGGCCCCGCCATCAGGGCCACGCCGAGAATCATCGCTGTGGTCGGCAGGGTTGCAAAAGCCGGATCGAAGGCGAGATAGGCACCTGCCAGCGCGCCAACCGCCATCACCATGCCCTGGGAGGACCCAGCTATGGCCTGCGCCCCCGAGAGAAGGAAGATGTTGCGCATATGGGCCATGACGATGATTCCGTGCTACCGGCTGGAGTGTTCTCCGCCAGCATAGCCCTCGGAATATTTTCGCGCTACCGCATCGAGCACGCCGTTGACCATGCCGGGCACTTCGTCCTCGTAAAAGGCGTTGGCGACATCGACATATTCGCGAATGACCACCTTGAAGGGGATATCCTTGCGCATGGTCAATTCGAACACTCCGGCGCGCAGCAGGGCACGCAGCGTGGCGTCGATGCGGGTCATGGGCCAGCCGCTTTGCAGCGCGCTGTTGATGACCGGATCGAGCTTGACCTGGTTGGCGACGACGCCGCGCACGATATGGCGGAAATAATCAGCATCGGCGGGCAGATATTCGTCGCCCTCCAGTTCGCGGCCCAGCCGAAAGCTCTCGAACTGGCTCAGGGTTTCTTCGAGCGTCTGCTCACCCACGTCCATCTGATAGAGGGCCTGCACGGCGGCAAGGCGTGCCGATCCACGCTGATTGGCCGGTTTGATCTCGTTGGGTTCGGTCATGACGGTCAGTCCTCGCTCAACAGGGCGCGCAGCGCGGCCATGGTCATGGCGGCGATTGCCGCTCCCCCGCCCTTGTCCTGCTCGGACATTTTGGCGCGCGCCCAGGCCTGGGCTTCGTTCTCGACGGTCAAGATACCGTTGCCCAGCGCAATGCCATCGGCGACCGAAAGGTCCATCAGCGCGCGGGCGCTTTCACCCGAGACGATCTCGTAATGGGTCGTCTCGCCGCGGATGACGCAGCCCAGCGCAACATATCCGTCGTATTCGTCACCCTTGAGTTCGGATGCCATGGCAATTGCTGCGGGGATTTCCAGCGCGCCGGGAACGGTCACCACCTCAAAGGTGGCCCCGGCCTTCTCAAAGGCCGTCCTCGCGCCCTCGAGCAGCGCATCGGCCAGTCCGGTGTAAAACCGAGCCTCAACGATGAGGTAATGCTGGCCCTCGGCCGAGCCGGGCGCAATCGCGAAAATGTCACCAGAACTGGCCATTATCTAATCCTGTCGGGTTCAAAATGCGTCGCGCCCCGCATCAGCCGGCGCGACTTCAACCTAGTGAGATTTCTCCATGAGGCGCGCGGCATAGCGTGCCATCAGGTCAACTTCAAGATTTACCGCATCGCCCTCGCCATAGTCGGGCCAGTTTGTCGCGGAAAGCGTATGCGGGATCAGATGAACCGAAAAACGGTTGCCGTCCACCCAATTGACCGTCAGCGACGTCCCGTTGAGCGCCACGCCACCCTTTTTGGCAATGAATTTGGCCAGTTCGGCCGGCGCTTCGAAGGTAAAGGTGATCTGGTCGCCGATATCCTTGCGTTCCACGATGGTCGCCAACCCGTCCACATGACCGGAAACGATGTGGCCGCCAAGCTCGTCCCCGACCTTGAGCGAGCGCTCGAGATTGATCCGGCGTCCCTCGGTCCAGCCGCTCACGCGCGTCACGTCGAGCGTTTCGCGGGCCGCAAACACGTCGAACCAGTTCTGGCCGTTCTCGCTGCCCTTGTCGGTCACGGTGAGACAGATGCCCTCACACATGATCGAGGCGCCCAGATCGATGGTCTGCGGCTCGTAGCGCGTGCCGATGCGCAGCCTGCGCCCGTCATTGCGGTCTTCGACCGCCAAAAGCGTGCCGATGTCGGTGATGATGCCGGTGAACATGGATCAGACTTTCTCGAATGTGGTCAGCATATCGCACCCCAGCGCCCGTCTTTCAACTATGCTGAATCCCAGCGCGGCCAAACGCTCCGGCAAGGAAAAGTGAACAGTGGCCGGAACCCCGTTTGCGCCGATTTCCACGTCGCCTTCGAGCAGATGAAACCGATCGATCAACCCGGCGTCGAGCAGGGAGTCGTTGAGCCCGGCCCCGCCTTCAACGAAAACGCTGCCAATGCCTCTGGCCGCCAGCGCCTGCAACGCCGCCTCCATGTCCGGTCGCCCGTCCGTCCCGGCGACGCCGATGATTTCGGCGCCTTGAGAAAATGAGTCAACGCACGAATTTTCCGCAATGATTGCAGTTGGTTGCAGCGCCGTGGTTACAAGAAGATTCAGGTCGCTTGGCAGGCCGGACCGGCCAGAAATGACGACCCGTAGCGGTGCCCTGCCCTCCAGTCCCGCGAGCCGGACGGTGAGTTTGGGATCGTCTAGCCGGGCGGTCGCGCCGCCGACGATGACAGCGTCGGACAGTGCCCTTTGCATATGCGTCCAGCGCCGCGCGTCTTCGCCGGTTATCGCCACGTTGCCGCGGTCGCTGCGCCCTATCATGCCATCGCGCGAGATGGCCAGCTTGGCGGCGACGAAGGGGCGGCCACGCCGGACACGCGAGAAAAAGCCCTCATGCAGTCTTTCGATGAAGGGCAAATTCTGACCGAGAGCCACCACGATCCCGGCAGCGCGCATTTTGGCGATACTCTGGCCCCCGGTACGAGGATCGGGATCGGATGCGCCGCATACAACCCGGGCGACGCCGGATTCGAGCACGGCATCGACGCAGGGCGGGGTTTTGCCCCAGTGATTGCAGGGTTCGAGCGTGACGTAGAGCGTTGCGCCCTTCGCGTTCGGACCGGCCATGGCGAGCGCCTGAGGTTCGGCGTGCGGCCGCCCCGCCGCCGCGGTCACGCCGCGTCCGAGCACCCGGCCGTCAGGCGAAACCACAATGGCACCGACGGTCGGATTTTCCGCCGTCGTGCCGCGATAGGGCATGGCGATGCGGGCAGCGGCTTCGAGCCAGCGCAGATCGGCTGGCATGATCTCATTGCGACGAGTCACGTCCACGACAATGATCTCAATTTCGGTCTGGTCGCGCTTTCGAACCGCAAAAGTGGTATCCACTTTTGCGGAAAGCGCTCTTGGTCACTCATCCCCGATCCTCGGGGTCGTCACTGCCCATCTCGGTCAGGAAGGACTGGAAATCGTCGGCGCTGGAGAAATTCTTATACACCGAGGCAAAGCGCACGAAAGCCACATCGTCGAGCCCCTTGAGCCCTTCCATGACATATTCGCCGATCTGGTCGGAGGTCACTTCCACATCGCCAACGCTTTCGAGCTGGCGCACGACGCCCGAAATCATCCGCTCGGCGGTTTCGGGGTCGACCTGACGCTTGCGCAAGGCGGTGTTGACCGAACGCGCCAGTTTTTCACGGTCGAAGGGAACCTTGCGGCCCGATTTCTTAACCACGATCAGGTCGCGCAATTGCACGCGCTCGAACGTGGTGAACCGGCCGCCGCAGCCATTGCAGACGCGGCGGCGGCGGATGGCGTTGGAATCCTCGGTGGGCCGGGAATCCTTGACCTGTGTATCGTCGTTCCCGCAATAGGGGCAGCGCATGGGCTTATCCGTAAATGGGGAATTTCGCGGTCAGCTCAAGGACCTTTTCCTTGACCTGGGCTTCGACGGCGCCATTGTTGTCTTCACCGTTGGCAGCGAGGCCATCGACAACTTCGACCATGAACTCGCCGACCAGCCGGAACTCCTCGACGCCGAAACCGCGCGAGGTGGCGGCCGGGGTGCCGACGCGGATGCCCGAAGTAATCGCCGGCTTTTCAGGATCGAACGGCACGGCGTTCTTGTTGCAGGTGATGTTGGCGCGTTCGAGAGCGGCTTCGGTGGCCTTGCCCGTCACCTTTTTGGGCCGCAGATCGACCAGCATCAAATGATTGTCCGTCCCGCCGGTGGCAATCTCCAGCCCGCCCTTGACCAGGGTTTCGGCCAGCGCTTGTGCGTTGTCCACGACCTGGCGGGCATACGACTTGAATTCGGGGGTCAGCGCTTCGCCGAAGGCCACGGCCTTTCCGGCGATGACATGCATGAGCGGTCCGCCCTGGATGCCGGGGAAAATCGCCGAATTGACCTTTTTGGCGATCGCTTCGTCATTGGTAAGGATCAGCCCGCCACGCGGGCCCCGCAGCGTCTTGTGGGTCGTTGTGGTCGCCACATGGGCGTGCGGGAACGGGTTGGGATAAACGCCCGCCGCGACAAGCCCTGCCACATGCGCCATATCCACGAACAGGTAAGCGCCCACTTCGTCGGCGATCTCGCGGAATGCCGCCCAGTCGAGAATGCGCGAATAGGCCGAAAAGCCCGCCACGATCATCTTGGGCTGATGTTCCTGGGCAAGCTGGCGCACCTGATCCATATCCACACGCCCGTCCTGCTGGCGCACGCCGTACTGGATGGCGTTGAACCATTTGCCCGACTGGTTGGGCTTGGCGCCGTGGGTCAGATGCCCGCCCGCGTCCAGGCTCATGCCCAAAATGGTATCGCCGGGCTGGAGCAGTGCCTGATAGACGCCCTGATTGGCCTGCGAGCCGGAATTGGGCTGCACGTTGGCAAACTCGCAGCCGAACAGTTCCTTGGCCCGGTCGATGGCGAGCTGTTCGACCACATCGACGAACTGGCAGCCGCCATAATAGCGCCGACCCGGATAACCTTCCGCATATTTGTTGGTCATCACCGAGCCCTGCGCCTCGAGCACCGCCCTGGAGACGATGTTTTCCGAAGCGATCAACTCGATCTCGTGCTGCTGGCGGCCGAGTTCATCGGCAATCGCCTTGGCAACCACCGGATCGTGATCGGCAATGGTGCGGGTGAAGAAATCGGGGAAAAGCGGAGCTGTTGCGGTGGCGCTCATGGGCGGGCCCTCGACCTGTTGCGGAAAGATGCTGGTGGCAAGCAAGCGCGATCCGCATAGCACGGAGGCTCTTGCGATTCCAAGCACAGATCGGGGTTTTACCGCCCCTGCCCCGCTTCCATCTCGATCCGACGGCGCAGCTTGGCGAGCGCGAGATTTTTCATCTGCGCTTCGGTAGCCGTGGTCGGCGCTATGGCGACCACCTCGATGCCGGTTTCGACGTCTATGGCCGCCACACGAATCTGGGGGCCGGCCTGACGGAATTCGAAAAGAACCTCCCGGCCCGCCCCCATGTCAAAATCTCCGCAATTGCCGCGTCAGGCGCTGAGTTCGGGGAAGTCGATCTTGCCCTGCGCATCATATTCATAAACATCGTCGCGGAAGCTTACGACGCCGTTGCGGTTCGCCCAGGCGGTAAAATAGGTCATGAAGATCGGCACAGGATTGGACACGTCGGCGTCGATGCGCTCGCCCGAGGCGAAGTTGGCATTGACGTCGATGATGTCATAGCCGGAATCGCGCAGTATCCATGCAACGAACTCGGCAACATTTGCGACGCGGACGCAGCCGGACGAATGGAAGCGCGCGTTTTCCGAAAACAGGCCCTGCTGGGGCGTGTCGTGCAGATAGACCGCGTGGGGGTTGTGGAAGTTGATCTTGACGTGGCCCATGGAGTTCTGCACGCCCGGATCCTGCCGGAACGTGTAGTTCACAGCCTCTTCGGTCGACCAGTCGATGGCGCTTTGGGGCACTTCGTTGCCGCTGCCGTCAAAGATTCGGATCGAATATTCGTTGAGGTAATTGGGGTTGTCGTTGACCAGCCCGATGATGTCGCGGCGAATGATCGAGACCGGGACCGTCCAGTAGGGATTGAAATTGATCTGGTGGATGCGGCTGCGCAGAATCGGGGTCTGGCGGTCGATCTTGCCCACTACCGCCGTGTGCCTGCGTCCCACCTGCCCCGCCTCGATGGCTTCGATGGCCGCAGCGGGAATGTTGACGTTGACGTAACGGTCTTCGAGCTTGCCTTCCAGCCCGCGGACGCGTTCGATGTTGAGCTTGATCTGGTTGAGCCGCGTGGCGGCAGGAACCTTCATGGCCCAATAGGTATATTCATCGATCATGCCGTTGATCTGCAGGCCGTGGCGTGCCTGAAAGCCGCGAACCGCCCCGTCGAGCTGGGTATCGAACTCGTCGGACAACGGCGTCTCGCGCGGCAGGTCGCCCGTGTGGGCCAGATAGGTGCGAAGATCGCGAACGGGACGCCGATCCGAGCCAAGGCCGAGCCTAAAGATCGATTCAGGGACGTCGGGCCAGCCGCCGATGGCGTTGAGCCGATCGTAATATTCGGCCACGCGCTGGAGATTGTATTCGGTGTCGACCGACACGATCGGATCGGTGCCGCCAATGGCGTTCATGGCCGTCGAGGAATTGAGCTCGAGCTCCTCCTGCGTCACGGTCCTGCGCCCCCCGATCATGTTGCCGAGAAGCGATTGGGAGAGGGCCGGCATGGGAAAAGCAGCAGCCGCCGCAAGGGCAGACATGCCCGTCATGACCGAACGCCGATTGAGTTTTCCTTTAATGTCGCGCATCGCGTAAGTTCACCTATCGAAGAAGTGCCGGGGCCGCCGAGCGGTCCTTTTGCCTGATGGCGTGCAGGACCGCAACGCCGCTCACCGGACTTTGACCGTCCTGCCGCCGGTCGACATCATCCAACCGAAAATCCGGGAAGCGTCATATATCGACGGTCTGCCAGCTAAAAAGAATTTGCGGCGCAAATGAGAAACGCCGGCCCTGGAGCCGGCGTTTGCCATGTCAGTGTGGCGGCAAAGCCACAATCGCGGACCGCGCAGGCGGAAAGCGGACTTGATCTAGAGCTTGTAGAGGATCTGGTCGACCCAGAAGCGCTCGAGACGCGACAGGGCGGTATTGAGGCCCGAAAAGTCCGATTCGCCCAGTCCGCCGACCTTTTCGATCGAATTGAGGTGGCGGTCGTAAAGCTCGTCGATCACTTCGGCCACTTCCTCGCCCTTGGGCGTGAGGCGGATGCGCACCGAGCGGCGATCGGTCTTGGAACGCTCCTGGAAGATGTAGCCGGTCTCGACCAGTTTCTTGAGATTGTACGAGACGTTCGAGCCCAGATAATAGCCGCGGGTGCGAAGCTCGCCGGCTGTCAATTCGCTGTCGCCGATATTGAACATCAACAGGGCCTGGACCGGGTTGATGTCGTCCCAGCCCATGCGGTCGAATTCGTCCTTGACCAGGTCGAGAAGCCGGCGGTGCAGGCGTTCGACGCGGGAGACGGCCTCGAGATAGAGCGGCTTTAAGCTCTTGGGTTCATCGGCCTTTGCGGCGGAAAGATTGTTAGCCATTGGTTCTGCCTCACTGTATTTTTTAAGCGCGATTTTTCGCGTCTGTGAGGGCAATCTAGCCGGGCCCGCATAAGATCAGTTTAAGAGACAGGCTTAATGTTATCTTACGGGGAAACTTGATGTTTTTAGGTTTTCAGTTCCTTACACCCGTATCGAAAACTGTAACCTTTACGGGCCGTTACCCAGCAAACGCCCGGATGCCGTGACGCCCACTGGACCCCCGGTGGACTGTCCGGCGCTGGACGAGGAACGCCCAATGCTAATCGGCGAGCTGTCTTCTCACCGAAAGCTGGGCGATGGCCAAAAGGCCAAAAGTTGCCAGCATCACACCAAGTTTGAAGATAAAGCCCCACAAACCCAAACTAACCCAATTGCTGCCCAGCAGGTAAAAGGCCAGTTCGATGGCCAGCGACGCCGCAAGGATGATCGCGCCCCAGGACGACTGGATCCACAACCCCACCGCCGCGAACAGGCGCATGAGGGTCAGCGCCGAGAGCAGGATGAACCCCATGGTGCCGATGGTGAGGATGGGGCTCGCCGAACCGGCGCCCAGCCCGAGCAGGCGCGCCGCATCGCCGAGCCCGATGAACAGGCTGAGCAGGGCCAGTATGCGGGCGAGGCGCCCGAGCGGTTCGTTTCTGAAATCCATGGAACAATCCCCCGGTCGGCCAGAGCTAACGCGATTTGCGCCGAAGGGACAAGGTTTGATTGCGCCCCCCGCGTCCTCGCGTCTCTTTGCTTGCTGCCCCCGGGCCTGATATTGAGCGCATCGACGTTTATGCGGAGTGGACGGATCGATGAGTTTTGAAAAGCACGACATGGACTTTCTCGGCGGCCGGCGGTTGCGCAGGCCGCGCATGGCGGGTTGGAGCCGCAACCTTGTGGCCGAGAACGTCTTGACCCCTGCCGATCTGATCTGGCCGATCTTCGTGGTCGAGGGGCAGAACGAGCGCCAGCCGGTCGCGACCATGCCGGGTGTCGAGCGGTTGAGCGTCGACCTGGCGGTCGAGGCGGCCAGGGCTGCGCATGCCGAAGGCATTCCGGCCATGGCCCTGTTTCCCAACACCGACCCCTCCAAACGCACCGAGGATGGGGCCGAGGCCACCAATCGCGACAATCTGGTGTGCCGCACGCTCTCGGCCATCAAGGACGCGGTGCCCGAAATCGGGCTGGTGGCCGATGTCGCGCTCGATCCTTATACCAGCCACGGCCATGACGGGGTCATGGCGGGCGAGGAAATCCTCAACGACGAGACCGTTTCCATCCTCGTCAAACAGGCTCTGGTTCAGGCACAGTCCGGGGCCGACGTGATCGCGCCGTCGGACATGATGGACGGGCGCATCGGGGCGATCCGCGCAGCGCTCGACGATGAGGGGTTCGAAAAGACCATAGTCCTCTCCTACGCCGCCAAATACGCCTCGGCCTTCTATGGCCCCTTCCGCGACGCCGTGGGGTCGGGCGCGCGGCTCAAGGGCACCAAGCTCTCCTACCAGATGGACCCGGCCAATGCCGAAGACGCCATCCGCGAGGTCGAGCAGGATCTTGCCGAGGGTGCGGACTGGATCATGGTCAAGCCCGGCATGGCCTATCTCGACATCTGCCGCATGCTCAAGGACCGGTTCGACGTGCCGGTGTTCGCCTATCAGGTGTCCGGCGAATACGCCATGATCGCCCACGCGGCCCAAGCAGGCATCCTGGACCGCGAAGCCGCGATGGCCGAAAGCCTCATGGCCTTCAAACGCGCCGGCTGCTCGGGGATACTGACGTATTTTGCGCTGGACATGGCGCGCAGGATTAATGGGTAGAGCCGTTCGGAATTTACACGCAACCGGGTTCGCCTCCTTCGCTGCTCCGGCGAAAGCCGGAGCCCATGGGCGCAAACCGGGAGCCTCGGCGCGAACGGTCATGCTGCTGGGCCCCGGTTTTCACCGGGGAAGCGAAGTGGGGGAAGTCGCAAGCGCTTCCATATTCCGGAATAGCCGCAATGGCGACAATCTGCTGATCGCAGCGTCCAAATGGCTCAATCAGGACGTTTCGGGACTGGCAGCTTCGGGATGAACGGGAAAATCCGTGAACAATCCGCTACTTGAGCGCGCAGCTTACTAGAGTATGAGTTATATTGGCGGTATGAAAAATGAATTTGATTATGATGTTGCCTTCTCTTTCACGGCCCAAGACGAGGCGCTGGCAACGCAGCTGAACGACTTGGTATCGGACAGGCTGAAGACGTTCATCTATTCGGAGCAGCAGAAGGCACTAGCTGGGACAGATGGCCAGACGGCATTCAGCGACGTCTATGGCAAGATGGCTCGGATCGTTGTCATCCTGTACCGGAAGGAATGGGGGCAGACCCGCTGGACTGGCGTAGAAATGAACGCCATCCGAACGCGCGCTTTCGAGCATGGTTTCGATTTTACGGTGTTCATTCCGGTGGAACCAAGTCCCAGCACTCCTGCATGGCTGCCCCCTACGCGTCTATACGTCGGTCTCGAGCGCTGGGGCGTTGAGGGAGCCGCAGCCGTCATCGAACAGCGCGTCATCGACGCAGGGGGCGTCTCACAGCCGGAATCCGTTGCAGAACGGGCAGCCCGGCTAAAGCGGGCGACTGACCTGAAGAATGCCCAGCATCAATTCGAGCGATCGCAGGAGGGCACGGCTTTGGCTAACGGGGCCTACGAGGAGTTCTCAGACAAATTAAGCGCGGGAACCAAGACCGTTCAGGCGTCAGGCGTGAAGCTGGAGTATAAGACATCGCAGCATTTCAGGATCGTCACCTGCTACCCCGTCAATCTGATCTGCAGTTGGTATCCCCACTACACGAACTCAATCGAAAACATCGACTTGCATGCCACCTTCTACAAAGGTTTCCCCGCGCTTCCTGGCTTCTATCCGTCCTTTAACAAGGCAGTGCAACTTAGGGCCATGAAGTTCAAGTACGCCCTCGTGAGGATGGACCAGAGAGCCTATGTCTCAAAGAGCGCGCCCGTGAAGGAGTTCACGCCAGAAAAGCTGGCTGAACACCTGCTTTCACAGCTGATGGACATCGTGGAGCGTACGCCGCGAGATTGATCGCTGCACCATGGCTTCCTCAGCTTGGACGTGAACGTGGCCTGAGTTCATTCATGAGTCTAAATGTCCCTCTTTAGGATCTAAGGCCGGCGACTACCCTTTGCTTTCAGCCTCCGTAGCGCCTATTATCGGTTGCTGACCGGACGGCAGGTTTTGGAACGGGATCGCATCGAGCTGAACGGCGACGATGGCCTCGCTTCCAGCCCTTGCACACCGCCACTAAGCGCCCGACGTCACCACCGACCACCTCACCACCACCACGCCCTCCCCCTACCCCGGCGGTGTCGACAGTGTCTCGATAACCCGGCACTGCGCAATCCGCCCCTGCCGGCACTGGTCGAGCATCGCTGAGAGTTCGGCCTTCAGCGCGGTCAGCCGCGAAATGCGCAGTTCGATTTCGGCAAGGCGGCCCGAGGCGATGGCGTCGACCTGGGCGCAGGATTGGTGGGGGTTGTCCTGCAGGTCGAGCATGGCGCGGATGGAGTCGATCTCGAAGCCGAGTTGGCGGGCGTGGAGGATGAAGAACAGCCGGCGCACGCTTTCATCGTCGTATAGACGGCGATTGCCCGCCGTGCGCACCGGCTCGGGCAGCAGGCCGATCTGCTCGTAATAGCGGATGGTGGGCACCTTGACCCCGCTGCGCCGGGCCGCCTCGCCAATCGGGAAATCTTTCATTTGGCGCTTGCTCCTCTAGTCGCTGGAGATTCTAGCATCGGCGCGAATTGAATTGAAGGGTATGCCCAATGAGCGGATCGTGCTGCAACCAGAGCGCTGCGGAACAGGCGGCGAGAGCCCATGCGGACACGATTTATCGCCGCGTCCTGTGGGCCGTGCTGGCGATCAATGCCGTGATGTTCGTCGTCGAAATCGGCGCCGGCATCGCCTCGCGCTCGGCATCGTTGCAGGCCGACGCCGTGGATTTCCTCGGCGACGCGGCCAATTACGGCATCAGCCTTTTCGTGGTGGGGCACGCCCTGCACATTCGCGCCCGGGCCTCGCTGGCCAAGGCGCTGACCATGGGCGCGTTCGGGGTCTGGGTTCTGGGCGTTGCCGCATGGAACGTTGCGACCGGCGCCACGCCGCATGCCTATACGATGGGAATCGTTGGGTTCAGCGCCCTTTTGGCCAATGGTGCGAGCTTTGGGTTGCTGTGGCGCTTTCGCGCTGGCGACAGCAATATGCGCTCGGCCTGGATTTGCACCCGCAACGACGTGGTGAGCAATTTCGCCGTGCTGCTGGCCGCGCTGGGGGTGTTCGGGACCGGCACGGGGTGGCCGGACGTCCTGGTGGCAGCGATCATGGGCATTCTGGCGATTCAGGGCGCGGCGGCGGTTACCCGGCAGGCGCTGGCGGAGCTGCGGCCATACAGGGTGCGGCCCGCCGAGTAGGACGCCGGTCGCGCTATGGCGCCGATTCACCCCGGCGCCTCTTGTCATTTCCCCTTTCGCACCACATGTGTTGCCCACACGAGGAGAATTGACCCATGGCAACCGATTTTCTGGGACGCATGCTGCGCAACGACCTTCCAGACCCCAACACTTCGCCTGAACTGTTCGAGGGGATTCTGACGCGGCGTGCCGTGGCGTTCGTGATCGACTGCATCATCATGGGCGCGGCGATCCTTGTGGTCACACTGGTCGCCGGCATTCTGGGCATCTTCACGTTCGGGTTGACCTGGTTGTCGATCCCGCTGATCGTGCCGGTCACCTTCGTTGCCTATTATGCCGTGACGCTGGGCTCGCCCTCTCGCGCCACGCTGGGCATGCGGGCCACCGATATCGTGCTGACCCCGACGCGCGAAACCACGCTGGATGGCTGGATGGCCATGATCCATGTGGTCGTGTTCTGGATTTCGTGTTCGCTTCTGACACCCTTTATCATCCTGATCGGGCTGTTCACGCCGCGCCGCCAGTTGCTTCACGATATGATCGTGGGCACGCTGATGGTCCGCCGCTCTCCCATGGTTCGGCACTGGCAGGCCTATGCCCGCACCGGCAACCCGGCCGGATAAGCATCTCCTGCCGCTTGGAACCGCAAGGCCGGGGTTCGGTTTTTCCCGCCCGCTTTTGAGATTTGTCGCGTTGCGCCCGTGATTAGGTGCGACTACAATCACGGATGAGCCGTTGGCATTTGTGTGAGCCGGTCCAACGGCTTGAACGTTTTCGGTTTGCCGCTGCCTTTCGAGGGGCGACGGACACCCTGCGGGCCAAGCGAGTACCCTCATGGATCATACGCCGGAAAGTGCGCAATTCTTTCTGACAGCCCCTTCGGCCTGCCCCTATCTGGAAGGCCGGCAGGAACGCAAGCTGTTCACGCACCTGTCGGGCCGGCGCGCGGCGGCGCTGCATCATCTGTTGTCCGATCATGGGTTCCGCCGGTCCCAGAACCTGATCTACCGTCCGGCCTGTCTCGATTGCGATGCCTGCCAGTCGGTGCGCGTGCGCGCCATCGATTTTTTCCCCGCCACCCGCCACAGGCGCAATCTCAAGCTCAATTCCGATATCGTGGCCGAAATGGTCGCGCCTATCGTCTCCGCCGAGCAATACGGGCTGTTCAAGCGCTATCTCGATGCGCGGCACGATGGCGGCGGCATGACGCAGATGAGTTATCTCGACTATGAGTTCATGGTCGAAGATACCCCGGTTCAGTCGGTGCTTGTGGAATACCGGCTGGCCGTGGACGGACCCGATGGCGTGGCGGGGCAGCTTGTGGCCGTGGCGCTGACCGACCCCCTGCCCGACGGGCTTTCCATGGTGTACAGCTTTTTCGATCCGGCGCTGTCGCGGCGCGGGCTGGGCACCATGATGATCCTCGACCATATCGCCCGCGCCCGCATGGCGGGCGGCTATCTCTATCTGGGATACTGGGTCAAGGATTCTCCGAAAATGGCCTACAAGGCCGCTTCCCAGCCGCTCGAAGTGCAGCGCGGCTCGCGCGGCTGGGTGGACCTCGACCCCGAGACCGGCGCGGAACCCGAATAGGTGGGGTCTATAGGCAAGATACTGGCCGCGCTGGTTGCCGCAGGCTATCTGCTCGCCTGCTGCCTTCTGGCCGGCATGGCGATCGTTGCCGCGCTGGGGTTCATCTATCCGGCAATGGACCTGTTCAACCATATCCAGCCGGTGCTGTTTCTGGGCCTTCTGGCGCTGCTGGCCGGCAGCCCGGTCTTGGTGCGCTTCCGCACCCTGCGCGCGCTGGCTCTGAGCATCGCGGCGACGGGCTTTGTCGCATCGGGCATCATCTACGTTCCCGAACTGGTCAACGGCCTCGTCCCGCGCACCGCAGTCGAACAGGGCGAGCGGATCTACAGGCTGATGACGTTCAACGTTTTCGGGCGTAACGAGGAGCCGCGATCGATCGTCGCCAATGTCGAGGCGGTCGACCCCGACATCGTGGCGCTGCAGGAATACAGCCCCGGCGTGCGCAGCGTCGTCCATCCGCTTCTCTCGGAAACCTATCCACACTTCCAGTATTGCGCCGGAGGCGAGCGGGCCTTTGTGGGCCTTTATTCGCGCCTGCCGTTCGAGCCGCTCGATGCGGACGCCTGCTCGGCCTCGATCATGAGCACCGACCGCACGGCGCGCATCATCGTGCGCTTCCAGACCGAGGACGGGCCGGAATTTTCTCTGGCCACGACCCATAATGACTGGCCGGCGCCCGTCACCCGCCAGGCCGAGCAGTTCGCGACCCTGGGCGAGGCGCTTTCGACCGTCGAGCCGCCGCTGATCCTTGTGGGGGATTTCAACTCGACCCCCTGGTCCTACGCATTGCGGGGCTTTGTGGGCACCGCCGGGCTGACGCGGCACACCTACAACCTGCCGACCTTCCCCACCCTCTGGTATTATCTGCGCGACTGGCGGGCCATGTTCCCCATCCTGCCCATCGATCACGTGATGACACGCGGCGCCATCGCCATCCACGACCTGCGCACCGGCGCGCCGAGCGGCAGCGACCATCTGCCGATCATCGTGGATTTTTCGGTGGGGCGTGAGGGATAAGGCGCAAAAGGAAGGCCCCCTCGCCCGGCCGGCTACGCCATCCGACCTCTCCCCCTAAGGGAGAGGTAAGAAATGTCGCGAGCGCCGAGAACTACCTCTCCCTTAGGGGGAGAGGTCGGCGCGAAGCGACGGGTGAGGGGGCCTTGAGCGTTTGTAAGATAGACCGCGCTCAACCCAATCCCCTACCCCACAAACCTGTTGTTGCGCGGGAAACCCGTCGGGGGCTGGCGGCCGGCCTGGGCGCGGTCGCCGATCCAGTCGAGCAGTTCTTCCATGGATTTCGAGTAGTTCCGGCCCGAGGAATCGGTCCAGGTCAGCCCGTCGGCGGCATTGAACAGCTTGGCGTCGGAAATGCCGCCATCCTTGTATTTCTGCAGCCTCACGCCCTTACCCCGGCTCATTTCAGGAAGCTGAGCGGCAGGGAAGACAAGCAGCTTGCGGTTCTGCCCGATCACGGCAACCGTATCGCCGTCGGCGCGCACGCAGAGCTTGGCTTCGCCCTTGCCCGAGACATTGAGCACCTGCTTGCCCTTGCGGGTGTTGGCGATCAGATCGTCCTCGGCGACCATAAAGCCGTTGCCGATATCGGAGGCGATCAGGCGCTTGGCGCCGGGCTTATAGACGAACAGATCGACGATATCCTGGCCCTCTTCGATATCGACCATGATGCGCACCGGCTCGCCATGGCCTCGTCCGCCGGGCAGCTTGTCTGCGCCCAGCGTATAGACCTTGCCCCCGGTGGTGAGCATCAGGAGCTTGTCGGTCGTCTCGCAGGTCAATGCCAGCTTGAGCCTGTCGTCGGTCTTGAAGGTTTGGGCCGAAGCGTCGTTATTGTGGCCCTTGAGCGCGCGGATCCAGCCCTTTTGCGACAGGATCACTGTGATCGGCTCGCGCTCGATCATCGCGGTTTCGATATCGGCAAGATCGGTTTCCGGCGCGGCGGCGAACTGGGTGCGGCGGCGACCGAGCAGGGTATCGGGGCCGTAGGTTTTCTTGAGCTCGCCGATCTCGGTGGTGATGACGCCCCATTGCTTTTTCTCGGAGGCCAGGATGGCCTCGATATGGGTCTTTTCCTCACTGAGCTTGTCGTACTCGGTGCGGATTTCGATTTCCTCGAGCTTGCGCAGGCTGCGCAGGCGCATGTTGAGGATGGCTTCGGCCTGCACTTCGGTCAGATCCCATTTGGCCATCATTATGGCCTTGGGCTCGTCCTCCTCGCGGATGATGCGGATCACCTCGTCGAGGTTGAGATAGGCAACCAGATAGCCGCCGAGCACTTCGAGCCGGTGTTCGATCTGGCCGAGGCGGTAGCGCGAGCGGCGGACCAGCACGTCCTTGCGGTGATTAAGCCAGGCCTTGAGAACTTCGGCGAGGTTCATGACGCGCGGAATCTGGCCCTTGTCGAGCACGTTCATGTTCAGCGAAAACCGGCTTTCGAGCTCGGTCAGCTTGAACATGGATTCCATGAGCAGCACGGCATCGACTGTGCGGGCGCGCGGTTCGAGCACCAGCCTTATGTCCTCGGCGCTTTCGTCGCGCACGTCTTTCAGCAGCGGCAGTCGGCGGGCCAGCAGCAGTTCGGCGATCTTTTCGACCAGCCGGGACTTTTGCACGCCATAGGGGATTTCGGTGATGACGACGTTGTAGGTGCCGCGCCCGCTGTCCTCGATCTCCCATTTGGCGCGCACGCGAAAGCCGCCGCGCCCCGTGGTGTAGGCCTGTTCGGTCGCCGCCGGGTCGTCGACGAGAATGCCACCGGTGGGAAAATCGGGGCCGGGAACGAAACGGATCAGGTCTTTTGCGGTCGCTTCGGGATTTGAAAGGATATGCAGGCACGCGTCGCACAGTTCGGCGACGTTGTGGGGCGGAATGTTGGTCGCCATGCCCACGGCGATGCCGCTCGAGCCGTTGGCGAGCAGGTTGGGGAAATTGGACGGCAGGACGACGGGTTCCTCGTCCTCGCCATCGTAATTGGGCCGGAACTCGACGGCGTCCTCGGTGATCGCTTCGAGCAGGCGCTGTGCGACTTCGGTCATCCGGCTTTCGGTATAGCGCATGGCCGCGGCGCTATCGCCGTCGATCGAGCCGAAATTGCCCTGCCCGTCGACCAGAGGGTAGCGCACGGCGAAATCCTGCGCCATGCGCACCAGCGCGTCATAGACGGACTGGTCGCCATGCGGATGGAACTTACCGATCACGTCACCGACGATACGGGCCGATTTCTTGTAGCCCTGCGCCGGATCGAGCTTGAGCAGCCGCATGGCGTGCAGGATGCGGCGGTGGACGGGCTTGAGCCCGTCACGGGCATCGGGCAGCGCACGCTGGGTGATGGTCGAGATGGCATAGGAGAGATAGCGCTCTTCCAGCGCACGTCTCAGATCGACTATGCCGTCGTCTTTTTCGTCATCACGGGGCGGATCGATGGTTTCGGCCATTGGCCATCCTTTGTGGGCAAAACGAATCAGTTTGTCATTATATCGAACGACACCCCGATTTCCCCGGTTTCCGGCATTTTTCCGGGTATCGGATCGATGTGTTCACAGCCTATTGGCCGGCGCTTGCCAAATGGGCGATCAACCACTCGCGCGTTGACGGCTGCTCGATCTGGCGCGCCGACCAGACGTGGCGGTCGAGGAAATAGCCGGTCAGCGCGAACGCGGGTTTTATGTCTTCGGACGAAGGTTCCGAGGCACCGGACAGAAACCCCGGCAGGGCGAAAAGCCGGTCGGTGTAAGGGGCCGCGGCCTCGGCGCAAACCGCCCTGCCCGTCCTGGGGGAAATATGGGTGAGGTTTTCGTGCACGCCGGTTACCGCGCAGGTTTCCAGATCGAGCCCGAAGCCCAGTTCCTCGAGCAGGTACATCTCGAACCTCGCCAGTTCGGCCGCGAGATCGAGCGGGTGCCAATCGTCATCGATCAGCGAAATGACGCCGCGCAGCAATTCGTCATGCGGGTCACGTTCAGGCAGCAGGCGCAGATGGTCGGCGAGCAGTTGGACCAGATAGAGCTTTTGCCGGTCAGCGAGGATTTCTGCGGCACGCAGCCGGGTCGCTTCGGCGGTAAACGTGCCCAGATGGTCTTCGAGCCGGGCCCGCCATGTAAGCTGGGCTGAATTTCCCGCTTGAAGGAACGCCGCGTGCCTGGGCGAGCGCCCGCCCCGCACCAGACCCAGGCAGCGCCCCCGGCCCGGCACCATGGCCTCGAGGATCACAGCAGACTCGCCGTGCCGCCTGACACCGATGATAAGACCCTCAGAGGACCATTCCATGGCAGATCATCTCAATCGAAGCGTTGTCGCTTGTGGCTTCTGGACCCCGGGAATAAATCCCGGGGTGACACCGGTTGGTTGGGCAGCCACACTGCCTCGCCCTCTGTCACCCCGGCCATCGAGCCGGGGTTCGGTACATTCAGCACCCAATGCAGAGCCGCAAGCGCTGCCGGTTACTGGGTTCCGGGTCGAGCCCGGGATGACGGCGGTTGATTTGGCGGGCATGGTGTGCACCGTGTCAAACCAAGCCTTACTTCGTCCAATCCAGCCCCATCTCGCGATACCGCTCGGGATCGTCGGCCCAGTTGGCGCGCACCTTGACGAACAGGAACAGATGCACGTCGGTTTCGAACATCTCGATCAGTTCCTTGCGCGCCTCGGCGCCGATGGTCTTGATGGTCTGCCCCTTGGCGCCCAGCACGATCATCTTGTGGGTGTCGCGGGTGACGTAGATCACCTGCTCGATGCGGTAGGAGCCGTCCTTCTGGATCTTGAAGCTCTCGGTCTCGACGGTCGCCTGATAGGGGATTTCGTCGTGGATGCGCAGGAACAGCTTTTCGCGGGTCACCTCGGCGGCGGTCAGCGCCATGGTCAGATCGGTCAGGTGCTCTTCGGGGAAGTGCCATTCTTCGAGCGGCGCCTTTTCGCGGCACCACTCGACAAAATCGGCGACCCCGTGCCCGCGCAGGGCGGAAATCATGAAGGTGGTCTCGAAATTGACCTTCTCGTTGATCTTTTTGGACAGGCCCAGCAAGTCCTCGTGCTTGACCTTATCGATCTTGTTGATGACCAGCACCTTGGGCTGGCGAATGTTGTCGAGCCCTTCGAGCAGGGATTCAACTTCGGCGTTCAAGCCCTTCTGGGCATCGACGATCAGGGCCACCATGTCGGCATCCCCGGCCCCGGTCCAGGCCGATTGCACCATGGCGCGATCGAGCCGGCGCTTGGGCGCGAAAATGCCCGGCGTGTCGATGAACACAAGCTGGGATTCCTCGATGGTCAGAACGCCACGCACCTGGGCGCGGGTGGTCTGGGCCTTGTGGGTGACGATGGACACCTTGGTGCCCACAAGGGAATTGAGCAGGGTCGATTTGCCCGCATTGGGGGCGCCAACCAGGGCGACGAAACCGCATTTGGTCGCCATATCATCGGGTTCACTCATTGGTCGGCCTTCCAAACGCCTTCGCGCAGCAGGAATTTTTCGGCCGCCTGATGCTCGGCCAGTTTTTTCGAGGTTCCGGTCGCCGTGATGGCTTCAAAGCCGCGCACGGATACCGAGATGGTAAAGACCGGCGCGTGATCGGGTCCCGAACGCGCCGTTTCGACATAGGCGGGAGGCTCCAGCCCCTTGGCCTGCGCCCATTCCTGCAGCGCGGTCTTGGAATCGGCCCGGCGCGCCTGCGCCACGTCCAGATTATCACCGAACATGCGGTCAACGAAAATATAGGCCGGATCGATGCCGCCATCGGCATAGATCGCCCCGATCACCGCCTCGCAGACATCGCCCAGAATGGCGTCCTTGTCGGCGCCGCCGGTCCGCGCCTCGCTCTCGCCGAGCCGAACGAAGCTGCCCATGCCGAGTTTGCGGGCCACCTTTGCGCAGGTTTCCTTGCGCACCAGTGAATTGAGCGTACGCGAAAGCTCGCCCTCATTGGCCTTGGGCAGCCGTTTGCACAGCATATCGGCCACTACGAGCCCCAGCACCCTGTCGCCGAGGAATTCGAAGCGCTGGTAGGACTCGGCGGTGCGTTTGGAGGGGGATACGGCGCTCGAATGGGTCAGGGCGCGCAACAGCAGGGCGGGGTCCTTGAAAACATAACCCAGCCTTGCCTCAAGCGTCTCGCGGTCGCGCGCCCTCAAGCTCATTGGTAAACCGATGTGAACATCCGGTCGAACCGGACATTGCCCGGCCAGCGCCAGATCTGCCAGGGCGGAATGTTGTCGTTAATCGAGAAGAAGCGCCACTGGGCCTTGCCGACGAAATTCTCGAACGGCACATAGCCGACCGCCGAAAGCGAGCGCGAATCGAGCGAGCGGTCGCGATTGTCACCCATCATGAAATAATGACCGGGCGGAACCGTATAGACGCCGGTATTGTCGAACTGGGCGTTGTCGGAAATTTCCTGGGTGATGTAGCTCACGCCATTGGGCAGGGTCTCGCGGTATTCGATGACCGGAATATCGACGCCGGTGCTGTCGCGATCGACCGTATCGCCAACCTGCTCGCGCTCGACGGTTTCGCCATTGATGGTCAGGCGCCCGTCGATCATCTGGATCTGGTCGCCCGGCAGGCCGATGACGCGCTTGACGTAGTTTTCGCTCTGGGGCACCGGGCGGATGACGGCGATGTCGCCGCGCTGGGGGGCGTTGCCCAGGATGCGCCCGTTCCAGGGCACTTCCGAATAGGGCAGCGAATAGCGCGAATAGCCATAGCTGTATTTGGACGCCAATATGTAGTCGCCAATCATCAGATTGGACTGCATCGACGCAGTGGGGATGGAAAACGGCTCGAAGGCGAAGGTACGGAACACCAGAGCAATCAGCAGCGCCTGAACGATGATGACGATGGTTTCGCGCAGTTCGCCCTTGCCGGTTTTCTTCTTGGCGGCGTCCGACATAGGGGTGCTCATGGGTTGGAAATCTCGCAGGTTTGTTACGGGAGCGGCCGGGCCGGGTCAACAGGCAGGGCCTCGATGATGACGAAGGCCTGCGCCATGCCGTTGTCGTCGGTGATCGAGACGTGAATATGGGGCTCATGCCCCTCGGGCACAAGACGGGCGAGCATCGCTGCCGCGCCGCCCGTCAGCTTCATCGTGGGCTTGCCGCTGGGCAGGTTGACCACGCCCATATCGCGCCAATAGACCCCCCGTGAAAGCCCGGTGCCCAGCGCCTTGGCGCAGGCTTCCTTGGCGGCGAACCGCTTGGCGTAGGACGCGGCACGCAGGCGCCGCCTGTCGGATTTGGCCCGCTCGATCTCGGTAAAGCAACGCTGCGTGAACCGCTCGCCGAAGCGCTCGAGCGTGCGCTCGAGGTGGGCGATCTCGCAGATGTCGTTGCCCAGACCGATGATCATTGCAGACCGCGACTTCCCGGCTTTATTGCCGGCATGGCAGCCAATTCGGGCGGCAGGTTGTCGGGCGCGTAGGCGGGCACCTTGTACTGGGTCAAAGACACCAGCGGTACGCCCACATCGGCCTCGCCCGCAGAGCGGTCAACGATGCAGGCCGCAGCGATCACGTCGGCGCCCAACGCCTTGATCGCCTCGATGCATTCGCGGATCGACAGGCCCGTGGAAACGATATCCTCGACGATGATCACCTTCTCGCCCGGCTCGACCGAAAAGCTGCGGCGCAGTTCGAACACGCCGTTGACCCGCTCGGTGAAAATGGCCGGCACGCCCAGATGGCGCGAGGTTTCATAGCCCGGAATGATGCCGCCCACGGCGGGCGAGACGATCTGGGAGACGTCGCCATATCCTTCGGCCCGGATCTTTTCGGCCAACGCCTTGCAGAGCTTTTCGGCCTTGTCGGCGAACATGAACACGCGGTTCTTCTGCAGGAACACCGGCGAGCGCAGGCCCGAGGACAGAATGAAATGGCCTTCGAGCAACGCATCGCAGGAGCGGAAAATATCGAGGACTTCGTCCTGGGTCATTGGGGTTCGGTCTCCATTGTCTCTTGCGTTCCTGCCTCGAGCGCGCCTTCCATGCCCGAAATGGCGTTGGCCTGGACCATGGTGGCGCGCTGGACCCGCGACAGGCCCGGTGTGCGTTTGAGCGTTGCCAGCACATCTGTCAACTGTGTCAGGTCGTGCACTTCGAGCTCGAAGATTAGCTCATGGGAATCGGCGGCAAGGGCGCGCATGGCCAGGTTGGAGATATTGGCATCGCACGCGGCAATCGCCCCGGTGATCTGGGCGAGCGAACCGGGCCGGTTCTGGGAATACATGGAGACGACGACCTTGAACCGGGTCTCGGGCTTGCCGGCCATGTCCCAGCGCACATCGATCCAGCCCACATCCTTGTCGTGAAAACCGGCAAGCGCCTCGGATTCCATGGGATAGACTTCCATGTGCCCCGATTGATGGAAGATGCCGATGATGCGGTCTCCGGGCACCACGCCTTCGCGCGATATATCGACCGGCATGTTGAAATCGAACCCGACCATGGTGGCGAATTTCTTGATGGCGGTGTGCTGGCCGCCGGGCATGCGGAACTTGAAATATTGCGCGTTGCGTAGCGCGAACCAGCCCTCGGCATCGTTGGCAACGGGCAGCACCAGCCTGCCCTTGCGCCGGCGCTTGCCCTTCAGGGAGGTGGTTTCGCGCGCCAGGTCCTCGGCGGAAATCCGGCCCTCGCCTATGGCCGCGAGCATGGAATTGCGGTCGGCCATCGAGAAGCGATTGGCCAGGGCAACGATCTCGTCCTCGTTGAGTTCGAGCGCTTCGCGCTCGATTACCGCCATCAGGACCTGCTCGCCCAGGGCGATCGCCCGCGCAAAGGCGCCCTGGCGCACGGCGCGGCGAACCGCGGAGCGCGCCTTGCCGGTCATGGCGATGTTTTCCCAATTGGGTGGCGGGGTATGGGCCGGATCGCGCAGGATTTCGACTTCATCGCCCGAATGAAGCTGGGTGATGAGCGGCATGACCGTGCCGTTGATCTTGCATCCCACGCAGGTATCGCCGACATCGGTGTGGACGGCATAGGCGAAATCGATGGGCGTCGCGCCACGCGGCAGCGCGATCAGACGCCCGCGCGGGGTGAAGCAGAACACCTGATCCTGGAACAGTTCGAGCTTTGTGTGCTCGACGAATTCCTCGGGGTTATCGCCTTCGGTCAGCCGGGCGATTGTCGAGCGCAGCCAGTTGTACGCCTGGCTCTCCTCTTCGAGCCTATGCATGTCGCCGGAAATGGCTTCCTTATAAAGCTGGTGCGCCGCGATGCCGAATTCGGCGATGGCGTGCATTTCCTGGGTGCGGATCTGCAGTTCGACACGCTGGCGGCCGGGACCGACGATTGTCGTGTGGATCGAGCGGTAATCATTGGCCTTGGGGACCGAGATATAGTCCTTGAACCGGCCCGGCACCACTTTCCAGCTCGTGTGGATGACGCCGAGCGTGCGGTAGCACGCATCGATGGTATCGACGATCACCCGGAACCCGATCATGTCGGAAAGCTGTTCCAGCGCAATCGCCTTGCGCTCGATCTTTGAATAGATCGACCAGGCCGATTTGAGCCGCCAGGAGACCTTTGCCTTGATCCCCTGCCCGGCCAGATGCTCTTCGAGTTCGCTGCGGATTTCGGCGATGATCTCGCGGCTGGAAATCTCCATCTGCGACAGGCGCGAGGTTATGGCATTGTAGTGCTCGGGATAGAGCGATTTGAACGCAAGGTCCTCAAGCTCGTTGCGCATGTCCTGCATACCCATGCGGCCGGCGAGCGGGGCATAGATATCCATGGTTTCCTGGGCGATGCGGCCGCGCTTGTGCATGGGCATGAATTCGAGGGTGCGCATGTTGTGCAGGCGGTCGGCCAGCTTGACCAGCAGCACGCGCACGTCCTGGGAAATGGCCAAAAGCAGTTTTCGGAGATTTTCGGCCTGAGCCTCCTCGCGCGAGACGAGGTTGAGGCGTTCGATCTTGGTCAGCCCGTCGACGATCTGGCCGATCTCGGTGCCGAACATCTCGTCGATTTCCGCGCGGGTGGCGTCGGTATCCTCGATGGTGTCATGCAGCAGCGCCACGGCGATTGTCGCATCGTCGAGCTTGAGATCGGTGAGAATGGCTGCGACTTCGAGCGGATGGGCGAAATAGGGATCGCCCGAAGCGCGCGTCTGGCTGCCATGCTTTTGCATGCCGTAAACGTAGGCCTTGTTGAGAAGGGCTTCGTCGGCATTGGGATTATAGGCCAGAACACGTTCGACCAGTTCGTACTGACGCATCATGCGCCGGGGTACTCCAGGCAAATTCAAAGATCACAAACTGCAAAGGCGCCGGGCCGGAGCCAGACGCCTTTGCAAACTATACAGATAGGCTTGCGCCGATCAATCGTCGCGACGCTCGGGAGGAGCCAGCGACTCGATGCCGCGGAGCAGCTCTTCTTCGGAAATGGTGTCGAACACCGGGCCGTCTTCGTCCGAGGAGGTTTCGATGCGCGGCGCGGTATCCATTTCCGGCTCGTCGACTTCCACATACTTCTGGAGCGAGTGGATCAGATCTTCCTGCAGATCCTCGGGCGAAATCGTGCCATCGCCGATTTCACGCAGGGCGACGACGGGGTTCTTGTCGTTGTCGCGGTCCACGGTGATCTGGCCGCCAGAGGAGATCATGCGGGCCCGGTGGGCGGCCGCAAGAACCAGCTCGAAGCGGTTCGGAATCTTTTCAATGCAATCTTCTACGGTGACGCGTGCCACAGCCGGTCTCCATTGCTTTAGGGGAGTTGTCCGTTCTCTTACACGAGGGCTTTGGCGATGACAAGCGGGGGTTTGGCTCCCGGGACGATGTTAATTTGACGCTTTGGTGAACTTCTTTCCCGCCTGCGGCGTTGAGCGGAATACACCGCGTTCATTTTTTCTGCCGTTTTTGTTTGGAGCTTTTGTCCATATGTTCGATCCCCGGGAAAAGGTCGTGCTGTTTATCGACGGCGCCAACCTTTACGCCACGTCCCGAGCGCTTGGAGTCGACATCGACTACAAGCGGTTGCTGAGCGAGTTTCAGGACACCGCCTATCTGTTGCGCGCCTATTATTACACCGCCCTGGTGGAGGATCAGGAGTATTCCTCGATCCGGCCGCTGATCGACTGGCTCGACTACAATGGCTACACTGTGGTGACCAAGCCGGCCAAGGAGTTCACCGACGCGCAGGGGCGGCGCAAGATCAAGGGCAACATGGATATCGAACTGGCGATCGACGCCCTGGAGATGTCCGATTATTACGATCATCTCGTCCTGTTTTCGGGCGATGGCGATTTTACCGCGCTCGTCGCGGCCCTGCAGAGGCGCGGCAAGAAGGTGACCGTGGCTTCGACCCTGACAACGCCCACCCCCATGATTTCGGACGAGCTGCGGCGGCAGGCCGATTATTTCCTCGAAATCGCCACCCTCGCCAAGACGGTTGGCCGGCCGCAGGTTGACCGGTCTCAATCGGCCAACGAGGATATCACGCCCTGATTCCCGTGCGAGATTTCTCTTGGCGCTCCAGACCAACCCACCTCCCGATTGCCCGCTCTGTCCGCGGCTGGCCGAGTTCCGGCACATCAACCGCCGGCAATTCCCCGATTGGCACAATGCGCCGGTGGACAATTGGGGAGACACCGCCCCCCGCCTTCTGATCGTCGGGCTGGCGCCCGGGCTGCGCGGTGCCAACCGGACCGGGCGTCCGTTCACCGGCGATTATGCGGGCGACCTGCTTTATGCGACGCTCAAGAAATTCGGGCTGGCGACCGGTGAGTTCGAGGCCGATCCCAATGACAGTTTGCAACTCGTCGATACGCTGATCGTCAATTCCGTGCGTTGCGTCCCGCCGCAGAACAAGCCCACCGGGCCGGAAATCGCCACCTGCCGGCGGTTTCTTATCGCCACCATCGAAGCCAACCGCCAGGCCAAAGCCTTTTTTGCCCTTGGCCGCATCGCCCATGAATCGCTGCTCAGCGCGCTGGGAGAACGCCGCGCCGCCTTCCCCTTCGGCCATGGACGCGAGCACACGCTCAGCGACGGCCGCATCCTGATCGATAGCTTCCACTGCTCGCGCTACAACACCAATACCGGGCGACTGACGCCCGAAATGTTCGAGGACGCTATGGGCAAGGCGAAGGCTGCGATAACGGCTGAAGGCTGAGCATCCACCTCCGGCGCTGGGGGTACTGGATCCCGGCTCAAGGCCGGGATGACGGTGGTGGGGAGTATGGCGTGAGGAAAAACCGCGACTCAGCGATGGTCGACTGCCTGGCAGAAGCACCCCCTCCAGCGCCGGGCCAGCCCTGCCTAGCACAGGCGCACCCCTACCCCCTTGGTCATCCCGGACCTGATCCGGGATCCAGTACACTCAGCACCCGAGGAAGCCCGACCACCCGGGGCCGGATTACCCCTGCTTCAATATCCGCTGCTTGTCGCGCGCCCAGTCGCGATCTTTCTGGACGTCGCGCTTGTCGTGGGATTTGCGCCCCTTGGCGAGCCCGATCAGCAACTTGGCCATGCCGCGCTCGTTGAAATAGAGTTTGAGCGGCACGATGGTGTTGCCCTGCCGCTCGACGCCCTTGGCGAGTTTGTCGAGCTCGCGATGCGAGACCAGCAGCTTGCGGCGGCGCTTTTCGTCGTGGTTGAAGCGGTTGGCCTGCACATATTCGGGGATATTGGCATTGATGAGCCAAAGCTCCCCATCTTCGGGCGACACATAGGATTCGGCGATCTGGGCCTTGCCGTTGCGCAGCGATTTCACCTCGGTGCCGCGCAGCACGATGCCGGCCTCGATTGTGTCGAGAACCTCATAATCGAACCGGGCCCGGCGGTTTTCGGCCACCATGCCGGTTTCGAGCAGACCTTTTTCCTTCTTCGGTGCCATTGCCTGCCGATCAGTTGATGAGCCCGGCGTGAACCAGGGCAGCGTCGATGGCGGCGCGGGTCGTTTCGGTCACCGGCACCAGCGGAAGCCGGATTTCCTCGCCGAACAGGCCGAGCCTTGAGGCTGCGTATTTGACGCCCTGGGGATTGGGCTCGATAAACAACGCCTTGTGGAGCGGGGCGAGCCGATCCTGAATGGTGAGCGCCGTGCCGAAATCGCCGGCCTGACAGGCGGCCTGAAACGCCGAGCACAGCTTGGGCGCGACATTGGAGGTCACCGAAATGCAGCCCCTGCCCCCATGGGCATTAAAGCCGAGCGCGGTAATATCCTCGCCCGAGAGCATGACGAACTCCGAGCCCAGCGCGGCGCGGGTCATCGTCGCCTTGCTCATGTCGGCCGTCGCGTCCTTGACGCCAACGATGTTGGGACAGGCATCGCGCAGGCGCTTCATGGTGTCGACGCTGATATCGACAACCGTCCGGCCCGGCACGGAATAGAGGATGACCGGCAGGCTGGTTGCCTTGGCAATCGCCGAAAAGTGCTGAAACATGCCTTCCTGGCTGGGCCGGTTGTAATAGGGCACGATGGTCAGAATGCCATCGGCTCCGGCCTGCTCGGCAAATTCGGCAAGGTGAATGGCCTCGCGGGTGGAGTTGGAGCCCGCACCAGCAATGATCGGAACGCGCTTGTCGGCCACTTCGATGGCGATCTCGATGACGCGGCGGTGTTCCTCGTGGCTGACCGTGGGGCTTTCGCCCGTCGTCCCCACCGGCACCAGACCGTTGGTGCCTTCCTCGATCTGCCATTTGACGAAACGCGCCATGGCGTCTTCATCAACAGCACCCTTGTGGAACGGCGTTACCAACGCCGTGATCGACCCGGAAAACATGTGAAACAGTCCTTGATTTCGACGACCGGCGCGCCCGGCCGTCCTTCTCTTCTCGATTATCGCGCTTCGGGAGGAAGCGCTCCAGCATTTTCGTTTTGTCGCGCTTCCGAACCACAAAAGTGGTGCCCACTTTTGCTGGAAGCACTCCAGTATCGCCCTTGATCCCTAACGGGTCATTTCCTGATGGCGCGGGATGACGGTTTTGTCACCCCCAAAACTGGCGCACCATAGTGGCACTTGCATGGCGCGACAAGCGGGCGGCATTCCCCGTTTGCCCAGATTGTGCGCGCCGCCGGGCGTGGTATGAAGCATCATGTTCAAGCGCGCAACTCCCCTGCCTCAAACGCCGTTGTTCTCCGAGCTTCCCGTCAGGACGATAACCTGCGGTACGGCCAACACACGGATCGCCGTGCATGTTCACGGCGAGATCGCCGATGATGTGCCGCCGGTGATCTGCCTGCCCGGCTATGTGCGCAATATGTCCGATTTCGCGGCCCTGCCCCCCGCCATAAACCGGCTTCCCGACACTTCGCTTTGCTTTGTCCTTGTCGACCTGCCGGGGCGTGGCCGTTCGAGCCGGCCTGGCAGGACGATCGAGTACTCCACGCTCACCGATGCGCAATGCGTGCTCGATGTCATGGCAGCGCTCGATATCCCGCGCGCCGTTTTCGCGGGCGAGGGCCATGGCGGACAGGTGGCGATGGTCATTTCCGCCCGGCGTCCGCTGGCGGTCGCCGGAACGATCCTCATCGATTCCGGTCCGGTCACCGATCCGCGCAGCCTTGTGCGCACGCGCAACAATTTCCGCCACCTGACGGCGCTCAAATCGGCGCCGGCCGCCCATGCGGCGCTGCGCAAGATCCTGAGCACCGATTATCCGGGCGAATCCGAAGCCCAGCTCGACGCATTTGCACAACGGCTCTATGCCGAGGATGCCCGCGGGCGGCTGCAGCCCCTTTTCGACGCGCGACTGATCGGGCAACTCGAAAAATTCGAATTCGACGACGTGCTGGCGGCGCAGTGGCCATTGTTCGATACGCTGGCCCACGCTCCGCTGATGATCGTGCGCTCGCACTTGACCGACCAGGTGCGCCGGGCGACATTCGATGAAATGGTGCGCCGCCGCCCCGACGCCGCCACGCTGGTCATTTCCGATCAGGGGTCGCCCGCGCTTTTTGAAGACCCTCAAGAGCACGAGGCGATAGCGGCTTTCCTGCGCGATGTCTGCCGGGCGGGCGACGCGCTCAGCTAGAGCGCGTCCAGCAAAAGTGGAAACGGTTTTGCGGTTCGGACGCGCGATAAAACAACAATTTAGAGGATTTTCGCGATTCGAAGAGAAGCGGAAATGCTCTAGGATTCGAGGCCCTCACCCCACCCGGAGGGACGAGAGAGTCCGATCGCGGCTTTCTTGGGGCCGAACCCGATCGTCGGCGCTTCGGCAAGATGAATCCTCGCCCCTTCGGGGAGAGGGTGGCCGGCATATTCAGGCCCTGTTCGCCTTGACCAGTGCCTTGGCCTGCGACACCCATTTTTCGCGCTCGATACGGCCCTTGAAGGACAGGCGGGCGTTCATCATGGCGATGGATTTGGCGTTCCAGGCGGCGATCTGGGAAAAATGATAGACGCCGTTGTCGTGCAGAACCGATTCAAGCTTTGGGCCTATGCCCTTGATTTTCTTCAGGTCATCGGGCTGACCGCCAGTCGGCGCGTCGAGCAGCCCCAGGGCGGGATCGCCGAGGTCGCGCGTCATCGGCGTAGCGGCGGTGGGCGCTTGCGGCGCGCCGGCCGGCTTGGGGCCGAACACACGCTTGAGCAAATATCCAACAAGACAGCCGATAAAGAAAGCAGCGAGCAGCAGCAGCGCGCTGGGAATGATGTGCGGCGTCGGGTTCATGATTTACTGCCCCTCGCCCGGCGCACCGTACCAGCCGGTTGCCACGCCGATCAGTACGGCCAGCACGAGAAACGGCCAGTTGATGGCAATCAGATATGCAATGTCACCCACGCTAGCCCCCGCTCCCCGTTTTGCGCGCGGCCCCGCCTCAAACGGCCGGGCCTGCAAATTTTCCTATTGCGCGATGTCTTCGAAGCTGAAGACGATGCGCCGGTTTTCCGCCTTGCCCGCCGCCGTCTGGTTGGACGCGACCGGAAGGCTTGCCCCGTACCCGACGGCAAAAAGTCGCTGAGGATCGATCCCCTGCTCCACCAGCCGGTCAACCACGGCCTCGGCGCGGCCCAGCGAGAGCACAAGATTGGTCTCGGCGCGCCCATCGGCATCGGTATGTCCTTCTACATAAACAGGCTGCGAAGGGCAAATGGCCAGTATGTCGGCGATGTCGGAGATCAGGCCCTCCGAGGCCGCTGTCGGATTCGTGCTGCCCGAGGCGAACAGGATAGCATCATCCTGGGTCAGCGCCGCGACCGCGTCTCGGCACTGCGCCGCCTCTTCCCGTGCGACGGCATCGGCGCCCTCTCCGATGGCTGGCGCCGCAACGTCCGCATCCGCCATAGGCGCATCGCTGTCGGCCAGTGTCTCGGCCTGCGGCGCAGGTGATGTGGCCTCGGGCATAGATTGGTCCGCGCCTTCCGAAACTTCCGCCGCCGCAGCCTGTTCCTCGACCGCTGCGTTCGGCCCCGGATCGACGAGCGGTCCGCCCCCCCCTTCCGGCGATGGGGCAACCGCGGATTCGGGCTCACCCGGTTCCGGATTTTCCGTTGTTTCTCCGTTCGGAGCGTCGTTTTCCTCAAGCGCCTCTTCAACCGAATCCACAAGGTCCCGCGGCAAGGGATCATCGGATTGAACGCCGTCATCGCCGGCGGACGCGGCGATTTGAGCGGTTTCGACCTCAACGATCCAGTCCGCGCCGGTCCCGGTTCTGTCGCCCAGAATCCCGGACAATCCGGCAAGACTTTCTTCCTCGGCAAGACGACCCGAGACCGTCCATTGCCCATCTGTAAAGGCGATCGAGCCATCCGCGAGCATCTGGCCGGCGTCGATGGCCTTCATGGCGTCGCGCAGGAATCCGAGGGGCGCGCCGCCGGCCAGCGTCATTGCTTCTGCATCGTCTTCGCCCCCCGCCCGCTCGGCGAGAATGGTCGCCACGGATGCGTAAGGCACGTTGCCACTCAGCGTGAGCGCGCCCGCCTCGATCTGCACAGCCCACGCAAAGGGCGCAGCCTCGCTCTCCTCGGTCAGGTCGATTGCCTGATATTGGGCGAATGCCATTTGTGCGGGGATCAATGCCAGGGCAGCGGGGAGAACAATCGGGAGAAAACGGGAAAAAATCATTCAGAGCCAATTGGTTTGGGATCGCTTGTGAAGCCGAACTGGAGCGGGTTCGGCGAAAGTCGAGACCAGGTCTTGGAGATTTTCCCGATTCGAAGACCCGAAGGGCCCCACAAGCGAAAAGCGGAAATGCTCCGGTCGACTCGGCGCTATCGCTCCCAGTCTAAAGCATTTCCGGGATCGGCGAAGCCCCCGCCCCCTGCGTGCCATCAACAAAACTGTTTAAACAAAAAAGAAAGGCCCGGCAAAAGCCGGGCCTTTCCCAAAATCGCCTCGAGGCGAAGAGTTCTTAGAACTCTTTGGAAGCTTCGAAGGTCAGCTTGTAGTGGTCGTCGGTGTCGGCGAACGCGCTCAGGCTGGTTTCGAAACCGCCGCCCGGTGCGTAGGTGATGCCGGCAGCGCCGTAGATGTAGTCAGCGCCGCCATTGTCGACGTAGCCGAGTTCAGCGTTGGCAGCGATGGTTTCGGTGACGTCGGCGTCAACACCAGCGTAAACGGTGAAGATGTCGATGGCAGCGACTTCCTGGTAGCCAGCGCCGAGATAGATGGCAACGGTATCGGTGGCGTCGAACGCACCTTCACCGGCAACACCCCAATCGCCATTGTCTTCAAAGAAGGCATCGGCGTCGAGCGTGAACATGTCGAGGGTCGCCGAAGCGCCCAGCGAAGCGATGTAGTAGCCGGTGTCGTCGAAGATCACGCCGCCGCGGACTTCGAACGAGTCGAATTCAGCGGTAACAGCAGCGTAGAAGTTGACCGGATCGGTGGCACCATAAAGGTCACCCATCAGGACAGCAGCTTCGGCAGTGATGCCGCCGCTGGCATATTCAACACCGAGAAGCGCGGTGCCGTCGCCGTCGAGGTCTTCGAGACCGGCGATGACGGTGAAGCCATCAGCAACCAGCGATTCGATGGTGATGACGTGGCCGCCCTGGGCAACGGTGCTGGCCAGATCGTTTTCATCGAAATCCCAATCGAACAGGCCGTGCTCGTCGCCACCGCCATAGGTGTGGTCGAGAACTTCGGTGTCGAGAATCTTGTCCTTCAGACCAGCCGAAAGAACGGTGGTGTCACCGAACTGAACGTAGGCCTGATCGACAACGGGATCTTCCGAATAGGTGTGCACGAAGCCGGTAACGGTTTCGGTGTCATCATCAACGAACGACAGGAAGGCAATGGCGGCGCCGGCATCGGTCTGGGTGGTGGCTTCGAAGGCCAGTTCCCAATCGACGTTGGACGAGATTTCGTAAGCGCCGAGGTCTTCGTGGTAGTATTCGTACGACACTTCACCCGAGATCGACAGGCAGGTGTCGTCGGATTCGATGGTCAGGCCCGAGATGCCATAGGCATCGCAAACGCCGAGCGAGACAAAGCTCGTCACGGGATCAGCAGCCTGGGCACCCGTCGACAGGGCCAGAACCGCAGCAGAACCCAGAAGAAGGCTCTTAAGTTTCATAATTGACCTCCAAAGTCAGTCATTCAGTTTGTTTGTGCCGGGCTATCCGGCAGTTTGTCGAAACGCGACCACATTATTGTTGGTGTCGTGTGTTGCCGTCGCGTTGCGACCGACAAACGATCCCATGCATGGATTCGCAAGCCCCACTCTAGCGATGCCGGGGGGCTTCGCAACAGCCGTTCGCCCTGTTCAACAGCCATTGGAGAGGGTTGCGGGGCCAATGTTGCAAAATGTCCACACATCCGGAAACCACTCGTTAACACTTAGGGTCAGGACCGCCTCATTTCGCGTTCACGACGCTGCCGGATTTGTTCAGCCCGGCAGGAAAGGCGGGCAGCCCCTGTCCGGACACGGGCAAACGGCTTGACGCACCGGATGGGCAAATCCGGCGCGCCCCTTTCGGGGTGGGACGCAAATGAGGCGGTCCTGACCCTCAGGCAATCATCGTTTACGAGTCCTTTATGTATCGCCTGCGAAAGACTGCGGCGGCCCGGCGCTTCGCAAAACAGCCACATTGGTGATGTGCTTGGCCTGCTGGCGCCATTTCGTATTTTGCAGGATTTGTCTTGTCCGACCGATCGTCACTGTTGTCAGGCGCATTCGCGGTGCTGCTGGGGACCGCCCTGCTGGCGCCGGCGACCGCGCTCGCGCAGGAAAGCCAGCCGGAACTCGAACAGATGATGGTCGATGCCGACGCGCTTGTGGTGAGTACCGATGTCACGACGCGCTGCGCGCTCTATGACACCTCCGTTTCGTATCTGACGCCGCTCGAACAGGTCGCCGCCCAGATCCGGCTCGGTGAAATCGCAGCGGCGGCGGCCGATGTCATAGCGGACGCGCCCGACCGGATCGCCCGGATGCGGGCCGGGGCCGCGGCGCGGGAATGTGGCGATCCCGACCTTGTCCCCTATATGGATTTCGGGCGCCAGATCGCGCGCGACGTCATCGATATCGCGCTTTTCGCCTGGCGATCGATCGACGTTCCGGGCTGCAATTATTTTGCCGATGACGATTTCATGCGCGCTGCCGAGCGTGCCGCCGCCGCCGCCGAACAGGCCGAGATCGAGGGCGGCACCAGCCGCATCACCTATATCGAACAGCGCGGCGCCGCCTGGGCCGAGGTCTTTGCCTCCAACTGCTCCAATCTGGGCTTTGAGCCGGTGGAAACCCTGCCCGGCCGGATCGCCCTGGCGCTGCCGATACAATAGAGCGCTTTCCCCTCTTCCAGCGTGCGCAATATTGCGCTAAGACCCATCTCCGAATGGGGCTGTAGCTCAGTTGGGAGAGCGCGTCGTTCGCAATGACGAGGTCGTCGGTTCGATCCCGATCAGCTCCACCATTCTTCTGTCTCACGGCGCGCACCACTGCGGGCGTGACGGCGCTAAAACCGCGCCTATGCCCTCCGTTGCGCCTGCGACGGCGCGGCGAAAACGTTCGCCGGGATCCTCGGCCTTGCCTCGTCAATCTGTCTCACGGCGCGCGCCACTGCGGGCGTGACGGCGCTAAAACCGCGCCTATGCCCTCCGTTGCGCCTGCGACGGCACGGCGAAAACGTTCGCCGGGATCCTCGGCCTTGCCTCGTCAATCTGTCTCACGGCGCGCATGACGTGCCGAAACGGCGCTCAGGCCTTGTCCTGGGCGGCCTGCCGCAGCCTGGTGAGGGTGGTACGGGGGGTGATCGCCTCGGGATCGAGCTTGAGCTCGATCACCGCCGCCTTGCCCGATGCCAGCGCGCGCTCCATCGCGGGGGCAAATTGGGCCGTGGTGCTGACGGTTTCGCCATGGGCGCCGAAGGCTTTTGCGTAGGCCGCGAAATCGGGATTGACCAGATCGGTGGCCGAAACGCGACCCGGGTAATGGTTTTCCTGGTGCATGCGAATGGTGCCCAGAATGCCATTGTTGAAAACGATGATCACCGGCTTGGCGCCCGTCGCCATGGCGGTCGCAAGGTCCTGTGCGCTCATGAGGAAATCGCCGTCGCCGGCAAAGCAGACCACCGGGGTTTCGGGCCGAACGATGGCGGCCGCAATCGCTGCCGGGAAACCATAGCCCATGGACCCCGAGGTGGGCGCCAACTCCGTCGCAAAGCGGCGATAGCGATGGAAACGGTGCAGCCAGACGGAAAAATTGCCCGCGCCGTTGGTGTAGATCGTCTCGGGCGGCATATTGGCCTCGAGCCATTCCATCACCACGCCAAGCTGGATGTCGCCGGGATTGGGCGGACAGACCTGCCATTCGGCATAGGCGGCGTGGGCCGCCTCGCCAGTTCCTGCCCAGGCCGGGTTGGCAACAGGCTCCAGCGCCGCAAGCGATTTGGCAAATTCGCGCGGCGTGGCGGCGATCGCCAGCGTGGGATGATAGACCCGGCCCAGTTCCTCGGGATCGGGGTGGACATGGATAAGCGTCTGTTTGGGCACGGGAATGTCGAAAAGCGTATAGCCGCCCGTCGTCATCTCGGTCAGCCGGGCGCCGATAACGATCAGCAGGTCCGACCCCTCGATCGTTTCGAGCAGCTTTGGATTCGGCCCGATGCCCAGATCGCCCGCATAGAGCGGATGAGCGTTGTCGAACCTGTCGGCGCGACGGAAGCTCGTGGCAACCGGCAACCGGTTGGCCTCTGCGAAATTCTGAATCGCGGCCACCGCTTCTTGATCCCACGGAGCGCCGCCGAGCAGCATCATGGGGCGTTGAGCCCTGGCAAGCATCGTGCGCATGGCGTCGAGTTGATCGGCGCCCGGCCAGCTTTGCAGCGGCGCATAGGCCAGCGCATCGGGCACATCGGCCAATTCGGTCAGCATGTCCTCGGGCAGCGCGATGGCCACCGGGCCTGGCCGGCCACTCGTCGCCACGCGGAAGGCCCGGGCGATCAGTTCGGGCAGCCGGGCGGTATCGTCGATCTGCGCCGTCCATTTGGTCACCTGCCCGAACATGCGGCGATAATCGATCTCCTGGAACGCTTCGCGTTCGACCTGATCGCGCGCCACCTGTCCGATGAACAGAATCATCGGGGTGGCGTCCTGCATGGCCACGTGCAACCCGGCGCTGGCGTTGGTCGCTCCCGGCCCTCTCGTCACCATGCAGACGCCGGGACGGTTGGCGAGCTTGCCATGCGCTTCGGCCATCATGGCCGCATTGCCCTCGTGCCGGCAGGTAACCGTCTTGATCTGCGGGGTGTCGTATAACGCATCGAGCACGGCGAGATAGCTCTCGCCCGGCACGCAGAACACATGGTCGGCGCCGTGAAGCTTGAGCTGATCGACGAGTATCTGTCCGCCGGTGCGGTTTGCCATGAGCAGGCTCCTGAACCTTATGTGATTATCCCTACCGAGCGATAGCGGGTCTTGTCGAGACCGGCATGGCTTTAGCTCTAAAGCCGAGCCAGCAACCGCTGTGCCGCGAGGAGATGCGGGCGGTCGATCATTTTGTCATTGAGCTTGATGGCCCCGGCACCGGGGTTTTCGGCGAAGGCGGCAATGACGGCCCTTGCATGGGCGATTTCGGCTTCAGTGGGGGCGAAGGCGGCGTTGATGACGGCGATCTGGGTGGGATGGATGGCCATCATGCCGGAAAAGCCGTCGCGGCGGGCACGCGCCGCATAGGCCCGGAGCCCTTGGGTATCGATGAAGTCGGTATAGACCGTCTCAATGGCCGGGACGCCCGCCGCGTGGGCGCCGAACAGGGTGAGACTGCGCACCAGTTCATAGGGCGGCGTATAGCTTCCACCGGGGCGGCGGGCCGTTGTGGCGCCGATGGCGGCGGGCAGATCCTCGGCGCCCCAGGTCAGCCCGCACAACCGGCTGGCGACGGCGCCATAGGTGCCCAGCCCGAACACCGCCTTCGGCGTTTCGGTGGCGATAGGCAGGATGGGGATGTGCGCGAGCCCCAGCATGGCGGCCAGTTCGGCGACCGATGTACCCGATTCCGATTTGGGCAGCACCAGCGCCTCGGGCTTGGCCGGCAGAATCGCTTCGAGATCGGCGGCGAGATCGGAGGAGCCGAGCGGATTGACGCGGACCATCACTGTGACCTCGCGGCTGGCGCTCGAAAGGAACTGTGCCACATCCTTTCTGGCCCAGGGCTTTCGTTCCGGCAGCACCGAATCCTCGAGATCGACGATCACCGCATCTGCGCCGCTTTTCAGCGCCTTTTCCATGCGGTCGGGTCGATCGCCGGGGACAAAGAGCAGCGAACGGAGCCTCATTGCGGCCTCCGCCGGATCAGTGCGGTGCGCGTGCAGGTGCAGACGATTTCGTCGCGCTGGTTGATGGCGCGATGGGCGAAGGTGACGATTCCGGCTTCGGGGCGGCTGGTCGAGGCGCGCAGATCGGTCACCTCGGACTCGATCCTCAGCGTGTCACCGATGAATACGGGTTTGGGCATTCTGACCGCGTCATAGCCCAGATTGGCTACAAGCGTTCCGAGGGTCGTTTCCGCGACCGATATCCCCACCATCAGCGAAAAGGTGAAGGTGCCGTTGACGACGATCCGGCCGAATTCGGTGCCCTTTGCGTATTCGGCATCGAGGTGGAGCGGCTGGGGGTTGTGGGTCAATGTGGTGATGAGCAGATTATCCGCCTCGGTGACCGTGCGGCGGACGGGATGGGCGATGGTGTCGCCGATCGACCACTCCTCGAAATAGCGCCCGCTCATCGATTCTCCTCCGCAATTTCCACGAGGACCATCCCTTCGGTGACCTGCTCGCCGTCCGATGCATTGATCGCGGCGATAGTGCCGTCAAAGGGTGCCGACAGAGTGTATTCCATTTTCATCGCTTCGAGGACGATTACGGTTTCGCCCTTTGCGACAAGCTGGCCGCGGGCGATGGGGATGGCGGTGACCTTGCCGGGAATCGGGGCGAGAATGGCCCCGTCCGATGCCGCCCCGCCATGGATGGCGTCGGTCCGGTCGAGGGTGAAGGCGAAGATTTCGCCAGCCTCGGCGATGAGGGTGCGGTGAGGCGATTTGTGGACGATGCGCGGTGCTTGTGTGCTTGGGTGGGGTCTGTTCGAGGGGAGCGAAACCGTGACCGGCTCTGACGCGAAGCGCATGCGGATTGTGCGGTTCGGTTCGGCATTCATGCGGAATCCGACGAGATCGCTCCAAGCCCCCTGCCCTTGCGGAAGCATGGATTGCGCGGCAAGTTCAAGGGCTTGCGCAGACGGCTCAACAGGTTGAATCAGCCCCTCGCCGTGGCGCTCGATAAAGCCGGTGTCGATGTTCCCGGCGCCAAAATCGGGTTCGGCCAGCGCGCGGGCCAGGAAGGCGGCGTTGGTCTTGACCGGGTGGATGGCGATGGACCGGCAGGCGGTTTCGAGCTTTTCGATGGCCTCCTGCCGCGTCTCGCCATGGGCGATGAGTTTGGCGATCATCGGGTCGTAAAACGGGGTGATGGCATCGCCGGTCTGAACGCCGGTTTCGATGCGGACGCCCTCGGGCAGATCGAAGATTTCGAGCGTGCCGGTCGAGGGCATGAAGGCGTTGGCGGGGTCTTCGGCGTAGAGCCGGGCTTCGACGGACCAGCCGGAAAAGGTCAATTGATTCTGTGACCTGGGAAGGGTTTCTCCCGAAGCGATTCTGAGCTGCCATTCGACGAGGTCGACGCCGGTGATCGCTTCGGTGACCGGATGTTCGACCTGCAGGCGCGTGTTCATTTCCATGAACCAGATGCGATCGGCGCGCAGGCCATCCGAGGCGTCGGCGATAAATTCTATGGTGCCCGCCCCGACATAATCGACAGCCCGGGCGGCCGTTACGGCGGCATCGCAGATGGCGGCGCGGGTGGCCTCGTCCATTCCCGGTGCCGGGGCTTCCTCGATCACCTTCTGGTGGCGGCGTTGCAGCGAGCAATCGCGCTCGAACAGGTGCACGACATTGCCGTGCCGGTCGCCGAACACCTGCACCTCGATATGGCGCGGGCGGGTCACGTATTTTTCGAGCAGCACGCGGTCGTCGCCAAAGGCGCTTTTCGCCTCGCGCCGGCACGATTGCAGCGCGGCTGAAAAATCCTCGCGCCTTTCGACCTTGCGCATGCCCTTGCCACCCCCACCGGCGATGGCTTTGATCAAGAGAGGATAGCCGATCTCGTCGGCGGCGGGGATAAGTGTCTGTGGGGACTGGTCAGCGCCCATATAGCCCGGCGTCACGGGTACGCCCGCCTCCGCCATGAGTTTTTTGGCCGCGTCCTTTAGGCCCATCGCCTCGATGGAGGCCGGGTCGGGTCCGACCCAGATCAGCCCGGCATCGATAACACCTTGCGCGAACTGGGCATTTTCCGACAGGAGGCCGAATCCGGGATGGATGGCATCCGCTCCGGCCTCAAGCGCAGCGGCGATGATCGCATCGCCCCGCAAATAGCTCTCGCTGACCGGCGACGGCCCGATATGGACCGCTGCATCGGCCATGCGGACATGGAGCGCCCCGGCATCGGCGTCCGAGAATACCGCAACGGTTTCAACGCCCAGACGCCGCGCGGTGCGGATGATGCGGCAGGCGATTTCGCCGCGATTGGCGATGAGCAAACGCTTTATCATCATCTACATCCTGAACAGCCCGAATTGCGGGCGTTCGGGGATCGGGGCGTTGAGCGTAACGCGGAAGGCCAGGCCCAGAATGTCGCGGGTTTGGGCGGGATCGATGATGCCATCGTCCCACAGCCGCGCCGTGGCGAAATAGGGATTGCCCTCGGCCTCATAACGCTCGCGAATGGGAGCTTTGAACGCTTCCTCGTCCTCTGCGCTCCAGTTTTCGCCTTTTGATTCAAACCCATCGCGCTTGACGGTGGCGAGGACCGATGCCGCCTGTTCGCCACCCATCACCGAGATACGGGCGTTGGGCCAGGTGAACAGGAACCGTGGGGAATAGGCGCGCCCCGCCATGCCGTAATTTCCGGCGCCGAAACTGCCGCCGATGATGAGGGTGATTTTGGGCACACTGGCGGTCGCGACGGCGGTCACCAGCTTGGCGCCGTCCTTGGCGATGCCGCCCGCCTCGTATTTGCCGCCGACCATGAACCCTGAAATATTTTGCAGGAAAAGCAAGGGGATACGGCGCTGGCAGCACAGCTCGATAAAGTGCGCACCCTTGAGCGCGCTTTCGGAAAACAGCACGCCATTGTTGGCGACGATGCCGATCTTCATGCCCCAGAGCTCGGCAAAGCCGGTGACCAGCGTCGTGCCGTAGTTCGCCTTGAACTCGTGGAAGCGCGATCCGTCCACGATGCGGGCGATGATTTCGCGCACATCGTAGGGGGCCCTGACATCCAAAGGAATTATGCCGTAGATCTCTGAAATATCGTAATTATTTTTTTCTACGCCCAATGTATCCCCGGTGAACTCGGCCCCCACGCCCAGTGGACTGTCCGGCAGGGTGGAGACGATATCGCGGACGATGGTCAGCGCGTGTTCGTCATTTTCGGCGATATGATCGACGACGCCGGATTTCCTGCCATGGGTTTCGGCGCCGCCCAGTTCCTCAGCGGAGATGACCTCGCCGGTGGCGGCCTTGACCAGCGGCGGGCCGGCCAGAAAAATCGTGCCCTGATTGCGCACGATCACGGTTTCGTCGCTCATGGCCGGAACATAGGCCCCGCCCGCCGTACACGAACCCATGACGCAGGCGATCTGGGGGATCGATTGCGCAGACATCTGCGCCTGATTGAAAAAGATGCGCCCGAAATGGTCGCGGTCGGGAAACACTTCGGCCTGAAACGGCAGGTTGGCGCCGCCGGAATCGACCAGATAGATGCAGGGCAGACGGTTTTCGAGCGCGATTTCCTGGGCGCGGAGGTGCTTTTTGACGGTCAGGGGAAAGTATGCGCCGCCTTTGACCGTGGGATCGTTGCACACGATCATCACCAGCCGGCCCGAGACCTGCCCGATGCCGCAGATGATGCCCGCCCCCGGTGCCTCGTCGCCATACATTCCGTTGGCGGCAAGCTGGCCGATTTCGAGGAACGGCACACCGGGATCGAGGAGGCGCTCGACGCGGTCCCGCGGCAGCAGTTTCCCGCGCGCCACATGGCGCTGGCGGGAGGTTTCGGGTCCGCCCAACGCAGTCCTGGCGGCAATGTCGCGAAGCTCGGCGGCCAGCGCGCGATTGTGCGCGGCGTTGGCGCGGAAGGTTTCGGAGGCCGGGTTGATGGCGGATTGGAGCGTGGGGGCGGTCATTGTGACAACCTCGTGCGTTCGCCCCTCACCCTGCCTGCCGGCATCCCTCTCCCCAAAGGGGCGAGGGAATCCATAGAGCTGCCCCGCGTGGCTCCCTCTCCCCGCTGGAGAGAGGGCTGGGGTGAGGGGACGGCCAGAAGCGCTGCGCCCGCGACAATCATATCCCGATGACCTCGCGCCCGATGAGAAAGCGGCGGATTTCGTTGGTGCCGGCGCCGATATCGTAGAGTTTTGCGTCGCGCACATAGCGTTCGGCCGGCCATTCCTTCGTGTAGCCCGCCCCGCCCAGCGCCTGCACGGCTTCGAGCGACACCTTCACAGCGTTTTCCGACGCCAGCAGGATGGCGCCGGCGGCATCGAACCGCGTGGTCAGTCCCGCATCGCACGCCTTGGCCACCGCATAGACATAGGCGCGGGAGGAATTGAGCGCGACATACATGTCGGCGATTTTCGCCTGCATGAGCTGGAATGACCCGATGGGCGCGCCGAACTGCTTGCGATCCCTGACATAGGGCAGCACGGTATCGAGGCAGGCCTGCATGATGCCGAGCGGGCCCGCCGCAAGGACCACGCGTTCGTAGTCGAGACCCGACATCAGGATTTTCACCCCCTGCCCTTCGGCGCCCAGAACATTCTCGGCCGGAACCTCGCAATCGGTGAACACGAGTTCGGCGGTGTCCGAGCCGCGCATGCCCATCTTGTCGAGTTTGGGCGAGACGGAAAAGCCTTTCATGCCCTTTTCGATGATGAAGGCGGTAATGCCCTTGGGGCCGGCATTCGGGTCGGTCTTGGCATAAACGATCAGCACATCGGCTTTGGGCGCGTTGGTGATCCAGAATTTGGTGCCGTTGAGCACATAGCGATCGCCCCGCCTTTCCGCCCGCAGCGACATCGAGACCACATCGGACCCCGATCCGGCCTCCGACATGGCCAGCGCGCCCAGATGCTCGCCGGAGATCAGTTTGGGCAGATATTTGCGCTTTTGCGCCTCTGAGCCCCAGCGGCGGGTCTGGTTGACCGCGAGGTTGGAATGAGCGCCGTAGGAGAGCCCCACCGATGCCGAGGCGCGCGAGACTTCCTCGACGGCAACGCAGTGTTCGAGGTAGCCCAGCCCGAGCCCGCCGAATTCCTCTTCCACGGTGATGCCGTGCAGGCCGAGCGCGCCCATTTCCGGCCAGAGGTCGATGGGGAAGGTATTCGTCTCGTCAATCTCGGCGGCGCGCGGCGCGATCTTGTCGGTCGCGAAACGGTGTGTGGTTTGCCGGATTGTATCGGCCATGTCGCCGAGGGCGAAATCGAGATGGGTCATGATTGGTGCTCCCTGGCGGGCGAATGAGTTTGCGGTTGACGCTGAAGCCCCTCACCCCACCCCTCTCCCCAGCGGGGCGAGGGAGTCAGCCTGCGGCTTTCCGGGTGCCGGTGTTCGGCCCGTCCGCTGCAGCAGGAATAACCCTCGCCCCTTCGGGGAGAGGGTGCCCGGCAGGGCGGTGAGGGGGCCTTTGCGGCGCTCATGACCAGCTCCGTCTCTCGATAAAAATCAGCGCAGGATTTTCCAGAAGCCGTTTCAACCGCTGGATGAATTTGGCGGCGTCGTACCCGTCGACGATGCGGTGATCGAAGCTCGAGGAGAGGTTCATCATGGTGCGCACCGTCACCTGATTGTTGATGAACACGGGACGGCCCATCAGCTTGTTGGGGCCGATGATCGCCACTTCGGGGTGGTTGATGATCGGGGTGGCGGCAACGCCGCCCAAAGCGCCAAGACTGGTCAAAGTGATTGTGGAGCCCGAAAGTTCGTCGCGCGATGCCCTGCCCTCGCGCGCCGCGTTGGTGACCCGGCTCATTTCGCGGGCGCAATCCCATATGTCGAGCGCTTCGACATGGCGGACGACAGGCACCATCAACCCCTCGGCGGTTTGCGTGGCAATGCCGATATGGATGGGCTCGAACTGGCGCAAAACGCCAGCTTCCGCATCGTAATGGGCGTTGACGTGCGGAAACTCGGGCAGCAATTGCGCCAGCGCCCGCATGAAGAACGGCAGCAGCGTCAGCTTGGGCTGGGCGCCCTGCCGCGCGGCGTTGATCTCGCGGCGCAGCCCTTCGAGCGCCGTCATGTCGCAATCCTCAACATAGGAGAAATGCGGGATGGAGCGGGCGGACAATTCCATGCGCTCGGCGATCCTGCGGCGCAGACCGATGATCTTTTTCTCGTTCACCCCGTGACGCTCGCGGGGCGCGGGCTCAGGCGCCCTTGCCTTGAGATGGGCGTCGAGGTCGGCATCGGTGATGCGGCCGTCCGGGCCAGTGCCGGTGACATAGGCGAGGTCGATATCGAGGTCTTCCGCGCGGCGGCGGGTGGCCGGGGCGATGAGGATCTGGTGGTGCCTTTCTTGGCCCTTCGCTTCCCCTTCCCCCTCGGTCATCCCGGCCTTGGGCCGGAATCCAGTACGCTCAGAGGATGGAGCGTTATCACCGGCGTCGGGGGTACTGGGTCCCGGGTCTTCGCCCGGGATGACGGTGGGGGGTGAGGCGGATTGGGGGGATGGGGTCGCAGGCGCTTCTTCTTCCCCATCGCTTCCCCGGCGAAAGCCGGGGTCCATGGGCGCTTGCCGCTCGCTCCCCGGCTCGTTTGTACTCGGCTGGGCCCCGGCTTTCGCCGGGGAAGCGGAGTCCGGGGCGGCCTCTCCCTCGATCTCGAGTTCGACCAGAACCGAGCCGACGGGCGCCTTGTCGCCCTCGGCGCCGAAGAGTTTCAGCACCGTGCCGGAAACCGGCGAGGTCATGTCGATTGTCGCCTTGTCGGTCATCACGTCGACCAGCGTCTGGTCTTCCTCGACCCGGTCGCCCACCTTGACGTGCCAGGCGGTGATTTCGGCTTCTGCGACGCCCTCGCCGATATCGGGCAGGCGGAAGGAATAGGTTTTCATGCCACCGCCTCCACGCAGCGCTTGAGCGCCTTGGTGACCCGCACCGGGCCGGGAAAATAGTCCCATTCGAAGGCGTGGGGATAGGGCGTATCCCAACCCGCGACCCGTTCGATGGGGGCGCGCAGGTGATAAAAGCACCGCTCCTGAATGAGCGCCGAAAGTTCGGCCCCGAAGCCGCCGAAGCGCGAAGCTTCGTGGACGATGACGCAGCGGCCTGTCTTTTTGACCGATTTGACGATGGCGTCGATATCGAGCGGCACTATGGAGCGCAGGTCGATCAGTTCGGCGTCGATACCGGATTCGGCAATCGCGGCGTTGCAGACGTGAACCATCGTCCCATAGGCGAGCACCGTCACCTCCCTGCCCTCGCGCATCACCGAGGCCGAACCGAGCGGCACCGTGTAGTGACCGGCGGGCACTTCACCGAGCTTGTGTTCGGCCCATGTGGTCAGCGGCTTGTCGTGATGGCCGTCGAACGGCCCGTTATAGAGCCGCTTGGGTTCGAGAAAGATCACCGGATCGTCTTCCTCGATGGCCGCGAGCAGCAGCCCCTTGGCGTCATAGGGATTGGAGGGGATCACGGTTTTCAGCCCCGTCACATGCGCAAAGATCGCCTCGGGGCTTTGCGAATGGGTCTGCCCACCGAAAATGCCGCCGCCATAGGGAGAGCGCACCGTAATCGGGCACCAGAACTCGCCATTCGAGCGATAGCGCAGCCGCGCGGCTTCGGAAACGAGCTGGTCATAGGCGGGCAGGATATAATCGGCGAACTGGATTTCGACGATGGGCCGCAACCCGTAGGCTCCCATCCCGATGGCCGTGGCGACGATACCGCCTTCGGAAATGGGGGAGTCGAAACAGCGGTTTAGCCCGTGTTTTTTCTGCAATCCTTCAGTGACGCGGAACACGCCGCCGAAATAACCCACGTCCTCACCGAACACCAGCGTATCGGGGTCGCTGCCCAGCTTGATATCGAGCGCGGAATTGAGCGCCTGGATCATGTTCATGGCCGGCATGAGAGCCCCCTCGTCGTTTGCGGCCGTCGCACAACGCCAACTCCACACACCGCCGTCATCCCGGCCATGAGCCGGGATCCAGTATGCTCTGAGAATGCAGGAGGCACCGCGGACGATAGATCACCGGCTCCGAGTGTACCGGGTCCCGGGTCTTCGCCCTGGATGACGCCGGTTCCTGGCGATGCGGCCGAAGACAGGATCATTGTCATACCCCCGCCTCCCGCCGCTGCTCGCGGATGCGCCAGTCGGGGTGGGCGAAGACGTCCTCGAACATTTCGCGCGGGTTGGGCTTCGATTGCCCCAGGGTGCCGATGGCTTCGGCCTGCTTGACGGCGGCTTTGATGTCGGCGGTCAATTCGGCGATCAGCGCTTCGTGCTGGTCGTCCGACCATTCGCCGATGGCGATCAAATGGGCTTTCAGCCGCTCGAGCGGATCGCCCAGGGGCCATTTGGAGGCTTCGTCCTCGGGGCGGTAGCGGGTGGGATCGTCGGAGGTGGAGTGTCCGGCGGCGCGGTATGTGAAAAACTCGATCAGCGTCGGGCCGTGATTGGTGCGGGCCCGGTCGGCGGCCCACAGCGTCGCCGCATAGACGGCGAGGAAATCGTTGCCATCGACCCGAAGGCCGGGGATGCCATAGGCGATGGCCTTGGCGGCAAAGGTGGTTTCGCCCGCCCCGGCGATGCCGGAAAAGGACGAAATCGCCCATTGGTTGTTCTCGACGCAGAGAATAACCGGCGCCTTATAGACGGCGGCGAAGGTCAGCGCTTCGTGGAAATCGCCCTCCGCCGTCGTGCCGTCGCCCACATGGCCGATGGCGATCTTGTCGTCGGATTTGAAGGCCGAGGCCATGGCCCAGCCCACAGCGTGCCCGAAGCGCGAGCCGACATTGCCGGAGAGTGAATAAAACCCGTAGTCGCGGGCCGAATAGAGAATGGGCAACTGCCGCCCGCGCAAAGGGTCGCGCTCGTTGGAATAGATCTGGTTGCACAGATCGATCAGCGGATAGTTCCGCGCCATCAGCCAGGAGAGCATGCGGTAGGTGGGGAAATTCATGTCCCCGAGGTCAAGCGCCAGCGCCTGGGCCGCGCCGATGGCCTCTTCGCCCAGCGACTTCATGTAGAAGCTGGTCTTGCCCTGCCGGTGGGCGCGGAACATCCGCTCATCGAACAGGCGTGTCTTGAGCATGGCGGTCAATCCGGCGCGCAGCGTATCGGGGTCCAGCCGCGGGTCCCAGGGGCCGACCGCCCTGCCCTTTTCGTCGAGCACGCGGATCAGCCCATAGGGGAGATCGCGCATGTCGCGTTCGGGTTCGGAAATATCCGGGCAGCGCACAGCGCCGGCTTCGGGCACTTCGATGTGCGAAAAATCGACGGGCTGACCGGGCCGCGCGGGCGGCTCGGGCACGTAAAACGATAGTGCCGGGCGGTTGGATTTATCGCGTCTGGCGCGGTGGTCCATGCTGCTCTCCTCCCCGATTGCAACATTGGGCATTCGCCAATATTACACCCAATCGAAGGGGAGAACTTGACTTCATTCTCCAACTATCGCGTAATGATTGGATATTTCATCCTATCATTTTACGCATATTGAGGAGACGATCACATGGACGAGATGGATCGCAAGATACTGGCCGTGGTCCAGCAAGACTCGTCCCTGTCGGTCGCCGATATGGCGGAGAAAGTGGGCCTGTCGCACACCCCTTTCTGGCGGCGTCTCAAGCGCCTCGAAAAGGACGGGGTCATCAAGGAGCGGGTTTCGATCCTCGACCAGCACAAGCTGGGCCTCGATATCACTGTCTTTGCCCATATTAGACTCAAGCAGCACGATGAGGAAACGCTTGAAGCGTTCGAGCGGGAGGTCGCCGATTATCCCGAGGTCGTGGAATGTTATTCCATGAGCGGGGAGACCGACTATGTGGTGCGTGCGCTGGTCGCCTCGATTGAGGAATATGAGCGGCTTTTGAAGCGTAAGCTGTTGCATTTGCCGGGCGTTGTGGCCATCAACTCCCATTTCGCGCTCAAATGCATCAAGCTCACCACCAAACTGCCGATCGCATAGCGCGGCAAGCGGGAAACGGCCTCACGTCCCGGATGACTGAATAAGAGGAGACGGCTTTGAAAATTCTAGTCCCGGTCAAGCGGGTGCTCGACGCCAACATCACCGTGCGGGTGAAATCGGACGGCACGGGCGTCGATCTCGCCAACCAGAAAATGAGCATGAACCCGTTCGACGAAATCGCCGTCGAAGAGGCGATCAAGCTTAAGGAAGCGGGCATCGCGACCGAGATCGTCGCGGTTTCCATCGGCCCGGCGCAGGCCCAGGATACGCTGCGCACGGCGCTCGCCATGGGCGCAGACAGCGCCATTCTGGTCAAGACCGACGAAGCCGTCGAGCCGCTGGCGGTGGCCAAGATCCTCAAGACAATCGCCGAACAGCAAGGCCCCGATCTGGTCATCATGGGCAAGCAGGCCATCGACGACGATTCCAACCAGACCGCGCAGATGCTCTCGGCCCTGCTCGGCTGGCCGCAGGCGACGTTTGCCTCCAAGCTCGAGATCGCAGAGGGCAAGGCAACGGTAACGCGCGAGGTCGATGGGGGCCTTGAAACGCTCGAACTGAGCCTGCCCGCCGTAATCTCCACCGATCTGCGGCTCAATACGCCCCGTTACGCCTCACTGCCCAATGTGATGAAGGCCAAGAAAAAGCCGCTCGAGGAAATCGACGCAGCCAGCCTGGGCGTGGCGCTCGAGCCGACCCTGAAAATCGTTTCGACCGCCAAGCCGGCCGAGCGCAAGCCCGGTTCGATGGTGAGCTCGGTTGCCGAACTCGTTGAAAAGCTCAAGACGGAGGCCCGGGTGCTATGAGCATTCTCATCCTCGCAGAACACGACAATTCCACCCTCGCCGTCGCGACCGCCAAGGCGATTGCCGCCGCGCAAGAGATCGGTGGCGATATCGATGTGCTGGTTGCCGGGTCCGGCTGCGGCGCGGTGGCCGATGCCGCGGCAAAGCTCGATGGGGTCGCAAAGGTTCTTCTGGCCGACGCCGACGCCTATGGGCACCAGTTGGCCGAGCCTGTGTCCGAACTGCTGGTCCATCTGGCCGGCAATTACAGCCATATCGTTGCCGCCGCGACCACATCGGGCAAGAACGTGATGCCTCGCGTCGCGGCGCTGCTCGATGTGATGCAGGTTTCCGACATCACCGCTGTGGTCTCGCCCAAATCCTTCGAGCGTCCCGTTTATGCCGGCGCGGCGATCCAGACCGTAGAGGCCACGGCCGACAAGATCGTCGTCACCGTACGCGCCTCGGCATTCGACGCCGTGGGTGACGGCGGCTCGGCCCCTGTCGAAGCCGTTGATTTTGCCCCCTCGGCGCCGAAGGTGAAATTTGTTTCGCGCGATACGCCGGTCAGCGCCGGGCCGGAACTGGCCAATGCGCGGATCGTTGTTTCGGGCGGACGGGCGCTGGGCTCGGAAGAAAAGTTCAACGAAATCATCAAGCCGCTGGCCGACAAGCTCGGCGCCGCCATGGGCGCCTCCCGCGCCGCCGTGGACGCGGGCTATGCCCCCAATGACTGGCAGGTGGGCCAGACCGGCAAGGTGGTCGCCCCCGATCTCTATATCGCCGTGGGCATTTCCGGGGCGATCCAGCACCTTGCGGGGATGAAGAATTCCAAAATCATCGTCGCCATCGACAAGGACCCCGAAGCCCCGATCTTTTCGGTGGCCGATTACGGGCTTGTCGGCGACCTTTTCGAACTGGTCCCGGAGCTGACCAGCTCGCTCTAGACACCCCATCCTGGTGTCGGGGGCGGCGCCATAGCGCTGCCCCTTTCTTGTTTATTCCACGGTGATCGGGGAGCGTCCCAGCACCGACTGGTTGGCAACATCGAGAAAGCGCACCTCGTAGGTGCCCGGCTCGTCGGGGATGGTCAGTTTGGTCGCCTTCTCGCTGCTCGCGGACTGCGCCTCGATCCAGGCGAAATCGGCCTGATCGGCCCGCGCGAGAGAGATGCGCGCGCCCTCGACGTCCGCGGTCCAGGTGACCAGGATCGTTTCACCCGGCGCTGCCGAAGAGGGCACATCGAGACCGGCACCGAAATCGATGGCGCTGCCCTCTTCGAGCACTTCAACCGGGGTTGAGGCCATGGTGACGCCGCCCTGATCGAGCACATAGCGAACTTCGTAAAGCCCCGGGTCGGCCGGCGCCGTAAGCTCCTGCTCGGAGGCGTCCCTGACGCGCTGGTAATCGCCGTAGCTTCCTTCCTCAGCCCCTGCGGGAACAATCGTCACATAGTCGTTGCCGTTGATCGCGCCGGTATAGCCCACCGCGAAACGCTCATTGGCGATCACCACGGTGGGGGCCGAAACGCTCACATCGCCTGCCACGACCTCGACCGGGGTCGACGCCATCGTGCGCCCGCCCTCGTCGAGCACGTAGCGCACTTCGTAGAGGCCCGGGTCGGCGGGGGCGGTCAACTCCTGCTCGGACGCATCGCGCACGCGCTGGTAGTCGGTATAGCTGCCTTCCTCGGCGCCAGCGGGAACGATGGTGACATAGTCATTGCCATTGACGGCCCCGGTGTAGCTGACGGTGAACCGCGAGCCGATGGTGACCGTTTCGGGCGCCGAAACCGTCGTCTCGCCTTCGACCACTTCGATGGGCGTCGAGGCCAGGGTCCGCGCGCCCTCATCGAGCACATAGCGCACTTCATAAAGACCCGGATCGGCGGGGGCGGTCAACTCCTGCTCGGATACATCGCGCACGCGCTGATAATCCATATAGCTGCCCTCATCGGCGCCAGCGGGAACGATGGTGACATAGTCGTTTGCATTGACCGAACCCGTGTAGCCCACCGTGAAGCGCGCGCCCACAGTCACCGTCTTGGGTGCGGAAACCGTGGTTTGCGGTTCGACAACCTCGATCGGTGTGGAGGCCATCGTCCGCGCGCCCTCGTCGAGCACGTAGCGGACTTCATAAAGGCCCGCGTCGGCGGGGGCGGTCAACTCCTGCTCGGATACATCGCGCACGCGCTGATAATCCATATAGCTGCCCTCGTCGGCGCCGACCGATACGATGGTGACATAATCGGAGCCATCGACGGCGCCGGTATAGTTCACCGTAAACCGTGCCCCGGTGGTGACCGTTTGCGGCGCGGAGACGGTGATTTCGGCATCGATCACCTCGACCGGGGCCGAGCCGGCGGTTTCTCCGGTTTCCTCGAATACGTAGCGGACTTCGTAAAGTCCGGGCTCGGCGGGCGCCCTCAATTCCTGCTCGGAATCGTCGCGCACGCGCTGATAATTGGCATAGCTGCCCTCCTCGGCTCCGACCGGAACGATGGTGACATAATCGCTTGGCTCGAGCGTCGGCGCCCAGCTCACGGGGAACCGCATGCCGACCGTTACACTGGCCGGTGCCTTGATATCGACCTGGGCGAGCTCGGGCTCGGGTTCCGGTTCGGGCGCAGGCTCGGGTTCGGGGGCCTCATCGATCACCTGCTTGACCGCGTTGAGCGCGTCGGCCAGTTCGCCGGCGTTGGACGCCGGCACGAAAATGCCGCCGGTGTTTTCCGCGATGCAGGAAAGCTGGGCGTATTCCTCGGAGGCCACGTCGAAGCCGATGACGTGCGTGGTAAACGCGATGCCGCGTTCCTCGAGATGGCTGGCCAGTGCGCAGGGGTCGGCCTCGCAGTTCTCGATGCCGTCCGAGATCAGAACGACCGTCGCGGGATTTTCGAGATAGACAAGCTCCTCGGCGGCGTGTTCGACGGCAGCGGAAAGCGGCGTGCGGCCCAAGGGGTTTATGGCGTTGACCGCATCGACAAAACTGGCCCGTGAAATCGGCTGCGGCGCGATGACGGTTTCGATGTCGCCGCAATCGCCCTCGCGGCGGTGTCCATAGGCCACGAGCCCCAGATTTGTGTCGTCGGACCATTGATCGACGAGGTCACCCATGACGTCGCGAGCAATCTCGATCTTGGTGACGCCATCGATCTGGCCCCACATGGAGCCCGAAGCGTCGTAAACCACCATGACGTCCTGGCCGCTGGCCGGAGCAGAGCCCAACCCCATGGCCAGAATGGCCGCCACTGCATAAGCGGGTATGCGTATCATCGTCGTCCCCTTGCCCGAAGCGAAGCTATCGCAATACAGCGGCCAGGATAATGCAAGACAAAGCCAGACCGGGCCGCGGGCGCAGTAAACGCAATTTTTATACTTCTGACAATCGGCGGCCCATCGATCGGGCGTCATCACAAGCAGTCGAGCCGCGACAACAATCGTTAACCAATAGTTGACGACCTCCGACGGGTAGGCGTACGATGATCGGGTGCTAGCTAAAGCCTTGACTGCTGACGCTATTACGCCAGCCAAACATCGCAAGGGAGAGAGCTAGTCATTCCAGGCTTTGGAGGAGGCCTCTCATGATGGGAACCCGGAAGTTACTTGGCTTTTTGGCAATCGCTGCCTCGTCGGCTTCACTTTTGTCGATGCAGACGGCGATGGCCCAGGACAACCCGATCGACAGCCTGACGCCGGTCACGGATGAAATGCTGGCCGATCCGCCCGACGGCGACTGGCTGATGTGGCGACGGACCTATGACGGCTGGGGGTACAGCCCCCTCGACGAGATCAACAAGGACAATGTGGGCGATCTGCAACTGGCCTGGGCCTGGGGCATGTCGCCGGGCGGGCGCTCTCAGGAAACCCCGCTTGTCCATGACGGTATTTTGTACCTGCAGAATTCGAGCCACCTCATCCAGGCCCTCGATGGCGCCACGGGCGATCTGATCTGGGAGTATGAATACGAGCTTCCCGATGACGTGAACCCCAGCGGCGAGCGCTCCAAGGCGATCTACGACGACAAGCTGATCATCGCCACCCGCGATGCCCATCTGATTGCGCTGGACGCCAAGACCGGCCAGTTGATCTGGGACAAGCAGGTCGCGAACTACGAGCACGGCTTCGCTTTTTCGAGCGGACCCATCGTGGCGAACGGCGTCGTCGTCCAGGGCATGACCTCGTGCAGCAATGCCCAGCCCGGCGGCTGCTTCTTTACCGGGCACGACGTGGATACCGGCGAGGAATTGTGGCGCGTCCACACCATCGCCCGCGGCGATACGCCCGAGGGCAATAGCTGGAACGGCCTCCCGCTGGAGAGCCGCCACGGCGCATCGGCCTGGATCACCGGCTCTTACGACCCCGAGCAGAACCTGATCTTTGCCGGCGTCGGACAGCCCTATCCGTGGAACGTCGAGATCGCGGGGCTGACGCCCCCCAGTTCCGACCCCAATGTCACCAACGAGGCGCTCTATACCAACTCCACACTTGCCATCGATGTGACGACAGGTGAGCTCGAATGGTACCACCAATACCTGGAGACCGACTCTCTGGACCTCGATTACGCCTATGAGCGCATCCTGGTCGACCTGCCGTTCAACGGCGAGATGCGGCAACAGGTGGTGACGACCGGAAAGATCGGCATCATAGAGTCCCTCGACCGCACGACGGGGGAATGGTTGTGGGCTCAGGAGACCGCACCGCAGAATGTGGTGCTTTCGATCGATCCCGACACCGGCGAGAAGGAGATCAATCCCGAGGTCATTCCGGTCATCGGTGAAACCACCTTCAACTGCCCGGCCGACCCGGGCGCCAAGGCCTGGCAGGCCACGGCTTACAGCCCGCGGACAGAGACCCTGTATCTGCCAACCGTGGAGTTCTGCTCGAACACCACAGTCAACCCGCTCGATCCGGGCGAGATCTATACCGGCGGCGGTTTGCAGACCTTTGCTCGCGTGCCGCATCCCGATGGTGACGGCAATATCGGCCAGGTCCGTGCCATCAACCTGACAGACCAGTCTGAGGTCTGGCAGTATCGGCAATATGCGCCGATCACCAGCTCGACCCTGCCCACGGCAGGCGGCGTGGTGTTCGTGGGCAGCCTTGACCGCAAGTTCATGGCCCTGGACGACGAGACCGGCGAAGTGCTGTGGGAGAGCGGGCCTTTGAGCAATTCGCTCGAATCCTTCCCCATCAGCTACGAAGCGGGCGGCAAGCAATATGTTGCCGTTGTCGCCAACTGGGCCTCGGGTCTGGGCCGCCTGGCCTCGCTGACCCCGGACATCCGGCTGCCGGCGGACAATCCGGCAACGCTTTATGTGTTTGCGCTTCCCGACTGACAGGAAGGTGTAATCTGAGAAGCGGGGCGGGCACGGAAATTTCCGGTCCGCCCCGCCTCTCTTAAGGAGGCCCGGTTTCGAAACTGCCTGTTCTCCACACCGATCGCTTCCCCGGCGAGAGGGAGGGCGATCCGTACTAAGGAAGCTCGAACTTGCCTATTGCTTTGCGCTCGACATTACCGTTTTTGTTCTCGGCGCTGGCCATGCTCGCAACGAGCACCGCCCCCGCGCAGCAACCCGAATTCTACGAAGTGCCGTTTGCGCCGGGCCAGTGGAACATCGGCCGCCCGCTCGATGCCTCCCATTTCCGCTACTGCGTCGACCAGCGCGATCCCGATTGGGAGATGGCGAGCGATATCGCCGATGCCATAGCTGCGGGATTGCTGCTCGAGCCGCAGCGCCATGTGCTGCAAAGCGACATCGTTCGCGAGGACATCACGAGGATCTACCAGACCCTGCTCGAACATTGCGACGTGCAGATGGGCTTCAAGCTCATCCCCGGAGGACTGCCCGAATGGGTCATCGCCACCCGGCCCTATTACGAGGCGCAATATGTCTTTGTGACCACCGATCCGTCCATTGAGACCCTGGGCGACATGGACCCTTCGCGCAAGATCGGCGCGACGATGGGCACATCGGCCCATCTGCAATTGTTCACCTATGTCTCGACGCTGGCGCCCGACGAGCGCTGGCCGGTGTTTCCCATGGGCACAAACGAGCTGTCCATCGCCTCGCTGCTCAACGGCACCGTTGACGTGGCGCTGGTCTGGGCTCCCAGCCTGTGGGCCACCGAGCGCGATGATCCCGACGGCACCCAATTCCACATCGTCGACCCCCGCCCCGTGCAGCCATCCACCCTCGGGGTTGGCGGATTGCTGCTGGCGGAAAACACCTATCTGCGCACCGCCATCGACGAGGCGATTGCCGCGCTGACCGCGGACGGCACGATCGGTGCCATCCTCGAGGAATACGATTTCGCGGCTATACCCGCCCGGTAATCGGCCAGCGCGGTGCGCTCACTTCTCGACAATTAGATTGTTGAGTGCCGCCATATCCGAGGGCAGCGGTTCGCTGCCGGCCGGAAAACCGTTTTCCTGGAGAATATAGGCCATAAGGTCGGCATAGACCTCGGGGGTATAACGCCCCGGCGCGTTGGGGGGCATGAGCGAACTCATGAACACGAACATCGCCGAAGCCGGTGCGCCATTGGCAAATTTCTGTTCGAACGACAGCCCGCGCAGGGGTGGCCCGCCGATCAGCCCACCGCGCAGATCGTCGCCGTGACAATCCTCGCAGTCCCGGGCAAATCTGTCCTCGCCCCGATCAGCCTGTTCCGAGGTGTAATGAACCGGCGCGGGGCCGGCCTCGTCCTGCGCATAGACGTATGCCGGAAGCGACAGACCGGCCGTGACGAGCCCAGCGGCCAACATCAGCGTGGCGGCGGGGCTGTGGATAGTGAGACCCATGATTTCCTCCCTTGCAGACCGGCTGCCGCTGAGGCCAATCGGGAGAAGGCATCTTCAGGCGGAGCGAGATGGTCCTTGCCCGCTTAGCAAAGCCGACACGCATGGCAATTGCAAGTGCAATATGTCTCGGGGCTCGCCGGCCGCCGTTCAAAGCGCGAGAGGCTGTGCGCCGAGCCGCGACACCGCGCGGGCGCCCGCCGCAATGGCGGCGCTCATGGCGGCAGCGGGGGCCTCTCCGCGCAGATCGGCGGCGAGAAACCCGGCAAGAAACGCATCCCCCGCACCTGTGGTATCGACCATTTCGACGGCCTGGGCGGGCATGGCCAGCGTTTCCCCGCCCCTGGCTGCGTAGATCGCGCCCTCCCGCCCGCGCTTGAGCACCACGCGCGGGAAGATATCGAGCAGCGCGGCGATCTGATGGGCCGGATCGGTCCGGCCGGTCAACAGTTCGGCCTCATCGGCATTGGGGAAGATGATTTCGGCATCGGCGGCCCAGCCGAGGAAATTGTCGTAGCCCGCCTCTGCAAGAAAGCCCGTGGAGGCCGGATCGATGCTGACCGGAATGTTTGCGGCCCTTGCGCGTGCGGCCAGCGCCATCACGGCGGCGCGGGGCTTGGGTTCGAAAAGGGCGTAGCCCGAGACGTGCAGGCGATCCATTCCGTCGAGCAGGTCGAAGGGCAGGTCGGTTTCGCCAAGATGGGCGTTGGCGCCGCGATCGGTGAGAAAGCTGCGCTCGCCATCGGTATCGACAAGGCAGATCAGCGTGCCGGTGGGGTTGGCCTCGTCGCCCGAAAGATGGGCAGCCACCCCCTGCCCTTCGAAATGGCGGGTAAGCCGAACGACATCGCCGGCTCCCACGCGGGCCGCGAAATGGGCGTCGGCGCCCATCGCCGCCAGCCATACGGCCTGATTGGCCCCCGACCCGCCCGGCATCTGGCGAATGGTCGCGGGCGTATCGGTGCCGCGCGCGACGGGCCCTTGCGGCACGACGACAATATCGGTGATGACGTCGCCGACAACCAGAATACGGCCGGTCATGGTCAGGCGCGCTTGGCGAGGGCGGCCGCAATCTGTGCGGCAACCCTGGCGTTGTTCTTGACCAGGGCGATATTGGCGACCAGCGATTTGCCGTCGGTCAATTCGAAAATGCGATTGAGCAGATAGGGTGTCAAATCCTTGCGGGTCACGCCCCCGCGTTCGGCATCGGCAATGGCGGCGGCGATCCTGCCATTGATTTCGTCGGCATCGAGCGCGTCGGCCTCGGGGATCGGATTTGCGACAAGAACCCCGCCGGGCATATCCAGCGCCGCCTGGGCGGCGATCAGAGCGGCGACCTCATCGGGCGTATCGAGGCGATAGTCGACGCCATGTCCGCTCTCGCGGGCGAAAAAGGCCGGGAAGGCGTCGGTGCCATAACCGATCACCGGAACGCCATTGGATTCAAGCACTTCGAGGGTTTTGGGAATGTCGAGAATCGACTTGGCACCCGCGCAGACCACAGCGACCGGGGTTTGCGACAGTTCGGTGAGATCGGCGGAGATGTCGAATGTGGATTCGGCCCCGCGATGCACGCCGCCGATCCCGCCGGTGGCGAACACCTTGATGCCGGCCATTGCCGCGATCTGCATCGTGGTCGCGACGGTGGTTCCGGCGGTCAGGCCCTTGACCAGAATCGCCGCGAGATCGCGCCGGGACGCCTTGGCGGCTTTAAGGCCGGTCCTGGCCAGCTCCTCGAGCGTTTCCCCCGCCACACCCACATGGCATTTGCCGCCCATCACCGCGATGGTGGCGGGAACCGCGCCATTGTCACGCACCACCTGCTCGACGGCGAGCGCCGTTTCAAGGTTTTGCGGATAGGGCATGCCGTGGGTAATGATCGTGGATTCGAGCGCCACGACAGGCTGGCCATCGGCCAGCGCGTATTTGATCTCGGGCGAGATTTCGAGGAAGTCGGACATGAAAGGACCTTATGCGTTTGCGCGATGCAAACCACAGGTCGCGTTCATGCGCAAGCGGCTGTGGTGCGCCCTTCTTACCTCACCCCCTAAGGGAGAGGTGGCGGCGACTACCTGCGCGGCAGGGTCGCGACGAAATCGGCGTAATCGCCGATCCTCACCTTTTCGAGCAGGGTTGAGAGGTCGTCGAGGGGATTGAGTGCATAGTCGACGCGCACGTCGATGGCCGGATAGGGCTGGTCGGAATAGGTCTTTATGGCCGCCGACTGGATGCCGCGCGCATCGCCGCCCGCCACGTCGCCCGCGGTCAGCGCCGCGAGCAGGCGCAATTCGAGCGGCCCGCCGGCGCGGGAAAACGCCTCGGCCATGGCCGGGACGACATCGGTATTGCCCAGGAGGTTTCCGGCGATGGCGAGATCGGTTTGAAGATGCAGGCCCACGGCATCGGACAAACCGTTGCCGCTCCATCCCGCCGTTGCGCCGGTTCGATCCATGACGATCACTTGCCGCCGGTCGCGCTCGGGATCGGCGGTCGTCAGCGCATAGACCACCGCCTCTGCCCCCTGCCCGGCCTGCAGCGCCGCCAGCCCGTCATGGGCATAGAGCGGATTGGTATAGCCCTGGGTCGCCAGCGCCCCCACCCCGGCCCGAGCGTGCGGCACGAGCGAACCCACCGCCGGGCCGCCGGTCGCGGTTGCGACACCGAATGCTCCGGTCGTGCGGTCATGGGCGAGGATTGAGAAGGTCATGGGCAAGGTTTCTCCCTTGAGTAAATTTATAGCGATAAATGTATTGCCATGTCCATTTATGCTGATAAATTTAATTCCAGACCAGCGCCTCCAAGGCAAGCTCTGGGGGCCAAGTCAGAACCGAAAAAGGTTCATCCACTGGTTTACCGCGCATCCAGTGCGCCAAAGGAGAGGTTATCATGAAGAAGCTTTTAGCCGGGGCCGCAATCGCCGTGCTGATGGCCGCATCGCCGGCTCTCGCCCAGACCCCGCCCAACGTCCTGATCGTCGGCCAGATCGCCGAGCCGCAGACGCTCGATCCGCAGGTTTCGACCGCCGCCAACGATTTCCGCATCCTGACCAATGTTTTCGAGGGCCTCGTGCGCTTTGCCGAAGGCACGCTGGAGGTCGAGCCGGCGCTGGCGACGGACTGGACCATTTCCGATGACGGGCTGGTCTATACCTTCAATCTGCGCGACGACGTGACCTTCCACGATGGCACCCCGTTCAACGCCGAGGCGGTCAAGTTCACCTTCGATCGCATGCTCGATGAAAACCACCCCTATTACGAAACCGGCCCCTTCCCGCTTTCGTTCAACTTCGCCGACGTGACCTCGGTGGAGGTGCTTGACGATTACACGGTCGAATTTACCCTCGGCACCCCGTTCGCCCCGTTCATGACCAATCTCGCCACCAATACGGGCGTCATCGTCTCCCCGACCGCCGTCGCCGAACATGGCGAGGATTTCGGCCGCAATCCGGTGGGCACCGGCCCGTTCAAGTTCGAGGAATGGCAGTCCAACACCCGGGTCGTCGTATCGCGCAATGATGACTATTGGGGCGAGCCGGCCGGCATGGAAACCGTCGTCTTCCGCCCGATCACAGACGCCAATACCCGCGTTGCCGAAATGCTTTCGGGCGGCATCGACATCATGGTGGAAGTGCCCCCCGACAATGTATCGATGTTCGCCGAGGACCCGAGCTTTACGGTTTACGACGCCGTCGGTCCGCACACATGGTACGTGATGCTCAACGCCAAGGAAGGCCCGTTCGCCGATCCGCTGGTGCGCCAGGCGGCCAATTACGCGGTCAACAAGGAAACGCTGGTCAACGACGTGCTTTCGGGCACCGCCGATGTTTCCGCCGGCCCCATCCCCCCGGCCTTCGCCTGGGCCTATAACGACAGCGTCGAGCCCTACCCCTACGATCCGGAAATGGCGCAGCAGCTTCTCGAAGAGTCCGGGGTCGAAGACCTTTCGGTCACCTTCTATGTCACCGAGGGCGGCTCGGGCATGCTCGATCCCATCCCGATGGGCACGGCGATCCAGGCCGATCTCGAAGCCGTCGGGTTCGACGTGGAGATCGAGACCTATGAGTGGAACACCTTCCTTGCCAATGTGAACCCGGGCCTCGAGGGCAAGGCGGACATGGCCGAAATGGCCTGGATGACCACCGATCCCGACACCCTCCCCTTCCTCACCCTGCGCACCGCCGCATGGCCGGAAGAAGGCGGGTTCAATTCGAGCTATTATTCCAATGTCGATGTCGACGAAATGCTCGATCAGGCCCGCATGGAAACCGATCCGGAGGTCCGCGCCGCGCTCTATCGCGACGTCCAGCAGGTCGTCCATGACGATGCGCCCTGGATCTTCGTCGCCAACTGGAAGCAGAACGCTGTGTCCACCGCCAATGTGCAGGGGTTCGAGCTCCAGCCGGACTTCAACCTGCTGTTGCGCGGCGTGACCAAGCAGTAGCGGCTTTGGGGGTGGGGCTGCCGGCCAGGCGCTTGCGGCCCTGCCCCACCGCTCGCCCACCCACCAATGTCATCCCGGGCGAAGACCCGGGACCCAGTAAACGGCAGACTTCGTGCTAATCCACAAGCGCTGCCGCGTACTGGACCCCGGCTCAAGGCCGGGGTGACCAAGGGGGTAGGCTGCCCGGCCCCAGGTTTTGCCGGGGAGCAAGGCGGGATGACCCCGCCGCAAAAGAGGAAACGCAGACATGCCCGGCTATATCCTCAAACGTCTCGTCTCGGCCATTCCCGTCATCATCGGGCTGTCGGTGATCGTGTTCGGCATCATGGCGCTGATCCCCGGCGATCCGGCATTGGCCATTCTGGGCTCCTATGCGACCCCGGAAAACGTCGCCCGCATCAATCGCGAGCTGGGTCTCGACCGCCCGGTCTGGGAGCAGTATTTCGTCTGGGTCGGCAATATGGCGCAGGGCGATTTCGGGCGCTCGTTTATCCTCAACCGCCCGGTGATCGATGAGGTGCTCGAACGGTTCGGTGCAACGCTGATCCTGGCCGGCGCTTCGCTCGTCCTGTGCTCGATCCTTGGCATCTTCGCCGGGGTGGTTTCCGCCGTGCGCCAGTTCGGCTGGACCGATCGGATCGTCACCTTCTTTGTCCTGATCGGCATTTCCACCCCCGCCTTCTGGCTGGGGCTGATCTTTATCCTGCTGTTCGCCGTGCAATGGCGCGTACTGCCCGCTTCGGGCATGTACGCTGTCTATGGCGGCGGCGACCTGCCCGACCTTCTGATCCATCTGATCCTGCCCGCAACCACGCTGGCCATCGTGGCGACCGGCGTCATCGCGCGCTTGACCCGCGCGGCCATGCTCGAAGTGCTGCGTCAGGATTTCGTGCGCACCGCCCGCGCCAAGGGGCTCAACGAGCGCGCGGTGATCTACCGCCACGCCTTCAAGGCGGCGCTGGTGTCGATCATTCCGGTCATCGGCATTCAGGCCGGGTTCGTCATGGGCGGCGCGGTCTATATCGAGACCGTGTTCCAGTGGCCCGGTATCGGGGCGATGCTGGTAAACGCCATTTCGACCCGCGACATCCTTCTGGTGCAGGGCGGCGTGCTGGTGGTTGCCGTCACTTACGTGCTCATCAACCTTCTCGCCGACGTGGCGCAGGCCATTCTGGACCCGAGGCTCAAGACATGACCCAGGCAATCGCGACCGCAGACAACGCGCCTTCGTCGGCCCGCCTTTCAAGCTGGAGCCTTTTGCTCAACAACCGGCTGGCGGCGGGCGGGCTCGTCGTCCTCGCCCTGATCGGGGCCATGGCGCTGCTCGCGCCCTGGCTGCCCATCCCCAATCCCGACACCACCCTGCCCGCCAACCGGCTGCAGCCGGTCTTTTCGGACGGGCATTTTCTGGGCACCGACCATCTTGGCCGCGATATTCTTTCCCGTCTCATCTGGGGCTCGCGGGTCTCCATCGCCGTGGGCCTTTCGGCCACGCTGATCGCGGCGCTGATCGGCTCGCTGATCGGGCTGGTTTCGGGCTACGCGCGCGGGGTCACCGACAACATATTGATGCGCGGCATCGATATGCTGATGGCCTTTCCCTATATCCTCTTGGCGCTGGCCATCGTCGCCGTGCTCGGCCCGGGCCTGCTCAACGCGCTCTACGCCATCGCCGTCGTCAATATCCCGTTCTTTGCCCGTAACGTGCGCGGCATCACCGTGGGGCTGGCCAGCCGCGAATTTGTCGATGCGGCCCGGCTTTCGGGCAAATCGCACGCGGCGATCCTGTTTTCCGAAGTGCTGCCCAACGTCCTGCCGGTCATCGTCATCACCATGTCGACCACCGTGGGCTGGATGATCCTTGAAACGGCGGGGCTATCGTTCCTCGGTCTCGGCGCGCAACCGCCCCAGTCCGATCTGGGCTCCATGCTCGGCGAAGGCCGCCGTCTCTTGTTCAACGCGCCCCATGTTTCGATCATTCCCGGGCTGATGATCTTTGCCATCGTCATGAGCATCAACCTGCTCGGCGACGGCGTGCGCGACGTGCTCGATCCGCGCCTGCGGGCCGGCGATCTCACCCGCCCGCTTTCGGTGACGCGGATCGAGCGCAAAAAAACCGCCGAACCGCAGGACAAGGCCACCTCTGTTCTGGACGTCCGCAATCTCGAAACCAGCTTCCAGCGCGGCCGCGCCACGATCCCGGCGGTCAGGAACATCTCCTTTTCGCTCGACAAGGGCGAGTGCATGGGGCTGATCGGGGAGTCGGGGTCGGGCAAGTCCGTCACCGCCCTGTCGCTGCTCGGGCTTGTCGCCTCTCCCCCCGGCATCATCACCGGGGGTTCGGTTGCCATCGAGGGCGAGGATGTGTTCTCTCGGTCCGAAAGCGGCATCAGGGCGCTGCGCGGTTCCAAGGTCGCCTATGTGTTTCAGGACCCGCTGACCACGCTGCATCCGCTCTACAGGGTGGGCGAGCAGATCGCCGAAGCCATCACCACACACCAGCCTGTCGGCAAGAGCGAAGCGAGACAGCGCGCCATCGCATTGATGGAACAGGTGGGCATTCGCGATGCCGCCGAACGGGTCGATGCCTTCCCGCACGAAATGAGCGGCGGGCAACGCCAGCGCATCGGCATTGCCATGGCGCTGGCCAACGATCCCGACATCATCATCGCCGACGAACCGACAACGGCGCTGGACGTGACCGTGCAGGCGAAAATCCTTGAACTGCTGCAAAAACTGCGCCGCGAACGCGGCATGGCGCTGCTGCTTATCACCCATGATTTCGGCGTCGTTGCCGAAGTGTGCGACCGCGTCGCCGTGATGAAGGACGGCGCGATCGTTGAAAGCGGCAAGACGCTCGATGTGCTGCGTGATCCCCGGCACGACTACACCAAAAAGCTCATCGCCTGCGTGCCCGAACTGGGCAAGGGCAGGGATTTCCTCGCCACCGTCCGTCCCCTGTTTGCGGAGGGCAAGCCATGAGCAATGCCATCGTCGTCAAGGACCTGACCAAGACCTTCGGGGGCAACCGGACCCTGTTCGGCGGCAAGAGCCACGAGGTTCAGGCCGTAAAGGGTGTGACGTTCGAGCTGAAGCAAGGGGAAACGCTGGCCATCGTGGGCGAAAGCGGATCGGGTAAATCGACAATCGCGCGCATGCTGGTCGGGCTCGAAACACCGACCTCGGGCAGCGTCGAAATCGGCGGCAAAGCCTACGACGCTCTGCGGTCGGAAGGTTCGCGCGCCTTCGGGCAGATGATCCAGTATGTGTTTCAGGATCCCGTCGCTTCTCTGAATCCGCGCAAGACGATAGACAGGATTCTTGACGTGCCGCTCAATCTTTTGCGCGGCTATGATGGCGAAAAACGCAAGGCGCGAAAGCGCGACCTGCTCGACGCGGTGCAGATGCCCAAGGACACGCTGGAGCGCTATCCGCACGAATTTTCCGGCGGCCAGGCCCAGCGTATCGCCATAGCTCGCGCTCTGGCGGCGGAAGCGAAAATCATGGTTCTGGACGAACCCGTCTCGGCGCTCGATGTTTCGGTGCAGGCGCAGGTGCTCTTGCTGCTCGACGATCTGAAACGCGAGTTCGGGCTCTCCTATCTCTTCATCAGCCACGATCTGGCGGTCGTGGAATCGGTGTCGGACCGGGTCGCGGTCATGTATCTGGGCGAGATGGTGGAACTGGGCACCGCCGAGAAACTGTTTGCCGCGCCGGGCCACGACTATACAAGGGAGTTGATCGCCAGCGCCCCCAAGCTGGCCGCAGCAGCCCAGTAAGATGTTCCCGACAATCGCCATATCCCCAATCATCCCATCCTCCCCACCGCCGTCATCCCGGGCGAGGACCCGGGACCCAGTAACCGGCAGCGTCGGCATTTCGGCCGCTGCCGGGGTGACCGGGTGGTGGGTGGAGCAAACGTTATGACCGCCCTCGACACCCCCGCCCCCCTCCGCCGCAAGCGCACCGACGAAATCGTCGATGCGATCAAAAAGACCATCATCGAGCATGGGCTGCAGCCGGGCGACCGCCTGCCCCAGGAGCGCGAACTGATGGAGCAGTACGCGGCGTCCAAGGGGACGATCCGCGAAGCGCTCAAATCGCTCGAAGTGCAGGGGCTGATCCGCACCCGCACCGGACCGGGCGGCGGGGCGTTTATCGACACCATGTCGGAAAACCGGGCGATGAGCCTGCTGTCGAACTATCTGTTCGCCAAGACGGTCACCATCGGCGACATCTACGCGCTGCGCAAGGTGCTCGAACCCTTGGTCGCGGTCAGCGCCATGGTCAATATGGACGCCAGGGCCTATGCCCGGCTCGACGCGATCATCGCGATTTACGATCACGAACCCGCCGACGCGCAGGAGCGCTGGGACCAGCGCATGGCCGAACTCGATTTCCACGCCGTGGTTGCCGAATATGCCGACAATGCGCTCCTGGCCTTTGCCTGCCGCTTCCTGCAACGGCTTTTGAAGGACCTTGCCGTGGCGCGCGATATCTATGTCCAGCCCAAGCCCGTGCTGCGCGCCGAGGGGATCGAATACCAGCGCAAGATGATCGCCGCCATGCAGGCGGGCGATGCCGATGGCGTTCACAAGATCATGTCGGATCATATGGCCTATGCCGAACGTTCCATGCTCGACCTGCAGGCCGAACTGACAGGCGACTTCCTTCACGACCCCGTGGCCCGCGGGCGCATCGGGAAACGCAAAAAGAGCAGTAAATGATCGACACCGGATACCTCCAGCGCTGTCTGGAGGACCTCGTCAACACCCCCTCGCCGGTCGGCATGACCGAACGCGCGGCGGTCAAGGTCGCGGCCTGGCTCGAGACCATGGGTTATCGGGTCAGCTACACCCGCCGCGGGGTCTTGAGCGTCACCATCGGTGAAGGCGAACCCAAACGAGCCCTCGCCGCCCATATCGATACGCTCGGGGCCATGGTCACCGGCTTTCATCCCAATGGGCGCCCGAAACTTCGCAACACCGGGACATGGGCGGCGCGGTTTGCCGAAGGGGCGCGCTGCACGATCTTTACCGATACGGGAGAATTGCGCGGCACGATTCTGCCACTCAAGGCATCGGGTCATCTGTTCAACACCGAGGTCGATACCCAACCGGCCGATTGGGACAATCTGGAAGTGCGGATCGACGCATTTTCGGAGGGTGACGGAATATTTCCGCAAAGTTCGACAATGTCGGGTCACCGAAAGGACAAGTCCATACCTTTTGGCGTCAATGTTGGCGATGTTGTCGCCATCGATGCGCAGCCCGAATTCCTCGAAAACGGCTTCATCGTCTCGCGCCATCTCGACGACAAGGCGGGCGTTGCGTGCCTTCTGGCGGCGCTCAAACACTTCTCCGATGAGGCCATTTCACCTTCCGTTCCGGCCCAGGTGATGTTCACGATTTCCGAGGAAGTGGGGATCGGGGGAACGCACGGATTTGGTGAGCAGGTTCAAGAGCTTGTGGCCGTCGACAACGGCGTCACCGGACCCGGGCAGACCACACATGACGCCGCCGCAACCATCGCTTTCCGCGACCGCACCGGCCCCTTCGACCTTCCCATCACGCGGCATCTTCTCGCGCTGGCACAGGCCAATAACATCGCCCATGTGCGCGACACGTTCCGCTCCTACCGCTCCGACAGCGCCGCCGCCATCGACGCGGGCTGGGATCTGAGGGTCGGGTTGATCTGCTTTTCGCTCGACGCCTCGCACGGCTGGGAGCGCACGCATATCAAGTCACTGGAAGAACTGACAAAATTGATCATCGCCTATATCGGCAGCGAGCTGGTTCCGCTGCCCGTCTGAGCGGAACCGGCGCGGTTTATCCCCGTTATCGCTCTATCTGTCATAATGGGTTGGTAAGCGGTGACCACGCGCGCTGAAACGAAAAAACGGCAGGGCCGGCTTCCGCTGGGCCTGTTGCGCGGCGCCGGTGGGGCGCTGATTTTTGCGCTGCCCATGCTCATGACCATGGAAATGTGGCAGCTTGGCATGACGCTCGATCGCTGGCGCCTGCTGGTTCTGCTCGTCGCCGGGTTTCCGTTCCTGCTTTTGCTTTCGCGCGAAATCGGGTTCGAAAGTACCCGCGACTGGCATGAGGATGTGCGCGACGTCACGATCGCCTACGGCCTCGGTATCGTCACCAGCGCGGCCATCATGGCGGTTCTGGCCATACTCGGAAATCCGGGCAGTTTCAGCGAAACAGCGGGGAAGATCGCGATCCAGACCTTTCCCGCCGCCCTGGGCGCCATGCTGGCACGCGGGCAATTCGGGGGCGATTCCGAACCATCGGAAAAGGAAGAGACCTTCGGGGGCGAGATGCTGATCATGGCGGCAGGCGCCCTGTTTCTCTCGCTCAACGTGGCACCGACCGAGGAAATGCAGCTCATTTCCTTCCGCATGACCCCCTGGCATGCGCTGGCACTCATCCCCCTGTCCCTGGCCATCATGCACGCCTTCGTCTTTGCCGCCTCGTTTGCGGGCGGGAGCGAGATATCGCCCGAAACGCCTTGGTGGAGCGCGTTCCTGCGCTTCACGGTTTCGGGATATGTGGTGGCACTTCTGGTGAGCCTGGCGAGCCTGTGGCTGCTCGGCCAACTGGACGGCATGGCATTCGAGCGGGCGCTGCGGGTCGCTGTCGTTCTCGGCTTTCCCGCAGCCATCGGCGCCGCAGCGGCCCGGCTGATCCTTTAGGAAACCGAGATGACGTCTGGCGCGAAAAAAACAGGAAAGAGCGGCGAGCGCATCGAATGGATCGTGGCTGCCGCAAGCGCGGTGCTTGTTCTGGCGCTGGCGGGCTTCATCGCGTTCGAGGCGATGACCCGGACCGGCAGCGAACCGCAGATCGCTCTTGCCCTTGAGGACACTCTGGCCATTGCGGACGGCCACGCAGCCAGGGTCACCATCCGCAATGGGGGCCACGTCACAATTTCGGACGTGGTGATCGAAGGCGCCCTGGTGCTCAACGAAGGCGGGACCGAGAGGGCTTCGGTCACCCTCGACTATCTGCCTGCCGAAAGCGAAACCGAAATCGGGCTTGGGTTTTCGCAAGAGATCGATCCGGAGCGGCTGGCGCTCCGGATCGTTGGCTTCACCTATCCTTAGCGCAGATCGCCCGGCAGCAGGTTGTCGGGGATATTCTGATAGGAGACGGGGCGCAGGAAGCGGCGGATGGAGAGGGTGCCGACCGAGGTGTGCCCGAAGTTGGTGGAGGCCGGGTACGGGCCGCCATGCACCATGGCATCGACGACCTCGACCCCGGTCGGGAACCCGTTGGCCAGAACCCGGCCCGCCTTGCGCTCGAGAATGGGCATCAGCGAACGGCCCAGTTCGGTGTCGCCGGCGTCCATGTGCAGCGTGCAGGTCAATTGCCCCTGCAGCGAGCGGGCGATGGCGCGCATCTGGTCTTCGTCCCTGACGGTAACGACCAGACCGAGCGGGCCGAACACCTCTTCGCCGAGGTCGTGGTTGGCGAGCCAGGTGTCGCCATCGGTCTCGAACAGATAGGGCGTGGCGTTGCGCAGGTCGCAGGTCGAGGTCAGAAGCTCCTGCACACCCTGTGAGGCGGCGATCCTGTCTCTTCCATCGCGATAGGCCTTGGCGATGCCGTCGGTGAGCATGGTCTGGGGACCGGTTTCCGACAGCGCCGATTTGGCACTCTCGATAAAGCTCCTTGCGCTCTCGCCTTCGATCACCACGGCAATGCCGGGATTGGTGCAGAACTGGCCGGCGCCCATCGACAGCGATGCGGCCCAGCCCCTGCCCATCTCGCCGGCCCGGGCGTTAAGCGCCTCGGGCAGAACGAACATGGGATTGACCGACCCGAGCTCGCCAAAGAACGGGATGGGTTCGGGACGCGCCGCGCACAAATCGTAAAGCGCCCTGCCGCCGCCGAGCGAGCCGGTAAAGCCGACGGCCTTGATGTCGGGGTGCTGGACCAGCGCCTGGCCGACCGAACGGTCGCCGCCCTGGACCAGCGAAAACACGCCCGGATGCAGGCCGAGTGCCTTGCGCGCCGCGTCGATGGCCTGGGCGACGATCTCGCCGGTGCCCGGATGGGCGCCATGGCCCTTGACGACGACCGGGCAGCCGGCGGCCAGCGCCGCTGCGGTATCGCCCCCGGCGGTGGAAAAGGCGAGCGGGAAGTTGGATGCGCCGAACACGGCAACCGGGCCGATGGGGCGCTGGACCATCTTGATGTCGGGGCGCGGGGCGGGCTTTCTGTCGGGCAGCGCCGCGTCGTGGCGGCGGTCGAGATAATCGCCCTTTTCGATGTGTTCGGCAAAGAGGCGCAACTGGCCGGTCGTGCGGCCGCGTTCGCCCTCGAGGCGGGCGGCGGGCAGCCCGGTTTCCTGGGTGCCGATCTCGGTGATATCGGCGCCGCGCGCCTCGATCTCCTCGGCGATCAGGTTCAGAAACGCCGCGCGCTCCTGCCGGGAGGAATAGCCATAGGACCAGAACGCCTCTTCGGCCGCCTTTGCGGCCCGATCGACAAGCTCGGGCGTGCCCATGGCGAAGTCATGGCTGGGACCCGATGCCGGCTCGGACGCAAACGTCCCCGCGCCGGAAACCCATTCGCCCGCGATCAGATGCTTGCCGGTGGGGTCAAAACTCATGGGAAAATCTCCGAAAATGGGGGTGGGTGGACCGCTAGACGCATTAAGTATGACTTATTGTCCACAGGGTTGCTTTACAACCCCGCAAATTGCCCAGAGACATAAGTTTTCCGCTTAAATGCGGCCAGCAGTCCATTCAACGATCTGGCGCAGAAGGGCATCGAGGGCGCTGTTAAGTGCAGCCACCACGTTGGACTGATCCAAGGAGGGGGACGGCACGTCGGCCCTGAAGGTCTGGCTGGCGATCACCGTGCGGCTGCGATCGCTGACGAGTTGGATTGCCAGTGCGACGCGGGCCATTGCATCGCCAGCAGTCGTATCGAGCTCGAAGGCGCGGATATCGGTCGAAAGGATCACATCGAGCGCGATGGGATCGGTCGGCCGGCCGATATTGGTGACCCCCGCATCGCGGAACGATTGCAGCATGCGGGTCTGGACCAGCAGCGGGAGCGTGTCGGACCATTGGGAGTCGCTGAGATAACTCAGCACGCCCCCCGGCTGACGCACAACGATGCGCTGGGTGTCGTAGGTGGAAATGGTCGCAGGTTCGCGCACCACGATGGTGCGGTTGCTCCGGCGGGGGACGGGTCCGGGCGCGCCAGGCGTCAGATCGTATGTGACTGGCGCGACCGCGCCCAGACCAAGGCAGCCTGCAAGGGTCGAAGTGAGCCCAACGGCTGACATCGAGAGAAAGGCGCGGCGGCCGATTTTTGCACTCATCTGGCTCGTCCCTAGCTTAAACTTTATCGCGTTCCGGTACGTCGTTAAGGCGTGAAATCGCGCACGGTTTCGCCTCCGAACACAAGCGACTGCGGATTGCGCTCGATTTGTTGCATAACGCGGTTGAACAGCTCAAGGCTCCGTACGGCCTCATTTGCAAGCGTGGTATAGGCACCAAGGCCGTTATTGGTGAAATTGGTGAGCCCCGTCGAAAGGGCCAGAGTGCGCTCGTCGAGCGCGTTGGCAAGGCTTTCGATGGAATTGGCCGCCGTTGCAATATCTGCGATCACCCGCTGGCCCTCGGGAGAGGACGCGACTTCGTTGAGCGTTTCGGACAATTGCCGGATCGAGGTCGCCGCCGCGCTGAAATCGGCAAAGAGCGACTGCCCGTCGTCGGAGGCCACCATCCCATCCACACGATCGATGAGCTGGCGCAACGCGGTGGCAGTGGCGCCGAACTCCTCGAACAGCATACGACCGTCGTCAGTGGTTATCATGCCATCGATACGGGCGATGATGGTATCGGCGCGTTCGGTGGCATTGCCAAGCGTTTCAGTGAAGGTGCGCGTGTTGGTGAGGATTTCATCGACATTGACGGCGTTGTTGCCCAGCGCTGTCGAGAAGGCGTCGATATTGTCCATGGCCCGGGCAATAACGTCGGGATCGACGGCGGCCGAGGCACGGTCGATCAGGTTCAGCGTGCCCTGGAGGCCGTCCGAGACGCCCGAAAGATTGGTGGCCAGGGCGCGGGCATCATCAAAAAAGCCCTGGATATTGTCTGTGTTGTTGGCCAGCGTCTGTGCGAAGGCGCCGATATCGGACACCGTCGAGCGAACATCTTCGGGCGGAATGGCGGCCACGATCTCACGGACCTGAACAGTCAGGTCGCGCAACTCATCGGCGAGCGGACCGATGCGCTCGCTGGTCGCCGTCATCGACGACAAAAAGCCGTCGATGCCATCGGAATTGGACGCCAGAGCCGCCGAGAATGACTCGGCGTTGGCAATGGTCCGCGAGAGGTTTTCGCGGTTGTCGGAAACCAGAAGCTCCAATTCGGCGAGCGTGGAGGTTGCGCTCTCGAGCGCTTCGCCGACATTGGAAACCACGGCGTCGAAATCGGACCCGTCGCCGGCGCCGGCCACAAGGTTGGCAAGCCCGCTCGAGAGCTCGTCGATGCTCGCAAGGGTCGAAGCAAGCCGCTCTTCGTTGGCGGCAAAGAAGCTGTCGATGCGCTCGAAAGTGGATTCTGCGTTGGCGATGATGTCGCGTGCGCCTTCCATTATCAACTGGAAGTCGGATGCCTCGCCGCGCATGACTGCAATCGCCTGACCCGGTTGCGGCTCGAGGCGCCCCGCTTCGAGCGTTCCGCCGAGAAGCTGGATATTGGCAAAGCCGGTCAACCCCTGAACTTCGAGCACGGCCCGGGTGTCGTTCATTACCGGCGCATCGGCTTGGACCCCGATGCGGGCAAGAACCTGATTGGGGTCGTCTGGATTGATGGAAACCGCCTCGACGGTGCCGACGGGAAGGCCGTTGAACAGCACGTTTGTGCCAGGGGTCAAACCGGTCACGGCACCATCGAAGACGATGCGATAGACGGCGCGTTCGCTTACTTCGTCGGCAACCGAGAACCAATAGACAAAACCCATGAACCCGGCAACCATCAGGGTCACGAAGGCGCCGACGATGGCATAGTTGGCCTTATTTTCCATCGTTTAACTTTGGCTCCAAATGGTGCTCGGCGCGCGGGCCGTGGAAGTAATCGACAAGCCAGGGGTCATCGGAGGCCTGCAACTCGGCCAGTGTGCCGACCTGCAACAATCTGCCCTGCCCCAGCGCCGCGATACGGTCGCAGACCGTGACGAGGCTGTCGAGGTCGTGGGTCACCATATAGACGGTAAGCCCCAGAGCGGTCTTGAGGTTCAACACAAGTTCATCGAAGCGGGCCGCGCCGATGGGGTCGAGCCCGGCGGTCGGCTCGTCGAGGAATATGATGTCGGGATCGAGGGCCAGCGCACGCGCCAGTGCGGCGCGCTTGATCATCCCGCCGGAGAGTTCGGCCGGGTAGAGATTTTCCGAATCCGGGCTGAGGCCGACGAGGTCGATCTTGAAGCGGGCGATTTCGCGGCGCAGCTTTCTGGGAATGTCGAAATGTTCGCGCATCGGGAATTCGACGTTTTCGAGCACGGTCAGCGAGGAAAACAGGGCGCCCTGCTGGAAGAGGACACCCCAGCGGCGTTCGATGGCGACACGCTGGCTATAGGACAGGCTCGCATAATCCTCGCCAAACACATCGATTGTGCCGCCACGTTTGGGCAGCAGGCCAATCAGGGCGCGCAGGGTCACGGATTTGCCCGATCCCGATGGACCGATGACGCCGAGCACTTCGCCCTTGCGGACGTCGAGGCTGAAGCCATCGATGACGTTCTTGTCGCCGAAGCCCACGACAAGATCGCGTATTGAGATAATGGGATCGGGGGTTGTCGCATCGACCATGGGCTAGATTCCGATGGCCGCAAAAAACATGGCGAACAGGCCATCGGCAACGATGACCAAAAAGATCGAACGCACCACCGAGGCCGTCGTGTGCCGGCCAAGCGATTCGGCACTGCCCTGGACCTTGAACCCCTCGTTGGTGGCAACCAGGCCAATGATGACGGCCATGAACGGGGCCTTGACCATACCCACCAGAAGCGTCTGCATGTTGAGAGCGCCCTGCAACCGGTCGAGAAAGATATCGAACGGGATGCCGCCATAGACCAGCGCGACGATGGCGGCGCCCACGAGGCCCGAGAGAGCGCCGATGAACGCCAGGAACGGCAGACCGATCAGCAGGGCGATCATGCGCGGAAGGATCAGCACCTGATAGGGATCAACGCCCATGACCTTGAGTGCATCGAGTTCCTCGCGCATGCGCATGGACCCCAGTTCGGCCGTGATGGCCGAGCCCGACCGACCGGCGATCATGATGGCGGCGAGCAGCAACCCGACCTCGCGCAGCATCAGGATCGCGGCAAGATCGACGACATAGATCGCGACGCCGAAATTGTTGAGCTGGAGAATGGATTGCTGGGTGATGATGGCGCCGACCACGACCGAAATCAGCATGACGATGGGGACGGCACGAAAGGCAATCAGATCGAGCTGGTTGACCACGGCGGCAAAGCGGAACGGCGCCCGGAACGCCAGCGTTGCCCCGGCGGCGGCCATCGCCCGGCCCAGAACGGCATGAATGGTGACCACATCGCCCAGTGCGTCGGTGGTCATATGCCCCAATCGGTCGAATGGACGCAGGAGCCAGGGAACCGTGTCCTTGGCCACAGGGGCGTGCGGCTCGATGGCATTGACGTGGTCGAGAAGCGCTTCCTGCGCCTCGGTGGCGCCGGTGATCGCGGTTTGAACCCCCTGCCCCATTTCGTTGCGGCGACGCGCTAAAAGGAAGGCTCCGACCGTATCGAGGGCGGTCACGCCGGTCAGGTCGAAATCAAGCCGGGACAGAACGGACTGAGCGGCAAAGGCGCTATCGATCGCCGCCTGTATCTGCCGGGTCCATTGCGTGGTCCACGCCCCGGACAGGCGCGCAACGAGAACACCGTCAGCGCCGGATATCTCGATCCTGGGCTCATTGCGCTGGGTCATGAAGGCTGGGGTTGTACTCCCGTGCTGGCCGAATCCGGCGGCCCTGCCGCTGTTCATGTTTTCTTAACATGAGCAAGCACGGTTGTCCTGACCACGGTGGCACGGTGAGGCGCCCGCGCGAAAGTTCACCGGCAGGTGATGCATTTGTGCAAGCGTGGCGGCACGATGAGGTGATGGCGGAGAGGAAGGGATTCGAACCCTCGAGACAGTTACCCGCCTACGCCCTTAGCAGGGGCGCGCCTTCGACCACTCGGCCACCTCTCCGAGGCGGGTGGTAGCCCGGAATGTCGCGGAAGTGCAAGGGGTTTTTGTCGCGGAATGGGAAAATGCGTGGGTAACCCGCTATTGCCGGGGGAACCGGGGCGCAGGCACAGCCGTTCTGTTGGCAGCGAACAAAAAAGGAGAAAACAAAATGAATCGCGATCAGATGGAAGGCAACTGGAAACAGTTCACCGGCAAGGCCAAGGAGCAGTGGGGCAAGCTCACGGATGACGATCTCGATGTCATCAATGGCAAGCGCGAACAGCTCGAAGGCAAGATCCAGGAGCGCTATGGCAAGTCGAAAGACGCGGCCAAGAAAGAAGTCGATACCTGGTTCGACCGCAACGGCTGGTGAGCGCCCAATTGCGCTGACCGAAAAAGGCGGCACCTCATGGGTGCCGCCTTTCTTTTTTTATTTAGCGCGTTGATTAAACAGCACTTTCTGTGCTTCCTTGTCGTCGGCGAGGTTCATCTGCTGATCCTCGGGGAGCTTGACGGCAAGGCCACGTTCGACGGCGGGGCGCGCCTTGAGGCGCTCTTGCCAGGCCGCGACGTTGGGGAATTCACCCAGGTCCATCCCCTGTTTTTCCCAGCCCAGCGACCAGCTCAGCGTCGCCATGTCGGCGATGGAATAATCGCCGGCCATGTAGTCCTGGCCCTCGAGCTGCTTGTTGAGGACACCATAGAGACGGTGCGTTTCGTTTACGTAGCGATCGATCGCATATTGAATTTTTTCAGGCGCATATTGCTTGAAATGATGGTTCTGACCGAGCATCGGGCCGAAACCACCCATCTGCCAGAACAACCATTCGTCCACTTCTACCCTGGCGCGCGGGTCGCGGGGATAAAACCGATCGAATTTTTCAGCCAGATATTTGAGGATCGCGCCGGATTCGAACACCGAAATGGGCGCACCGCCGGGACCTTCGGGGTCGACGATGGCGGGAATCTTGTTGTTGGGAGAGACTGCGAGAAACTCGGGCTTGAACTGGTCGCCCTTGCCGATGTGGATGGGGTGAACCGTATAGGGGACGCCCAATTCCTCAAGCATTATCGAGACCTTATGCCCGTTGGGCGTGGGGAAATAATAGAGATCGATGGGTTTGGTCTGCTCGGTCATGGGGACTCCAATGTGCTGATTTTCAGGTGTTGGATGGCACATCATCGTAATTTGCCGATGAATGCAAGGCCCGGCAAAGAAAAACCGGGGCGCTGGGGGCGCCCCGGTCTGCTTCAGGCCCGGGCCAGGACCATGTGCGGCTGGCCGTCGCTGGTGCGCGAGGGCGAGATGCCGTCGCGATTGACTGTCGCATCGACGCGGTGCCGGAAGGCGGAAAAGCTATCGAAAGCAACGACATCGACCGGCTCGTCGAACTGGATGGTCAGGCGGAACATCTCCCCTGCCCCCAGCGCCTTGACGCCGATAATGGTGCCGGTGAAGGGCTGCTTGAGATAGGTGCCGGAGACCTGCTGGCTGACGGCATAGGCCGGGCCGCGGGTGACGGGAAGCACGCCGGAGGCGGTGTTCCAATCCCGGAATCCATGAAATCTCGCAACCATTTCAAGGGCTTGCGATTGGGTTATCGATCGACCGGCGTCGAGCTGGGCGGCACGATACTGGCGCGCCTCGGTCTTGAGTTCGGTCGTGGTCAGATGGGATGCAGGTTTGCGCATCGTCAAAGTCTCCACGGCGGAATTTTCGTCTTGGGAGCCCGCATTGCCAAGCACCGCCAATGGGTTAGGACGATGTTTGCTGGTTCGCGCGGCCCGGAAAAACCGGGTTGGCGTGGAAGACTTCACCGTAGAGCATGTGCCCTTGCGGACGGCAGGCGCTTCAACCGAATGCTCAGATAGGCACGCCGCGACGCTTTGTCAACATGGGCAACAATGGCGCTAAAAGCTATGGACTTGAGCGTTCGGTGACCGCAAATTGGCGAACATTGCGGGTATGTGGGAATCCCAAAATTGACATATGTGTTGCTGTTCGCCGCCGGGCTCCTCGGCGGGATGATAAATTCGCTCGCCGGTGGCGGCTCTTTCGTGATTTTTCCGGCGCTTTTGTTCGCCGGGGTGCCTCCGGTGCTCGCCAATGCGTCGAACACCTATGCGTGCCTGCCCGGCTATGTGACCGGGACGATCGGCTACTGGAAGCATATCGCGCCGCACAAGGGGCGGCTGGCTCTCTATAGCATACTGGGGCTGGCGGGGGGATTTCTGGGCGCCGAGGCGCTGATGCGGATTTCGGATGAAGCGTTCGCCATCATCATTCCCTGGCTGATGGCGTTCGCGGTGGCGATCTATATTTTCGGGCAGCGGATCAATCGGTTCTTTGCGGCGCGCTCGACCGGCTCGCGGCATGCGGTGCGGGCCGGCGCCATCGGGCTGTCGGTGCTGCTGCTGGCGATCAGCTTTTATGGCGGGTTCTTCAACGCGGGGCTGGGCATCGTGCTGCTGGCGTGGCTGGCGCTGGCCGGGTTCGATGACGTTCATGCGATGAACGGGCTGAAACTCTTGATCTCGGCCGTGGTGTCGGTGGTGGCGGTGCTGCGGTTCGCGGCGACCGGGTCGATCGCGTGGGTTGAGGGCAGCGTGGCGCTGGCCGGGGCAATGGTGGGCGGGTTCGCGGCGGCGTATTTCTCGCACCTGGTGCCGGCGAAGATGATCCGGGGGTTTGTGATTGTGTATGGGGTGGGGCTGACGGTGTATTTTTTCTGGGGGGTTTATGGGTAGGGGGTGGGGCAGTGCATTGATGCTGTCGCTCATGTGCGGGCACCATGTTAGATTATCCCGATGCGTAGTACGGCCAGATGTCCATCACTAGGAGTAACGGCATGGAGAACAACTTGGCTCGACTACAGAAGCAGTTGGCCGGTGACGGTCCTGCCGAAAAGCAAGTGCTGCTCCTGAAGCTGCTGCACGAGTTCGAGACTGCGCCGCATTTTGGCGAAAGGTATCTGGCCGACGCTGACTCGGCACCGCAAAAATGGATTGCACGAATAGGTGCGCTATTGGCTCGCGCGGGTCTTCAGCATAAGATCGCATTTGCAAGCACGCGCCATACATCAGTTCAGTTTTGGTCAGGGATTAGAGAACCGTTCCGCCAATTGCTTTTGGCAGCGGCCGAGGAAATCAAGTTGGAGCTCGAACTGGACGGCCATGAGGACATAGGGCAAGTTTATGGCTCGCAGCGGCAGTATGACTTCTTGCGTGATCTGAAAGAAATCATCCTGGGTGCGCAAAATGAAGTGTTTGTCGTTGATCCGTATTTTGACGGCCAATCCTTCGAGACTTACCTCGGGCCGCTAGGCGACAGTTGTTCGATCAGATTGCTTTGCAGAAAATATTCGAGCGATGTCGCTGGTCATGTTGCGGCGTTCAAGGCTCAACATGGAGTTAATCTCGAGTTGCGAAAAAGCGGCGACCTTCATGATCGACTTGTAATCATCGACCGTTCGGATTGTTGGCTTGTGGGTGGTTCGATCAAAGATGCCGGAACCAAGCCTACGTACTTGGTTCCGCTACAGCCGAGCATCTCACCCACAAAGGTTTGTATTTATGAGGACCTCTGGCAGCAAGCAACGCCAATCTGAGTAGCCTTCAAAGAGGCCTGCGCCTAAAAAGGGCTCGCAGTACAAACGTGGTTTCCTCTCACCTCAGCCCCGGCTCAAGTTCGGACGACGAGCGCGGTTTACCGCTGATGGATCCCGGGTCAAGCCCGGGATGACGATTGGGGGTGGGCGCGTTGTGTTCACTACCGGGAATAGTGGGCGAGAGAATTTTGCGGTGCTGGTTTGGCCCCACATCTTCGGCGCTCGTGGCCACGTAGCGGATCCCCGGGTCAAGCCCGAGGATGACGCGGGGGAGAGTGAGGTGCCCGGGGCCTCTCGCCCGCCGCTACTCCGCCTGCGGCGTTACGAGCATTTCATCGAGCACTTGCGCCGCGCACTGGTTGGTGAGGTCGGAGAGGGCGATGTCCTGTTCGGGGGTGCGCTGGGGGGATTCGAGCATGGGCCAGAGGTTATCGGCTTCGATGCTGTCTAGCGTGCAGGCGCAGTAGGCCGTGCAGTAGGCGGCGTCGGGGGCGGTTTGGATGCAGCTCGATTGGCAGCTTGCGAGGAAGTTTTCGGCGCGGCGGGTTTCGCTGATGCCGGTCAATGAGGCAAGGCCCATCAGGATGCCGATGAGGATGGGCTGGTGCAGGACGTAGATGACGAGGCTCCAGCGGCCCAGTTTTGCCAGGGCGCGGGCGGGCGCTGAGGTGCCCTTGTATCGGGCGATCCGGGTGGCGACGCTGGAGACTTCGGCGGGATCGGCGTCCGGCTGGGCGGGCGCACCGGAGAGGTCAGTCGGATTTGCGGGCCGCACGCGGGTGGCCAGCGCCCAGCGGGCGGCGGCGATGCCCAGGAGCGTAACGCCGAACCAGGGGAAGATGGGGACCAGATCTTCCGTGGGCGGGGGCGCGTCCCAGAGACCGATCCAGGACCAGAGCTTTTCGCCGAACAGCGGGCTCTGGACGAAGAATTGCAGGCCGATGAGGACAGTGGCCAGTGCGAGGATCAGGACCAGCGGCGCTGAGAGGAAGGCCAGGCCCAAAAGGGAAAACAGCGCTATGGCGTGCAGCACGCCGAAATAAACGAAGGTGGATGGATTGAAGGCGTAGGTGCCCGCGGAGATGAAGAGCGCGGCGCCGAGGATCATCGCGAAGCGACGCCCGAAGGGGCGCCAGCGGATGGTCTCGCCATGGCCGAGGACGAGGGATACGCCGGTCAAAAAGATGAAGGTGCCGACGATGGATTTCTGGAAGATCACCCAGGGGAGCGACTGGGTGGGGTCGAAATTGACGAACCCCAGAAAGGCCAGATCCCAAGAGAAATGGTAGATGATCATCGCCACGATGGCGACGCCCCGCGCGATATCGATGGCGGCGATGCGCGGGCGGGCGGCGGGGGCGATTGACGTCATGCGACCGACGCCCGGACCCAGACAGCGGCATCGTGGAAGGCGGCACCGCCGAAGGGTTTGACCGGATCGGAGCCGATCAGGGTGTTGATGCCCCTGCCCTTCCTGTGCGCCTTGTGGGGGTGGAGGCCCTCGGCGACGACAACGCCGGTGCGCAGCCCATCGAAGATGCGCAGGGTCAGCTCGACCGAACCGCGATGATTGCCGATGGTGACGGGGGCGCCGTCTTGGAGCGCCAACCGGGCGGCATCGTCGGGGTGCATGAGCAAGGAGGGCGTTCCTTCGCGCTTCTGGCTGCCGGGCGTTTCGCCGAAGGTGGAATTGAGGAAGGTGCGGGCCGGAGACGTGGTGAGGCGGAACGGGGTGGTTTGCGAGGTCGGCTCGTTCCAGTTCACGAAATCCACCATGGCGGGCATTTCGGACGGATCGCAGACCCAATTGACGCCGCGCTTGATGCGGGTGGCTTCCCAATCGGGTTTGAAGCGGAATTTGCCGTCGGGCCAGGCAAAGCCATCGGCGTAGCGCGATTTGTCGTCGGGCAAAGCGCGATCGACAAAGCCGGAAGCCGCTTCGATTTCATCGAGATCGCCATAGCCGGAGCGCGAGAAGGTTTCGGCGACCATCTCGCGGTCGGTCTTTTCGGTGACGGCGTCGGGCGCCCCTACCCGCCTGGCGATTTCGTTGATGACGAAATGGTTGGGCATGGCCTCGCCGGGGGCGTCGACGATTTTGGGGCCGTAGAGGACGCGGGTGTGGCCGCCGCGGGTGTAATAGTCGTTGTGTTCGACGAACATGGTGGCGGGCAAAACGATATCGGCCATCTGGGCGGTTTCGGTCATGAACTGTTCGTGGACCACGGTGAACAAATCCTCGCGCTCGAACCCTTTTCGGGTGAGCGCGTGGTCGGGGGTGACGACCATGGGGTTGGTGTTCTGGATCAGGAGCGCCTTGACCGGGCCGCCGCCTTCCAGCGCTTGGGGATCGCCGGTGAGGATGGGGCCGATACGGCACATATCGAGTTCGCGCACGGCCGACTTTTTGAGGGACGCGCCGGTGATCTGGGATTTGTCGAGCCCCCAGGTGCCCGAATTGGAATGGAAGGCGCCGCCGCCGCGATATTTCCACGAGCCGAGCATTGTGGGGATCGAGAGCGCGGCGTGCATGTTGGTGGCGCCATTGCGCTGGCGGGAAAAACCATAGCCAAGGCGAAAATAGGCGCGCGGGTTTTCACCCACCAGATGGGCGAAGGCTTCGATTTCGGCGGGGGTGAGGCCGGTGATTTCGGCGGCCCATTGCGGGGTTTTGGCCGCAAGATGTGATTCAAGGGCTTCGTCGAAGTCCGTGTGGGACTTAAGAAAGTCGCGGTCGGCGAGATTGTCGCGCAGCAGGATGTGCATGACGGCGAGCGCCAGGGCGCCATCGGTGCCGGGGCGGATGAGCAGCGCCATATCGGCCTGCTCCATGGTGGCGGTGCGGTAGATATCGACGACGACGAGCTTGGCGCCGCGTTCCTTGCGGGCGCGGATGGCGTGGGTCATCACGTTGATCTGGGTGTTGACCGGATTGGTGCCCCAGATGACCACGCAATCGCTCTCGGCCATCTGCTCGGGATTGGGGCCGGTCAAAAGCCCGGTGCCGGCGATGTAGCCGGTCCAGGAAATCATTGTGCATATGGTGTCGTATTGCTCGGAATAGGACTTGGCGTTGCGCAACCGGTTTATGCCGTCGCGGTGCACGTGGCCCATGGTGCCGGCGTAATAGTAGGGCCAGATCGACTCGGCGCCGTGCTCGGCTTCGATTTCAAGGAAGCGGCGGCCGATTTCATCGAGGGCTTCATCCCATGAGATTCGCGCGAACTGGCCCGAGCCCTTGGGGCCGGTACGGCGCAGGGGATAAAGCACGCGGTCGGGATGATTGGCGCGCTCGGCGTAGCGGGCGACCTTCTCGCAGATCACACCGGCCGTATAGGGATCGTCCTTTGCGCCGCGCACGCGACCGATGGTGCCGGTGTCGAGCACTTCGACGTCCAGCGCGCAGGTCGAGGGGCAGTCGTGGGGGCAGACGGTGCGTGCGGTGCGGAGGGCGAGAGGCTTGGTCATTCAGGTCAGGTTCATTGTGGAGACGGCCATACTAGTCGGGATCGGGGCGTGTGTCAGCCGCCTGCGGCGATGTTGCAACACCTTGTTTTGCAAAGGCACTTGACCCGGAACCATCACATTCGGGCCGCATTATCGACCCGAGAGCGGGGGCTCACTCGATCATGACCACCAAGGAGGGTAACCCCCGTGACTACCAAACTCTTCGCTCTTTCCGCCGCAGCAGCGGCCCTGCTCGTTTCGGGCTGCACAAGCTCCAGTTCGCTCCCGCCCTCGCCGCTCAACTATTCGGCGGTGGGGCTCAATGCCAGTGGGACGGGCACGGGCAATGGCTCGTTTGCGGCCAATCCGAGCACTATCACCGTGGCGGTGGATGGCCGGAACTATACGGTGGGCAATGGCGCCGCAACGCCGGGGCTGCCGGGCGGGCTGACGGGCTATACATACACTGACGCGAACGGCGATGCCGCCTATATCGGAGGCAGCCATGCGGCGACGGCGCTGACCAGCCCGGCCGGAACCAACAGCGTTTATGCCATCGTCGACGGACGGGAAACCACGGGCAGCCAGATGCAGAGCCTGCCCATGCAGGCGGCCAATTATGATGGCGTCTGGGGCATTTCGAGCTCTTCGGGCCAGCAGGCGGGCGGCACGTTCCAGGCCGGCGCCAATTTCGATTCCCGCACCGTCGGGTTCGAGCTTTCCGATCAGTCGGGCCTCGTGGGTGGCGGCAATGGGCAGATCATCGGGACCGGGTTTACCAGCACGCTCGATACACGCGATGCGGTCGACCAGGGGCCGAACAATGTCCGGCTTAATTCCAACAACACGATCGATGGCCAGTTCTACGGGCCGAACGCGGACGAAATGGCCGGGCTGGTGCAGGGCAACACCACCGACGGCAATGGCGCGACCGCCGGTTATCTGATCGGCACGCAGTAAGTGCTTCTGGAGGCGGTGCAAGCCATCGCCTCCGCCTTTGTAATGCGTACGCCCGTGGGGCGAAAAATGGGGCTTTCATGGGTTTTTCCAGAATTCTTGCCGTTGGCCTTCTCGCCGGGGCCGCCTTGTTCGGGCCGGTGGCGGGCGCCCATGCGCAGAGCGCTTCGCTGGCTTCGCTCGACGAGGCGATCGGGGCGCGCGACTGGGGGCGGGCCGAGGCGATCGCGGCGCAGCTCGACGCCGAGGCCGGGCAAGGCGACGTGATGGCGGCCTATGCGGCTTCGGTGCGGCATGCGCTGGATGGCGAATGCGCGGAGGCCGTGGTGCTGGCCGATCTGGTGATCGGGGCGGTGCCGTTTTTCGTGCCGCCGTATCTGGTGGCGCACCGGTGTTATTCCGATCTGGGCCAGAGGGATATGGCGGCGGCGCGGCTGGGCTCGCTGCAGGCGATATTGCCCGACGGGCCGGAGCGCGAGGTGGTTTCGCAATTGCTCCAGAACGCGCAATCGCAGGGAAGACCGGTGTTTTCCGGCTATTTCACCGTGGCGCCTTCGACCAATGTGAACCGGCAGACCGGGGAAGACACAATCGATGGCGGGGTGTGGGGACCGGGGCAAATCCCCGAGGAAGCGCGCGGGAAACGCGGCGTGCTGTTCAGCCTTGGCGGTTCGGTGGCGGTGGAACTGGCGCGCAGCGAGGCGGTGAGCCTTTCGGGCGTGCTGCGCACCGACATACGATTTTCGACAGCCGATGACGTCTTCGAGCCGAGCTTTACGGCGGAGCTGCCGATAACGTTTGCGGTCGGGGAGACGGCGCGGGCGGTGGTTGCACCATTTGCGACGGTCGGGCTGGAAGACGATGTTCTGGACCGTACGGAAGTGGGCGTACGCTCGAGCCTTTCGCTGCTGCTCGATGCGTCGCAGCGGCTGGCGTTCGATCTGAAGCTGGCGGCGGTGGACAGGCCGCTCGATCCGGGGCGGTCGGGGCTTGTTGCGGATGGGGCGATTTCCTATTCGACCTCGCTTTCACCCAACACGAACCTCACAACCACGGCGCGGGCGGTTTACAACCATACCGACGACGAGACGCTGCGCACGTTGGTTGGAACCTTGCGGGCGCGGGTGGATACGCTGTTCGACAATGGATTGCTGGTGGGCGTCGAGGGGACCATCGGGCAGCGCTGGCACTGGCGCCCTGCCCCGTTCCAGCTCGAGGACCAGGTGGACCGGTTTGCGACCGGGCGGATCGAGGCGAGCCATCGCGATTTCACCATCGGGCCGCTGATGCCCTCGATCTATTACGAATACACCAACAGTTGGTCGGACAATGTGTTTTACGACTATGAGAGCCACGATATCGGGCTGACGCTGCGGGCGAGCTTTTGAGGGCGTTTTGCCGTAGGGCGGGTCTGGGTTTTGACGTTTGGTGTTGGGGGCCCTGGATCCCGGATCAGGTTCGGGATGACGGGGGGTAAGCGAAAGCTCAGGTTCCGATTCAATCCATTGCGGGATTGAATCGGGAACGTCTCGTAAGTGCCTGATGCTGAGTCTTATTCGGCGGCCTGGGGTTCTGCTTCGGCCTCGATTTCCGAGCCCGGCTTGCGGTCCGAGAGGGGGATTTCGACGAGGAACCAGCCGATGATGCTGGCGACAGCGGCCGCGGCGGCGGCAACCCAATAGATGGGATGCAGGGCCGAGGTATAGGCCTGCAGCATGGCCAGTTGCTCGGATGCGGGCATGGCGGCCAGCGCGGCGGCATTGAAGCCCGCGGTGCCTTCGGGGTGGCCGATGGCGGCGGTTTCAAAGGCCAGGCGATTGGCAAAGATGGCGCCGAGGACGGCAACGCCGAGCGAACCGCCGATCTGGCGGAACATCTGGGCGCTGGCCGTTGCCACGCCGAGAACGGTGTGGGGCACTGCGTTCTGGATGGCGGTGACGCCGACGCTCATCACCGGACCGATGCCCACGCCCACCAGCAGCATGTAGAACATGACGAGCGGGAACGGGGTATCGACGCCGAGCGTGCCGAGCAGAATGGCGCCGACGGCGAGGATGGTGGTGGAGAGGATGGGCAACAGCTTGTAGCGCCCGGTGCGGGCGATGAAGATGCCCGAAAGGGTCGAGGAGCCGATCAACCCGATCATCATGGGCAACAGCGCCAGCCCGGCCTGGGTGGGGGCGAAGTCCTGCACGATCAGCAGGTAGGACGGCATGTAGGTGATGGTGCCGAACATGGCGGTGCCGACAATGAAGCCCACGGCGTTGGAAACGAGAAAGGCATTGTTGCGGAACAGATAGAGCGGCAGGATCGGCTCGGCGGCGCGCCGTTCGACAATGAGGAAGCCAATGAGCGCGACCGCGCCGACGACGGGAAGAATGAGCGCCTGGGGGGAAAACCACGGCAGGATGGTGCCGCCGATACTTGTGTAGATGACAAGCGCGGAAAGCGCGGTGGTGAGAAGCGCCGCGCCGGCATAGTCGATCTTGCGCTTTTCGCTGCGTGTGCGGCTTTCAAACGCCATGGCGATGACGGCAAAGGCCGCGATGCCGACCGGGATATTGACGAAGAACAGCCAGCGCCAGGACAGGGATTCAACGATCAAACCGCCGAGCAGCGGACCGACCACTGTGGACAGACCGAAGGCGGCGCCGAGGAAACCCTGCGCCTTGCCCCGCTCGCGCGGCGGCAGCACGTCGCCAATGGCAGCCATGGCGGTGACGATCAGCCCGCCCCCGCCGATCCCCTGAATGAAGCGGCAGAACACGAGCATGTTGAGATCGAGCGACATCGCGGCCAGCACCGAGCCGGCAAGGAAGATGCCGATGCCCGACTGCAGCATGAGCTTGCGGCCATACATGTCGCCCAGCTTGCCGAACACCGGCGCGGCGACGGTTGCGGCAAGCAGATAGGCCGTGATGGCCCACGAGATGTGCTCGATGCCGCCGAGATCGGCAACGATGATGGGCAGCGCCGTGGTGATGATGGTCTGGCCCAGTGAGGCCAGCAACAGCGTCGCGACGACCGCGCCGATGACCAATCTCACGTTGGGATCGGATGTCTGCGGCACGGAAGGTGCGGGTTGCGACATTTCTAACTCCGGATAGTCAGAGCATTTGAACGCGCCCCGCTCGGGTCGCGGCATTTGCTCCAAGTCTTGTTTCGTGCGCTTGCGGAACGGGCAAAATGGTGCCAGTGACCCCGACAGCGCTCTATTGAGCTTGATATATCTGCTCGATACAATTACATGTCAATAGCATGCAATTGCCAATGGCATGTATTTAAGGATCCTCTGCCATGCCGACACGACAGGACGCATTGCGCGATTTGCTGGCCAGAAACGGCAAGGACGCCGACCTTGCCGACGCGTTGATCCGCATAGACAACGTCGTGCAGAACTGGCGCCGGCAGATGCACAAGCGCGAGCTTGGCCATCGCGCCACCCGGGCGCTCGGCCTCGATCTCGACCTCGCCCAGATCGACGTGTTGTTCGCCATCGCCACTCCCTGGCTGTCCAGCGAACCCAACGCCGATGACGAGACTATGGTTTCAACCGTCGCGGAGCGTCTTTACATCGATCCATCCCGCGCGAGCCGGCTCGTGGCTGAAATGGTCAATTCGGGATACGCGCGCCGCGCCGTGTCGCAGCGCGACGCCCGCCGCACGATACTGGAGCTGACGCCGGCCGGTGAAGCGGTGATCGAAGCGGTGCGCGGCTATAAATGGCTGTTGCTCGGCGAATTTTTCAGCGCCTGGCCCGCCGAGGAAATTCTTGCCTTCGTCAAACTGTTCGAGCGCTATTCGAGCTGGATGAACAGCAGCGAGGAAGCCGAGGAGAAATACGCCGACGAGATCGCCACGCTGGCCCGCTCGATCGAACGGGCCAAGGCCGAAGTCGCGTCAGGCAGCAAGAGCGGGTGAACTCAGCTCCGATTTCACATGCGCAACAAAGGCGTCCAGAACCGGATTGGCGGCGGGGGTGCTGCGCTTGATGCCGATCTCTGCGATGCCCAGCGGGTAGCGGGCATCCATTTCCTCAAGGATACGCAGGCCGGGACTGACGAACCATGAGGGAGCGACGGCGACGCCGAGTCCGTCACGGACCGTGAGCCCGATAAGGGCGGCGTTCGAGGTTGCGACGGCCAGCCGCCAATCCCTGCCATCACGGGCCAACGCGGCGGAGGCCATTTCCCGCCAGGAACATCCTGCCGACCATGCGCAGAAGGGCAGCGGATCTTCGAAATGAGCCGATGTGCCCTCCCCGCCGATCCAGTGCAGCCGGTCGGCGCGCAGCATTTCCATTTCGCTATCGCCGGCGCGGCAGGAAATTATGGCGGCATCGAGTTCGCCTTCGGCCAAAAGGTCGCGCAATTGCGCCGTCGAGCCGGTGACAACTTCCACCTGCACGGCGGCATGGGCCGCGCCGAAGGTGCGCAAGGTGCCGGGCATGAAGGCCTGCGCATATTCATCGATAGCGCCAAGGCGCAGATTGCCGCTCATTTCGGCGGGCTGGAATGCGCGCAGCGCCTCGTCGTTGAGACGCACCATCGAGGCGGCATATTCGAGCAACTTGAGCCCATCGGGCGTCAGGACGTTGCGCCGCCCTTCCCTTTCGAAAAGCGGCACGCCGACGATCTCTTCAAGGCGTTTCATCTGGGCCGAGACCGTGGACTGGGTCTTGTTCACTTTCTCTCCGGCCGCGCCGAAGCTGCCGGTTTCGGAAATGGCCAGAAATGTGCGCAGGAAGTCCGGATCGAGCGAAAACACCGCAATCTCCTTTCATCAGCAATTTCGATGGTTTTAACAAAAAACATTCGTTAGATCAATTTATCCTGTCGATCCATGATGGGCGTCATCGAACAAGGAGACGACAGATGACGCTTTATGAACGGGACGAATTCGTCGAACGGTTGCAGTATCGGGCCACTGTGTGGCGCTATCTCAAGCTGGTGGTTTCGGGCTGGTGGGCCGACCGCAGGGCGCGCGGCGCGCGGCGGAGGGCCATGGTCGAACTTGCCGAAATGGAAGACTGGCAGTTGCGCGATATCGGGCTCGAACGCTCCGAGGTCGATCGACTGCTCAACCGGCACGGGATGGCGCGCGATCAGGTCAAGGCGCTTGAAGCGCGATAGAGCGGCCTTCAATAGACATAGACGTTGAGCACACTGCCCTCGGTCGCCATCGCGAATACGTCATTGGGACCACGCGAGGCACGGCTGAGGGCAAGAGAAACCAGTTGATCGGCGGCGGCGGCGCCGCGCAGCGAACCAAGCCGGCCGCTGGCCTGCATGCGGCTTTCAAGTTGCTGGCGCGTGTCGGTGCAAAAGCCCATTGGCACCACCCGCACATTGGGGACCCGGTCCCAACCGCCCGGCACCGTATTGTCGAACAGGAACATTGCCCAATCGGGGCTTGCGGCGTCGCAGTTTTCGTCAATCACAGCCGTGGCGTCCGGTTCCGGTTCCGGTTCCGGTTCCGGTTCCGGTTCCGAAACGGGCTGCGCGGTGGTCGGGGTGTCATCAAGCGGTTCGCCCGGGTCGGCCAGGGCCACCTCAAGTCCCTCCACCAGCAAACCGTCAAGGCTGGGCGTCATGCCGGGCAGGTCCAACCAGCGCTGCAGCTCGGGAGCGGCGGCGACAGGTTCTGGCTCCGGCTCGGGGGCGAGGCTGACGAAGGATTGCCGGAACAGGTCCTCCGGCGGCGCGGCGGCAGGTGCGGCTTCGACCACGGCGGGCTCGAGCACGGCCGTGTCGGCGGGGGGATCTTCCTCTTGGGACGACGGCGGGACCGGTGCGGAGACGGGTTCGTCGATCACATCGGCGGGAGCGTCCGGCTCGACGGCAGCAATTTCGGTAACGCCGGGCTCGGTCTCCGCCGCTTCATCCTCGCCATCCTGAAGCCTGACGATGGCCACGGCCGCGATCGCTCCGAACGCAAAAGCGGATACGAGGACGAGCGACGCCATCCGCAATGCGTAGCTGTGCATGGTCGCCATGAACCGCGCCTTCCCCAAAAAAGGCCGGACGCACTCACCGGGTGGGTGGACGCGCAGCCGCAACTTCCGTTTGGGCAGTTGGTCCCGGCAGCAATCGTGTGGCCTTGCTTGCTGCGGTGCGTGAAATACCCAAACCGTTGGTGCAGCTTATTATTTATCGCTACCAGGATGCAACGCACAAAAAACGCCGCGTCCTTGTGAACGCGGCGTGCGGAAAATCGGGTCGGGCCTTTCCCGCCCCCTCGCTCAGGCTGGGGGCGTTGGCGCCTCAAATCCTCGCGTTACCGCGAGGTCGGCACTCACCCAACGATTTCGTCGTCGGAGAAGAAGAACTTGATTTCTTCGGCAGCGGTTTCGGGAGCGTCCGAACCGTGGACCGAGTTTTCACCGACCGAGAGGGCGAATTCCTTGCGGATGGTGCCGGCGTCGGCGTTTTCAGGGTTTGTGGCGCCCATGACTTCGCGGTTTTTCGCGATGGCATCTTCACCTTCGAGAACCTGGACGACGACGGGGCCGGAGATCATGAAATCGACCAGTTCGCCGAAGAAGGGGCGTTCCTTGTGGACCGCATAAAAGCCTTCAGCCTGTTCCCGGGTCATCTGGATGCGCTTGGAAGCGACGATGCGCAGGCCGGCATCCTCGAATTTGGAGATGATCTTGCCGGTGAGGTTACGCTTTGTGGCGTCGGGCTTGATGATCGAAAAGGTGCGCTGAATGGCCATTGTGTCTGGTCCTTATGGGAGGATGCAAAGAAAGTGGGGCCTTTTAGCGTCAGGTTATGGCGGTGGCAAGACGGCTTGGCGAGCGGTTATGGCCAGCGTTGGGCGGCGTGGAGCAATGCGACGACTTCCAATGTGTCTTCAGCGACGCGGTAGACGACGAGATAATTGGGATGCACGATCAGCTCGCGCGTTTCAGGCGCCCGCCCTGCCCGGCCAGATAAGGGATAATCGACGAGACGAGCGCATTTGGTGTCGATCGTCTCGTCGAGATCTATGGCTGCGTCGATATTGTCTTCGGCAATGAACGCAATGATATGCTCGCGCTGAGTGATGGCCCCCGGCATCCATTTCAGCTTCATGCACGAGCTTTCTGTTTCTTGCGCAGGTCGGCGCGAAGTTTTGCGAAATGAGCCTCCACCTCTTCATGAGGGATACCGAGGCCGGCATCGGCTTCATCGATGCCTTGCTGGACCTTGGCGCGGAACCATGCGTCATATTCGGCGGCTTCCTGTTCCTTTGCGATGGTATCGCGGATGAAGTCTCGCACGAGTTGTGCGCCGGTGCGGTCCTTGGATTTGGCGATTTCGGCGAACTGCTTTTTCAGGTCTTCATCAATGCGGAAGGTGAAGGTGGATTCGGCCATGTGCTTGCTCCGTAGTATTGGTTCAGTGCATTGTAACACACATGGGCTGACGGCGCGACAATGACAAGGCTTGCGCTTCGCCGTGTGGCACCATAGGTAGCCGCCATCATGCTTACGATCACCAACCTTCATTACAAGATTGCCGGACGTCCCCTGTTCGAGGGGGCGTCGGTGACGTTGCCGACTGGGGCCAAGACCGGGTTCGTGGGCAAGAACGGATCGGGCAAGACGACGCTGTTCCAATTGATCCAGGGGTTTTTATCGCCCGAGCAGGGGTCGATCGAATTGAGCAAGCGGGCGCGGATCGGGGCGGTGGCGCAGGAAGCGCCGGCCACCGAAATGAGCGTGCTCGATATGGTGCTGTCGGCCGACACCGAGCGCACGGCGCTGATGGCGGAGGCGGAAACCGCCGAGGATCCGCACCGGATCGCCGAGATTCATACGCGGCTGGCCGATATCGATGCGCATACGGCGGAAGCGCGGGCCAGTTCGATTCTGAAGGGACTGGGGTTTTCGCTGGAACGGCAGAACGGGCCGTGCAGCGAGCTTTCAGGTGGCTGGAGGATGCGGGTGGCGCTGGCGGGGGTGCTGTTTTCGCAGCCCGACCTTTTGCTGCTCGACGAGCCGACCAACTATCTCGATCTCGAAGGCACGCTGTGGCTGGAGAAATATCTGGCGAGTTACCCCTATACGGTCTTCATGATTTCCCATGACCGCGACCTGCTCAACAAGGCGGTCAATTCGATCATCCATCTCGAGCGCGGCAAGCTGACCTTTTACAAGGGCGCTTACGATACATTCGAGGAAACCCGCCGCATGCAGATGGAGCTGCAGAACAAGGCGCGGGAGAAAACGCTCGCCCAGATCGAGCACATGCAGAAATTCGTGGACCGGTTCAAGGCCAAGGCGACAAAGGCCAAGCAGGCCCAGAGCCGGGTCAGGGCCATCGCCAAGCTGCGGCCGCCCGAAGCGCTGTTTGACGAATATGCGGCGCCGTTCAGCTTTCAGCAGCCGAAAAAGTCGCCCGCCACGCCGATGATCACCTTCGACAATGTGTCGGTGGGGTATGGCGAGACGGTCATTTTGAACCGGATCACCAACCGGATCGATCCGGACGACCGGATTGCGCTGATCGGGCCGAACGGGAACGGGAAATCGACGTTCGCCAAGCTGTTATCGGGTGAGCTGAAGCCCATGGGCGGGCAGATGTTGCGGGCGAAGACGCTCGAAGTCGCCTATTTCGCCCAGCACCAGCTCGACCATCTCAAGCCCGAACAGACCCCATACGAGCATGTGATCGATTTGATGCCGCTCGAAAGCGAGGCGAAACGCCGGGCGCGGGTGGCGCAGATGGGGCTTTCGACCACGCGGATGGACACGAAAGCGAAAAACCTTTCGGGCGGCGAGCGGGCGCGGCTTTTGATGGGGATCATCACGTTCGGCGGGCCGGGCATGCTGGTGCTGGACGAGCCGACCAACCATCTCGACATCGACAGCCGCGATGCGCTGGTCCATGCGCTCAACGACTACAAGGGCGCGGTGCTGATCATCTCGCACGACCGGCACCTGATCGAAGCGACCTGCGACACGCTGTGGATCGCCGAGAATAGCACCGTACGCGAGTTCGAGGACGATCTGGACGGGTATCAGAAGAGCCTCACCTCGAACGGGGCGAGCGGGGCTGGCGGGGGCGGTTCGGCATCGGACCGCAAGCGCGAGCGGCAGGAAGCGGCGGCGAAACGGGCCGAGCTGGCGCCGTTGCGCAAGGAAATCAAATCCATCGAGCAGAAACTGGAGTGGAAGCGCAAGGATCTGGCCAAGATCGACAGGCAGCTCGACGATCCGGCGCTCTATACCGGCGATGCGGACAAGGCGATTGCGCTGGGGATCGAGAAATCGAAATTCGAGGGCGAGATCGCGGCGCTCGAGGACCAGTGGCTGGACAAGAGCGCGGAACTGGAGGACGCGCAGGCGGACGCCTGAGAGGTTTCTTTACCCCAAGGGCAAAGCCGTCTGGAAGAGGTCATTGGCGCGCGCTAGAATACGCCGAAAGACGATGCGGGACGAGGATTGAGCATGGCGAAACGGATGATTGCGGCACTGCTGGCCGTGCTGGCGGTGGCAACTCCGGCGGCGGCCCAGCAACTGACCAATGTGCAGCGCGATGCGGCCATTCAGTTTGCGCTCAACAACACCCGCCACACGATGTTGCACGAAATCGGGCATCTTCTGGTCGACCAGCTCGACCTGCCGGTGCTGGGGCGTGAAGAAGATGCCGTGGACATGATGGCCACGCTGCTCATGCTCGACACGGGGACCGAAGCGGACGTGATCGGGCTGCAGGATACCATAGACGGCTGGCGTTATTCGGAGAGCTTCCGGCCCTCGCGCGGCTACGTCAATTCGGCGTTTTACGGCGCGCACAGCCTCGATATCCAGCGCTCCTACGCCATGGCGTGCCTGATGGTGGGGAGCGACTACGAGCGGCATACCCAATACGCGACGCGGATTTCGCTGCCCATCGACCGGCAGAAAAGCTGCGCCGAGGATTACCGGATCGCCGAGCGGGGCTGGTCGATGGTGCTCGATCCGCATCGGCGCCAGGGGGCTCCAGCGTCGGATGTTACGGTTCAGTATCGCGACACGCGCGGCCAATATCCGGAAGCGCAGGCGCTATTGGAACAGGCGCAGGTGCTCGAGCAATATGCCGACTGGGTGGCCAAGAATTTCGTGCTGCCCAACCCCGTGCAGATCACTGCGGAGAACTGCGGCGAGGTCAACGCATTCTACGATCTCGAAACCCGCGAAGTGATCCTGTGCTATGAATGGGTCGATTTTTTCTATGAGCTTTATGTGTCCGACATCATGCCGGTGCGCGAGCATTTCGAAATGATGCGCAAGCTCAAGCTCGAGAAGCTTGGACGGGTCGAATAGGACCAATCGAGATTGGTGCGGGAGGCGGCCCTGTACCTCGTCGACCGTGAGTTTCGTTGGGTAGAGTGGATTTGCCGAAGATGGAGCCGCCAGCGCTGCCGGGTACTGGATCCCGCGTCTTCGCCCGGGATGACCAAGGTGGTGGATCGCCTTCCTAACTGACCCCCATATACCGCCCCGGCTTGTGGTTTAAAATGATGACCAGACTCATGAACACCGCGCCGACCAGCGAGAGCAGCACCCTGTCGAGGGGCAGGATGAACAGGGCAGCGATCAGGATGAGGAAATCGATGCCGAACTGGACATAGCCGGCGGCGATCTTGTGATTGTCCTGCAGGTAGAGCGCTAAAATATTGACGCCGCCCAGGCTGGCGCGGTGGCGGAACAGGGCGAGGATGCCCATGCCCATCATGGCGCCGCCGGCAATGGCGGCAAAGAACGGGTTTATGCCCGAAATGTTGAGCCAGTTGGGCATCAATGCCGGATAGACCGAAACGAGCCCCACCGCGATGAAGGTCTTGAGCGTGAACGGCCAACCCATGCGCAGGAACGCCAGAATATAAAACGGCAGGTTGACGACGAAGAACACGGCGCCGAACGGCAGACCGGTGGCGTATTGGACGAGCAAAGCCAGACCGGCGGTGCTGCCGGTTGTGATCTGGGCTTCCGAATAGAAAGTGACGCCGAGCCCGACAAACAGCGTGCCAAGCAGAATGGCAAGAAAATCTTCAAGCGGGGTGTGCCTGACCCTGGGTTCGAACGAGGAATCCATTAGTTTTGATTTCGCTTCGTGGAATCGAGATCGGAACTAAATCATTGTTTGCCGCGAGATCGAACCGAAAAATCTCAGCGATTTTCAGGCCTTCTTGCTCCAGCGGCCTTCGCCGTCCTGCTGCCAATAGGTGAGATCGTAAACCGGCTTGAGGGTGCGCCACACCTCCCGCGCCTCGGTGACGGCGTCGGGGTCATGGCCGTTGAAGATATAGACAAGCCGCTCATAGCCATCGAGCTGGCGCGGGGTGGCGCGATCGACGAAAAAGCGGATGGTGGCGCCGTTGGGGTTTTCATCGCCGCCGGTCAGCAGCACCGGTTGGGCCGCATCGCCCTCCTCCCCCCGCGCGACGGCGTGGGGCAGAAAGCTGTCATCGGAATAGGTCCAGAGCGCTGAATCGATGGTTTCGAGCCGCTCGGCGCTGCCCACCTCCACCACCGCCCGCCAGCCGCGCTCGATTGTCTTTTCGAGCAGCATGGGCAGAACGGATTCGAGCGGCCGGGTTTCGAGGTGGTAGAAGAGAAGATCGGTCATGGCGATGTTATCGCATCGGATTGGTGGGGGCGCTAGGGGATGGCGTAAGCCAACTATCTTTCGACTGTTTCGTGAAGCGGCCCCGCCGCTGTGCCGAGTGTGCGGGCTACAAAGTCCCGCAGACTTTGTTCGACATAGCGCTCCACCGATTGTTTTGGATCGAAACCCCACCAAAGCAAGGCGCCTTGCCAGTGCGTGGCCGCAAGCAATCCGACACCGGCGGGAACGCCGGTTTGCGCAAAGCAGGCATCAAGGGCGGCGCAGAGTTGGTCTCGCCAGGCGGCGCCGCGCGCCCGCAACCGGGGGTCGCGCAAATCCTCACGCAGGATCAAAAGACCTTCCGCATAGGTGTCGATGGTACCGTATTGGCCGGTGAGCCCCACGAGAAGTTCGATTGCCCCTTCGGGTGTCCTGGGAACCGAACCGGCGAGGCGTGCGGTATCGGCGTCCAGCCGATCCCAGGCGATGAGGAGCGATTTTTGCTTGAGGACGGCCTTGTTGCCGAAGCGCTGGACGAGGGTTGCCCCCGAGAGGCCGCACCGTTTGGAAAGAGCGGCGAAAGTCAGCGCCTCGGGCCCCTGCTCGTACATCAGGTCCAGGGCATGGCGCAGCACAAAGTCATCGGACTGCGTTTTTTGACGGGGCATCTTGACTCCGATAAATAACCGAACGATTGTTTATATATACAAATCGCTGAGAAAGCCAGCCTAACAAAGGGAGGTCGGCAATGACACTTTCAGGAAAGGTTGCGCTGGTCGCCGGGGCGACACGCGGCGCGGGTCGCGGCATCGCAACAGAACTCGGGGCCGCCGGTGCCACGGTGTATGTGACAGGACGCACCACTCGCGAGCAGCCATCCGAATATGGCCGCGCGTCCGAAACGATCGAGGAAACGGCCGAACTGGTGAGTGCGGCCGGCGGCAAGGGCATTGCGATCCAGGTCGACCATCTGGTTCCCGAACAGGTCCAAACGCTGATCGAACGAATTCGGACCGAACAGGGCCGTCTCGATATTCTCGTGAACGACATCTGGGGCGGAGAGAAACTGTTCGAATGGAACAAGCCGGTCTGGGACCACGATCTGGATAACGGTTTACGGCTGCTCAGGTTGGGGATCGATACCCACCTCATAACCGCCCATTTCGCCCTGCCGCTGATGATCGAGCAACCGGGCGGCCTTCTTGTCGAGGTGACCGATGGGACGGCGGATTATAATGCCGACCACTACCGCCTCTCTCCCTTCTACGATCTTGCCAAGGTTTCCGTAAACCGCATGGCCTGGGCGCATGCGAAGGATCTGGAAAAGCATGGGGCAACGGCGGTTTCGTTGACGCCCGGGTGGCTGCGGTCCGAGATGATGCTGGAAGCGTTCGGGGTTCGTGAGGACAATTGGCGCGAGGCCACGGCCAAGGTGCCGCATTTCGTAATTTCCGAATCGCCCCGCTTCGTGGGCCGGGCCGTCGCCGCGCTGGCCGCAGACACCGAACGCATGCGTTGGAACGGCCAATCATTGTCGAGCGGGGGTCTGTCGCAAATCTACGGGTTCACCGATCTTGATGGCTCACGCCCCGATGCGTGGCGGTATCTGATCGAGGTAGAGGAAGCCGGCAAGCCCGCCGACGACACCGGATACCGATAGGTCCCTTTCATGTCCCAATCCGAAGACCCGACACAGCACCGTTTCAACTCTGCGTTCGCCCGTGAGGTGCGGAATGCTGAGATGGCCGACATCGAACATCTTGTTGGGCTTTGGCACTCCGGCTGGCAGGACGCGCACGCTGCCATTCTGCCCGCTGAACTGTCGCGATACCGGACGCCGGCGAGTTTCCGGCAGCGGCTTATCGACAATCTTGCGCTTACGCGGGTTTGCGGTCCAGTGGGCAATCCGCCCGGCCTGTGCATGATCAAGCAGGATGAGCTTTACCAACTCTATGTCGCGCCGGCGGCCAGAGGCTCGGGCACCGCAGCGGCACTGCTTGCCGATGGCGAACGGCGGATCGCTGCGTCCGCCGTAACCACCGCATGGTTGGCCTGCGCCATCGGCAATGAACGCGCTGCGCGGTTCTATGAAAAACATGGATGGCAGCGCGCGGGCCAGATGACCAACCGGCTGCCGACGCCCGATGGCATCTTTGATCTCGAGGTCTGGCGCTACGAGAAGCGCCTATAGTCCGAATGTCGTCCGGTTCGGAATAGCGATTGCGGTAGCAACACCCGCCTGCGTTCGCGCTATCGCCTACCCGCCATCCTCATACCCATCCCGGATCAACCGATCGAACAGCGCCACCCCGAACCCCGTGGCCCATGAGGTGTTGGTTTCCGTCGAGGCTTTGCCGAAGGCGGTGGAGGCGATGTCGATGTGGGCCCAGGGGGTGTCGCCCACGAAGTGGGAGAGGAACTGCCCGGCGATGGACGCGCCGCCCAGGCGGCCGCCCTGGTTCTTGATGTCGGCGAAGCGGCTTTCGATGAGTTTGTCGTAGGCCGGGCCGATGGGCAGGTGCCAGACCTTTTCGCCCGAGGCGCGGCCGGCCTGCTGGAGTTTGGCGGCCAGGGACTCGGTGTTGGTGAAGACGCCCGCATAATCCTCGCCCAGCGCGATGCGGATGGCGCCGGTCAAGGTTGCGATGTCGAACATGGCTTTGGGCTTGAACCGGTCCTGGCAATACCAGAGGGCATCGGCCAGAACGAGGCGGCCTTCGGCGTCGGTGGAAATGACCTCGATGGTTTCGCCCGACATGGCGGTGATGACGTCGCCCGGGCGGTAGGCGTTGGCGTCGGGCATGTTTTCGGCGAGGGCAAGGATGCCGACGGCGTTGAGTTTCGCCTTGCGGGTGGCGAGAGACTGCATGAGGCCCAGCACGGCGGCGGCGCCGCCCATATCGCCCTTCATGTTTTCCATCGAGGCGGCGGGCTTGATCGAAATGCCGCCGGTATCGAAAACGATGCCCTTGCCGACAAAGGCCAGAGGCGCCTGACCCTTTTTGCCGCCGTTCCATTGCATCACGACGAGGCGGGGGGGACGGACCGACCCCTGCCCTACGGCGAGGATGGCGCCCATGCCGAGGGCTTTCATCTGATCCTCGTCGAAAACTTCGACCGAGATGCCGAGATCGGCCAGGGTGTTGGCGACATCGGCCATGTCCGAGGGGCCGAGCAGATTGGCGGGCTCGTTGACCAGGTCGCGGGCGAGAATGGTGCCATCGGCGACGGCGAGGGCGTCATCGAGCGCAGCGTTCATGCCCGATGCTTTCGCGACAACGAAGGTGAGCGCGGTGGGATGGGTCGCGCCGTTCTTGCGGCGGGTGAGGTATTTTTCAAAGCGATAGGAGCGCAGGCGCGCGCCTGCCCCCAGCGCGCCGACCAGACGCGGGGTCAGGCCCGGCTCGTCGAGCACGACTGCGGCATCGGAGACGCCGACGGCGTCGAGCTTGGCAAAAAGCGAGCCGCCGCGATCGACCCAGGCGGCGTCATTGTCCCCTTCCCCATCGGCACCGCGACCGAGCACCAGAAGACGGTCGCAATCAAGGCCCGTGGGGGCGGCGATATCGATCATGTGGCCGGGGCGGCCGGAAAAGCCGGTGGCCTTGGCGATGCGGGCGAAATCGAGGCCGGTGCGCTTCCAGAGCCCCGACGCCACCGGGCCCATTTTGCCGCTGCCATCGGCGTAGAGCACGAGGGCGGAGGGGGAATCGGGCAGGTTTTCGGTGAGGGAGATCGAGAGCGTTTGCGGCATGGGCGCGGCAACCTTGGCTGGCGAGGGCATGGGCCGGCGAGGATTCGCCGGGCCGGATGGGGTGAGCATTGTCCGCGGGCGCCGGTTGCGTCAATGCGCAGCCATCATTTGGCGCATTCTGTTGCCACGCTGCGCTTTTTGCCGCCACACGAACAGGGTAGAAGTGTTGCTGACTCGCCGGCACAGGACTCCCTTCTTGGACAGACTTTCGCGATATCTGCAGAGCCAGTTCTTTGCGCAGGCGCTTACCATTTTCGCGGCGGGCGGCGCGCTGATCTGGCTGATGCAACTGTTGCGGCTGTTCGACCTGGTTTCGGCCAAGGGGCAGAATTTTCTCACGCTGATGGGCCAGAGCGGGCTGACCACGCCGACCTTTGCGCGCTCGATCCTTTATGTGTGCTTTGCCATCGGGCTGGTGCGGGGGCTGCGGGCGCTGCAATCGTCACGCGAATTGCACACCATCCATGCCGGGCAACGGACCGACGCGCTGTGGCGGGCGATCATCTCGTTTACGCTGGTCGGGGCGGCGACCGTTACGCTGGTGACAAACTGGATCGAACCGCATTCGCGGCGGATTTCGGCGGACTGGTCGGCCGAAATCGCCGCCGACGTGGTTGGGCGCGCGCTGGTGCCGGGGCGGTTCACCGAGATCGAGGATGGCCTCGTGTTTTCGATTTCGGCTCGGCAGCGGGACGGAACGCTTGTCGATTTCTTTTTCGACGACACGACCAATGAGACGCGGCGGACCTATTTTGCCGAGACCGCCTCGGTGTTTCAGGACGAGACGGGCTATCAGTTGATCCTCAACAATGGCGCCATCCAGTATGAAAGCGCGGGACGGGCCGGATTGAGCCAGATCCGGTTCGCGCAATATCATATCAGCCTTGCGAGCCTGATCGATGCGGCCTCGCGCATCACGAACGCGGCGCAGACCGACAGTTTCGGGCTGCTGGGCAGGGTCTTCGATGAAACCGCGACGCGCGAAGAGGTCAAAATGCTCAATGAGCGGTTTGCCGATACCTTGCGGGCGCTGGCCATCTGCGCGCTGGCGGCGGCGTTTTGCGCCTATCCCGACGGCGGACGCGGGCGGCGGCGCATACCGATGGAGCTGGTGATCCTGCTTGTGGCGTTCGCCGAGCAGGCGGTGAGCGCGTTTTCGGGCGGCGGGGGCCGCCATTTCATGGCGCCGGGCGTGATCCTTGCGTTCTCGCTGGGCCTGTTGTGGCTGCGGAGCCGGCGCGCCTTCATCTTCCCCCGCTGGAGGCTGGCGCGATGAACAGGGTCGGACGCGTCGTCTGCATTCGCCTTGCGGCCCGGATCGGGCTGGTGGTGGGCATCTTTTTCGGCATCATCCTACTTGTCGAATTTCTCGATACGGGACGGTTCAACCAGACCGCCGCGCTGGCCGGGCCATGGACATCGACGGGGCTGGCGTTTCTGAGCGCGTTGCGCTGGAGCCTTCTGGGGCTGCCGGTGACAGTTTTGATCGGGGCGATCGTGGGGCTGATCGACCTGCATTCGCACCGCGAAATGGTCATCATCAGCGCGTCGGGGCGGTCGATCTGGTCGACGATGCGCTGGCCGATTCTGATGATTATCCTCTCGGGCGTGATCGTGACGACGGTGGTCGATAGCTTTGCGATCAGGGTCTATCAGCAGCTCGACGCGGCGCAGATCGGCTGGGGGCGCGCCTATGGGGTGCAGAACCGGGAGACGTGGTTCAACCAGACCGGCGCGGATGGGGATTACATGCTCTATGCGCGTTCGGTGACCCAGGGCGGCACGCAGTTGCGCGATGTTTCGATATTGCGGCTGCAGCCGCAGGGAGGAACGGGCACGCGCATCCACGCGCGGATGGCCGAACTCGAGCCCGGACAATGGCGGATCACCGACGGGATGGTGCTCGATATCGACAGGGCGCCGCAGCCCTTTGCCGAAATGACACTGGCAACCACCGCCACGGGATCGGAACTGAGCCTGCAATTGGGGACGGCGGAGGACATGTCGTGGTTCGACCTGAGGCAGGCATTGCGCAATGGAATCGCGGACCCGTTCGCGCGGGCGGCGGCGGAGACGCGTTTTCAAAAACTCAATGCCGTTCCGTTCGTTCTTGTGGGTGCTTTGCTGATTGCGTTTGCCTTTACCGGCGGTTATCGAAGAACGGGGCATTATGGGTGGACCATCGTCTATGGAATCGTCCTGGGCCTTGTTGTGTTTGTAATCACGGAGATGGCTGACCGAGCCGGCTCGGCAGGCGTTCTCGACCCGATTGCGGCGGCGTGGGGCCCTGCCCTTGTCGCCATCGTGATCGGTTTGACCGTGATCCTGCGTAGAGAAGACGGGCGCGTTTGATGAACAAACCACCCCTGGGGGCAATATCGGTGCGGCGTGGCGCACTTCTGGCCGGCGTCATGGCCGCGGCGCTCGCGTGCGCTCCCGTTGCCAGCGCCCAGCAGCTCGTTCCCGCAGATTTCTTTTCCCGCATCCCCTCGGGCAGCGGCGGCGACATGGCCGTTTCGGCCGACACCATGGTTTTCAATTCGCGCGACGATACTGTGGTGGCGCAGGGGCGCGTCGGGATCAGCTTCCAGGGCTTCCGCGCTTCGGCGGACAGAGCGATCTATTACCAGCGTTCGGGACGGGTCGAACTTGTCGGCAATGTCGCGGTGATCGATCCCGAGGGGATCGAATACGTCGCGGAACGGGTGGAACTGGAAGACGGGTTCCGCGAAGGGTTTTTGCGCGCCCTGACCGTGGCGTTTCCCGATGGCAGCCGGTTTACGGCGGCCGAGACCAATTTCGACGAAGGGGTCGAGCGGGTCTATGTCGAGGGCACCTATGCCCCGTGCGGCACCTGCATCGATGAAAAGGGCAACCGGATCGGGTGGTCGGTGAAGGCGGCGCGAATCGTCACCGACGAGACCGAGCAAGTGATCTATTTCGAGCAGCCCTCGCTGCAATTGCTGGGATTTTCGGTGCTCTCACTGCCCTGGCTGACGCTGCCACAGGGTGAACAGGTCGAATTCCCCGTCCTCAGCTACGATGAGAAATACGGCGTCGCGGTTTCGCTGCCGTTCTTCCGCTATCGCATTGCCGACGGCTCTCTGGCGGTCACGCCCACGCTCTATTCAAACCAGGGTGCGGGACTGGCGCTCGACTGGCGGCAGACGGTCGGCGATGTGAGCTATCGGGTGAGCGCTTCGGGGGTCTATCAGTTCAACCCGGGCGTCTATAGCGGGCTGGCCAATCGCGCCATGCGCGGGGCGGTCCAGACCAGCGGAACGTTCACTCCGACGGACGAATGGACGCTTGGCTGGTCCTACACCGCGTTCACCGATCCGGGCTTTCTGCCCGATTACGACATCGCCAGCGGCACCGAGCGCAATGAAGTCTATGCACAATATCTCGATACCGACACATTCGCCGACGTCCGAGTGCAGCAATTCGTCCGGTTGGGGAACAGATCCAACCAGGCAGCGTTCGAAAACGTTCTCGATCAGCAAGCGCTGACCCACCCCAATGCGGTGATCGATCATGTGGTCGATCTCGAGGGGGATGCAGGCCGCGTCGAGCTGAGTGGCCGGCTTTTGGGCCTGACACGGGCGCTGGACGATACCGGCCACGGATTCGTGCACGGCTATGAGGGCCAATCGGTTCACGCCATGGTGCAGGCAAGCTGGACCAACCAGCACGTCATGCCGGGCGGGATCCTCGTTTCACCCTATCTCGGGCTGCGCGGCGATGCGGCCTCCTATGACGGGGCGAGCCCGGATGCCAGCGCCCCGGCCGGGCAGAGCCTGTTTTCGGCGACCCCGATCGCGGCGCTCGACATCCGCTATCCGCTGCTGGCGCGCGCCAATGGCGCGACGCATGTGATCGAACCCATCGCGCAACTTGTCTATCGCGAGGGAGAGGCGGTGCCCGGCATCGTCAACAATGATTCCCAGGGCTTTGTTTTCGACGATTCCAACCTGTTCAGCTTCAACCGTTTTTCCGGTGCCGACCGGCAGGAGACTGGACTGCGCGCCAATGTGGGCGGGCAGTTCCAGACCAGCTTCGACAATGGCGGCTGGCTGAGCGGATTGATGGGCCAATCCTTCCACCTCGCCGGGACCAACAGCTTCAACGTCACCGACGGAAGCACCGCAGGGATTGCCTCGGGCATGAATGCGGACGCATCCTATTTGGTGGCTGGGCTTCAGGGCGGATATGGCGGGCTGGCGGGTGGTGCCAAAATGCAGTTCGACCCGGCAAGTGGCGACATTCCGCGCCTGCAACTTTCGGCTTCGGGCGAAGTGGAAGGGGTGCGGGTGAGCGGCGACTATGTGTTTATAGCGGCCCAACCCCAACTCAATCAGGTCCGGGATCGCCACGAAATCGGGGTCGACGCGGAAATTCCGGTGGCCGATTACTGGACGGCCAATGCCGGGGTGGCCTGGGACCTGGAGGCCAGCCAATGGCTCGAGGCAACCGCCGGACTGACCTATGACGACAGGTTCCTGGCGTATGGCGTCCAGGCCCTGTGGACCGGGCCGACCCACCATACGGCCGATGATCTGCGGGTCAAAGTCAATCTGAGCCTCAGCGGTCCGGGCAATGACGAGGTCATTGATTTTGGCTACGGCTACCAGTTCTGACGCCGACTTGCAAAAGCCATTTCCATTCCGACCGGTAAGGCTTTAAACAAATCCCAATCGCAACTGCCGAATTTGGCCGCATTTGTGCTAGAGGACGGCTTTGGCCGGAGCATTTCCGCTTTTCTTCGAATCGCGTCAACTGCTCCAATGCCTTATCTTGTCGCGCTTCCGAACCGGATAAGTGGTTTCCACTTATCCTGGAAGTGCTCTAAAAGACGCTTTCAGGGAGCGGAACACATGAGACAATGGCTCGCATTCAGAACCGCTGGCATCTGTCTGGCTCTGGGACTGGCCTTGATGGCCGTCGCAGCGCAGGCGCAGGGCGCGCGCGTGACCGTCAACGGCCAGCCGATCACCGACCAGCAGATCAACGATCGTGCCAATCTGCTGCGTCTCGAGGGCCAGGGATCGAGCAATTCGGCAAGAATACAATTGGCGACAGACTCTCTGATCGACGACGCGATCAAGCTGGCCGAGGCATCGCGCCTTGGCATCAGCGTTTCGGACGGGCAGGTCGATTCAGCCTTTTCCGATATCGCCACCAACATGCGCTCAAGCGTGTCCAACCTCAACGGCATCCTGACCCAGAACGGGGTCAATCCCGACAGTCTGCGCGACCGGCTCGAGGCGGCCATCGCCTGGCAGCAGGTGGTTTCCCAGGTGTTGCGCCAGCGTATCCAGCTTTCCGAACTCGACCTTGAAATGCAGGCGGCCGAGCAGGTCACCCCCGCGCTCGGGTTCGATTATATCCTCAAGGAAGTGCTGTTCGTCATTCCGCAGGGGTCGGGCATTTCGGCCTCTCGCCGGACCGCGGAAGCCAATCAGTATCGCGGGCGCTATACCGGGTGCGATGCGGCGGTCGATCTGGCCATCCAGTTCACCGACGCCGCGGTGCGCGACCTGGGGCGGCGCCATGCAACCCAGCTTCCAGACGCCATTGCCAACGAACTGGCCGGTCTCACGGTCGGGCAGATTTCCAGCCCGCGCGTCGTCGAGAACGGCGTTTCGATGCTGGCCATCTGCGAGAAGGCAGAGGCGCAGGACCTGACCTTCCTGACCGAAGAACTGCGCCAGGAAGCGGGCACTGACGCATTGCAGGCCGAAGCCGAGGCGTATCTGGAGCGCCTGCGCGCCAACGCCGCGATCATCCGCCGCTAGCAGGCGAGCGACCGTGACCCCGCTTGCGCTCACCATGGGCGAGCCTGCCGGCATCGGTCCCGATCTCATCGTGCAACTTTACGCCGACCGGCGGTCCCTTGGACTGCCGGTCTTTGCCGTTTACGGCCATGCCGGCTTTCTGGCCGCACGGGCGGCCCGGCTCGGGCTCGATATCGAGGTCAGGGCGGTAGCGGCCCGCGAGGCAGCGGCAGCGTTTGAAACCGCCCTGCCGGTGATCGATATTGCCGGGGATGTCGACGATACGCCCGGCGAGCCCGATCCCAATACGGCGCCCGTGGTGGTCGGGGCCATTGCACAGGCCGTCGAGGCGGTGCAGGCGGGGGCGTTTCGGGGCGTGGTTACGGCGCCCATACACAAGGCAGCGCTTTATGGGGCCGGATTCGAATATCCCGGGCACACCGAATTTCTTGCCGCGCTTTGCGCCGAGGACGACTTCACGCCCCTGCCCGTGATGATGCTGGCGCATGACGATCTGCGCTGCGTGCCGCTGACCATTCATATCCCGCTGGCCGACGTTCCGGGACAAATCACGCATCAATTGATCCTTGATACCATCCGCGTGATCGCGCGCGACCTTGCGGCCCGATTCGGCATCGCCGCCCCAAAGATCGGCGTGGCAGGGCTCAATCCGCATGCCGGAGAAGATGGGATGATCGGGACTGAAGAGGTCGAGACAATCATTCCCGCACTGGCCGCACTGCGGACCGAGGGGATCGACGTGTTCGGGCCCTTGTCGGCCGATACGCTTTTCTATCCGCCGCACTGGCGCAATTACGATTGTGTTGTGGCGATGTATCACGATCAGGCACTGATCCCGATCAAGACGGTGGCCTTCGACGCGGGGGTCAACGTGACGCTCGGACTGCCTATCGTGCGCACCTCGCCCGACCACGGCACTGCATTCTCGCTGGCGGGAACGGGCAAGGCTTCGCCCAACTCCATGCTGGCGGCGATACGGCTGGCGGACGCAATTTCATGAGTCAGATCGATAGTTTACCGCCGCTTCGTGAAGTGATCGCGGAGCATGGGCTGCGTGCGAAAAAGGAACTGGGGCAGAATTTCCTGCTCGATCTGAACCTGACGGCGCGGATCGCGCGCAGTGCAGGCGATCTGACCGATGTCACGGTGATCGAGGTGGGGCCGGGGCCCGGCGGGCTGACGCGGGCTCTGCTGGCGGCGGGAGCGAAAAAGGTCATCGCCATAGAGCGCGACGAACGGGCGCTGCCTGCCCTTGCACAGATTTCCCAGGCCTATCGAGGCAGGCTCGAGGTAATTTCGGCCGATGCGCTGGAGATCGACTATCGGGTGCTGGCCGAGGGCCGGACGAAGATCGTCGCCAACCTGCCCTACAATATTGCCACCCCGCTTTTGACCGGCTGGTTGTCGCAGGAGCCCTGGCCCGCGTGGTTCGAGAGCCTGACGCTGATGTTTCAGCGCGAGGTCGCCGAGCGAATCGTGGCGAGGCCCGGCGACAAGGCGTATGGACGGCTGGGAGTGCTGACGGGATGGCGCGGCGACGCGCGGATCGCCATGAACCTCGATCGCAACGCCTTTACGCCACCACCGAAGGTGACCTCGTCAGTTGTACACATTGTGCCCAAACAGGTGGAGACCGACGTGCCGGTGCGGGCATTGGAAGAGGTGACGCGGCATGCGTTCGGCCAGCGGCGCAAGATGATCCGCCAGAGTTTGAAGGGGCTGGGTGTGCCGCTTGAGGCGCTGTTTGGCGCTGTCGGCCTCAAGGGCGACGAGCGGGCGGAAACGCTTCCGGTTTCGACCTATATCGCGATGGCGCGGGAAGTGGCTAAACTGCGGGGCTAGGCAGCCCAGGGCGAGACCAGATCAAGGCCGGTGGTTTCGAAATCGCGGATGTTGCGGGTGGCGAGGCGGCCACCATTGACCAGCGCGATGGCGGCAATCATGCCGTCAAATGCAGTCAGGTTCCGACCGCGGCGCGCCAATTGTCCCACGATCGTGCCATAGGCCATCGCGGCCTCTTCGGTGAAGGTGAAAATGCGGCTGCTATAGCGCTGCCGGATGCGAAACAGCCCTTCTTCAAGCCGTTTCGCTCGCTCATCCGGCCGTATTCTCTCAATGCCAAAAGCAAGTTCAGCAATGACGACACTCGAAATCACGATTTCAGAATCATGAGTATCGAGCCAGTGCATAACGGCGCGATCAGGCACTTTCTTCAGCGGCTCGGACATGACGTTGGTATCGACGAAGATCAAAGGTCGATACCTTTGTAGGGTTTGCGAATTTCTGCCAGCACTTTGTCGAGATCCACATCAGTACTGCATTCTGCGTTCAAGCGCCTGAAGAAATCCGCTGCCGGTTCCTGCCCGGTTTCCCTGATTTCATAGGCTTCGAGCGCCCGTTCGACCACTTCGGCGATCGTACGGTTTTCGCGCTGCGCCAGGCGGTGGGCGAGATCGCGGGCCTTGCTGGAGCGGACGGACAGTTGAGGTTGAGCCATTGGCGCCTCCCTATATGAGGCCTCCAATATAGGTTCCGATCAACCTGCCATCAAGATGGCAGGCTAACCCAAAGCGTCGATCTGGGCTTTCAACTCATCGACAAAGCCTTCGAGCTTTGTCTGGCGGCCGCGCTGGAGGCGGGCGCTGGCGAGGATGGAGCGGACCATCTGCACCGATTGTTCGAGGTCTTCGTTGACCAGCACGTAATCGTATTCCGAATAGTGCTCCATCTCCTTGCGGGCGTTGCGCAGGCGCTTTTCGATGGTGCCGACGCTGTCCTGGGCGCGGCGTTCGAGGCGGGCGCGCAATTCGGCAATCGAGGGGGGCAGGATGAAAACCGTGACCATGTCCTCGCGGCAGTTCTCATAGAGCTGCAGCGTGCCCTGGTAGTCGATATCGAACAGGATATCCTTGCCGGTCGAGAGACGTTCCTCGACCTTTTCGCGGGGGGTGGCGTAATAATTGCCGTGGACCTCGGCCCATTCGAGCAGCTCGCCCCGGTCGCGCATCTTCTCGAAGGTGGGGACGTCGATGAAATGATAATGGGTGCCGTCGATCTCGTCGGTGCGGCGGGTGCGGGTGGTGATCGAGACGGACAGGCGGATGTTGGGATCCTGAGCGAACAATTGGCGCGAGATCGAGGATTTCCCGGCCCCCGACGGCGAAGCGATCACCAGCATGACGCCGCGGCGCGCAAAATCCATCATTGTCGTATTCCCTGCCCTCATCCGTCCGGCGTCTTCCGGACTACTCCAGATTCTGGACCTGCTCCCGTAACTGATCGATAGCCGCCTTGAGGTCAAGTCCGATGGCGGTCAGGCTCACATCATTGCTTTTCGAGCAGAGCGTATTGGCCTCGCGGTTGAATTCCTGGCTGAGGAAATCGAGCTTGCGACCGACCGGGCCACCCTTGCCCAAAAGATCGCGGGCGGCGGTGACGTGGGCGGTGAAGCGGTCTAGTTCCTCGGCAATATCGGCCTTGGTGGCCAGCAGCGCCGCTTCCTGGTGCAGGCGCTCTTCGGACAAGCCCTTTTCGGCATCGAGGAGCGTTGCGACCTGCTCACTCAGGCGGGCGAGGATGGCCTCGCGCGAGCGGGCCGGATGGGCGCGCGCGGCATCGGCGAGGACAGCGATTTCCTCGATATGCCGGGCGATGACGGCGCCGATGCGCGCGCCTTCGGCGCGGCGGGATTCGACGAGGGCGTTGAGCGCTACGCCGAGACAGTCGAGCACCGCTGCGTGCAGGCGCTCTTCGAGGTCCGGGGTCAGTTGCGGCTCTTCGGCCTCCATGACGCCCTTTAGGGCAAGGATGGCTTCGATGGAGGGCTTGCGGGCGTCGATGCGCTTTTCGAGGCTCTCGATCAGATTGAGAACGCGATCGAGGGCGCGCTCATTGACCACAAGATCGGCATCGGCGGCGTGACGCTGGAGGTTGATGAAGATCGAGACCGAACCTCGGGCCAGCTTCTCGCCGACCATGCGGCGGATATCGCCATCGAGAACGTCAAGGCCGGGCGACAGCCGCGAGCGGATATCCAGACCGCGCCCGTTGACCGACTTGATTTCCACGAGGATGGAATAGCCATCGCTCTGGGCGCTGGCGCGCCCGAAGCCGGTCATCGAAGCGAGTGGCTGTCCCATCCCTACTGGCTTTCGGCTGCGGGTTCTTCGGCTGCCGGATCGCCCGCCTCGGCGGCCTCCTCGGCCTCTATGGCGTCCATTTCAGCCTGCGCTTCGGCATCGGCGGCGTCCTCGGCGGCCTGGCGCTCGATTTCGCGATAGGCAGCGACATTTTGCTGATGCTCGGCATAGGTTTCGGCAAAGACGTGACCATCGGAGGGTACAGCGCCTTTGGCGACGAAATAGAGATAATCGTGCTCGTCGGGGTGGGCGACGGCGCGCAGGGAATCGATGCCCGGATTGGCGATGGGTCCGGCGGGCAGGCCATCGATCTGATAGGTGTTATAGGGCGTGACCTGATCGATTTCGGAACGGCGCAGGCCGCGCCCCAGCGCCCCCTGCCCCAGCGTGATGCCGTAGATGATGGTGGGGTCGGACTGAAGGCGCATGCCGACCCGGAGCCGGTTGACGAACACGGCGGCAACCTGGGGCCGTTCGCTGGCCAGGCCGGTTTCGCGCTCCACAATGGAGGCGAGAATGACCAGATCGGCGGGATCGTCGATGGGCAGGTCCTCGTCGCGGCCCGCCCAGATCTCGGCCAACGCCTCGTCCATAGCGGCGGTCATGGCGTCGATCACCGACTGGCGGGTGTCGCCGCGGCGATAGGAATAGGCACCGGGCAGCAGGCTGCCTTCGGGCGGCAGGACTTCGATGTTTCCGGTCAGGTCGGGGTCGGCGTTGACGCGCTCGACAACCTGCCAGGAGGTGAACCCCTCGGGGACCACGACCTGATGCTGGATGGGCGTGCCCTCGGTCAGCTCCTGGATGATATCGAGCATGGAGGAGCCAGCGGCGATGTTGAATTCGCCCGCCCGCAGGTCATTGCCGCGGCGCAGAAGACGTGAGCCGTAATTGAAGACGTCGGCGTTGGAAATGAACCCCTGTTCCTCAAGGCGCGAGGCGACGGTGCCGAGGACATTGCCGGATTCCACGACGAAACTGCGGTCCTCATCGAACGGTCCTTCGGCGTTAAAGACCGTTACGCCGTAGATGAATACGCCAGCGACGCCGAGAAGGGCGAGCAGAATGAGGGTCAGTAGGCCATTGAGGGCCTCGAAAAAGCCATTGGACGAACGGCGGCGGTTCTTTTTCTTGCGGTCGGCCATACGGTCGAGTTCCGTCCCTTCGGTCTGGCGCGGGTCTTGGGCCCGTCATATCAAGGATAGTCTATGCGTGCGAATCCGCATGGGCCGCACGGTCATATGGGCCAAAAAATCGGGCGAAAACAAGGGTCAAATGGGGGATTGGGGGCGCTGAGCCGGCGTTTGCAGCCACTTCTGCCGTGGCAGCGGAGAGGTGGCAGGTCCCCGGGTCAAGTCCGAGGACGACGACCGGAAAGTATGGGGTCCCTTACCAGGTGACCTTTGAGAAGATCAGGGACGCATTGGTGCCGCCGAAGCCGAAGGAATTGGACAGCGCGACGTTGATTTCCTTTTCCACCGGCTTGTGCGGGGCCAGATTGATCACGGTCTGAACCGAAGGGTTGTCGAGATTGATGGTCGGCGGAGCGATATTGTCGCGCATGGCCAGCAGCGAGAAGATCGCTTCGACAGCGCCGGCGGCGCCGAGCAGGTGGCCGACAGCGGATTTGGTGGAGCTCATCACAACATTGGGTGCCGCCTCGCCCAGAAGGCGGGTGACGGCGCCAAGTTCGATCTCGTCGCCGAGCGGGGTCGAGGTGCCGTGGGCGTTGATATAATCGATATCGGCAGCGGTGATCCCGGCGCGTTTGAGAGCAGCGGACATGGAGCGGAAGCCGCCATTGCCATCGTCTGCGGGCGCTGTGATGTGGTGCGCATCGCCCGAAAGGCCATAGCCGATCACTTCGCCATAGATATGGGCGCCGCGGGCCCTGGCGTGCTCGTATTCCTCGAGAACGACAATACCGGCGCCTTCGCCCATAACGAACCCGTCGCGGTCCTTGTCATAGGGGCGCGATGCCTTTTCGGGCGTGTCGTTGAAGCCGGTCGAGAGCGCGCGGCAGGCGGCAAACCCGGCCAGAGAAAGCCGGTTGATCGGGGATTCTGCGCCGCCGGCCACCATCACGTCGGCATCGTCGAGGGCGATCAGGCGGGCCGCATCGCCGATGGCGTGAGCGCCAGTCGAGCAGGCCGTGACGACCGAGTGGTTGGGGCCCTTGAGCCCATGCTCGATCGAGACATAGCCGGACGCGAGATTGATGAGACGGCCGGGGATGAAGAAGGGGCTGATGCGACGCGGGCCCTTTTCGGCGAGGGTGATCGAGGCATCGTAAATGCCCCCGACCCCGCCAATGCCCGAACCGATGAGGACGCCTGTACGTTCCTGCTGTTCGAGGGTTTTTGCCTCATAGCCGGAATCGCGAAGGGCCTGGGTGGACGCCGCCATGGCAAAGACGATGAATGGATCGACCTTGCGCTGTTCCTTGGGCTCCATCCAATCGTCGGGATTGAATTTGCCCTCGGCGGTATCGCCCATGGGAATGCGGCAGGCGATCTGGCAGGCCAGATCGCCAACCTCAAAGTCGGTAACACGCTGCGCGCCGGATTTGGACGCGAGGATATTTGACCATACGGTCTGGTGACCCACGCCCAAAGGGCTGACAATCCCCAGACCGGTGACGACGACGCGGCGCATTTTCATGGGCGTAAAGCTAACCGGCTGGGCCGATTATGCAGTGGCCTTGGTGAGGAAGGCGACGGCGTCACCGAAAGTCTGGATGGACTCGGCGGCGTCGTCAGGGATTTCCACGCCGAATTCTTCTTCAAAGGCCATCACGAGTTCGACCTGATCGAGCGAATCCGCCCCCAGATCATCCATGAAGCTGGCCTTTTCAGCGACCTTGTCGGCTTCGACGTTCAAATGCTCCACGACGATCTTACGGACGCGATCTTCGATGTCGCTCATAGTGTCTTCCTTTTTTGCAGACTAATGAATTCGTTGTTTGACGCTCTGCCTTTGCGGGCAGCGGCGGATTAGCCAATCGGCTCCCTTGTGAGCAGCGGCGGAATTTGCTGGCTTTGAGCCGTTCTCGTCTTTCTTCCGGCCACAACGTGCGGGGGCAACTATCACACTTTTTTTCCGATGACCATATCGCCAACGCCAAACTTGGCAAGCCCTTTCACGGGTCAGATCATCACCATTCCACCGTTCACGTTCAGGGTGTGGCCGGTGATGTAGGCGGCGCCCTCGGTGGAGAGGAACACGGCAGCCGAGGCGATCTCGTCGGCGGTGCCGAGGCGGCCGGCAGGGACTTTCTGCAGGATGGTTTCCTGCTGCTTGTCGTTGAGTTCATCGGTCATTGCCGAAGCGATGAAGCCCGGAGCGATGGTGTTTACCGTGATGCCGCGGCTGGCCACTTCATAGGCCAATGCCTTGCTCATACCGGCCAGACCGGCCTTTGACGCGGCATAGTTGCCCTGCCCGGGATTGCCGACCACGCCGACAACCGAAGTGATCGAGATGATGCGGCCGAAGCGGCGCTTCATCATGCCCTTGATGGCGGCGCGGGTAAGATGGAAGGGGGCCGTCAGGTTGATCTTGAGGACGTCGTCCCATTCCTCGTCCTTCATGCGCATGAAGAGATTGTCGCGGGTCATGCCGGCATTGTTGACCAGGATATCGACGCCGCCCATGGCGTCCTCGGCCTGGGGCACGAGGCGCTCGACCGAATCGAGGTCGGAGAGATTGCAGGGCAGAATGTGCTTTTTGCCCGAAATGTCCTTTGCCACCTCTTCGAGGGCTCCGACGCGGGTGCCGCTGAGGGCCACTTCGGCGCCCTGGCTCGCGAGGGCTTTGGCGATGGCCGAACCGATGCCGCCGCTGGCGCCAGTGACGAGGGCGCGTTTTCCGGAAAGATCGAACATAGTGGTGCTCTCCTCGTTCTTTTAGTTTCGAGCGGCCAGAAAGGCTTCGATATCGGCCTGAGTGCCGATGGCCTGGGCAGCGACATCCTTGTTGATGCGCTTGGCAAGCCCGGTGAGAACCTTGCCGGTGCCCAGCTCGTACAGTTCGGTGACGCCGCACTCGCCGGTGAGCCAGGTCACCGATTCTGTCCAACGCACCATACCGGTGACCTGTTCGACGAGGTGACGGCGAATTTCGGCGGGGTCGGTGATGGGAGCGGCGAGCACATTTGCGACGAGGGGCACCGCCGGAGCTTTCATATCGACCATGGCAAGCGCCGCTTCCATGGCTTCGGCGGCGGGCTCCATGAGCGCGCAATGGAACGGAGCGCTGACCGGGAGCGGCAGGGCGCGCTTGGCGCCGCGGGCCTTGGCCAGTTCCATGGCACGCTCGATGGCGCTGGCATCGCCGGAAATCACCACCTGGCCCGGGGAATTGTCGTTGGCGACATCGCAGACCGAGCCTTCGGCGGCAGAAGCGGCGATTTCGCGGACAGCGTCCATTTCCAGACCGAGGATGGCGGCCATGGCGCCCTGCCCGACCGGCACGGCCTGCTGCATGGCGCGGCCACGGGTCTGAAGCAGACGAGCCGTGTCCGAGAGCGAAAAGGTGCCGGCGGCGCAAAGGGCCGAATATTCGCCGAGCGAATGACCGGCGACATAGCTGGCGGTGTCGGCGACGGAGACGCCATTGGCTTCAAGCACGCGGATGACGGCGATGGAGGCGGCCATCAATGCGGGCTGGGCGTTTTCGGTAAGGCGCAGCGTGTCCTCGGGGCCTTCGAACATGATTTTCGAAAGCGCGAGACCAAGCGCATCATCGACTTCCTCGAAGACGGCGCGGGCCTCGGGATAGGCCTGGGCAAGGTCGTGCCCCATGCCGACAGCCTGGCTGCCCTGTCCGGGAAAGGTGAAGGCCGGTTTGGTCATGACGTCCTCTCGCGCAATTCTTCTTCTGGCGGCAATTTGGGGGTGCTGATGGTCAATGGCAAGCGCCCTGCCGCTGGTTGGCGGGCGAGGTGCCCGCAAAACCGGGCCAAGTCAAGGCGAAGCGCAGGAAAGGACCGCTATTTCTGTGCGAAGTCCAGCCCGGCCCGCTTCATGGCGGCCTCGACGGTCGGCAGCGACGCCGGGCCGACACCGTGCAGGGCGAGGAATTCTTTCCGGGAGAGTTTGGCGAGATCTTCGAGGGTTTTTATGCCCGCGTGATCGAGAGCGCCGGCGGCGGGGCGGCTGAGTTTTTTGGGGAGGTCGGTCATAGATAATCGTCCTCGAGCTGGTGACGGATGGCGAGGATGGTGACGAGTTCGCCACGAACAGCATACATAGCGACATATCCGGAATTGCTGAAGCTGATGACCAACTCCCGGACGAACGGATTTCCACCTTCGACGGTACGGGTGCTGAATGGAAACATTTCCAGGACCTTTACTGCATCGAGAATTGCATTGAGCGCCCGGCGGGCCGCGGCTGGATCTTTGCTCGCCAGAAAGTCCACCAGGCGTTCGATGTCACGGCGGGCGGGCGCGGCGTATTCGATGCGATAATTCACTCTCCCCGTTCCGCTCGCGAAACAATCGCCTCCAACCCTGCGTGAACCTCGTCAGCGGAAAAGGTGGGGGCACCTTCTTCAACTTCACGCAGGGCTGTCAGTCCGCGCGCGTGAAACTCCTGACGCATTTTCCGAAGCTCGACAGCTCGCTTTACGGCATTTTCGATAAAAGATGAGAGAGATTCACCCTCTTTGAGAATATCGTCGGCCGCCTTGCGCAGTTCGGGATCGACGCGCAGCGAGGGGAATGTCGCGGTTTTCATGACTGACCTCATGCGTTGCATTTGCGATGCACGTTAACATGGCCATGCTGGGGCGCCAAGGAAAGCCTTGCAATCGGCACCCATCCGCTATAGATGACGCCAGCATTCGTTTGGCCGGGGGCTGAACGGAGGGTTGTTTGTTGTGTCACAAACGCAAGGAACAATGGACCGATAGTTTGCTGGTCCGGCCTCCCGTGTTCCCGCTCTTTAGTAGAACCTTTGTCGCCTTTCCATGGCTACAAGGAGGCTCCGCGCCGGCGATGCTTTTTGACGTAAAAAGTGAGAAAGGCATTCTATGCCCCTTTATGAGCATATCTTTCTGTCGCGGCAGGACGTTTCCGCGCAGCAGGTCGAAGACCTGACCAAGACCTATACCGACCTTCTGGCCGAAAACGGCGGCAAGGTCGCAAAGTCGGAATATTGGGGGGTCAAGTCGCTCTCCTACCGCATCAACAAGAACCGCAAGGCGCATTACACGCTGCTCAACATCGAAGCGCCGGCCACCGCCGTTGCCGAAATGGAGCGCCAGATGCGCATCAACGAAGACGTGCTGCGCTTCATGACCATCCGCGTGGATGAGCATGAGGAAGGCCCTTCGGTGATGATGCAGAAGCGTGATCGCGACGACCGCCCCGGTGGCGACCGTCCCCGCGGCCCGCGCCGCTTCTAAGGAGTAGATGAGTTATGGCTATTCGTGATCTTACCCAGTCCCAGACCCGTCGCCCCTTCCAGCGCCGCCGCAAGACCTGCCCGTTCTCGGGCGCCAATGCACCGGTCATCGACTACAAGGATGTCCGCCTGCTGCAGCGCTATGTTTCCGAACGCGGCAAGATCGTGCCCTCGCGCATCACGGCCGTTTCGGCCAAGAAGCAGCGCGAGTTGGCCCGTGCCATCAAGCGCTCGCGTTTCCTGGGCCTTCTGCCCTACGCGGTGAAATAAGCAGCGATCGCTGCATTCGCTGGGGGCTGGAAATCGGTCCGGCCCTCTAACCGCCTCCTTCAGGCGGGACAGCATTGGAGAAAACAAATGAAAGTTATCCTTCTCGAACGCGTGGGCCGCATGGGCACCATCGGCGACGAAGTGACCGTCAAGGACGGTTTTGCCCGCAACTTCCTTCTGCCGCAGGGCAAGGCGCTCCGCGCTTCGGAAGCCAATCGCGCCAAGTTCGAAGCCGAACGCCAGACCATCGAAGCACGCAACGCCGAACGCCGTTCGGAAGCTGAAAAGAACGCCGCTTCGCTCGACGGCAAGACCATCGTGATGGTGCGTCAGGCCGGCGAAACCGGCCAGCTTTACGGTTCGGTCTCGGCCCGCGATATCGCCGACGCGCTTCTCGCCGATGGCGAAAAGATCGAACGCAATCAGGTCGACCTCGAAGGCCCGATCAAGACTGTCGGCCTGCATGAAGTCGCGCTGAACCTGCACGCCGAAGTTGCGGTCAAGATCACCGTCAACGTCGCCCGTTCGGCAGACGAAGCCGAGCGTCAGGCCGCCGGCGAAAACCTGGCCCGCAAGGACTATAACGACGAGGAAGAAGAATTCGTCTCCCTCGCCGACATGGAAGACGAAGACTACGAGGCAACGCAGGGCGAAGCCGCCGCTGCGGCCGAGGAAATCGAGCGTCAGCAGGACGCATAAGCGCCTCTGTTCAGTCGAATCGAAGAGGCCGGGCCCTGCGCCCGGCCTTTTTGTTTGTCGAGGCGCGGGGAAAGTTATCCCCGCATTTTGTAGAAATCACACGACGCGAATCTGATAGAATCGGAAGGCGTATTCTTTCTTGCATCGGGCCTCGCTCGGGTTAAGAGAGTGTGAACACCAATCCCAAGAGAGCGTTATGGAAGCTGTGAGGCGGCTCGCGCCCGTCACGACCGAATCCGAAGCCAAGTACAAGACCGCTCCGCACAATATCGAGGCGGAACAGGCGTTGCTGGGCGCGATTCTGGTCAACAACGAAGCGTTCTATCGCGTCTCGGACTTTCTCGAGCCCGATCATTTCTACGAGCAGATTCACCGGGCGATCTTCGAGGTCTGCGGCAAGATCATCAGGGCGGGCAAGACAGCGACCCCGGTGACCGCCAAGACATACCTGCCCGACGATCTGCTCGAAGGCGTCACCATGGCGCAATATCTGGCGCGGCTGGCGGCGGAGGCGACCACGGTCCTCAACGCCGCGGACTACGGGCAGGCGATCTATGACCTTGCGATCCGGCGCAATCTGATCCTGATCGGTGAGGAGGTGATGGACACCGCCTATAACGCCGATGTGGAAAGCTCGGCCCAGATCCAGATCGAGGAGGCCGAAAAGCGGCTGTTCGACCTGGCCGAAAAGGGCCGCTACGATGGCGGTTTCCAGGGGTTCAACCAGGCGCTCATCGAAGCGATCAACATGGCGGGCGAAGCCTATTCGCGCGACGGATCGCTTTCGGGCACCGCCACGGGACTGACCGATCTCGACCGGCTGATGGGCGGGCTTCAGCGCTCGGATCTGATCATCCTTGCGGCGCGTCCGGCCATGGGCAAGACATCGCTGGCCACCAATATCGCGTTTTCCGTCGCCAAAGCCTACAAGGCCGAGCCGACCCCGGACGGACACATGAAGACCGTCAATGGCGGGGTAGTCGGGTTCTTTTCGCTCGAAATGAGCGCCGAACAGCTCGCCACCCGTGTTCTGGCCGAGCAATCGGAAATTTCCTCGTCTGACATACGGCGTGGCAATATTCACGAGAGCCAGTACACCAAGCTCGTCGACACCTCCAATATCATGGCGCAGGTGCCGCTTTATATCGACGATACGGGCGGCATCTCCATCGCCCAGCTTTCTGCACGTGCCCGGCGTTTGAAGCGCCAGAAGGGGCTCGACCTGCTGATCGTCGACTACCTCCAGCTCTTGTCGGGTTCGAAAAAGGCCGGCGAGAATCGCGTGCAGGAATTGACCGAGATCACCACGGGCCTCAAAGCGCTGGCCAAGGAGCTCGAGGTTCCCATCATCGCCCTGTCCCAGCTTTCGCGTCAGGTGGAAAACCGCGAGGACAAGCATCCCCAGCTCGCCGATCTGCGTGAATCGGGCTCGATCGAGCAGGACGCCGACGTGGTGCTGTTCGTCTATCGCGAGGAATATTATCTGGGCAACAAGGAGCCCAAGGAAGGCACGCAGGAACATCTCGAATGGCAGGCCGAGATGGAAAAGGTGCATGGCCGGGCCGAAGTGATCATCGCCAAGCAGCGCCACGGCCCCACGGGCACCGTGCAGTTGCACTTCCAGGCCAACCTCACACGCTTCTCGAACCTGGCGCGCGAGGATTATCTGCCCACCAGAGGCGAGTAGCCCGGCTTGCCGCGCCCGTCGGTTTCGCGCTACGCCAGACCGGAAGGGATTCGGCGGACGTCATGACCAGTTCAAAGAGCATTCTCGGTGGCGGCATCACCATCGACCTCGATGCCATCGTGCGCAACTGGAAGGCGCTCGATACGGTATCGGGCAAATCGCTGACCGGGGCCGTGCTCAAGGCCGATGGCTATGGCACGGGCGCGAAAACGGTGGGCCGGGCGCTTTACAAGGCCGGGGCGCGGTTCTTTTTCGTTGCGACGCCCGATGAGGGCGTGGTGCTGCGCGAGGCGATCCCCAATGCGTTCATTTTCGTTCTCGACGGGCTGATCCCGCGCACGGCAGCCGATTATGCGGCGCACGGGCTGATGCCGGTGCTCGCCTCGATGAGCCAGTTAACCGAATGGCTCGATTTCTGCCTCAACAGGGGCAAGGCGGCTCCGGCGGCGCTGCATTTCGACACCGGGTTCAACCGGGTGGGATTTCGCATGAAAGAGGCCGAACTCGTCGCGCGGGAATTGAAACAGTCCGGGTTCGAACCGCAGATGATCATGAGCCATTTCGCCTGCGCCGATCAGCCGAGCCACGAGATGACCCGCAAGCAGAACGGGCTGTTTCAGGGCCTGCTCAATCATTTCCCGGACGTTCCCGCCTCAATCGCCAATTCGGCGGCGGTGATGAGTTCGAAGGATTATCACTACCATCTCGTGCGGCCCGGCATTGCCATGTATGGCGGGCGCGCCATCAACGGGCGGCCCAACCCGATGGCGCCGGTCATTTCGATGGATGTGCCGATCCTGCAGATCAAGGACGCGCGGATCGGGGAAACCGTGGGCTATGGCGCCGCCTATCGCCTGCGCCGCGACACGCGCATCGCCATCATGGCGCTGGGCTATGCGGACGGGTATTTCCGCGGGCTTTCGGGCATTGGGGGGCAAATGGGCGGACGCGTTGCCGTCAACGGCACCATCGTTCCGGTGCTGGGGCGGATCTCGATGGACATGACGGCCATCGACATCACCGATGTGCAAGGGTTGGTGCAACCGGGAGATCCGGTGGAAATCCTCGGTCCCAATATTTCAATCGACGACGTCGCCGACGCGGCGCGGACGATCGGGTACGAAGTGCTGACGACGCTGAATGGGCGCTTTCCGCGCAGCTATATCAATGTGCCGGACGGCGTATCGCTCGATTGAGATTTGTTCTCAATTTGTTCTTGATTGAAGCCTGGTCCGATTGTAGGGTCTCTCCGATTCCGGGGGATCTTGTTTGGCCAAATTGAAATCCAGCTATGTCTGCCAATCCTGCGGCAACGTGACCCCTCGCTGGGCGGGGCGGTGCGAGGCGTGCGGGGAGTGGAACTCCATCGTCGAGGAGGTCGCGACCTCCGGCGTGGGGGCCGGGCCCAAGGCTGCGGTGGCATCGGGGCGCCCGGTGGAACTGGTGCCGCTTTCCGGGGAAAGCGAAGACGCGATCCGCATCGAGAGCAAGAATGGCGAGTTGGACCGCGTGCTGGGTGGCGGGTTCGTCATGGGTTCGGCGATCCTCGTGGGTGGCGATCCGGGGATCGGCAAATCCACGCTGCTGTTGCAGGCGGCCGCTTCGCTGGCGCGGCAGGGCAAACGGGTGATCTATATTTCGGGCGAAGAGGCTATTGCGCAGGTGCGGCTGCGCGCCGCTCGGCTCGGCGTCGCCGATGCGCCGGTGGAACTGGCCAGCGAAACCCATGTGGAGACCATCCTCGCCACCATCGAAAAGGGCAAGGCGCCCGATCTGGTGATCATCGATTCCATCCAGACCTGCTGGACCGAACGGGTGGAGAGCGCGCCGGGCACGGTGACGCAGGTGCGCACCTCGGCTCAGGCGCTGACACGGTTTGCCAAGAAATCGGGTTCGGCGGTGGTGCTGGTGGGGCATGTCACCAAGGACGGGCAGATCGCCGGACCGCGGGTGGTCGAGCACATGGTCGATGCGGTGCTTTATTTCGAGGGCGATACCTCGCTCACCTACCGCATCCTGCGCGGAGTCAAGAACCGCTATGGCGCGACCGACGAGATCGGCGTGTTCGAGATGGTGGGCTCGGGTTTGCGCGAAGTGCCCAACCCCTCGGCGCTGTTTCTGGACCAACGCGATTCCGGAGCGGCGGGATCGGCGGTGTTCGCCGGGGTCGAGGGCACGCGTCCGGTGCTCGTGGAAATCCAGGCGCTGGTGGCCCCCTCCCCGCTCGGCACGCCGCGCCGGGCCGTTGTGGGCTGGGATTCCTCGCGGCTCTCGATGGTGCTGGCGGTGCTTGAAACGCGATGCGGGGTGCGGATCGGGGCCAACGACATCTATCTCAACGTTGCGGGGGGCCTCAAGGTCAACGAGCCTGCCGCCGATCTGGCCGTGGCGGCGGCGCTGATTTCCTCGCTCACCAATTCCCCTCTGCCCGCCGATGCGGTCTATTTCGGCGAGGTCAGCCTTTCGGGCGGCATTCGCCCGGTTGTTCATGCCAATCTGCGGGTGCGCGAGGCGGCCAAGCTGGGGTTCGGATCGGTGCATACGGCCAAGCTCAACGCCTCCGAGCGCACGGACGGGGTGGCGCTGAACGAATTTTCGGCGCTGGCCGAACTGGTGGGACGGATCGCAGCAGCGGGCGAACGCAACATGGCCGAAGCGGACTGAGTTGTGGGCATCGGGATAAGGTAAGCCTTGGAAATCCCATGCAATCGCTTGGCTTTGCCACATTTAACCGCTAAACGGACAGTCAAACAGGGCTTGCTGGAGAACCGTCCCCCATGCTGACCGCTTTCGACATTGCCGTCGGAATTCTCGTTCTGATTTCCGCGCTGCTGGCGACGGCGCGCGGACTGACCCGCGAAGTGCTTTCGCTGGTCACCTGGGCAGGTGCCGCAGCGTTTGCGGCATACATGTTCTTCTACCAGCCCCAGATTGCGCAGGAATTCGTGGCCGATCCGCTGTGGGCCAATATCGCCACGGTGGTGGTGAGCTTCATCCTGGCGCTGATCATCCTGCATCTTCTGACCATGAAGATCGGCGATTTCATCACCGATTCAAAGCTAGGCCCGCTCGACCGTACGCTCGGTTTTGTGTTCGGCGCGCTGCGCGGCATCCTGATCGCGGTGGTCGTGGTGATCTTCGCCGATTGGCTTATCGGGGAAAATCCGCCCAACCTGCCCTGGTATGGCGAAGCGCAATCGCTGCCGACCTTACGCTCGCTGGGTGACGGACTTATCTCGCTTCTGCCCGAAAATCTCGAAGAGCAGGTCAACGACCTGCTGCAGGGGACCAATCCGATGGAAGACCCCGTCATCAATGACGAGGGCGCAAACGATCCCCAGCCGGCGGCCACACCGGAGCCTCCGGCGACGATCAACGGAGTGTGATATCGCCGCAGACGGTACACGCCTATGTTGACTTGCATGGTCGGGGAGCGTAAGCCCCCGACTTACGGAGCGATTTTTTGCGAAGCGCGGTGGGCTTTGCGGACCGCTCCTTTTATGTCCTCGCATCAATGGTGGATAATTTGAGCACGCTCCACGCGACGACAGGCGATCACCTGACAGGACTTGCCCTCGAGATGGACGGCGACACGCTGCGCGAAGAGTGCGGCGTGTTCGGCATTTTGGGGCACAGCGACGCGGCGGCGTTGACCGCGCTGGGGCTGCACGCCCTGCAGCACCGCGGACAGGAAGCCGCCGGCATCGTCTCCTTCGACGGCAAGCGCTTCAGTTCCGAGCGCCATCTGGGACTTGTCGGCGACCACTTTACCGATGCCGCGACGCTGGGCCGGCTGCCCGGCAACATCGCCATGGGCCATGTGCGCTATTCCACGACGGGCGAGACGGTGCTCCGCAACGTGCAGCCGCTGTTTGCCGAGCTCGAAGTCGGCGGCATCGCCATTGCACATAACGGCAACCTCACCAACGGGCTGAGCCTACGCAAGCGCCTGATCGCACAAGGCGCGATCTGCCAGTCCACCTCGGACACCGAAGTGGTGCTGCATCTGATTGCGCGGTCCCAGCGCACACGGTCGGCCGATCGGTTCATCGATGCGCTGGGCGCTATCGAGGGGGCCTATGCAATGGTCGCCATGACGCGCACCAAGCTGATCGGCGCGCGCGACCCCAACGGCATCCGCCCGCTTGTGCTTGGCGATCTCGACGGCAAGCCGATCTTTGCCTCGGAAAGCTGCGCCCTCGACATCATCGGCGCGAAATTCGTGCGCGACGTCGAAAATGGCGAAGTGATCGTTTGCGAAATTCAAAAGGACGGCTCGATTTCCATCGACAGCTTCAAGCCGTTCAAGGCGAAGCCCGAACGGGTCTGTCTTTTCGAATATGTCTATTTCGCGCGGCCGGATTCGGTTGTGGCGGGGCGCTCGGTCTATTCGGCGCGCAAATCCATGGGCATCAACCTGGCCAAGGAAAGCCCGGTCCAAGCCGATGTGGTCGTTCCGGTTCCCGATGGCGGCACACCGGCGGCGCTGGGCTATGCGCAGCAATCGGGCATCCCGTTCGAATACGGGATCATCCGCAATCATTATGTGGGCCGTACCTTTATCGAGCCGACCCAGTCGATCCGGGCGCTGGGCGTCAAGCTCAAGCATTCGGCCAACCGCGCGGTGATCGAGGGCAAGCGGGTCGTGCTTGTCGACGATTCCATCGTGCGCGGCACGACCTCGCTGAAAATCGTGCAGATGATCCGCGATGCGGGGGCCAGGGAAGTGCACATTCGCGTGGCCAGCCCGATGATCTATCATTCGGATTATTACGGCATCGACACGCCCGATCCCGACAAGCTGCTGGCCAACCAGTATGCGACGCTGGACGACATGTGCCGCTATATCGGCGCGGATTCGCTGGAGTTCCTGTCGATCGACGGGCTCTATCTCGCCGTGGGCGGAGAAAAGCGCAACGCCAAGGCGCCCCAGTTCACCGACCATTATTTCACCGGCGACTATCCCACGCCGCTCACCGATCTGGAGGGCCGCGACAAGAACGACCCCAAGCAGATTTCGATGCTGAGAGAAGCCGTATAGCATGACCGATACCAAAGACCTTGCCGGCCGCGTGGTGCTGGTGACCGGGGCCTCGCGCGGGCTGGGCTATGCCGCCGCCAAGAATGCCGCCTCACGCGGCGCGCACGTTATCGCCGTGGCGCGCACCGTGGGCGGGCTCGAAGATCTCGATGACGACATCCAGGCGCTGGGGTCTGCGACGACCCTGGTGCCCATGGACCTGACCGACGGCGAAGCGATCGACCGGCTGGGCGCTGCGATTTTCGAGCGCTGGGGCCAGCTCGACGGGCTGATCGGCAATGCGGGCGCACTGGGCGTATTGAGCCCCCTGCCCCATGTCGCACCGAAGGATTTCGCCAATGTCTTTGCGGTCAATGTGGAGGCCAATTACCGGCTGATCCGCTCGCTCGATCTTTTGTTGCGCCAGTCCGACTCCGGGCGCGCGGTGTTCATTTCCTCAGGCGCGGCACTGTCGGCCAAGCCCTATTGGGGACTTTATGCGGCGTCCAAGGCGGCGCTGGACGCCATGGTCAAAGCCTATGCCGGGGAAATGGCAATCACTGAAGTGAAAGCCAATATCTTTTATCCCGGCCAGGTCCGCACCGCCATGCGCGCCAAGGCGATGCCCGGCGAAGACCCCAAGACCCTGCCCTCGCCCGATGAGGTGGCGCCCAGGATCGTCGACCTGGTCTCGCCGGCCTATGACAGGACGGGAATGCGGGTGGATGTGCTCAAGGGCGAAGAGCCACTTTAGGGCATTTCAGGTCTTCACCGAAGCAAGACAAGTGCGGACTTCACCTCTCCCTTTGGGAGGGAGGTCGGGCCTGAGCCTATGCGAAGGACCGGGTGAGGGGGCCCCTTTAACCACCGCTGCCAAGGCCCCCTCACCCGCCGCTTCGCGTCGACCTCTCCCCCAAAGGGAGAGGTGAGCAGGCTTCCGATTCAGCGAAACCCTGAACCGCTTTAGGACTGCAAGTTTTCAAAAGGAAAAGGCCGGGTTGAACCCGGCCTTTTCAATTTCTACTTGCCGTCGTCATCGACATAAGGGTTCTTGCCGCCGCGGACCCAGAGGCGGATCGGCGTGCCGGGAAGTTTGAAGTCCTCGCGCAGGCCGTTGACGATATAGCGCTGATAGGCCTTGGGCAGAGCGTCGGGGCGCGAGGCGAAGATGATGAAGCTGGGGGGGCGTGTCTTGGCCTGGGTCATGTAGCGCAGTTTCAGGCGCCGGCCGGATACCGCCGGGGGCGGGTGGTGTTCTGTCATCGCCGAGAGCCAGCGGTTGAGCTTGGCGGTGCGGATCTTGACGTTCCAGGTCCGCTCGATCTCGAAAATCGCCTTCATCAGCTTGTCGATGTTGCGGCCCTGCAGGCCCGACATGGTGACAAGCGGGATGCCGCGCAATTGGGGCAGCAGGCGCTCGCACTGTTCGCGCAATTCGAGGATTTTCGCGTTCTTGTCCTCGATCAGATCCCATTTGTTGACCGCGATGACCATGGCGCGGCCTTCGCGCTCGACAAGGTCGGCCAGCGCCAAGTCCTGTTTTTCGAACGGGATCGTGGCATCGAGGAGCAGAACGACGATCTCGGCGTACTGGATGGAGCGCAGGCTGTCGGAGACCGAGAGCTTTTCGAGTTTTTGCTGCACGCGGGACTTGCGGCGGATACCGGCGGTATCGACAAGGTTGATGACGCGCCCCTCCCATTCCCACGGGACCATTATGGAATCGCGGGTGATGCCGGCTTCCGGGCCGGTGAGAAGGCGTTCCTCGCCCACCATGCGGTTGATGAGGGTGGATTTGCCCGCGTTGGGGCGGCCGACGATGGCGACGTTGAGGTGGCGGTTGGGGTTCCAGCGCATGGGCGCGGTGTCGCCCGCTTCGTCTTCGCCCTCGTCTTCGTTCACATCGACATCGGTCGCCGGCTTTTGCACCATGTCGTAATCGAACTCGGCTTCGGCGGCGGCGATCTTGGCTTCATCGGCCTTGTCGACCGCCTGAGAAATTACCGAATAGAGGTCGGCGAGGCCAAGCCCGTGCTCGGCTGAAAGCGGAATGGCTTCGCCAAAGCCAAGCGCATAAGCCTCCATCAGACCCGGTTCGGCCGCCTTGCCCTCGGCCTTGTTGCCGATAACATGGATATCCTTGTCGGCCTTGCGCAGAAGCCGGGCGAAATGCTCGTCGGTTGGGGTCAAGCCGGCGCGGGCGTCGATCATGAACAAGATGACGTCGGCTTCGGCGATGGCCATCTCGGTCTGGCGGCGCATGCGCGCTTCGAGACTGTCGTCATTTGCATCTTCATAGCCGGCGGTATCGACCAGCGTGAAGGTCAGATCGCCGATGCGGCCCAGCCCCTCGCGACGGTCGCGCGTCACACCGGGGGTATCGTCGACGATGGCGATTTTCCTGCCCACCAGCCGATTGAACAAGGTGGATTTGCCGACGTTGGGTCTTCCAACAATAGCAACGGTTACGCTTGCGCTCATTGCTCGGGTTCAGCTTCCAGCGGCTGGCCGAGCGTTTCAAGGCTCGGGGTTTCGGCGGGAACGTCTATCTGCTCTGCGGGCTCCATGGGGCCGGTGGCCCCAAGAAGGTCTTCGCTCACGTCCACGCCGGTCGAGGCGAGCTGTTCAAGATAGATGAAGGCGCGCAACTGGATATCCTGGCCGGCGTTGGGATCGGCGGCCATCGCTTCGAAATTGGCGCGGGCCTCCTCGATATTGCCGGCCTTGTAGTGGGCCAGGCCCAGCGCTTCGCGGGCGCTGTTGCGCATGGCGCTGTCATCGCCGGTCAGGCCGCCCACGCGCTGCTCGACGGCACCGACGTCGAGATGATCGACGGCGAGATAGCCGCCCAGAACATAGGCGAGCTCACGCAGGCGGCGCTGGTCAAGACTGGCGGCCAGTGCGTCATACGCCGCGATCGCGGCTTCGGCATCGCCCTGCTCGGCCAACAGCGCTGCTTGCTGGAAGCGCGCCAGAACTGCATAGCCGGCCGGGCCGCTCGCCTCGAGTTCGGCGAACGCCGCCTGAGCACTGGCGACATCACCGCTCTCGGCCATTTCGACGGCGGCGTAATACTGGTCGGACGCGTTGGCCGCAGTGCTCGAGCGATACCACTTCCAGACTTCGTTGGCCGCAACCAGCAGGACGATCAGCACGGCGCCGCCGATGATGAACGGCGCAAAGCGGCGCCAGAAGGCTTTCAGCTTGTCGCTGCGCAGTTCTTCTTCAACTTCGCGCAGGAAGGAATCGTCGCTCATCAGGGGGTATCCAGACTGTCCAAAATTTTGCCGGACAATAGTGGTGCCGTCCCTATAATGCAACGTCGCAAAGGACCGGATTCGCAGGCAATTTCGCTCATGGACAAGACAGAACGCCTATTTGCCATCATGGATGCCCTGCGTCGCCACCGGCTGCCGGTGACGGCAGCGCAACTGGCCGAAGATCAGGGCGTATCCGTGCGCACGCTTTATCGTGACATCCAGACGCTGATCGGGCTCGGCGCGCCGATCGAGGGGGAAGCCGGGATCGGCTATATGCTGCGGCAGGGCTTTTTTCTGCCGCCGCTGATGTTTTCGGCCGACGAACTCGAAGCGCTGGTTCTGGGCGCACGCTGGGTCGAAGCGCAACCCGACGTGGAGCTTTCGGCTGCCGCGCGCAACGCATTGGGCAAGATCGCCACGGCGAGCCCGGAGGACCTGCGCGACCGGATTTCCGACACCGGATTGTGGCCGGTCCGGGTCGAGGCGGTTCGCGACCCGCTGCCCCTGCTGGCGCTGGTGCGCAAGGCCATGCGCGCCGAGCGGGCCCTGCGCATCGACTATGAGGACGAAAAGGGCAATGCATCGGCGCGCGAGATCTGGCCCGTGCAGATAGCCTTTTACGAAAACAAGCAAATCATCGCCGCATGGTGCACGCTTCGCAACGCCTTCCGCCATTTCCGTACCGAGCGGATTGTCGGGGCCGATCTGGCCGAGGCACGATATGGCCGCCGCCGCGCCGCCCTTGCCGATGACTGGTACGTCGAGTGGCGGGCGGAGCAAGACCGCCACTGAGCGCATTCACCCCCGCTTAATCTCGATTGCGGGGCCCTTAACGCGCGCGTTAAAATCGATAGATGCAATTTTAGCGGCAATAGAGCCTGTTTCCAGCCATTGCTTTACCACCCGAGGCTTCGCGAGCATTTCTAGACCGCGCACAGAATGGTGCGCCGGATTGTAAACTAGAAAGGTTTGCGCCATGGACGATGTTGCACGTCATGAATGGTTTGTTGCCGGTACAACCGGTGAACGGGAAGTCGCTGCGTTCTGGATCGCCGGATCGCTCAAAAAGATCGAAGAACGGGCGCGGCGGGAACACGGGCCGGACGGGCAAAGACCGACACGGTTCGAGTTGATGCTGGCCCTGTGTATTGCCGTCGGCGCGATCGGGACGGCGTTTCTGCTGCTCTAGGGTTCCGGATCGCAAAATCTCTTTTGTATAAAGCCGCTACCGGTGTCTGGTCAGGCCCGGGTTTGCGCGATAATGTGTCAGGAATCGACACTTCGCGGGGCCATTGTGTGGCCATTGGGGGCGACATGGTGTCGAGGGCATGAGGCCGGGCGGCCGCCTGCGGCGGGGGCACGTCCTGATGCGTCGAAAGCGCGTTGCAGTTAGTTTGCGGACCCCCGACCATGGTGCATGGTTTTGCACACGCCCAAGGCCAGGGCACCAGGATTTCCCGAATAATGGCGCGGGCTTCGCAGCGCGGTCGATTTACCGGCGTGGGGGCGCTCGCAATTGCCGGGCTCTTGCTGGCCGGGTGTTCGACAACGCAGGTCCAGACGCCGCGTACGGCGACCACCGTGCCTCTTCACGACGCCATGATCTTCCCCCCGCCGGGCGGACCGGCGATGATCTCCGTTGTCGAAACCAATTATGCCAATGCGGTGCGCCAGGAGATCGCTCTGGCTTCGAATGCGCGCACGCCGGGGGAAAATCACGTCACCATCACACGCTATCTGACGCGGGGCGGCGACGGGAATTTCGGTGAACTCGGCGACCCAGTGGCCGACAATCAGGACCTTTATACCCAGGCCTCGGAGGCTTTCCCCGAGGTCTCGATGATGGTCTCGCCGTTCTACGTCCAGAACTATTATGGCCCTTTCGGCTATGCGGTCGGCGGTGCACCGACCGGCGACAAATGCGTCTATGCCCGCCAACGGATCGAGCCCGAGACCGCAACGACGGGCCGGGTGACGCGCGGCTCTGTGGTCATCGGACTGCAATTGTGCGACCGGACCGCTTCCGAGCGCGAGCTGCTCGAGATGATGTTTGCCATGCGGCTGCGCGATCCGGTGTTCCAGCCATGGCGTGCCTCGCCGTTCATCGGAACGCCGGGAACGATCATCCTGCCGCAGACGGGAGCGGGCTTCCAGAACGTGCTCGACCTGCCAGAGGCGCAGCCGCGCGGCACGACAAGTCCAACACCGGTGGTTCAGGCATCGACGCCCGCGCCCGCTGCGCCGACACCATCCCCGGTTCCCGAACCGACGGGCCCGATCGTTCCCCTGCCCGGCGGAGGCACGACCGGCGGCACGTCTTCGGAGGGAACTGTCATCGTCCCCACTCCTCCCGGAAGCAACTAGGGTCTGGACTTATCGATGCGCGCGATCACCTTTCTGTTCTGGGCCCTGGTTGCCACCGGCACGGTGATCGCCATCACCCTGCCCGTCAGCCTGCAGGTGCATCTGATTACGGCCGTGCTGTTTCTTGGCGTGATGCTGGTCATCAAGACGCTGCGGCTGGGTGGTGTCTGGCGGTTGCTGCTGCTGGCGCTGGGGACGGCGATTGTCCTGCGCTACGCCTATTGGCGGACGACGAGCACGCTGCCACCCGTCGAGCAATGGGCCGATTTCATTCCGGGCCTGCTGCTCTATCTGGGCGAGATGTACTGCATCCTGATGCTGGCGCTGAGCCTGTTCGTCATTTCGAACCCGGTTCCCTCGCGCCCCTCGCGCAGCCTCAAACCGGGCGAACCGGTGCCGAGCGTCGATGTGTTCGTGCCGACCTACAACGAAGACTACGAGCTGCTGGCGGGTACGCTCGCGGCGGCCAAGGCGCTCGACTACCCGGCGGAGAAGCTGACCATATGGCTGCTCGACGATGGTGGAACTGTGCAAAAGCGCAATGACCCCGACCCGGAAAAGGCCGAGGAAGCGCTTGAACGGCACACCTCGCTTGAGAAGCTGTGTTCCGATCTGGGCGTCAATTATCTCACCCGCGAGCGCAACGAGCATGCCAAGGCGGGCAATCTCAACAACGGTCTGGCTCACTCAACGGGCGACCTTGTCGCCGTGTTCGATGCGGACCACGCCCCTGCCCGAGACTTCCTGCAGGAGACGGTTCCCTATTTCGGGGATGACGAAAAACTGTTCCTGGTCCAGACGCCGCACTTCTTTCTCAATCCCGATCCGCTGGAGCGCAATCTGCGCACGTTCGAGCGGATGCCGAGCGAGAACGAGATGTTCTATTCCATCCTGCAGCGCGGGCTGGATAGCTGGAACGCCTCGTTCTTTTGCGGCTCGGCGGCGCTGCTGCGGCGCGAGGCGCTCGATATCGCCAACGGGTTTTCGGGCCGCTCGATCACGGAAGACTGCGAGACGGCGCTCGACCTGCATTCCAAAAAGTGGAACTCGATCTATATCGACAGGCCGCTGATTGCCGGGCTGCAGCCGGCGACGTTTTCAAGCTTCATCGGCCAGCGTACCCGCTGGGCACAGGGCATGACGCAGATCATGCTGTTCAATTTCCCCCTGTTCAAGCGCGGGCTGAGCATGGCGCAGCGGCTTTGCTACATGTCCTCGATGATGTTCTGGCTGTTCCCGTTCACGCGGATCATCTTTCTGATCGCGCCGTTCTTCTACCTGTTCTTCAATCTCCAGATCTTCACCGCATCGGGGGGCGAGTTCGCCGCCTACACCATGACCTATCTCGTGGTGAACCTTGTGATGCAGAATTCGCTCTATGGGCGCTGGCGCTGGCCGTGGATTTCCGAGCTTTACGAATATATCCAGTCGGTGCATCTGCTGCCCGCTATCCTCTCGGTGATCCGCAACCCGACCAAGCCGACCTTCAAGGTGACGGCCAAGGACGAATCCATCGACGAATCCCGGCTCTCGGAGCTGGCGCGGCCATTCTACTTCATCTTCCTGCTGCTTCTGGTGGGTGTGGCGTTCACCGGCTATCGGCTGTGGGCCGAGCCCTATCGCGCGGAAATCACGCTGGTGGTGGGCGGATGGAACCTGTTCAACCTGATCCTTGCCGGTTGCGCGCTGGGGGTCGTGTCCGAGCGCCGCGAGGTGCGGGCCAGCCGACGGGTGCCAATCGAACGGCGGTGCGAAATCCGATCCGTCGACGGAACATGGGTGCGCGGAACGATCCTCAACGTTTCCTCGGGCGGCGTTGCCATTCAGGTTGCCGACGGAAAGACGCGTCTCGCCAAGGACCAGGCGACCGCTATACGATTCCAGACGCTGTCGCCCGTGCCCGACAACGAAATGGGCATTTTCGTGCGCAACGTCTCCAATGCGGGGAAGTCGTCGATGGTGGGGTGCCGGTTCATGGCCGAAAAGCCCAGCGATTATCGCTTGATCGCCGACCTTCTCTACGCCAATTCCAAGCTGTGGAAAGAACGTCAGGAGTCCCGGCAGGTCAATATCGGGATCATCCTGGGCACACTGCAATTCCTTTCCATCTCGATCTACCAGACGGCGCGCGGCCTGGGCTATCTGGCGCGTTTTTCGCGCCCGGCCGGCTCCGACCAGCCCCAGGAGGCTCGCTCATGATGCGGCGCCTGCTCATGTGCGCTCTGGGCATGCTGGCGGCCACCGGTGCGGTGGGTCAGGTGCCATTCGACATGTCGCCCGAGCTCAATTTGCGGGTGGTCCCCGAGGCGCCGACAATTGCCGAGGAACAGCCTGTCGCACCAGCGGCGCCGGCACCCGCAGCCGTTACGCGCCTCGAACGCCATATCCTGCCTCAGACAGGTATCCGGTTTGAGGGCGAGATCGGCACGCGGGCCTTCGATTTCTACCTGACCGCCGGGCAGGCCGCCGCATCGGCCAATCTCGACATGTCGGTGCTCAACGCCATCGTTGTGGCTCCGGAGTATTCCGAACTGGCGGTTTCGATCAACGGCACCGAAGTGGGAGCGATGCCGATCGAATATGCAAACGGGCCGAGTTCGGTGGTGCTTGAGGTGCCGGAGGGTCTGCTGGCGGCCGGGCGCAACCGCATCGAGATCGCCATCGACCAGCGGCACCGGACGGACTGCTCGGTCAGTTCTACATATGAATTGTGGACGGAGGTGTATTCGGCGAACACGGTTCTCGATCTTGCGGGCGAAAATCTCGGCCATATCGAGGACCTGGCGGATTTGCCAGCAATCGGGCTCAATGCCGACGGGGCAACCGAATTGCGGCTGTTCATTCCGCAGATCGAAACCAGCGAGGCCCGGACGGCGGCGCTGAGACTGGCGCAATACCTTGCCCTGGCACTCAGGACCCCGGCCGTTGAGATCACGCTGGTTGAAGGGCTGACCGATGTCTTCGATTTTTCCGGTCTTACGGTCGTTATGGGCACCGCCGGGGCCTTGCCGCCCGAACTTGCCCAACTGGCCGGTCAGGCACAGGGTGGGCCGATTGCCGGAATGGCGGACCCGGCTGCGTTGCCCAATACCCTTCTCGTCTCCGGCCCCGATTGGGCCGCAGTCGAAACCGCGGCGCGTTCGTTGATGCCCGATACGGCCGGCGCGGAGGCCGACCTTGGTGGATTGCGCAGCGACCTGCCCGATCTGGTACCGGTCATCTCCGGCCGGACCTCAATCGCCCTGTCCGAACTCGGGGTCGATACGCTCGCGTTCAACGGGCGGCGCTACCATACGGCGCTGCGCTTTGCGCTGCCCGCCGATTTTTACGCGGACATGTACAGCGAGGCTGAACTCGTGCTCGACGCGGCATACAGTCCCGCGGTGCAGCCCGGCAGCCAGCTCGAAATCTATGTGAACGGGCAGATCGCGTCGGTCATTCCCATCCTGCGCACCGAAGGCGGAACCTTCCGCAATTCGCGCCTGCGCATCCCGATGACCAATTTCCGGCCGGGCATCAACGAGATGTATATCGAAACCATACTGCTGACCCAGGAGGATACCGTCTGCCCGCCGGGGCTCTCGGGCCGGGCAGCGGCGCGTTTCCTGTTTTCGGCCGACAGCCGGATCGCCTTTCCCGATTTCGGCCGGATGGCCCAATATCCCGATTTGAGCGCGCTGGCCGGAACGGGCATGCCCTATACGGGCGGCGGGGATGTGCCGGTTCTGGTTGCCGATGGCTCATCGTCAATGCAGGCCGCGATGATGCTGATGAGCAGGCTGGCGCTGTCCTCGGGCAGAGTGATCGAAGCGCGCGCCGTCGCGAGCGACGAACTCGACGCCGGTGCCAACGCGATCATCGTCGGGCCGATGGCCGGACTGGATCGCGAACTGCTCGCGCGTGGGCGCATCGTGGACCTTGACAGCAGCGGCAGCCTTCCGGTTATCGGAAGCGGAGAGGACGCGTTGCAGCGCTGGCAGGAATCGGCCGGAGTTCCATCAGGCAATGTCATCGAGCGCGTTCAGGGCTGGGTTGCCGACCAGCTCGACCTGGCGCCAGAGAATTTCTGGCTTTTTCGCCGCGAGGACGGCGCCTATCTCCCCCAATCGGCCGATGCAGCCGTGATCTCGCAGGTCCACCAGTCCGAGGGCGGAGTCTGGACACTGCTGACCATTCCCAATGGGGATGCCTTTGTCGAGGCCACGGCGAGGCTGGTCTCGCCGACGCACTGGCAGCAGGTGGCGGGGCGAGTGAGCGCCGTCGGCGTCGCCGATGAATCGGTGCTCGTGCTGCAGCCGCGCAACGTAACGCTCGTGCCGACCCAGCCCCTCTCGTTTTCCAACCTGCGGCTGGTGGCAGCCAACTGGATGTCGACAAACGTTTTGGGCTATGCCCTTTTGCTGGCCGCCGCCGTCGTTCTTCTCACGATCGCAACCTCGCTGCTCCTGCGGGCAGGAAGGCGGGACAAGTGAGCGCGCGTATTTTTCCAACCCTTGTGGCGGCTGCAGCGCTGGCCTGTTTTCCGGCCGCAGCGCAGGACGAGCCGATGCCCCTAAGCTTCGTGCATGCCGATGAATGGGCAGCCTATCAGGATGCCTATGTCCGGGATAATGGACGGGTGGTCGATGTGTTCAACGCTGAAATCAGCCACAGCGAGAGCCAGGGCTATGGCATGCTGCTGGCCGTTCTGGCTCAGGACCGGACTGCGTTCGAGCGTATCTGGAGCTTTACCCGGACGGAATTGATGGTCCGCGACGATGGGCTGGCCGCCTGGCGTTGGGACCCATCGGCCGATCCGCACATTACCGACATCAACAACGCGACCGATGGGGATATCCTGATTGCCTATGCACTGGCCCTGGCGGGCAATGGTTGGGGGATACCCGACTATATGCAGGAGGCGACCGACATTGCGCGAACGGTCGGCGAAAGGCTGTTGACCGAGGCGAACGGGCTCACTGTCATACTGCCCGGCGCAGAGGGATTTTCCGCCGCCGCGCGGGAGGACGGACCCGTGGTCAATCCGTCCTATTGGGTTTTCGAGGCTTTTGCGGTGCTGGCGGACCTTACGCCGGAGATCGACTGGATGTCCGTTCATGACGATGGGCTGGCGCTTCTCGATATCCTGACCGCAGATGGAATGCCACCGGCCGACTGGGTCTCGATGGCCGGCGAGACACCCGTTCCGGCCACCGGCTTTCCACCCGAGTTCGGCTACAACAATGTGCGGGTGCCCCTTTATGTCCTCCGCGCCAATTTGGAAAACACCGATCTGCTCGAACGGCTGGGCATGATTTTCGACGCCGATCATGCTCCAGCGATCATCGACGTCACAACGGGCGAGCGGATCGAACCCATGAGTGAAGCGGGCTATCGCATCATCGGCGCGGCGCGGGCCTGCGTGCTCTATGGCGCACCCGTTCCTGCCGATCTGCAGACATTTTCACCCCAGAGCTATTATGGCGCCACACTGCATCTTCTGACGCTGTCGTATCTGCGGCAGCGGCACAATCAATGTCTTGTGGCGGGAAGTGCGGAGGGCCAATCATGATCCGGGCATCGACGATAGCGGTTTCCGCCGGTCTGCTGATGCTGCTGGGCGCCGGAGCGGCAGCGCAGGACGCGCCTGTTCCCGCGCCCTCACCCGTGGCCCAAGCCCAACCAATTCCGGCGCCATCCGATCCGGTGGAAGAGCCGTCGCAGCAAACCGCGCCGGCCGCGCGTGTCGACGAGACGGCCCTGCGCTATTTCGCCCGCGAGGGCGACCAGCGGCGGGTGGAGGCCGAAATCGCCCGGCTGCGAACGCTCTATCCCGATTGGGAGCCGCCGGAAAACCTGCTGGCCAACGACTATGTCCCCGATCCGGCGATCGAGCAGATATGGACGCTTTACAGCGAGGGCGATTTCGCCGGAGCACGGGCGGCCATCGCCGAAAAGCGGGTGGCCGATCCGAGCTGGCAGCCGACCGAGGATATGCTCCGCAGCCTGGAACTGGGTGAGGCCGGACAGCGCATGCGCAACGCATCGGACTCCGCGCAATATGAGACGGTGGTATCGATCGCCGCGAACATGCCGGAATTGCTCACATGTACCAATGTCGACCTGCTCTGGCGGTTGGCGGAGGCCTTTGTCGAGACCGGCAATGTGCAGCGGGCCGTCGATGCCTATACCTATGTACTGACAAATTGCGAGGACACCCAGGAACGCCTTGCAACCGTGCAACAGGCCAGCGAGCGGCTCGAAGCCGAACAGCTCGATGGCCTTCTGGCGCTGGAGCGCATGGGAACGAATGGCGCTGGAGAGTTCGAACCCATTCGTCTTGCCCTGGCGCGCGACGCGCTGGTCTCCGTGCTCGCCGGTCAGTCGCCCCGCGCCCCCAATGAGGATGTGCGGCGACTCGAGGCCTCTGTGGCGTCGACGGGCGATGCCGAAGACCTCCGGCTTCTGGGATGGTATGCGCTCAACCAGCATCGCCCGACACCGGCACTGGACTGGTTCGAACGGGCCATGGACGCCGATCCCTCCGTCCTTTCGGCCAATGGGCTGGGTGTTGCGCTGCTCGACCTCGATCGTCCCGGCGAGGCCGAGGAAATTCTGAGTGCCTATGAAGGCGAGACCGAGGAGATGACCCAGCTTTATCTCTCGGCCGCGGCAGCCACACTCGCGCAGACGCCAAGGGTTGAACTCGATCCCGAGGTCCTCGAGAGGATCGTGGCCATTGCCTATAGCAACCGCCACGTCCAGACGGCGCAGGAATTGGGTTGGTATGCGCTGGCCTTCAACCAGCCGCAGACGGCGATCGCGTGGTTCGATACCGCGCTGGACTGGGACGAGACCGACGAGGGTTCGGCCTTCGGCGTGGTGGTTGCCAGCGACCAGTTGGGCGATGACGCGCGGGTCGCGGAAATCAAGGCGGCCTGGAGCACGCGGTCCCAGCGCATTGCCGAATTCGGCACACCAGCGGCGCAGGATGAATCGCGCTCCACCCAATCTCAGACGCAAGCACCGGCCCGGAGTGCGCCGGCCACCCCCGCGCGGGCGCAGGTCACGCCGGCCACCGAGAACCGTAGCGTGAGCGCCGCCCAGCCCGCCGTGGCCGTGACGGCAACGCGGGACTCCGCAAGCGTGGCGACATCGGCCCCCACCGCCATCACGGTCAATGCCCAGGGCTGTTCGAACCATGTGCCGCCGGGGAGTTTTTCGCCTGGCCAGGCGCTCAGCCGCGGCTGGTGCCTGATGGAGTTGCTGCGGCCCGCTGAAGCCGTCGAAGCCTTCGCGCGGGCGCTCCAATCCTCGGCGAGCGCCACGCGTTCGGATGCCGCTTATGGCCAAGCCCTGGCCTATGTCCGCATGGGGTTGCCCGAGCACGCATCGGTGGCCGCCGCTGCCGCTCCGCAATCGCAGGCGCGCTCGGTGGAACTGCAGACCGCAATCCTGACGCTGACGGCACTTTCGGCCTACAATACCGGCGATTATCGCCGGGCGCTTATGGCGCTGGACGAGCGCTCGCTTTACGCCGTGGAACGCAACGACCTGCTGACGCTGCGGGCCTGGTCCTACTATCATCTGGGCCGCTATGTGGAGGCCGAACAGATTTTCGGCGCCGTCGCCGCGACCGGCTACGGGCAGGCGCTCGAAGGCTTTTACGCCGCCCAGGGGCGCATTCGGCGCTAGAGCCAAGGATTCGATTGAATCAAATCCTTGGCTCTAACCTTTTGTTTTGTCGCGTGTCCGAACCGCAGAACCGTTTCCACTTTTGCTGGACACGCTCTAACCTTTTTCCCAATCGATCATTTTTTCAGCGGCCAGCGCCCCAAATCGCCATTGGCGGAGCCGCCCAACCGGGCAAGGACGAATTCATCCGCCAGCCATTCGATGGGGGCTGCAAGACGGCTTTCGGGCGTTTCGGTCGTTTGGCGGATCATCGTCAGATGCGGGTCGCCCGCGCCGCCGGGCACCGCCAATCCGGCCCCCGCCAAATTGTGCCTGAGCACATCGGCCAATCGCAGAACGCCCCGGCATTGGGCTGACGCGCGCAGGATAAGGCAATGACCGCCCCTGCCCCGCACGGATGCCGTACTATCGAAGCGGAGAGGGAAACGCTCGAGCGTAATTTCGGCAGCGGCATGGATTGCAGCGGCCAAATCGCCCCGCCGGAGACCATCCAATCCGATGGGGCAGAGCGAGACGTGGAGGCGATCGGCGGAATAGAGCTGGCCTCCGATCCGGTCGCGCCTTTGCAGGTGGCGCGCAAGCGTGCGGATTCTGGCTGCCGTCACGACGTCGGGACGCAGGGCAAAATAGAATGGCGGGCGCGCCGCCAGCGGGAGTTGCTGGAACAGAAGCGGTGCATCCATGATTGCAGCCTCACCAATTGTTCCTGATATGTTCTCACCAAGATCGGCTGAAGTCAAATCGGTTGGTTCTGCAGACTTTGGGCCTCTGCCAGCAACCAGTCCCGAAAGGCGCGAATCTTGGGGAGGGTTCTCCGAGCGTGGGGATAGACGAGCCAATAGCTGACGGGGTCAACGCCCACGATATCGAAAGGTTGGATCAAGCGTCCGTCCCTGAGTTCCTCGCGGTACAGTGCCGGGGTCAGCATGGCGATGCCCGCGCCCGAAATGGCGGCGGCGGCGTCGAGATATTGGCTGCCGAAGTTGACGTTGAGGCCCCTGACCACGTCAGGACGGGGCAGCCCGACCAGTTCGAGCCATTGTGCATTCCAGAGTTCGCCCTCGCTGACGAAGGGCAGCTTGAGCAGATCGGCAGGCGTTTCGATGCCACCGATGCTGGCCGCGAGGGCCGGGCTGAGCATGGGCGCGTATTCGGCCTTGAACAGGAAGTGGGAGACGAGCCCGGGATATTCACCCAATCCAACGCGTATCCCGACATCGATATCGTCATTGTCGAAATCGACGAGGTCAGTCGACATCTCGAGCCGCACGGCAAGTTCGGGATGGCTGACCTGGAATGCGCCGAGGCGGCGGGCCAGCCATTGCGTCGAGACGGTCGGCACCGCGGAGATCGACAGCGTACTGCCTGTTTTCGATTTGGCGGCGTCAAACGCGTTGGCGATCGAGCGGAAGGCGCCGCTCAGGGCAGGCGCCAGCGTGCTGCCGGTATCGGTCAATTCGATCTTGCGGCCATGCCGGACGAACAAGGTTGCGCCGATCCGTTCTTCAAGCAGCTTGATGTGATAGCTGACGGCCGCCTGGGTCATGCCCAGCTCCTCGCCCGCGCGGGTGAAATTGAGGTGCCGCGCGGCGGCCTCGAACACGCGCAGGGTCGGCAGCGGCGGCAGGTTTGCGCTCATATCCATAAGCCCACTTTATGCATTGCCATGACGTTCGATTGGTCTTTGTGGCGTGTTCCGGTGCATGCTGATTGCATGATACTGGAAGGATCGAACCCATGACGCGGATTTCAAATCTTATAAGAGCAGTGTTCCGCCGTCGGCGCAACCGCCCGGATTACCTGGATGTATCGCGGCTCAACGAGCGGACGCGGATCGATCTCGGGCTGTTGCCGATGACAGATGCGGAACGGCTGGATGCCACAAGCCAGTCCGGCGATTTCAAGCGCAGGCGCGGTGCAATCGGCCGGATTTCGATAAGTCCGGCGCGTGGTGGGCTGATCTAGCCTGAGGCACGGAGGGCTTCGTAGATGTACGAATCGAGCGCAGAACGGTCGATCCGCGCGCCATGCAGGCCGAGCTTGGAGCGGCGCCAGAGAATGTCATCGGCGCTGCGCGCCCATTCGCGCTCGACCTGATAGCGTACCTCGGCGCCGGTCAGGCCGCAGCCGAAATCGGGACCGAGGTCTTCTGCCGTGCGGGCGTCACCAAGGATGGTTCGCGAGAGCGTGCCATAGGCACGGACGAACCGGCGGGCATTTTCGGTTGAGAGAAACGGGTAGCGAGTCTGCAAGTTCTCGACTTCGTCCGCAAAGCCGTCGACGGAGAAGTCTCCACCCGGCAGCGATGAGTGGGACGTCCACCGATCACCACGACGCCCGAGCGCGGTCTCGATGTGTTCGAGTGCGGATTCGGCGAGCCGGCGGTAGGTGGTCAGTTTGCCGCCAAAGACGTTGAGCAGGGTGGGCGTATCCCCGCCGCCCGTGTGCTTGAGGACATAGTCGCGCGTGGCTTCCTGGGCCCTGGACGCGCCGTCATTGTAGAGCGGGCGCACGCCCGAATAGGTCCAGACGATATCGTCTCTGCCGATGGGATCGCGGAAATACTGGTTGGCCGCCGCCAGCAGATAGTCGGTTTCGGCCGGGGAAATATCGACAGAGGCCGGATCGCCGTCGAAGTCCTGATCGGTGGTGCCGATCAGCGTGAAATCGCCCTGATAGGGGATGGAAAAGAAGATGCGGCCATCGGCGTTCTGGAAGAAAAAACAGCGCGGATCGTCATAGAGCTTGCGCACCACGATATGGCTGCCTTTGACGAGCCGCACGTCGTGGCTTTCATTGCCACCGATCAGCCCCGAAAGGACCTCGGAGACCCACGGTCCGGCGGCATTAACCAGCATGCGGGCCCGTACGGTTCGGGTATGGCCTGAATCGTCCTGGATGGTGATTTCCCAGTGGTCGTCGACCCGATGAGCCGAAATCATGCGGGTGCGGGTGTGGATTTCGGCGCCCCGGTCGGCGGCATCGCGGGCGGTCAATACGACAAGACGGGCGTCATCGACCCAGCAATCGGAATATTCGAAAGCCCGCCCCTGCCCCGGCTTGAGCACGGCGCCGAGGGGATCCTGGCGCAGGTCGCGCACCTTGGTGGCCGGCAGGCGCTTGCGGCCCCCGATGTGGTCGTAGAGGAAAAGGCCGAGCCGCAGGAGCCATGCGGGACGCAGACCCTTGTGATGGGGCAGCACGAAACGCAGCGGCCAGATGATATGCGGGGCCATGGCCCAGAGCACTTCGCGCTCCTTTAGGGATTCGCGCACCAGCCGGAACTCGTAATGTTCGAGATAGCGCAGGCCGCCATGAATGAGCTTTGTGGAGGCAGAGGATGTGCCCGAAGCCAGATCGTTCATTTCGGCAAGGCAGACCGAATAGCCCCGCCCTGCCGCATCGCGGGCGATGCCGCAGCCATTGATCCCACCGCCGACGATGAAGATGTCGAATACCGGGTCGCTCACCCGCGCCTCCAGGATTTCAAATCAGTGCCTGAAGCTCTCATACACCGGTAAATGTGCCATTGTTTTAACAAGTGCACTCAGCGCCGTGCCCATGCCGGTAGCATATCGCCATGGGCGGCGATGAGGTCATCGACCAGCGACCAGATCTGGTCGAGATCGAGTTCGGCGGCGGTGTGGGGGTCGAGCATGGCGGCGTGGTAGATGTGCTCGCGGTTCTCGGTGGTGAGCGCTTTGACCGTGAGTTCCTGCACGTTGATGTTTGTGCGCATCAGGGCGGTCAGTTGCGGCGGCAACGCGCCGATATGGGTGGGCTGGATGCCGTTGGCATCGACGAGACAGGGCACTTCGACCGCGCAGGAATCGGGCAGCGAGGCGATGGCGCCATTGTTGCGGATATTGCCGTAGATGACCGCGGGCTCGCCCGTCCAGATGGCGTTGACGATGGAGGAGGCGTATTCGTGGCTTTCCTCGATCTCGATGGTTTCGGCGGTACGGTAGCGTTCTGCCTGCTCTGTCCAGTCCTCGACCTGCTCGATGCAGCGCTTGGGGTATTCATCGAGCGGAATGCCGTATTTTTCGATCAGGTCGTCGCGGCCCGATTTGATGAACCAGGGCACGTATTCGGCGAAGTGCTCGGAGCTTTCGGTGACGAAATAGCCCAGCCGGGTCATCATTTCATAGCGCACCCTGTTTGGACAGCGCGGGTTCCAGTCGCTGGGCTTTGGGATTTTGCCGGCACGATAGCCTGCGAGGAGGTCCGGGTAGAGGTTCTTGTGGCTGCCGTCGGGCTGGCGCTGTTCGAGGGTCAGATAGCACGCCATGTGATTGATGCCGGCCGCCCTGTAGCGCAGCGTTTCGACGGGAATTTCGAGGTCGCGCGCCAGTTCTGCGGCTGTGCCCTGCACCGAGTGGCAGAGACCGACCTGGCGGATGGCGGGGTATTTTTCAGCGATGGCCCAGGTGTTGATGGCCATGGGGTTGACGTATTGGAGCAAGATGGCGTTGGGGCACAGCTCTTCCATATCGGCGCAGACCGCCCAGAGATGGGGGACCGTGCGCAGGCCGCGCATGATGCCGCCGATCCCCAGCGTATCGGCGATGGTCTGGCGCAGGCCGAAGCGTTTGGGCACCTCGAAATCGATCACGGTGGAGGGCTCATAGCCGCCGATCTGGAAGGCGACGATGACGAAATCGGCCCCGTCCAATGCAGCGCGGCGGTCGGTGTGGGTGGTGACTGTCGCTGGAGCGCCGAGCGTTTTGACCAGCTTTCCCGCCACCAGTTCGCTATCGGCAAGGCGCTGGGGATCGATGTCCATGAGCGCGATATGGGCACCGGCCAGCGGCTTGCGTTGCAGGACATCGCCGATGATGTTTTTCATGAAAACGGTCGAGCCGGCGCCGATAAAGGCAATTTTTGGGTTTGCCATTCTCAACGCTTTCCATCGCGCAGCCAGACGACGTCATCCGGTGTCAGGGTGATATCTAGGGCCTCAAGACTGTCATCGAGTTCGGCAAGGGTGCGCGGGCCGATGAGCGGGACCAAGGGGAATGGCTGATAGAGGCAATAGGCCAGTGCGACATGGATGGGTTTTTTGCCCAGCTTGTGCGCCAGTTCGACGGCGCGATCGCGGCGGGCGAAATTGGCGCCGGTGTACCAGGTCTCGACCAGTTCGGCATTTTCGGTCTTGTCGCGCCCGGCGCGGTCGGTGAAAAAGCCCCTGCCCTGGCTGGACCAGGCAAAGTTCGTCACCTGACGGTCCGAAAGCCATGCGCGCCAGCCATCATCCGAGGACGCGACGCAGCCGGGCCAGAGGGGCTTTTGCATCTCGGCCAGCGAGAAATTGTTCGAGAGAGCGCTGGGCGCCGTCTTGCCGGTGCGGGTGGCATAGGCGACGGCCTCGTCGAAGCGCTCACGCGTCCAGTTCGAGCCACCGAACGGCCCCCGGATGCGGCCCCGCCGGACTTCCGCGTCCATGGCATCGACGAATTCATCGACGGGCACGTCGATGTTGTCGCGGTGCATGAAATAGACGTCGACATGGTCGGTTTTGAGCTTGTTGAGGCTTATGTCGAGCTGTTTGGCGATCACGTCGGGATAGGTCAGCGGCGAGTGGGCACCCTTGCCGATCACCACGACATCGTCACGCACGCCGCGCGAGGCCTGCCAATCGCCGAACAGGGTTTCGGTGATGCCGTTGCCGTAGATGAAGGCTGTATCGAAGGCGTTGCCACCCTTTTCGTAAAAGGCATCGAGCAGGATCGCGGCGCTGGAAAAGGAGCGAAAGTCTTCAAAGCCGAGGGCAAGCCGGGAGATGGGCTTTTGAAGCCCGGGAATGGCAACGCGGCCGATCCGGTTGCCGCTGGTCAGCGTTTCCCCTTTCAGGGTTCTGGTGCGCAAGGCGGGCTTTTCGATCTCATATTCGAGGCCGGCTGTCTGGCGCCATTTGTCGAGGACACGCAGATTGCCCAGGGTATCGTCCCAACTCATGCCGGGGGCATCGAATTCGGTCTTTCCCGCGAGGATGGCCAGGCTGGCCGCTTCGGCCTCGAACGAATAGAGCCAACCGGCTTCGGCAACCTCGACCGGCTCGTGCGTGCCGTCGGGGCGGACGATGTCGATGATTGCGGTGCCGCCCTTGTGGCCAGTGGCGAACCAGAAATCGCGGATTTCGATGCGCCCCCCGGTGCCCAGGATGCGCAAGACATTGTCCTGGGCGAGCGAGACCGAGCAGGAGACTTCGGCCAGGATGCCGCCGGGGAATTTGAGCACCGCGGCGGCCCACTCATCGACGCCGGACTGGCCCAGATGGGCGACACCGGACACGGTTTCGGGTTCGAGGAAAGGCCTGCCGTTCGCAACTCCGGCGATCAGGCGGGCCATGGAAACCGGGTAACACCCGACATCGAGGATGCCGCCACCGGCCAGTTCGTTGGCATAAAGGCGGTGTTCGGGGTCGAAGCGCGGCATGGCGAAGCCGAAGCTCGACTTGATGGCGCGGACTTCGCCGATTTCGCCGGCAGCGATCAGGTCGATCAGCTTTTGCGTCATGGGGTGGACGCGATACATGAACGCTTCGCCCATGAAGGTTTTCGCCTTGCGGGCTGCGTGGAACATGGCATCGGCCTCAAAGGCGGTCAGGCCCATGGGCTTTTCGCACAGCACATGCTTTTTCGCTTCGGCGGCCTTGATCGCCCATTGGGCGTGCTGGGGATGCGGGGTGGCGATATAGACGGCATCCACATCGGCGTCGGCGAGCAGAGCGTCGTAACCGTTGAGCACACGGGCGCCGGGGAAATGTTCGGCGTAATCGGGCTTATCGGGATTGCGCGCGCCCAGAGCCACCAGTTCGCCCGACTGGCTGTGGGCGAGACCGCCGGCAAAGGCGCGGGCGATGGATCCCGGTCCGAGGATGCCCCAGCGGACTTTTTGCTGTTGCGACATGAGAGAATCTCTTTCTGAAATGAGAGGTCTTGGGTATTAGCGGATACGGTCGCCCTGGCTATCGAACAGGTATGCCCGGCCCGGGGGAATGGTGACGGTCAATTCTGTGCGGCCCATTTCAGATCGCGATTGCTCGCGCTCGATGATCAGTTGCTCGCCGGTCTTCATATTTGCATAGACGAAACTTGTTGCCCCGAGATGTTCGGCGACATCGACGTCGACGGTCAATGAAGCGCCCTCCCCCGCGCTGCCCCCGAAATGCTCGGGACGGATGCCCACGGTAACAGCATCGCCGGCATTGAGCGACTGATTGACCGGCAGAGAAAGCCGGGGCGAGCCGTGCTTTTCGATCTCGACGGTGACGCTGCCGGGGCCGGCGTCGATCACCCTGGCGGCCATGAAATTCATGCGCGGAGAGCCGACGAAACCGGCAACGAACCGGTTGGCGGGATCGTCATAGAGATCGAGCGGCGCACCGACCTGTTCGACGCGGCCATCGCGCAGGACGACGATCTTGTCGGCCAGTGTCATGGCCTCGGTCTGATCATGGGTGACGTAAATCATGGTCGTGCCCAATTCCTTGTGCAGCCGGGCGATTTCCACCCGCATCTGGACGCGCAGTTCGGCGTCGAGATTGGACAGCGGTTCGTCGAACAGGAAGACTTCGGGCTGGCGCACGATGGCGCGACCGATGGCGACGCGCTGACGCTGGCCGCCCGAAAGCTGTTTGGGGCGGCGGGCAAGCAACGGTTCGATCTGGAGGATCGCGGCGGCGTTTGAAACGCGGCGGGCGATATCGTCCTTTGGGCGCCCATTCATGCGCAGGCCGAAGGACAGGTTCTGTTCCACACTCATGTGCGGGTAGAGCGCGTAGGACTGGAACACCATGGCGATGCCGCGATCGGCGGGCTCAATATCGTTGACCATCGTCCCACCGATGGACACCTCGCCATCGGAGATATCCTCGAGCCCGGCGATCATGCGCAGGAGCGTCGATTTTCCACAACCCGACGGGCCGACAAAAACGACGAACTCGCCATCGTCGACCGTGAGGTCGACGCCATGGATGACTTCGACGGCGCCGAAGCGCTTCTTGACGGCATTGAGTGTGACACCAGCCATGACTTTTCCTATTTAGTTGTCGCGCTTCCGAACCGAAAAAGTGGTGTCCACTTTTTCTGGAAGCACTCCTATTTGATTGCGCCAGCGGCGATGCCGGCGACGAAATGGCGTTGAAGTACGACGAAGACGACGAGCATGGGGATGGTCAAAACGACCGCGCCGGTCATGATGCCGCCCCAGGAGACGCGGGTGAGCCCGATCAGCGAGCCCAGCGCCACGGGTGCCGTCATCATGTCGGGGCGGTTGTTGATGAGCAGCGGCCAGAGATAATTGTTCCAGCTCGCAAGGAACAGGATGATGCAGAGCGCCGCGATGGTGGGGCGCGCCATGGGCAATGCCACGCGCAGGAAGATCTGCCATTCCTTGACGCCCTCGACGCGGGCTGCATCGAAAAGTTCAGACGGCATCATCGAGAACGACTGGCGCATGAAGAGCACGCCGAGGGAATTGAACAGCGGCGGCACGATAAGCGCGAACCAGGTGTTACCCAGCCCGAAATCGCGGGCGACCATAATGAACTGGGGGATGACGACGACGAAATAGGGCAGCGTCAGGGTGCCCAGGATAATGGCGAGGACCAGACCCTTGCCGGCAAAATTATAGCGCGCCAGCGCCCAGCCGGCCATCGAGGTCAGCATGACCGAGAGAATTGTATAGACCAGCGCCACGACAATCGAAACGAAGACCGTGCGCAAGAAGCCTGTGTCGGCTTGCAGAAGAGAAAAATTCTCGGCGAACCGGTCGGCGGGCAACAGGGTGAGGTTGGCGGAAAAGATCGCGTTTTCGGGTTGGGTCGAAAACACCACCATCATCCAGATGGGAAACAGCCAGACGAGCGCCAGCGGCACGAGAACGGCGTGCAGCCCGACGGTTCGCAGCAGCGTGGTTTGCGACTTCGATCTCATTTGGGGTCCCTCCCCAGCCAGAAATTGAGCGCCGAGATGACCACCGCAATCGCTGCGATGGTATAGGCGACCGCCGAGGCATAGCCGAAATTGAGAACGGTAAAGCCCTGGCGGTAGAGGAACAGGCCGAGCGTTTCGGTGGCGCCGCCGGGACCGCCGCGATTGGTGATGAGGAAGGGTTCGGCAAAGAGCTGCATGGTGCCGATGACCGAAAGCACCACGCAGACCAAAATGATGGGACGCAGCAGCGGCAGGGTGATGAAAAAGAACTGTTTTGTCTTTGAAACCCTGTCGAGGGTTGCGGCCTCATAGACATCTTCTGGGATCGATTGAAGGCCGGACAATATGATGATGGCATTGTAGCCGACCCAGCGCCAGGTGACAGCCATGATGATGAGCGCCATGGCGGCGGTGGGGTTGGAACTCCACGAGACCGGAGCCACGCCAATAAGGCCGAGCAATTTGTTGATGACGCCGAAATCGGCCTGGAACATCAGGCGGAAGACGGCGGCATAGGCGACCTCGCCAACGACGACGGGAGCGAAAAAGGCGAAGCGCATGATGCCGCGCGCCCTGAGCAGTTGCGAATTGAGCAGGACGGCGAGCAGCGTCGCGAGCGCGATCATCACAGGCACCTGGATGACCAGGATGATCATTGTGTTCTTGAAGGCGTTGAAGAAGGCCGGATCGATAATCAACCGGCCCCAATTGAAGGTGGGGTTGAAGGTCCAGGGCTGAACGCGGGTCGCGAGGAAAGAGAGATAGAACGAATAGATGATGGGCCACACCCAGAAGGCGGCGAAAATCAGCAGATAGGGCGTCAGAAATCCGTACGCCGTTCGCGTCGTCGCGCGCATGGCCCCGCTCCTCCTCGGTGTTCCCTTGCCGGCGCGCGGGCCGAGGTCCGCGCACCTGTTCTCCTCTGGAACGATTATTCCGCTATCGGCAGGCCGGTGACCAGCGCGATCTGGTTGGCGGCATCGTCGAGGGCAGCCTGGGCGTTTTCATAACCGCCATTGATATATTGGGTCTGGACGGCCTGAACGATGGCCTGGGCGTCGCCGAAGAAGGGCGTGCCGCGACTGGGGACGACGCGATCGAGCGTTCCCAGAATATCGACCCAGATGGCCTGATCGCCCCAGAAGGGCTGGCCCTCCTCGACGTAAGGATCTTCGAGCGCCGAGAGCAGCGAAGGCACGAGGCCGAACTCGCGCAGCATTGTCACCTGGCCCTCGTTCGTGCCGAGGGTGTAATTGACATAGGCCCAGGCGGCTTCCTTGTTGTCCGAGGTGTTGGTGATGGCGAGGGCCGAACCGCCGAGGTTGGCGGCGCGCGGGCCGTCTTCGGTCACCGACGGCATTTCGTAAACGCCCCAAAGACCTTCCTGTTCGGGGGCGTTGGAGCGGATTGTGCCTTCGTACCAGCCGCCGAAGAGCTGGCTGGCGACGGTTTCGGCGCGGATGGCCTGAATGCGTTCATCCCAGTTGCCGGCGACGAGAATGCCGGCATCGGCCATATCCTTCACCGCTTCGAGGGCAGCGACGCAGCCGGACTGGCTGACCGCGATGGAGGTGCCGTCACCAGTGAAGAATCCGCAGCCCTGTTCGTTGGCGAGCATGCGGAACCATTCGGTATCGCCGTTGAAATCGGCCTGGGCCATCACGACACCGGGGTTGGCTTCGGCCACCGCCTGTCCTGCTTCGATGAAGTCGGCCCATGTGGTGATCGACGCAGGATCGACCCCGGCGTTCTCATAGAAGTCGCGGCGGTAGAACATGGCGACGGGACCGGAATCCCAGGGCATTGCATAAGCAACATCGCCAACTTCGAGTTCGGTGCGTTTGAAATCTGGGAAGCCGACGGCCAGCTCCTCGGTGTAGCCAAGATCGCGCAGATTGGCAAAGCAGTCGGGGAACTGGTTCCAGAAGATTTCCGCTTCCCCGTTTTCAATCGAGATGACATCGGGCAGGCCCGAACCGCCCGCTGCGCAACCGGCCAGCGTCCGGTCGAAAACCTGCTGGTTGCCAAGATCTTCGACGGTGACGGTGACATCGGGATATTGGGCGTTGAAGCCCTCGATTGTCGATTGCAGCGACGAGGCGGCAACGTCCCAACTCCAGACCGTGATCTCGCCGGACTGGGCAAGAGCGCCGCCCGTCATGCCGAGGACAAGCGCAAGCGATGCGCATCCTGTGGTAAGACGCATTGATATTCCTCCCATTTGTGTTGCCCGATGCACGGGCCGGTTTTAAACTACACAGTTCACAACCGGCGTCTCACGAAAAGGGAAGAGGGAGTCGTTGGAAAGTAAGATCGGCCAGAAACGCTACTGGAACCCGCTCAAAAGCACTGTCGAGGGCGTGCCCAACCAGCTCGTCATCAGCCATGAGCAGCCGGGTATCATGCCGACGGCGCATTGGCATGCGCAGGTCGAGATCAACTACGTGTTTTCCGGAACCGTCGACTATCAGATGCAGGGGCATTGCGTGCATCTGGACGCGGGCGATCTTTGCCTGTTCTGGGGCGGCCTGCCCCATCAGGTGCTCGACACCAGCGAAAACGCGATGTTCATCGCCATTCATCTGCCGCTCGTGCACTTTTTCAGGCTCCGACTGCCGGCCGATATCCAGCAAAGGCTGATGCGCGGCGCAACCCTTCTGGCAGCCGAGCATGACGAGGGGGACGACAGGTCCTTTGCGCGCTGGTCGGACTATCTACGCTCGGACGACCCGGTGAAGGTCAGCCACGCCATCGACGAATTGCTGCTGCGGATCGAGCGCATCCAGTTCGACCGCTACAATCTGCTCGATGCGGCAACGACCGACACGGCGCCATCGGAGGCGCCCGACCGGCAGAGCTTCCAGAACATCGGGGAAATCTGCTTTTATATCGCCGAGAATTTCCGGCACGATATCGATTCGAGCGCAATCGCGTCCTCGGTCGATATCCATCCCAAATATGCCATGAGCGTTTTCAAGAAATCGACCGGGATGACGCTCAATGAATATGTGAGCCTGCTGCGCCTTTCCTATGCGCAGGCGCTGCTGCTGCGCGGCGATGTCAACGTGCTGCAGGTCGCCATGGATTCAGGCTTCGGCTCGCTCTCGGCTTTCAATTCGAGCTTCCGCAAGCTGGCGGGCATGAGCCCGTCCGATTATCGCCGCTCCATACGGGACCGGCATGGCGGGCAGTGCTGAGGCCCGCCAGGCAGGCGGGCCACAGGGCTCACTGATCAGTTCGGCGCGACGGCCTCACCGATGGCGGCCAAATGCCGGTGATCGGTTCCGCAGCACCCTCCGAGAACGCGCATCGATGGGAACGCGCTCGTCAGCGCCTTGTAGTGCCCACTCAACCCGACGATATCGCCGATATCGAGCGTGTCGGAGTCATCGAGTTCGGAGTGGCTCTTGGCGGACGCATTGGCGCGGATTCCGCGTATGCGCCCGACCCAGGCTTCGTCCCGCTCGAGCGCCTGCTCGAAATGGGTCGGATGGGCGCAATTGACCATGTAGTAGGCCGGCGAGGCGCCGGTGGCCTCCTCTGTCGCTTCTATGGCCGCGCGAAGCGTGGTGCCATCGACAAGCTTGCCGTCGGTCTCGACGGTGAAGGACACCACGCACGGCACATCGGCCGCCTTGGCGGCCAATGCGATACCCACCGCTTCGTTCACAGTGTTCATGGTGATGGCCGAGACCATATCGACCTGCGTGCCGGCGAATATTCCGACCTGAAAGGCGTGGTAGTCCCGGGCCTCGGCAACGTCCATGCGACCGGCCTTGTAGCCATCGCCACGCGGGCCGATGGCCCCATTGAGCACGATCGGCGTCGTGGGGGTCTCCCACCTGCCGCGCAGCCCGGCGATGAGTTCGACGGCAGCAATGTTGACCGCGGTCAATCGGTCGGCATCGAAACCAAGCGACCTGCCCCAATCGAGACTGGCCCGCCAGGTGGCGGTATCGAGCAGGAATCCGACACCCCTGTCGCGCGCTATTGGCAGGAACTTCTCGTAGTATCTGACCAGTTCGGCGCGCCCGCTCTCGCTTTCAAGCAGCACGAAGGCAGCAAACTGGGGCAAATCGACCCCTTGCAGGAATATGAGCGCGGTTTCCATTCCGCCATCACTCAAAAACAGCCTGCCATCGGCTTGCGGCAGGGCCTGACGATATTTCGACATTGTAATTTCTCCTCGATCTTTCATGGACGACGACTGCGTCCTTCAGGGCCGGCTTGTCCCAGATCGCATGCGGAAAAACTAGAAAACGCGTGGTACTGCGCGTGAGGCGCGCCACATTTCGCCGTAACGCCAAAGGGTTACGTATTGTCTGGTGGAGCGCGGCCGAAACCGCCTATAGTATCGGCCTCGCGTTTTCGTACCGCAAGTACAGTTTTCGGAGGCCGACCATGCGCAAGGGTGAGGCAACGCGCGAACGCATTCTGGAAGTGGCGGAGGCATCGGTGCTGGCCAAGGGGTTCGGCGCGACTTCCATCGAGGAGGTGATCGCGGAAGCCGGCATTACCAAGAGCGGGTTCTTTTATCATTTCAAGGACAAGAACGAACTGGCGCATCAATTGCTGCGCCGATACCTGACGGAAGACCAGCGCATCCTCGATGAGGTTTTCGGCCGTGGTGCCGAACTGTCCGACGATCCGCTGCAAGCCTTCCTTATCGGGCTCAAGCTTCTGGCCGAGCTGATGTCGGACCTGCCGGGCGGCCATCCCGGCTGCATGATCGCCTCGATCTGCTACCAGGAACGGCTCTTCGATCGTGGTGTCGTCGCGCTCAACCGCGAAGCGATCGAAAGCGTCAACGCGCGCATTTTCGGACATCTGGAGGCTATAGCCGCCACCTGTCCGCCGCGCGAGCCCATGGATATTGCCGTGATGGCGGAAATGCTCTCCTGCGTCATCGACGGGGGCATCATCATGGCAAAGGTCACGAACGACCCCGAACGCCTGGTTCAGCAGATCCTCGCCTACCGGGCGTTCATCAAGTTGCAGTTTTCCGCGTCAGCCGACGCCGCCGCTTCCGGCAACAGGACGATCGAAGCCGCATAGGTGTTTCCTCGTCCCCATGGCCGGTCATGCCCCGGCAGGATGCGGGTTCTGGCGAACCCGGCTCACTCCCACTCGATGGTTCCCGGGGGCTTGGAGGTCACGTCATAGACGACGCGGTTTATGCCCTTGACCTCGTTGATGATCCGGGTGGCGGCACGACCGAGGAAATTCATGTCGAAGGCGTAGAAATCGGCCGTCATGCCGTCCACGGAGGTGACGGCGCGCAAGGCGCAGACACTTTCATAGGTGCGACCGTCGCCCATGACGCCCACCGTCTGAACCGGCAGCAGCACGGCGAAAGCCTGCCATATCGTATCGTAGAGCCCGGCCTTACGGATCTCGTCGAGATAGATGGCATCGGCCTGACGCAGGATATCGAGTTTTTCGCGTGTGACGCCGCCCGGCAGCCGGATGGCGAGGCCGGGTCCGGGGAACGGATGGCGCCCCACGAAATGCTCGGGCAGGCCCAGTTCGCGTCCCAGCTTGCGCACTTCGTCCTTGAAGAGTTCGCGCAGGGGTTCGACGAGCTTCATGTTCATGCGCTCGGGCAGCCCGCCCACATTGTGGTGGCTCTTGATGGTGACCGAGGGCCCGCCGGTAAAGGAGACCGATTCGATAACGTCGGGATACAGCGTGCCCTGGGCGAGAAATTCGACGCCGCCGATCTTGTGCGCTTCTTTTTCGAAGGTCTCGATGAACAGGCGGCCGATGATCTTGCGCTTGGCCTCGGGTTCGACAACCCCCTCCAGCTCGCCGATAAATTCCTTCGAGGCATCAACATGTACCAGCGGGATATTATACTGATGCCTGAACATTGAGACGACTTCATCGGCCTCGTTCTTGCGCAGCAGGCCGTGGTCGACAAAGATGCAGGTAAGCTGGTCGCCGATCGCCTCATGGATGAGTATGGCGGCCACCGAGGAATCCACGCCGCCCGACAGGCCGCAAATGACCTTCTTGTCCCCCACCTGTTCGCGTATGGCGGCCACTGCCTGTTCGCGATAGGCGGCCATGGTCCAACTGGCGTCGCAACCACAGATCTTGTGCACGAAATTGGCGTAGAGCCTGGCGCCATCGGGCGTGTGATAGACTTCGGGGTGGAACTGGACGCCGAAGAACTTGCGCTCCTCGTTGGCGATCATGGCGAAGGGGGCGCCGGGTGAGGTCCCGACCACGGCAAAGCCGTCGGGAATTTCGGAAACCTTGTCGCCGTGGCTCATCCACACCTGGTAGGAGTGATCGAGCTCCCAGACCCCGTCATAAAGCGAACAGTCCTTTTCGATCCGCACTTCGGCGCGACCGAACTCGCGGACATAGCCCGGCTCCACCACACCGCCGAGTGCAACGCACATGGCCTGCTGGCCATAGCAGATGCCGAGTACGGGCACGCCATACTCAAGCAGCTTCCGATCGACCTGGGGTGAGCCATCCTCGATGACGCTGGCCGGGCCGCCCGAGAGGATGATGCCCCTGGGTTTGAGCGTTTCGAGCTTGTCGGCGGCGGAGCTGAAAGGGTGGATTTCGCAATAGACCCCGGTCTCGCGGACCCGGCGGGCGATGAGCTGGGTGACCTGGGAACCGAAATCTACGATGAGGATGGTATCGGTGGGCGCGTCGTTCTGCATGGCGAGCCTTTAATTGGAATCGGGCGTTCAGGCAATGGGGAGAGCGACCTGAAACGCGACAATCCCGATGGGCGCAAATAATGCAACCCCTTTTGCAACTCACAGGCGGCTTTGACGTTGTTAGGGCAAGTGGCAGGCAGACGGTCGACCCGTCGGGCGGCCGAGTGAAAACGGGTTCTGCGCGGTCCCCCAAGGCGTCCCACTCCGCGCAATCCCGGTCAAAAGGCCAGTTGCGGTCCCATGCCCTCAGGCCTTTTGCAGCCACCCCGGATGTCCCTCGCATCCGGGGTGGTTCATTTTTTTCCCAACAACTCGCGGGTGGAAAACGGAACACGGATTTGCCCTGATTGTTACCGTTTGGGGACAAATCCAGCACAACCGCGCGCGCCGCATGCCCGGACATGCGCATTTATCCTTGTCGACACCCGAGCAATCTTTCTAGCGTCTGAATTGCCATTCCGACATGGAGGAACGCGTCGGGGAGGTCGGGCGGATTGCCCGTGGAGGCCACTACAGCGTCAAAAAGACACATGCCGGTCGGCGCATAGACCGACCCGCCGCCGGAAGCGGCCTCTCTCCCCTGGCACTCGCCAGGGGCAACAAGACCTGTTTGTTTGAGGAGCTTACAATGAATGCGATTTTTCGCCTGACCCTTTGCGCTTCGGCGACGCTGGTTCTGGCCACCCCTGTCCTGGGCCAGTCGGTGCAGCGCCTAACGTTCGAGTCCGAAGCGCTGGGCCGGGCCTTTCCTTACACCGTCTATCTGCCCGCGGGCTATGAGGACGGAGACCTCGATTATTCGGTTCTGTATCTGCTGCACGGGGCCAACGGCAATGAACAGAACTGGGTGACCAGCGGAAAGGTGGTTCCCACGCTCAACGCATTGATCGCCGATGGCGAGATCCCCCCCGTTGTGGTCGTCATGCCGGGTGGGGGCAATAATTGGTGGGCCGATGGAAACGACGAGCCGATGCAGACGGCATTTTTCGACGACCTGATCCCCCATGTCGAAGACCAATACAATGTAATCACCGAGCGGTCGGGCCGCATGATCGCGGGGCTTTCGGCGGGCGGATTCGGCACCACAAATTTCGTGCTGCAGTATCCCGACATGTTCGTTTCGGCCGCGGCATTGAGCCCCGCCGTTTATGACCCGACGCCGCCGTCGCATTCGTCGGCCCATCGTTCCGTGGTTTTCCAAACCGATGGAGCCTTCGATCAGGAGGTGTGGGACAGCCTGAACTGGCCCAGCTTCATTGAAGGATATCTCGAACAGGATACGGTGGTGCCGCTCTATATCAACTCAGGCGATCACGACACCTTCGACATTGCCTATCATGCCGCGGTTCTCTACCAGCGCCTGCGTGAGCATCAGCCTACCAATGTGGAATACCGGGTTGTGGATGGTGACCATGAATGGTCGGTATGGGCCGACACCATCGGCGACGCGGTTTCGTACATGACGGGCTACGCAAGTTGGCCGCGAGCCCGCGACGCCGAAGTCAATTAATCCCAGGCAATGAAAATCCGCGCATTTGGGGGAAATGCGCGGATTCTCTCGTCAACGAGTGGCCCTTTGTTTGTGAGAGCCGCTTAGAAGACGAAGACCGTCAGGCTCGAGGACTGGCGGGTGACGCCAAGCACGCGGCTCGTGTCATAGCTGGAGCGGCTCAGCGAAGCGGCAACGAGAGGATCGGACCGCAGCAGGTTCTGGAGCTGCTGATATTTGCCGCTGCCGGCAAAGTAATCGGCGATATAGGAGCGGATATCAGGGCAGACACGCAGAGCCTGGATCTGGATGTTGCTGGCATTGTCCCAACCCGAAAGGGTCGACTGCTCGAACATCTGGATCAGGGTGTAGGGGTCGACGCCCATGCAGCTCGGATCGGAGCTGGCGAAGCGGCTGCCGTTGTTGTTGTTGTTGTTGCCACCGCCGTTTCCGCCGCCGTTGACACCACCGTTTCCGCCGTTGCCACCATTGCCGCCGTTTCCGCCGTTGCCACCATTCCCGCCGTTGCCGCCGTTACCACCATTGCCGCCGTTTCCACCGTTGCCGCCGACACCGACATCGACATCGAGAATGTCGTCGTCGCCGCCAACATCGACATTGGCGGTCACGTTGTCATCGAGCAGACCGGCATCCACGCCGAGAACGCTGTCGCGACCGGCGTTGACATTGGCATTGGCAAGCGAACCGCCCTCGCCGTCGTCGAGAACTTTCACGTCCAGAACATCATTGTCTCCGCCGCCCAGGCGAACCTTGGCCGTGTCGTCCAGCAGATTGATTTCGAGCCCGTCATCGGTGCTGATATCAAGGAGACCACCAAGCTGGGCCTGCGCAACTTGCGTGGCTCCGAAAGACAGAAGAACGGCAATCGACGCCGTCGTTAGAAACTTTTTCATAACTCGCCTCCAAAATTGCCCCCAAATCATCGAGGGGTAAAGTAATTCGCGAGTCGACTATGGCGCAGCTTCAAACTTGACGTTTGCTCGTAGTTGATATCGGTGGCTATTTTTACCTGACTTTAATGTGACGTTCACCCTACTCAACTGCATATAGTAACGTCGTTTCTCCGCTTCCGGTCTCATCGTGCAACTCGATCGCCGGATCTTCGGTCACCGCCATGGACCGCCGGTAAAACAGGCTGTCGCCCACATCGACATAGCTTTGCCGACGGTCGTACAGCCGGGCCGGGAAGCGGTATCCGGCATATTCGCGCTCGCGGCTGAGAACCAGGTGCAATCCCTCGGGTGCCTGGCGCATATCCACGGCCTCAACGCGGTTGACCACCACGCAGCAATCGTAGCGCACGAGCCCGTCCGGATCGGCACGCCAGTCGTTGTAAATCAGTCCCACCCGCCGCAGCGGCGCGGAATAGCGGTCGAGCACGTCACCGAATCGCACAAGGAAATCGTCCCAGAATCCGTCGATGTCCTCGGAATAGCCCCGATAGCGCTTGGCCAGAAGCAGGAGCGGCATGCCGTCATCCACTTGAACGAACTGCGCGTTCCTGACCGGCGCGACCGCGGTGCGCTCTCGTCCATATGCGGTTCTGTAGCGACCGGGAAGGATGCCGAAAAACCGGTCGAACACGCGGGTGAATGCAGCCTGGCTCGCATAGCCCACGGCAAATCCGATGCGGCCGATCGGCTCGCGCGACCATTGCAGACGCAGGGCGGCCGCGTGCATGCTGACCCTCCGGCGATACGCCCCGGGCGGTTCGCCGACCGCGATGGCGAATGTGCGATGAAGGTGATGGTGGGAGATATCGAGTTGGCGCGCTATGGCGCGAATATACTCGACCGCACCATCATCTATGCCGGACTCTATCGACCTGACGGCCTTTTCGACCAGAAATTGAGTTTCGATTCCCTGAAGCATCCCGCAAGGATGCTCAACCTTGAAGGGGCCGTTTGCTCACAGTTGATCTGAGCACCTATTTTTGGCTGACGTTGGTGTGAATTTCACTACTCAACCGCATAAAGCAGCGTGGTTTTTCCGCTTCCCGCCTCATCGAACACCTCGATTGCGGGGTCCTCCGTCACGTCCAGCGACCTGCGGTAGAACAGATTGTCGCCCACCTCGACATAAGCCTGCTTGCGGTCGTAGCTTTGCGCCGCAAAACGATACCCTGCATATTCACGCTCCCGAGTGAGCACGATATGCAATCCGTCGGGGGGATTTTGCATGTCCAGAGCTTCCACATCGCTGACGACTGCGCCGCAATCATAGCGAACGAGGTTGTCGGGATCGGCACGCCAGTCGTTATAGATCAGCCCCACCCGACTCAGTGGCGACGAGTAGCGGCCCAGCACCGGCCCGAAGCGCGTCAGAAAATCGTCCCAGAAATCGTCGATCTCTTCGATATGTCCCCGATATCGCTTGGCAAGCAGCAACAGAGGCAAGCCATCATCCGCGCGCACGAACTGGGCATGATCGACGGGCGGGAGGGCGAGACGCGCCCGACTGTAGGCGGTTCTGTAGCGCCCGGGCAGTATGCCGAAAAACCGCTCAAATACGCGGGTCAGGGCAGCCTGGCTTGCATAGCCCACCGCATATCCAATGCGGCCGATCGGCTCACGCGACCATTGCAGCCTCAAGGCGACGGCGTGCATGCTGATGCGCCGCCGATACGCGCCGGGAGGCTCCCCGACCGCCGCCGCAAACGTGCGGTGGAGGTGATGGTGCGATATGTTGAGTTGGCGGGCAATGGCGCGAATATAATCGACAGCGCCATCGTCGATGCCAGATTCTATGGACCTGACAGCCTTCTCAACTAGAAATTGTGTTTGGGTTCCTGGCAACATCCCAAAAGGATGCCGCTTTCAAATTTGACTATTAATAAGATGGGAGGGGCAGTTTTATTCAAACTTTATATTGTTTTTTACGCGCTATTTGCCATGTGAACAGGATTTATACTTACGTATTCAGCACGATGAGAGATGCATTCAACAAAGTTGCAAAACTCACCCAGGCCGCGTAGGGCACGAAAAGCAGGGCAGAAACCCTGTCATTGCGCCATCTGTTAACACTATAGGCAAGGATCAGCACCAGCATCGGGACGATGATCGCCAGGGCCAGCCACAGACTTTGCGCGGCAAAAAAGGCCGGTGACCAGGCCCAGTTCAAAATCATCTGTCCTGTCCAAAGCGCCATCGCAGCGCTGAAGGGCGCTGCAAGAAACGTTCGCCATCCCGCAACTGCAATAAGCACATAGAGCGTGAACCAGACCGGCCCGAATATCCAGTTGGGCGGGTTGAAGGGTGGCTTCTCCAGTCCCGCATACCAAGGTCCCGGCGCTGTCTGGGTGCCGATAAGAGCGCCCACGCCAATGACGACGACCAAAAAGACCCCCAGCGTCACGAGGGCGCGGGGTCGTTTTATGTCCAACGGTGGAGAAGCATGTGTCATGCCCCTTAAACGCAACCCAATTCAAATTGGTTCACTCGGGGCGGATATGACGATGGCCAATATTTCAAATACCTCCCTCGACCGGCTCAATTGCGCCGGAGCACGGTACAGAAAAAGCCGTCGGTATCGGTGGTGGCGGGGGTGAGCGTTATCGCGTCCGGGCCGGTGCTGAGGGGGTTGGGCGCATGGGGAAACAGGCTGTCCCAGCGCGCCGTCAGCGAAACCGGCTCGAAGCCGGTGTGGCGTTCGAGAAACGCTGCAATCTGGTCATCGTTTTCCTGCGGAAGGATCGAGCAGGTGATGTAAACGAGTTCACCGCCTGGTCTTACAAACCGGGTCGCCTCGTCAAGCACCTGAATCTGGTCTGCGAGCCGCGCTTCGAGCTGGGCCGGCGAGAGCTTCCATTTTGTATCCGGACGGCGGCGCCATGTGCCCGTACCGGTGCAGGGGGCATCGATCACGACACGGTCCATCTTGCCCACCAAATCGTCGAGTGCTCCGGTATCGGGGTTGCGAACCTGTGCGTTGCGCACGCCATTGCGCTTTAGGCGCTCATGGATCGGGGCAAGCCGCGTCCGCTGGGTGTCATAGGCGAAAATCTGCCCGGTATTGCCCATGGCGGCAGCCAGGGCGAGGGTCTTGCCCCCTGCCCCGGCGCACAGATCGAGCACCTGCTCGCCCATTTGCGCGCCGGCCAGCAGGGCCACAATCTGACTCCCCTCGTCCTGAACCTCGAACCAGCCTTTCTGATAGCCCTCATCGGCCTGCACATTGGCGGTGCGGGCATCGTTGGGGCCGGATGGCAGGCGGAGGCCGTCCGGCGCAATGGCGGTTGGCTGCGGGGCGAAGCGGGAAAGGGATTTTTCCACACGGGTGCGTTCGGCTTTCAGACGGTTGACGCGCATGTCGAGCGGCGGGCGTGTGGCCATGCCCCTGCCCTGTTCGACCCAATCGGCACCGAAATTGCGCTCGAGTGGCGCGGCCAGCCATTCTGGCACGTCGGCCTTCACGTGATCGGGCGCGGCGTCAAAAACAGAGTCGGAAGAAAGCCTTAGCGCCTCGGCCTCCGAAATCGATTCCGGTGCGAACCTGTCGGTGCTGAAGTCCTGGTTGAGAGCGTTAATGTCCTGATTCCAGTCCTTGACCGCAACCGAGAGGACCAGGGCGCGGGGCGTATCTTCGCCCATGCGCCAGGCATGGCTGGCCCGCTTGCGCAGTGCATCGTAAACCAGGTTGCCAATGGCGGCGCGATCGCCCGCCCCTGCAAAACGGTGCTCGAGTGCCCAGCCCTTGAGGGCTTCAGAAGCGGGCCGCTTGCGCGCTTCCATATCGGCGAGCACTTCGATGGCAGCGGCCATTCGTCCGGGAAGACGCATCAGTTTGCCTCGCCAAACGAACAGACGTTGACGCGGACACCGGAGATATCGATAAAATCGAACCAACGCATTGACGGGGCGTCGTGGATCTCCGTCACCTCCCGGCCATCGGCGATGAGCGCGTTTCGGAGCGCCTCCGGATCGGGGCTGAAGAGATTGAACGCGACATAAGTGTTGCTGATCGTATCGGTCGGAATCAGCGTCAGGGCGGTTGCCTTTGCTTCTCCGTCATCGAACCGCAGCCCGATATAGCCGCCCGAGCGGAATATCTCGGTCATTGAAAACATGCGGGCGTACCATTTGGCGGCACCGTCGGTATCCAGTGCCGGAACGAAAATGGTGTCGATACGCGTTGCCAGAGCCATAGGTCAGACCGTTTGAAATGCGAGGACGAGACGCACAAGGATTGTAATCCAGAGTGCGATGAGAACGAGGAAGCCGAAAGCATAGGCGAAGAAGCGCCTATAGACGTGATTGGACGTAACATGGATTGCCGCGTGGACAATCCGGCTGGCAACGAACGCCCAGGCCAGCACCGCTTCCGGCCAACCCGCGCCGAGATAGAGCGCGATCCCGATACCGATCGCAAACAGCACCGGAAGCTGGAACTGGTTGTCGACGGCGTTGGAGGCCTTTCTCGCCGTCTCGGGCCATGGGCTCTTGTCGAGCGCGATATCGCGCACCGCTATCTTCTTTTCCATGACCAGCGGCACACGTCGCCGGCCGAGGACAAAAAGCAGCGCCAGGGTCAGCGCACCCTGCATCCACAGCGCAAGCAGGATCAGCAGGGTGGCGAGACTCATGAGGCTACTTTCCGCGATAGTTGGGGCTCTCGCGTGTAATCGTCACGTCATGGACGTGGCTTTCGCCCAAGGCGGCGGAGCTTATCTTGACGAACGTGGCCTCGCGCCGGAAAGTTTCGAGATCCCTGGCGCCGGTGTAGCCCATGGCGGCCCGCAAGCCGCCGGCGAGCTGATGCAAAACGGCACCGGCCTGCCCCTTGTAGGGCACAGCGCCTTCGATCCCTTCGGGCACCAGCTTCATCTGATCGCTGACTTCCTGCTGGAAATAGCGGTCCGCCGAGCCGCGCGCCATGGCACCGACCGAGCCCATGCCGCGATAGGATTTGTAGGAGCGCCCCTGGTAGAGATAGACCTCACCGGGGCTTTCATCGGTGCCGGCAAGCAGGGAGCCGACCATAGCCACGGATGCGCCGCCGGCCAGTGCCTTGGCCAGATCACCCGAGAACTTGATGCCTCCATCGGCGATCACCGGAACACCCTGCTTGTCGGCCTCTTCGGCACAAGCCATCACGGCTGCAAGCTGGGGCACGCCGACCCCTGCAACGATGCGGGTCGTGCAGATCGAGCCCGGGCCGATGCCAACCTTGATCGAATCCGCGCCCGCATCGATCAGCGCCCTGGTCGCCTCTGCGGTCGCCACATTGCCGGCGACGATACGGGTGGAATTGCTCTCGCGCTTGACGCGTTCGACGGCCTCGGCGACACGGACGGAATGGCCGTGCGCGGTATCGATAACCAGCAGATCGACGCCGGCTTCAATCAGCGCCATGGAGCGCTCGTAACCCTGGTCGCCCGTTGTTGAAGCGGCGGCGACCCGCAGGCGGCCCTGCGCGTCCTTGATGGCCGAGGGGTGAAGCTGGGCCTTTTCCATATCCTTGACGGTGATGAGCCCGATGCAGTTGTTGTGCTCGTCGACGACGAGCAGCTTTTCGATGCGGTGCTGGTGCAAAAGCCGCTTGGCTTCTTCCTGGCTCACGCCCTCGCGCACGGTGATGAGCTGGTCGCGGGTCATGAGATCGGAAATCTTGTGGCGATCGTTGGAGGCAAAGCGCACGTCGCGATTGGTGAGGATACCCACCAGCTTGCCGTTATTGCGCCCGCCGGTGCCGCCATTGGCGACCACGGGAATACCGGAAATCTTGTAGCGGTCCATGAGCGCATAGGCATCGGCCAGTGTCGCGTCGGGGCCGATGGTGATGGGATTGACCACCATGCCGGATTCGAAATGCTTGACCTGTTTGACCTGTTCGGCCTGCTGCTCGGGGGTGAGGTTGCGGTGGATCACGCCCATCCCGCCCGCCTGCGCCATGGCAATCGCCATACCGGCTTCAGTGACGGTGTCCATGGCCGAGGACAGGATCGGCAGATTGAGCGCTATGTCCTTTGTGACATAGCTCCTGATGTCGACATCGGTCGGCAGCACGTCCGAACGGGCGGGCTGGAGCAGCACGTCGTCAAATGTCAGTGCCGCATCACCAGTGATTGAGGAAATAATCTTCGCCAAGGCCAGCCCCTTTCGTGCCCTTCATCATGGAACGGATGAATGTCGATGGTTTAGCGTGCCGCGCCATCGGATTTATGACCGATCCGCCGTGCCCGCATTGTCCGCTTGGCCGGCGCGGGAGGTAGACTCACACCGGCTTTGGGTTGGCGAGGGTCATTAACACCGAGTCAGGACTTTGGGAAGTGGGTGACGCCATCCCATCTCGCTTCGCACCGGAACAGGTGCTAATCTGGATGCTTCAATTTGAGGGCATGGACATGATCTTCCTCTTTTCTCTCGTACTTGGAATTGTTGCAGGGTTGCGGGCGATGACGCCGGCCGCGGCCCTGAGTCTGGCGGCTTTTCTGGGCTGGATCGACCTGTCGGCCACGCCGTTTGCATTTCTCGGCCATCCGATTGCGCTTGTGATCTTCACACTGGTCGCGCTGGGCGAATTCGTCACCGACCAATTGCCGCAGACGCCCAGCCGCAAGGTGCCTGTCCAGTTTGGTGCCCGGGTCGTCATGGGCGCGCTGGCGGGCGGCGTTCTCGGCCTGCCCTCGGGCATGTGGATCGGCGGGGCCATCGCGGGGATCGTCGGCGCGATCATCGGCACGCTGGGTGGCTATGAAGCCCGGAGACGCCTCGTGGCATCCAATGGCGGCAACGACCGGCCCATCGCGCTGCTCGAGGATGCAATCGCCGTGATCCTCGCCCTGCTTGTCGTGTGGCTGGCGGCATGACGGAGCGGTTCGACGCCATCGTTATCGGCGCGGGCCAGGCCGGCCCATCGCTTGCCGCGCGGCTGGCCGGGCAAGGCCAAAAGGTCGCGCTGATCGAGCGCAAGCTTTTGGGCGGAACATGCGTGAATACCGGCTGCACGCCGACCAAGACCATGGTGGCAAGCGCCTATGCCGCCCATATGGCCCGCCGGGCGGCCGATTATGGCGTTACGCTTTCCGGGCCGGTGGCTGTGGATATGGCGGCGGTCCGGCGCCGCAAGGACGGGGTGGTCGAAGCGTCCCGCTCGGGCCTTCGCGACTGGCTGACCGGGACCGAAAACCTAACGCTGATCGAGGGGCACGCGCGCTTTGTCGACGACCATTCCATCACCGTGGGCGAGCGCACGCTCGAAGCGCCGCGCATTTTCCTCAATGTCGGGGGACGTGCTGTCATTCCCGATTATCCGGGCATCGACGATATCGACATCCTGACCAACAGCACCATTCTGGAATTGTCGGAGGTGCCACGCCATCTCGTGGTTGTGGGCGGGGGCTATATCGGGCTGGAATTCGCGCAGATGTTTGCCCGGTTCGGCAGCAAGGTCACCATAGTCGAGCGCGGCGACCGGCTGGTCAAACGCGAAGACGAAGACGCTTCGCAAACCGTCGCCGACATTCTTACCGCCGAGGGCATCGACATCAGGCTCAATGCCGATTGCATCGCCTTCTCACGGTCCGGCGAAGGCCCCGTCGTGAAAGTCAATTGCACGGAGGGTGCCCCGGCGATCACAGGCTCTCATGTGCTCGTGGCCATCGGGCGCAAGCCCAACACCGACGATCTCGGGCTCGACAGGACCGGCATCGCGACGAACGACCGGGGCTATATTATCACCAATGAACGGCTTGAAACCTCTGTCGAGGGTATCTGGGCGGTGGGCGATTGCAACGGACGGGGCGCGTTCACGCATACGGCCTATAACGACTACGAAATCGTGGCCGACAATCTGGATGGCGCGAACCGTTCGGTCGAGGCGCGAACCGATGCCTATGCCCTCTACACCGACCCGCCGCTGGGCCGCGCCGGCATGACGGTGGCAGAAGCCAAAAAGCACGGCCATCGCGTGCTTGTCGGCAAGCGCCCCATGACGCGGGTGTCGCGTGCCAAGGAAAAAGGTGAAAGCGCCGGCTATATGAAGGCCGTCGTCGACGCAGACAGCGGCAAAATTCTCGGCGGGGCGATTTTCGGGGTTGGCGGCGACGAGGCGATCCATGTGCTGCTCGACGCGATCGCGTCAGGCATGAGCTATACGGACCTTAAACGCATCATGCATATTCACCCCACGGTCAGCGAGCTTATCCCGACGATCCTGGGAGAACTGGAGGAGGCGTAGCGGCATTGCCGCCCGCCTCGATCCGGCTCTATGCAGCAATATCTGCAAGGGTCTTGTCGGGCTGTGACAGCGCGATGACCGGCGATTTGAACCCCATGGCGATCCATGCGCCCAACAGCCGGGCAAAAAAGCCCGCCGTCCTGAGCTTTCCTGCGGGAATGTCGTCATCCAGCGGCGGCAAGCCCTGGCGATCGGAAACGACCGTCCTTAATGCCGGTGGCGGCAATGAGCCCTCGGGCCACAGGCTGCTGTAGAAACTGAGCCAGTGCCCATGCTGGAACTCCAGGAAAATCGCCGTGTTGCAGCATGACGCCAGGACGCGGCGCGTTGGAGAGTCCGTCCTGATCCGGTAGGCGGCAAGCAGGTCCAGCCCCTTGTCGAACACGACCCTGTCCTTGCGGTAAAGGACGAAGGGGGTGCCGCCGTTGGGGCTGAGCATGGGGCGGGCCAAGGGCAGCGCCGCGAGCGCTTCGCCCGCGGTGCGGCAACTCGTGCAGTGGCATTCCGTGGAAATGAACGGTTCCTTGTGGAGGGTCAGGGACACCTGGCCGCAATCACAGCCTATCTCGTGGGTATCGGACATATCGATCCTCCCCTATTGAGCGCCCGACGCCTCGTCCATGTTCATCCAGACCGGTTCGAAGATGTTCCCATCGGGATCTTCGAAGGCGCGGCCGTACATGAAGCCCAGGTCCTGGGTTTCGCGAATGTCGGTCCTGCCACCGTTTTCGGCCGCGCGTCTGTTGATATCATCCACCGCTTCGCGGCTGTCCATAGACAGCGCAATCAGGACACCCGCCGTCGAATGGGCGTCAGGGATGGTCTTGGTCGTAAAGGTCGAGAAATAGGCATGCGTGAGAAGCATGAATACGATTTCCTCGGACCAGACCATGGACGAGACATCGTCATTGGAGAACATCTCGTTCCTGGTGCAGCCGATGGCCTCGTAGAAACGGGTCGCGACGGCGAGGTCAGAGACCGGGATATTGAGAAATATCATCTTGGGCATTGTGTCGTCCTCAAATGTTCTGGCGGGCAATCGGCCCCACAGAATTAAGACGGATCAGCATCGCCGATCCCGACACGCTGGCATAGACTTTTTATTCGCGGATGTCCTGATAGTCGACCGTGGCCGGCTTTCCCCTGAACGTCATGGAAAAGAAGTTCTTGGCATAGACCAGACCGGTCCGGATGATGCCCTCCTTCTCGATCCGACGGCCCGAAGTGTTCATGCGCAGCCTGTGGGTCCATTTGACCGGACCGATCCTGGAGAGCCGCACGGCAACGTCGGTGTCCTCCCCGTAAAAAGCGATGGTGCGGTCATAGCCGCCGGCCTGCTCCCACGCCCAGCGCCGGAAGACAAAATTGCCGCCATGGATCACCGAACCGACGCGCAGGACGAAGCGGTTGACGATATAGGTGAGGTAGGTGAACCAGTAAAACACCTCGACCAGCGCGAGCTGGGATCGCTTGAGATCGTAATAATGATAGGGGCCGGACACGCAGACGAGTTTGGGCTGTTTTTCAAATTCATCGAAAACGGTGGTCAGCCAGCCCGGAGGCACCATGGTATCGGCATCGATATTGGCAACGAGATCGTAGCCCGCGGACGCCGCAAATCCAGCCGCACGCGCATGGACCAACCCCTTGTTGGTTTCCTTGACCACGGTCACCCCGGCGTATGACGAAGCGATCTCATTGGTGCGGTCAGTCGAGGCATTGTCGACCACGATCACGTCCGCAGGATGCCCGCTGCGCCTGATTTCAGCCATCACCGCATCGAGGCACTGACCGATCATTGCCTCTTCATTATAGGCGGGGATTACGAAAACAAGCCGCATGCAGCCTCTCGGAAATTGATGTGAGTGTCGCCCGATAAACTGGGAACACCCTCACTTGTCAACGCGATAAAAGCGGTTTTGAGGTCGGTTGGCAGCCTGCGCGGGCCGCATTGGACAAAAAAAGCCTGATATGACGCTGGTGCGGGCCCGATTGGGCAGGCTGTCAAAACGCGAAAATATCCGCATCGGCATCGATTCGACCGGCCAGCGCCGTCGAGATCAGCTCCGCGGCAATGCGCGAGAAGGTGATGCCGTTGCCGCCATAGCCCATCAGCGCGAATATCCTTGGCCGGTGCGGCACCGGCCCGATCAGTGGGAGCCCGGTGGTGGTGTTTCCGAAACTGCCCGCCCACGCATATTGCGGCTCAGGATCTATTGCGGGCAACAGCTTTGCGAGCTTTCGGGATATCCGTGCCGTCTTTTCGGCCAGCAGGGCATCGCGCTTTTCCTCGTCCTCGAAGCCGGCATCTTCACCGCCGCAAATTATACGCCCGTCATGGGTGGTGCGCAGATAGAGATAGGGATCGGAGGCTTCCCAGATCAGCGGCTCACCGGGAACGAGAGCCGATTTGCGCTGGCGCCCGGTTGCGATGGCCCAGGTGGAAATGATTCGATGCCGCGTATCTTTGACGATATCGGCAAGTTCATATCCGGTCGCCAGAACGACATGGCCGGCCTCGATCCGGTGTCCTGATTTCATGGACACGCGAACGCCGTCGGCGCTCTGGACGAAATCGACAGCTTCCTCGGGGGCATGAAGCCGCGCCCCGCGCGCGATGGATCTTTCGAGCAGGCCGGCCGTGAGCCTCACCGGATCGAGGGCGAGATTGTCCCGGCTCGCGATGGCCCCCTCCCGCTTTATGCCGTAGGCGTCGGCCAATTGCCCGGCGGTGAGATAGCGGGCCGACAAACCGGCCGCGGCGCGCGCCTGGGCCTCTTCCCGAAGCGCGGTGCCGGTCAGCACGTTGCCGGCGAGATAGAGGGTCTCACGCGGGACCATGTGGCAATCGATCCCCAATTCCTCGATGCGACTCTTGAGGTTGAGCACGGCCAGCCGGGCACGACGCCAGGCGCGCAGGGCCTTTTCGCTTCCGATGCTGGCCGATAATTCGAGAAGCGGCATATCGATTTCATACTGGACGAGCGCGGTCGTGGCCGGGGTTGATCCCCGACGCGCTCCACGGCGGTCAATCACCACGACATCGTGACCCGCCTGGGTAAGCAGGTCGGCTGTCATGGCGCCCGATATCCCCGCCCCCACGACGAGAACGTCGGTTCTGATGTCGCGCTCAAGAGGATGTTCGGGGATTTTGGTCGTCCGGTAGCCGAGCCAGACCGGCTTGCCGGTGCGCAGGTCGAGCGTGCGTCTCACGCCGACTCCTGTGCCTTTTCCCGGGTCGTCCAGCCCTCTCCCAGCCACTCGCGCACTCTTATGGTTATCGCCTGCCCGTCGATGTCGATGAGGTTGTAGGCATTGGGCTCGCCCCGCAGCCGGGTCGAGGTGGTCGAAGCGGCCTGAGCGACCAGAATGTGGCCCTCGCTGCTCTCGCGCGGCCCGGTCGGCACCGCCTCGCGCACCTCGCCTGCATGAGCGTGACGTCGCACATAAGACATGTGGAAGTGCCCCGAGAGGACCAGCCGCACGCCGATACGCGAAAAGACCTTGAGGGCCTTGTTTGCCCGCCGGACCTTGTTCTGATGGCGAACCATCGGCTCTTCTGGATGCATGAGAGGATGGTGGGCGATCACGACCTTTACGGTTTCGGCCGGCACCCGCGCAAACCGCGCTTCCAGCCGTTCGAGCTGGTTCTTGCTGATGGCGCCATCGGACCAGTTGAGCGAATGGATATTGGCGCGGCGCGATGTCTTGAGCCCGGCCAGGGCGACGCCGTTATCGTGGAAGAACGGCTCGAGTTCGTTGTCGATATATCTGCGGTAGTGGCCATAGGGATTGAGAAAGCGCTTTATGAGATTGCGCTCGGGCACGTCGTGATTGCCGGGGACCGAGATGAAGGGCGCCGGCAGCTCATCGAGAAATTCGCGCGCCCGTGCAAATTCGGACGCCGTTCCAATCTGGGTAAAATCACCTGAAACGACGATGAGGTCGGGGTCTTGTGCGGCGATTTCGGCAGCCATCGAGGCCACGACATCCTCGTCGTGATGTCCGAAATGCAGGTCGGAGAGATGGACAAGTCGCATCAGGCGGGCTGCCCCGCGGCTCCTGGCTGAGTGGCAGCCTCGGACTGTTCTTCGGCGATCTCTTCCTTGACGGCCTGAAGCGGCGCCAGCACCGAGAGGGCACGAGGGTAAATGCTGAAGTGCAAGGGGACCTCCATGGACTGAACTTCGCCATCGATCATCAATTGAAGCCGTGGCTTTTTTGAACGGATGGTGACGGTTCGCGCCGTTGAAATGTCGAGCGCCTCATAGTCACGCCAATGGCCGGCCAGCATGCCGGTGGCCAATCTGAAAACGTCGCCGACCGTAAGGTGGCGCAGGACGTAGATGGTCAAGAGACCCGTATCGAGCTTGTCGCGATGGAAGAACCTGCCCAATCCTTCGTCATAGGCGTTCGAGGCAACCGCTATGGCCTGCACCCGTTCGACGCGAGACTGGCCATCTCCGGTGGTGATTTCCAGTGCGAGGCGGCGGGCTCTTGAAATGCGGCGAAAGAAATAACGCATGAAGCCGATCTTGGCCCCCACACCCTGCCCGCGGATATATTCCCGGCCCGCAGCCAGTTCGGGAATGACGCCGATGACGGCCTTGTGCAGGAAAATGACGCCATTGACTTCCGAAACATCGATGGCCAGCGGTTCCATGTCGCGCAGGGCCCTTACCGCCTCGTTGAGATCAAGGGGCACACCCAGATCGCGAGCAAGGAGATTGGCCGTTCCCAGCGGCAGGATGGCAAGATTCTTGTCCGATTGAATAATTGCGGTCGCCAGGGCGGTAACCGTGCCGTCTCCGCCCGCGGCGATGATGGTATCGGCGTCGCTGTGGATGGCCCTTTCGATCCGGTCGGACAACTGGGCATCGGGGTCGGCGTCGATGGTCACCTCCATGCCGTGCTCGGCAAACATCGCCCTGAGGTCGTCGGACGTCACGCCCAGCGCCTGGACCGTGCCCGAATTGACGTTGAGAACGAGATAAAAGCGGCGTTGAGGCATTGTTCGTTTCCGATCGGTGAAACCCGTTGCATCAACGCGCGGGACCGGCGAAAGGTTCGCAGGGTGGAAATTATCCTCTGCGCGCATTGTCACGGACAGCCTAAGCGGCAATGATGCGGCCAAGAAGAAGAATTTCCATCCCGGTCCGGTTTATTGTCCCGTCTGATCCCGCTCATCCTGGCGGTCGCCCTGTTCATGGAAAACATGGACGCGACAGTCATCGCCACTTCGCTGCCGGCCATCGCCGCCGATATCGGCACGACGCCCGTCGCCCTGAAACTGGCGTTCACCGCCTATTTCGTGGCGCTGGCCATCTTCATTCCGATCAGCGCGTGGCTGGCCGACAAGTTCGGCGCCAAGACGGTGTTTCGCGCCGCAATTCTGGTATTCATCGTCGGATCGATCGCCTGCGCCCTCTCCTCGTCCCTGCCCGAATTCATCATGGCGCGATTCCTCAAGGGCATGGGTGGGGCGATGATGAGCCCCCTCGCGCGTCTGATCCTGCTGCGCACCACCGAGCGCAAGGACCTGGTCAATGCCATGGCGTGGTTGACCATTCCCGCGCTGATCGGCCCGACCCTGGGCCCGCCGGTCGGAGGGTTCCTGACCACATTCCTGTCCTGGCACTGGATTTTCATCGTCAACGTGCCGATCGGGCTGGTGGGAGTTGTGCTCATCACCAAATATCTCCCTGAAGTGGAGTCCGCCGCTCGACGGCCCATGGACTTTCCCGGGTTCTTCCTTTCGGCCATCGCCTTTTCGGGCATTGTTTTCGGGCTGTCGCTGCTTTCCATGCCGGTCTTGCCGATCTGGGTGGCCGCCGTTTCCACCCTTGCCGGTCTGGTGGCCGCGGCCGTCTATGTCCCGTATGCGCTGCGTATCGAGCACCCGCTTCTCGATCCCCGCCTGTTCCTGCACCCCTCCTACCGCGCCGTGGTGCTCGGCACCTCAATCTTTCTGATCGGTGCGGGCGCCACGCCGTTTCTCCTGCCGCTCATGCTGCAGGTCGGCTTCGGCTACACCCCGTTCGAATCGGGCATGATTACATTCGTAGGCGCCATCGGCGCCCTGTGCATGAAGTTCATCGCCAAACCGATCTACCAGCGGATCGGCTTCCGCACGGCGCTGATGACGGCTGGCGTATTGTCGGCACTCGGGCTTGCAATCAAGGGCACTTTCGTGCCCCAGACCCCGATCATCGTGATGATGGTGGTGATCTTTGTCGTGGGCATCGTACGCTCGCTCTATTTCACCGGTCAGAACGCCCTGGCCTTCGCCGATATCGATGAGGAGGAGGCCGGCCCGGCCACCGCCATTCACGCCGTCATGCGCCCCATTGCTACGGCGCTCGCTGTGGCTACGGCCGGCGGCGTGCTCGAGGTTTCGAGCCATCTGCGCGGCCAACCACTGGGTGTGGACGATTTCCACACGGCCTTTTTCGTGATTGCCGCCGTGTCCCTGCTCGCAATCGTGCCCTATGTGCGACTGGAAAAGGAGGCGGGCAGCGACATCTCGGGACAGCGCACCGCGGCCCAGCGACAGGCCGCGCTGGAGAAAGCCGAACAGCAAGGCTACGAGGGCCGCTCACCGCGTTTTTGAGGCGGCAGAACGGCGTGGAGGCGGTTTTGAAGTTCAGTCCTGCCGCTGTCCCTTGAAACCACGCGCGATCAGATAGGTCTCCGCCGATTCCGAACGGCTCGAGGGCGGCTTGGCGTGGAAGGTGGTGGCAAAATTGCGCTTGAGCATGGCCAGAAGTTCATGTTCGGTGCCGCCCTGAAACACCTTGGCGACAAAGGTGCCGCCCGGGGCCAGCACATCGAGCGCATAATCGGCGGCGATTTCAACGAGTGCAATGATCCGCAGATGGTCGGTCGGCTTGTGGCCCGTCGTGGGTGCCGCCATGTCCGAGAGGACGATATCGGCCTTGTGCCCGCCAAGCAGATCGAACAGGGCTTGGGGGGCGTCTTCGTCGGTGAAATCCTTCTGCAGCAGCGCGGCGCCGGGCACCGGGTCCATTTCCAGATAGTCGATACCGACCACGGTTGGATTTTCGGGGTCCGATTTCACCGCCTTGACCGCCACCTGACACCAGCCGCCGGGGGCTGCGCCGAGATCGACCACGCGCATTCCAGGCTTGAGCAACTCATATTTTTCGTCGAGTTCGAGCAGCTTGTAGGCCGAACGCGCCCGCCACCCCTCCGCCCGCGCCCGGGCCACGTAGGGGTCGTTGAGCTGGCGCTGCAGCCACCGCGTCGATGAGGTGGTGCGCTTCTTGGCCGTCTTGACGCGGGTCTTGAGGTCGCGGTCGCCGCGGCGGCCAGCCCCCTTTCCTGTGGGTTTATTTGGCATTACCGCCTCCCCTGCGCCGGCGTCCGGGCCGGCCGCGCATCCAGACACGATCCTCCGACATCATTGAAATCAGAATGCCCTCGCGCAGTCCGCGGTCCGCAACCCTGATGCGCTGGCACGGCCATTCGCGCCGAATGGCCTCGAAAATAGCGCAGCCGGGGATGACCAGATCGGCGCGTTCCCTGCCGATGCACGGATTGGACGTACGCTTGTCATAGCTCATGGCCAAAAGCACGCGCATCGTCGCGTCGACGTCGTCGGCATGCATCCACAGCCCATCGACCTTGGAGCGTTCGTAGCGCTCGAGCCCCAGATAGAGCCCGGCCAGCGTGGTCACGGTGCCCGACGTGCCCAGAAAATGTACCGGATGACTGGCCAGCATGCCGCGCAGTTTTTCCCGGCCCCGGAAATGACGAAGCTGGTCGGTCACGTGGCCAACCATGGCCTCGAAGATCTCAGGCGTTACATCGACGCCGCCGAATTTTTCGGCAATCGAAACCACCCCCACCGGCAAGGACTGCCAGGAGCGGATCGAGGCGGACGTCTTGCCCTGGTTGCGCGGGCGCCCGCCGCGGAAATCGAGCCAGGCCAATTCGGACGATCCGCCGCCGATATCGAACAGGATGGCGCCCGGGGCGTCGGTTTCGATCAGATCGGCACAACCGGTCACGGCCAGTTCCGCCTCGGTCTTGCGATCGACAACCTCGAACGTCAGACCGACCTCGCGCTTGACGCGGGCGAGAAACGCCGCCGAATTGCTGGCCGAGCGGCAGGCTTCGGTGGCGATGATGCGCGCCCTCACCCCTTCGTGCTGGGCGAGTTTGCCCTTGCAGATCTTGAGCGCCTCGATTGTCCGGTCCATCGCCGCTTCAGACAGCCTGCCGGTCTGGCTCAGCCCCTCGCCCAGCCGGACGATGCGCGAAAAGCCATCAAGAACGCGAAACCCGTTTTCCGTGGGGCGTGCGATCAATAGGCGACAATTGTTGGTGCCCAGGTCCAGCGCCGCGTAAGTGGGCGCGCGTTTTTTCCGCTGCCCCGCAGATTTGGGTTGGGACGTCCACCGCGTTGCCCGCTTTGCGCCCGGTTGCGCCTTGGCGTCTTCGCGTTCATGCCGCACGGGCTCGTTTGTGCGCTCACGCAGAGACGCAGGAGCCGCCGACAGGGCGGTGGACCGACTTGAATCGGTCAACTCGGTTTCTCCGTGCTGCCCGGTCGCCGAGGGGAGCACAAGGCAGGCAAAAGGCCCGCAATGGCTTCAATAAGAGGCGCCCGAGGCAGATCATTTCAGTTTCGGATCGACGGTAGTCCATCGCGGCCCGCAACGCAACGATTGCCGCACCCCCTCCCCGCGCATGCCGCATGCCCAGATATCGCCACAAAACTCCAGTTTATGCCCGGTTCACGGGAGGGGGCCGCAAGTGAGCGTGGCCGCGCGCGTCGTCGCGATGCAATGAGCCCGCCGGCATGCGGAAATAATCCCGCATTGGTTCGTCCGCCTCCCGCGCGGATGTTCTGCCGATGACTTGACCAAAACACAGACCGGCCATGCCAGTGCACTGGCTTTACGTGCCCGAGTCCAGCCAGGGACAAAACTAAAGTGATGCGTATTGTCTTGCCGCTTCTGCTTGCCATCTGCGCCGCGTCGGCGATAGCCGTTCCGGCCAACGCCCGTGACCAGCAGACGGTCATAAATGTCATGCTCAGCGAACTGGGCAGCGCACGCCCTTCGGGCTGCCCGGGGCGTTGGTGCGCCTGCTATCTCGATACGGTTCTCGCCCGCGCGGGCCTGCTCCCGACCGGCTCGAACAAGGCGCGGGATTTCGCCAGTTACGGCGAACAGGCCGACCCGGGCGAAATCGGCGCGATCATGGTCATGGCCAATCATGTGGGCGTGGTGGTCGGCGATTGCGGCAACGGCCAGGTGCAGATCGTCTCGGGCAATTATTCCAATACTGTCGCACTGGGATGTTACAGCCCCGGCCGCGCCATCGCCTGGCGCGCTCCCGTTACCCATTAGCGCAGGCAAACCGGCGTCCGGCCATTGCACCGACACTTGTGACAAAGAAGTGAAATTGCGGGCTTGAAATCACCCTCATGTGCCGCTAAACAGGCGCCACTTCCTTCGGCTCCGCCCGGAGCGAAACGCGCGGCCAGCCGCCTCTGCTGGGGAATAGGTTAACGGTAGACCCACGGACTCTGACTCCGTTAGTCCTGGTTCGAATCCAGGTTCCCCAGCCACTTGATTTCATTACCTTTTTCCGACTTCGAGCCATCAAATCATGTCGCTATGTCGCGGAATTAGTGAGCCGCTAAGTCATTGATTTGTATGGAATCGTAATGGACGGAGGGAGCGGAGAGCGACACGCCCGCGACACGTCAATCCATCCATCGCTAGCGCTCATTTGACTCCGCATACTCACGAAGCAAGGTCGCCTGTATGGCTCTGGACCTCGACTCATCTAAGCCAATCTCCAGGTAATGCGGCTTCATTAGCTTTGTGAGCATGCTGTCTGCCCTTTCAAAAATTTCCTCCATATCCCTGAGTTCCTGAATCATTCGGTCGCGGCCATGACGCGAGGCAAACGGCACGGCTCGCACTCGAAAGAAATGGTGCGCGAGGAAATCCCTCTTTGCCTTTACCTCTGGCAGCAAGGACAGAAAGTCATTCCCCAAAGCTGGAAAGCGGCTAACGTTCTTGATGAGATTGCCAAGCGTTTGGGCATGCTGCCTTGCCATGTAAGCGTCAAAGTCCTTTTCGTACTGGTCCTGATCAAACTCCTTACGCTCACCACTGGCTAGCTTCGCTTTTTCTTCGGCTAGAAAACCTAAAATCATTGAGGCAATAGCGAGCCCCGCCTCAAATGCGTTCGCCATAAAATAGGCCCGACCAAAATAGGCGAAGGTATCTTTTACGTGCCCGCCTTCATCATAGTAGTCCATAGCCCTAGCTCCTGCCCTGCCCCGGATATTGCTCAGCACCCAAGGGATCCGTAGCGCATATTCTATACTTCCCTAAATTGTGCAGCTTCCGCCACCTTCTCCCGGCGCGCTTCAAACAGCTTTCTATTCCGTTCGGCCCGCGTGATCGGGACATTGAGAACGCGCTGGCCCTCTACCGTGATCATTCCCGAGGGCTTGTCTGGATAAAAACCACGCCGCTCAATCTGTAGCTCGAAGCGCCCTTCGATCACGCCAGCGGGATCGGTTTCTTGGGGGTCTTCCCATAAAAAATATGCGTCATTAAACTGCTGTCTGGTGGCCGCAATTTCAGGGTCGCGCTTCATGTAAAAGCGCTTATCGAGGTAAGCCCACCGCCACTGGGTCGCGTGTGTTCCCAATCTTTCTTTTCTAGGTTTCATCGCGGCCTCAGTGCTTGGAAAAAGTCAGGTTCTGGTGGACTCGTCCGCCATCGCTCTTTTCCAGAGTCAGTTTCGCCCCGGCTGGTGTTTCCTCGATTTGCACGGTTTCAATACCGTTGGCGACCACGCGCCACTCGCCATCGGCAAACCGCCAAAGGCCCCCGCGATATTTTGCGAAGGTGTTCGGCGCTGGCGTGATCGAAAAATCGATATCGTCTAAAACGGTAAATCCGCCGGACTTTTCGAGGGCTGAGATGCGGTCGTTGGTTCGTTTTAAAGCCGCCTCGATGGCCTCGACCACTTCGGCCATGACCGTGGCCAAAACGGCGTTATCTGGGTTTTTATGCTGCATTTCTATTTTCCTTTTTTAGTTCTGCTATCTCCGCTTCCAGTTGCCAGAGGTTGAGTTGTGTCTTTGTGCCGTTGCCGGTGTTGAAAGGGTCGGCAAGGCCATTGCGTCTCTGCAAGGCTTCAAGGCTGAAATATTGCTGTTGCAAGTAGAGGTCATCGCCACCTGCCTTTGGCGGCAAACCAAGCCTAGCGCGGGACTCATTGATCGATTTGATCCCTGCGCCTACGGCCACCTTTTCGCTTTCGACCAACGAAAGCTCGTCCATACGCAACAGGCCGTCTAAATTGAACGAAACGACAAGGCCGGTGGGGAGCTTCAAACCTTCGGTCAAAAGCAATTCGATCTGTTCGATCAGACTTTGAAGGGTCTGGGAATAGTACTGCTCGTTGAGAGCATTTATGTTGTCGTAGCTTGGGGTTTCGCCCACCCCGATCATATGGCCAGGCACGTGGAAAACACTCGCTACAGTTGCGGCAGTCCAATTGAGTTGCTGTAGCAATTGAGCATCGCTGGCAGGGACTGATTGGAAGGGCTGATAAGTTAGGCCATCTGCCATGACGGCCACGCGACCCGCGTTATTTCCGCCATAATTATCGGACCAGTGCTGGCGGATTTGTTCTACCGTCTCATCTGAAATCGCGCCGGGAGCCGTCAAAATTCCCGATGGCCGTCCGCTGTTTCTATTGAAGTTGGTCGCGGCTGTTTGCGCTTCACGGCCCAACAAAATCGGCAAACTGGCCGCTGCCAGTGGGCTGATGCCAATGAGCGGATGATAAAAAGCATTGATCCGGTCATGCAAAATTTCGGACGCCGGGACCGTGACCGTCTGGCCTTCGCTGGCGTTGATCCCGGCAAGGGAGTCCGTTTGTAAGCGATAGAAGACCTCGCCGGTTTGCTCATGAACAAGCGTTTCAACTCGTGCAACGTCTAGGACATAAAGACCATTGACCACGCCCCGCTTATCTCGGGTTTTGAGCACATAGCAGTTGCCAGATGACAGAAGCGAGTGGAGCCAGTTCTGCACAAACTGGATTCTATTCTGAAATTTGTTCGGACGTTTCAGGACCAGCCCAAAAACAGGGTGGTCATCGACGCGGACATAAGTCCCGTTCTCGTCGCGACGTTTCAGATCAATTTCTAATTTGGATATATCGTTCGCGACCAGCGATATGCATGAATAGACCGCGTGTTGCGTAAGCAATTCATCGCGGGTCAATTCGCGATTGTGCTGCCATGCGCCTGCCCAAGGTTCTTTGACAAGCGGAAACCAACCCCCGCGCGTTGGCGCGGCAGGTTGCAGCTTCTTTCTTTTAAAAAAATCGAGGAAGGCCATTAGCTCACCATGGCTCCGCCCCATTGGACGCCTGAGAGAACGGCGACGGCGCTAGGTCTGCGCTTGGCCCAATTAATATAGCGTTCTGCCCTGATACCGACTGAGTTTGTCTGCCAAAGCGAAACGAGGTTGGTTCCGGTTGGCGTGGTGCTGTCTGAAATAGGCGTGTTACTCATCTCAACGCTGGCTTGTCGAGACACGTCCACATTTACCTGTCCGTCATCGGCGCAAAAAATGTCTGACGCATTGACCAAAATGACAGTGCCGACAGGAACGTAATCCGAAACGATAATTGGCAAGCGAAACAGAGTGCCACCGCCCATGTGAACGTCAGGAAACTCGTACTGACCGAGTGGGCCAGTCATCAATGACAGTGAAAGCGCCGTCATCGACGGCATGATCCAGACGGCATTTGCCGGGACATTGTTCGCGGCCAGGTACGTGGCCATCAGCGCCTTGATGTCGGTGCGAACCGCTTCGGCGTCTGACCCGCTCGACGGAATGGGAGTCACGCCGTTCGTGATAGAAGCGGGCGAAACGTCAGGGATCAAAGCTTTATTGGGATCAACAAAGTCTGTGTCTAACCGCGCAATAAGCGCAGCCGCCAGTTGATCGCGGACTAGGCTTTCGGCGGATGGTGAAGACCAACGAGCAAGCTCATCTGTGATGACTGCGATATTGGCTACTTTGGCCCAACCAAGCGTCAGACGGTCGAACGCAAACTCAGTTAGGGGCTTGGCAGCACCCTCACCGACCCAATATCCCTCGCCTCCACTGGTCTGGGTAGGAAATGAAATATTAAACGGAACCCGGCGAAGAGAGGGGATGCCGTTTTTTCCAAATTTGCCGAGAATGGTCTGAGGCCGTAGAAAATCTACGAATTCACCAGCGAAGCTCTGATACGTTTCGAAAAGCGGGCCAGCCCAATTGGCGTCAGTTGTCGAGCCCGCCGAAACGGCGGCTTTGAGGGACAACACCACTGGATGGCTTTCGCCCAGTTTATGCTTGGCGACCTCGTAAGCGACCATGGGATCGCCCTTGGCGGCAGTGATAGCCAGCGCGAACTGAGCGAAACCAATACCCTTCGCGGGCGGGATTTTCACCTTTGCCGGACCGCTTGCCCTAGAGGCGGTTCCTGCGGCTGAGGTTGAACCGTCGATAGTATCAAATCCGCTGTTGCGATCTTTATTATGAATATATTGTGTATGCATAGAGCATCCTCCTAATTTTATTGTTATTGGCCGCTTAAGCGGCGATTGATTTGAGCGCTTCAATGCGCTTCTTGATTCTTTGAAATTCGGCTGGACCGAATGTCAGGTTGGACAACCGCGCGTTGCACGGATCGCCATCTTTGAAATGGACAGCGTGTCTAGTCGCGTCGAAATCGGGTCGGAATGCGAGCAACACCAGATCGGCAACAGCCCAATATGGCCGCTTGCCGTTTTGCCGCATGCGCAGGTAGTAACCGGCTGATTTATTGCCGCTTTTACGAAACCAGCGCATGGATAATGCATGAGGGTCTAGGAAATACCGACCGCGTTTGACGCGACCTAAATTTGAAACTTTGTATTCGGGGTCAAAGCCTGTGGGCAGGCTTGCCCATTCTTCACGAGTCATAGGGTTGGTTCCCTCTTTTTGATTTTTTGGGTTGGACAGCGAAGCCCAGCGGCCAAGAGGATTGGCCGCTGGGAACATTCATAGATTTGGAGACTGTCAGCCGTTCAAGATGCAAAGGGGTCTTTACTAAGCTAACAGATGTATTTATATCACAATTTTAAGAAATTGTCAAGTAATATTTAAATATTATGGACAGTTAGTGCAATAATTACTTGTATTCAACTGTTAACGGGCAGTTGCCAGTTGGAATCGCAAACGCCTTGCAAGGTTCCGAAAACGGAACTAACGTTATCCCATGGGCAGACGGCATAGGGCCGCGCCTCTCAGGAGAGAAAAATGAATAGACCCCTCACACCGCCTGATGCGGTTTATGTAACTTTGTGTTCCTACCTTGGTCTTTCGGCCAGGGACTTGGCAGAGATAGGCGGGTTCTCAGATCGCTTTGCGCGCGACTTGCTGGCGGGCCGTAGGCCATTGCCGCAGGACGTTAAGAGGGCGATTTTTGATCTGTATCGCGATTTTGAAAGTATTGTGAAAGCAGCGCAAACGGACGTTTTCGCGGGCGAAGGCGGCTTCTTTATCTACCGCACCAACGAGCAATTGCGGGCGTCGCCCTATGGGCGGGCTTTAATGGCAAAGGGCAATGCCGCCGCTGCCTTTGTCGGCCCCTACCGCGCGGCCATGTTCAAGGTCTGGGAATGGGCCATGAGAGAAAGAAATCAAATGGTGTCACTGGAATTTGCGGAAACGCCAGAAGTCTAGGCAGAACGCTTTCCATTTTTCGTTGGCCGTAACCTTGCCAACTCGAAGGAGTGTTCCTATCTCTCATTTCAAGCGCAATATTGTGCAACGAAATAGCCACGCGTGTCTGAGGGACCACCCCAAGGCTAAAATGGAAAAAACCCTCAAACGTGGTCTGACGTGTCTAGGTGGCTACTATAAGGGCCGGACACACGAACGATAGGAGTGCGGCATGATCGCATTCGTAACGGTCGAGACCAGCCAGACGGAGACGGGAAATTACTACTGCGTCCGACTCGGGTGGGTTTTTCACCCCAAGGTGGTCTCGGTAGTTAAATCTCTGACCCATTGGTTCTAGGCGAAAGGCGTCCTTCGGGACGCCTTTTTGCTGTCATGCTTTGAAAATTTAGACGAAGGTTACCCGCAGATATGGATGAAAAGGGGATACGTATGGCATCCACGATAGACGCAAGCACTATGACGACCGAGGCTCTCGAGTCCTACGATGACATGATGCAAGAGAGTGCGATGAAGGTAGGGAAGTTCGCGCTGCTTGCTTCGCTTATTTGGTCGGACGTGCTCAAAGAACTAGATAAGCGGGGAAGGGTCCGTTTAGTCAGCGGGTCATACGATGACATTGGCAATTCCATATTTCAGCGAGTGCGCGACTAACCCTAAACCACGCACATTGTTCGGCATCACATGAGCCATACAAGTTCGGTTATCACTTTCCCTGCATTTGAAGCGCATGCCTAGAAACTGGGGGATCAAAAATTGACCGCTGAACTCGTCGCGGATTGCCCGCGTTGCCCTGCAAACCAGATAACTTTCACGGCACTTAGTTCTGTGCGCAACAAGCGTGTTGATCACGATTGGGTGACCTATCACGATGTTTTTTGCCAATGTCGCAATTGTTTAAAAACAACCGTCTTCGTGCTGCGACAATCTGAATATGACGATCGCAAAATCATTGCCGAAAAAGGGCCATTGGCGTTCGGTGACTCTCTCAACAATCATTTTACCATCGCTGGACATGTGAGCCTCAAAGATATGGCTACCGTACAGCCGCCAGATTCCCTCCCGGATGAAATTGAGACCGTATTTCGCGAGGGTGCAACATGTGCCGCCATGCAATGCTGGAATGCCGCTGGCACGATGTTTAGGACAGCGCTCGACTTAGCTACACGCCCAATGCTACCGCCCGCTGAGGCAGAGCAGCCCGAAGGATTAAACTCAAAAGTCCGTCGGGACCTCGGGCTAAGACTGCCGTGGATGTTTAAGCATCGATACCTGGCTTCCGACTTGCAGGAGCTTTCGACCTGCATCCATCAAGACGGGAACGATGGAGCGCACCAAGGCACTCTGACCAAAGAAGACGTTGATGACCTGCTGGATTTCACTCATGCGCTACTGACGCGGCTTTATACTGAGCCTGCAAAACTACAAGCGGCAAAGGCCCGGCGCGATGAGCGCAGAGCCCCGCAGCAGGCCGTGGAAAGCCAATTGAAAGAGGATTGACGGTCCCAACGTAGGTCGGATGCAGCCTGACAGTTGCCAGCGAACAGGGGATTCAAATTCCCCCAAGGGGGGTCTCTTTGAAAGGTAATTCTTCACTCTCTGGGACCGGCGTGGGGGCACTTCTTGTGCTAAACCGTCCAAAAATGAGTAAAATAATACCGTAAAAACTTGCGCTTACCCGGCTGGAACTGGCGGGTGATCTGAGGGGAAACCGGCCTAATCAGTCGCCGGGTTGTTGCAAAACCGCATCCCGGTAGAAAAAAGCGTTTAAATTCAGAAGGTTAAGTGGCGATTGGAGCAAACCTCCGGGATGTCCGGGATTGTTTTGCCCTCCCGCCGCCGTACAATGGTTCTCTCTTTTCCCTCTTTTCCTTTCTTAGATAGAGAAAAGAACCCGGCAATCCCGGTAAAGTTATTAACTACTTGATATATTGAGGTTTTTTCTACCGGGATGTATTTTCTCACATCCCGGTAACATCCCGGTAGATTTACGCGGCTTGCTTCGCTTCAACCGTTTCCAGCGTATAGACCTTGGAATTGGTAACCGGATCAGTCTTGCTCATCAGGCGTTGCTTACCAACAGTTCGACCTGTGATTTTTCGAAGGTAATGCCCAAGCCGTTTGGGATTGATGCTGCCTCTGCCATCGCCAGCAATTTCTAGCAGGACAGGTGATATGGCTTTCGACCCGTTTTCATTGGCCGCATCGGGTTTGGCCGATGTGAATTCCTTGTTCGCACGGCTTATCAAATCAGCAGCAAGAAAACTGCGGTCGCCGTCCTCCCTTTCCGGCCATGCGGCAAACAATTGCTTGATGCCCAACAACTCGGGGTCTTCTTCACGCACTTTTTTAATCGAAGCCACCGGATCACCCATACCAAGCCATACAAGCGGCTCTCGCACCATCCGACTCCACTGTCCAAACGAGTTAAATTCTGAAAGCTCTACGCGGTCGCCCCCCTCCTGAACGTGCTTGATATATGCCTTCATGATTGTGAGTGCACAGCCAAGATATTTTTCGCGATTGGCCTCGATCATAGCGAGAGGTTCTTGTTCGAACTTCCTTGTTTCGGGCTGGTCCATGTTTGGATCGAGGTTAGCAAGTACCGTTCGTCGTACCAAATCGCCCTGATAAAGCGTATTCACCCCATTCACACAAATCATGAAGTTATTCTCGATTTCTGGCATTTCACTTTTGCCAAGGATACGAACTGCCACGCTTGGACGTTCGATGATCTGTGCCAGAAAGTCGCCTTTGACGACATCGTTAGCGTTGTCGATACAAATGATCGGATCGCCGGATAGCGCTGCCGCTCCTAGCCTTTTTTCGGCTTCCTCATCACTCGAAGGAAATGCCACCGGCTTCACCCTCTTTCCAAGAGCGAGCTTGGAGATTAACTCGCCATGATAGCTTTTCCCTGCGCCGTAATCCCCAGCCCTAACGGCGGTCATCGGCGCAACATTGATCGACGGCCTCGCGACCCCTGTTAGAAGACCGGCAGTTAGAACCGCGAGGTCCACGCTTTTCGGTCCCGTTTCAGCAATCGGAAACTCTCTCAAAAGCCCGTTGAGAATATCTAGCGCGGCTTCCGCATCTGCTCTGGTATCTCCCACCACTATTTCGCCAGGAGGAAGAATTAGGAAAAACTGCGACTCCGGATCGTAACCGGGAGTTTTCGCTACTTCCCCGTTTTCGCGAAGAAGCGGTGTCCAACGGACGCCCTTAAGTTTGCGAAATTGCCAATACCCGAGGCGAGTCAAAAGCAATTCGGCAAGCTCTTTCGTCGGTTTCGCGGGAACCTGAACTGTTTTCTTTTCGTTGCCGCGTCCACGGGTTTCAAACTTGGCGAAATTGCAGTGTTCTGAGATGTGATAGAGCAATCCGTTTGCATTCAAGCGATGCAGAGGCCCCTTCATAGGATCGTCCGCGATCACGCGGTAAAGGCCGTCCATATACTGAAATATCTCTGCCCCTGACCGAATGAGTTGGTTCTCAATCTGAACGACCATTTCCTTGGTTTTGACCGTGTAAAAGATCAATTCGTCTAGCTTCTCAACCCGACCCTTTAATTCTTCGAGCGTTCCGCCAGCCTCAAAGAAATCGGTAACGTCAGAATTCACTGGCATGTCTTCGAAGCGAACAACCGAAACGCTCTTGGCCATACTGCGAAGCGACCGACGAATTTTCGCAGTCCGCTTCCTGCCGTTTTCGTCGTTATCTTCGTAAATGATGCAGTCACGGCCTTTTAGCTGCTCGCTAAATGATTGCTGCCAATTGCCGGAGCCGTATGGGTTTGTAACGGCAACCATCCCCTTCGCACGAAGCGTTTCGGCATCCTTTTCGCCCTCTGTAATCGCGACTGGCGCGCGAGGATCGGACTCTCGAAGCTCTTTGGCGCGATAGAGCAAATCGGGATGATCGCCCTTGCCATGTTTCCAAACCCAATTGTCTTCTGGACTCAATCGAGCGCCATGGCCGGTCGCATTATATCGAATGGTCGAGAATTGCTTTTGACCCTCAGCGTCAAGCCATCGATGGATTTCATAGGCCGGTGCGTCTTCTGGCGTCAGAAATACGTAAATGGCCTCTGCCGTCATCTTTGTTGGATCGTAATTCGTATCCTTGTCTGTGGCAGTCCAATTGCTGCCGGTTTCGTCATAAAAATTCTTATTTTCCATATAGTTATATCTGTGAACTCAGATATCTTTCTCCTAGTCTGTTTCAGTTCGTTTTTGGTTCGACCGCCCCACCATTGGAGCGGCTATTTAATGCGCCGGAAGGCCCGGCGCGGGGTTAAGCGGCTTGCTTTCGTTCGCCGTCTGGCGGGTTAGGCAGGTCGTATTCTGGAAAGCTGTCCTCGAAAATCTCTGCGATCTGCGCCCACGACAGTTCTGGAAAAGCGTGAGGGAAAAGCGCTGCGGCTAGAACCCAATCGCAATCTTCTTCAAACCAGCCATCGCCCGCGAATAGATTATCACGCCAAAGCTGTGGAACTTCGGATAGCCGATCTTCATCAAGGCTAACGCCGCCATGATAATCGGTTTCGATCCACCAGATACCCGGCGCAATTTCTTCAACGCTCTCGACGTTGCCCCAAGGGCTGTCATTGCCTTCGTCTAGCCAATCCATCACGCGGCCTCCCGCTCGACACGGTTTGAAGCCGCATGTTCTTGGGCTTCTAGCCAAGCTAAAAGCGTTGATCGCCTTGCCATGATTTTCGATCCCAGGCGAAACGTTGGGATTGTACCGTTTTCGGCAAAGTGATATATTGTACGCTTAGGCAAAGATAAAAATTCGGCAATAGCCCCTGCCCCGTCCAGAATTTCATTTTTTAAATTATCCATTTTAAATATTTCCAATTTTGTTTTTAAGTTGACTTCCTTTCCTGCATCGCTTATTTTTAATTTAAGCTAGAAAGAATTTGCGTATTGACAATTAATACTGTCACATAGTTCGCAGCTATACACGATATACTTTAGATTGTCAATGCCGTTTGGATAAAATCTCGCTTAGGCGGGATTTTTTGCGTTTACGGCCTGTGATTTTTCATGTTGCGTCAAAGTCCGTTAGTCGATAGTGTCGCTTAGCTATCGACCGCAGGGACATGGAAATGGCTGTAAAAACACGCAAATGGACAACGGCCAAAGGCGAAGAACGCGAGGCTTATGTCGTTCGATACACAGATCAGAACGGCAAACGTCACCTCAAGACGTTCGATAAGAAGAAAGATGCAAAAGCGTTCGATTCAAAAACCCATGTCGAGGTTATGGGTCGCATCCACGTCGCGGACTCCGAAACAGTGACGATTGAGCAAGCCGGTAAATACTGGCTGGAATCCTGCGCTGAGGCCGATTTAGAAGCTTCCACCCTTGCGCAATATGAGCAGCACTTAAGGTTGCATATTGTGCCAGCGATTGGACGCCATCGGCTCAATGAAGTGACCGTCCCTTTTGTGCGCGCTTTCACTGACAAGCTGGCCAAGGATGGCAAGTCAAAGCCAATGGTACGCGCCGTCCGGGTTAGCCTTGGAGCCCTGCTTTCAAATGCTCAGGAGCTTGGCCTTGTAGTGCAAAACTCCGTCAAGGAGATGGGGCGAACCAGAAACAAGGCAGCCAAGCGTGTAGAAGCTCGAAAAGAGAAGGACGTTGAGGTCGGCGTTGAGATTCCAACCTTGGACGAAATCCTTGCCATAATCGAAGCCGCTTCTGGCAAGGCCCGCGTTTTTCTCATGACAGCCGCGTTCACCGGAATGCGCAGTAGCGAACTTCGCGGCCTTCGTTGGCCTGACCTGGACTTCGAATCGAAGACAGTTGCGATACGCCAGCGCGCCGATGCTCAACTTAAGATCGGTTCGCCAAAGTCGAAAAAGGGAAAGCGTGCGATTCCCCTGCCCTCGCGACTTTGCGATAGCCTAAAAGCTTGGCAGAAAGAATGCCCAACGGGCAAACTGGACTTGGTATTTCCTAACGGCGCTGGCAACGTCGAGTACTATGCCAACATCACAAAGCGGTGGTACTACCCGGCTCAGTTGGCCGCTGGCGTGACCGTCGAGACTGACGAAAAGGACAAAAACGGGCAACCTATAATGGTCCCGAAATATTCTGGACTTCACGCGCTCAGGCACTTCTATGCGTCGTTTTGCATAAATCCGAAAAGCCGTCGCGGCCTCGAATTGCCGCCGAAGGTTGTCCAAGCTCGCATGGGTCATGCATCGATCCAATTGACGCTCGATACGTATGGCCACCTGTTCCCAAGCACCGACGATTCAGCCGAACTAGACGACGCTTTGGACGCAATATTCTAGGTCATTTGCGACAACGCGCGACATGGCAGCGACATAATGCAAAAAATGCTATATTTTTCAATGCTTCTTTCCGGACTCTGACTCCGTTAGTCCTGGTTCGAATCCAGGTTCCCCAGCCAATCCTTCCAAAAGGCCAACCGTTCCCATCGCGTTAGCGCCAACGGCGCCGGCCGAGTCGCATCATACCCAGCGGCTTGCCGCCGGATATGATGCATGGCGGACTGGGCGGCCTACTGATCGGGATGTTTGGGGCATTTCCGCTGCTCTCCGGATCGCCAAAAACCTCGGGGGTTGTTTGGTCGCGTTTCCGAACCGGACATCTGGCGCCCTTTAAGGACCGGCGGGCGCCGGATCATCGTGTCCCCCAGCGATTGTCGAGGATGGTGAACAGCGCAACCAGCCGCAACGGGGTGAGGATGACCACGTGCAGCAGGCTGTAGAGGGGCGCGAGCAGCACCAGCCTTGGTTCGCGCAGGATCAAAGAGACATTGCGGAACAAGCCGGCGGCAATCACATAGGCGATCCAGATGGCCAGGATCGACCAGGCGCCCACCACCGGATTGAGAAACAGCACGTTGGCGATTGTGGAAAGATAGAAGAACCAGAAGAAGAGCTCGAGAAAGCTCAGCAGGCCGGGGAACGAGAGGACGCCAAAGTCCTTAACGGCCAGCATGGATTCGCGCAGGAAGCTCTTGTTCCAGCGAAGCTGCTGCTTGATGAACTGGAGCGGGCTGGTGGGGACTTGGGTGGACGCGAGCGCATCGAGAGCTATGACCACCCTTCCCCGGCGCAGCGCCAGGGCGGTCAACCGCCGATCATCGCCAAACTGCACCGACGCGCCAAGGAAGCTTTGTTGCACCCATTCGGCTTTCACCTCCCGCAGGAAATCCGAGCGATAGACCGACAGGACACCCGACGCGCAAAGCGCCGAGCCCATCACGGACTGCGCCGCCCTTTCCACCATAAAGGCGTTGCGGTAGCGGGCGTCGATGAGCTTGCTCAGCCAGTTGTCGTTGCGATTGAGAGCCTTGATGTTGGCGGTGACGGCCGCCGTGCGGTCATCCATGCGCGCGAGAAGATTGGCCAGCGCTGCCGGATCGAGGACCGTGTCGGAATCCAGAAGCGCCGCGTAGGTCGAGATCATATGGTCGATGGCGACACCCAGAGCATGACGCTTGCCGGTGTTGGTTTCATGCCGGATGACCAGCACACGCGGTTCATCGCGAAAAATACGCGTGAGGAGTTCAGCAGTGCTTGCCGAGCGCGAACCGTCATCGACCGCGATGACGCGCCCGACCCGCACATCGTCCTGCGCCAGCGCACTCCTTATGCTGGCCCGGATCAATTCGGGGTCTTCGTTGAAAAAGGCAATCGCCACATCGATCGAGAGATCGCCGGTTTTCCGGCGGGGCTCCCGGGCAAACCGCGCGCGGTAGATCTCGGCCAGAATGATCTTGCCGGTGACATATCCGATAACCAGAACGCCATAAAAGGGGATGGCCGCAGCATCGGGTACGACAAGATGGGCAAGGATGATGGCGATGGCACCGGCTATGGCCGTCACATTGACAAGGGTCGTCAAGATCCTGAGTTTCGACGGAGGGGCCGATTGTTCAGCCAGATCGGTACGCGACATTGCACTCTCAAAGCATGGTTCGGGTTGGAGGCGGACGGGATCGGGCCGATGCGACGATTGCCAAGGCGGCGAGCTTGCCCCTGTCCGGACGTTCGGACCGGCCGGCATTGTCAGTCTGTCCGGTCGGCCGTACGGATGTGCGGGTCACTCTATCAGGCTTGAAACGCGGCGATCGGCCGGACATGTTTCAGTCCGTGCATTGTTTTTCTCATTGCGTGCAATCGTGGCTCGGCCCATCGCGCCTGTCATGGCCACTGACTATGGAGGAGCGGCCGCGCCGCAATGGAGCTGTTTCCGAAACGGCGGGCAAACTGCAAACCCAAGGAGTGCCAACTTGTCTTTTCGTCACATTTTTCCGGGCGCATTCGCGCTCGCTCTTGCGCTGACCGCTCCGGTTTTCGCGGCCGATCACGCAGTCGATATCCAGGGCATGGCGTTTTCCGTGCCGGTGCTCGAGGTCGCCGTCGGTGATACCGTCACCTTCACCAATCTCGATGGCGCACCACACACGGCGACGGCCACTGACGGCTCGTTCGATACCGGCCGCCTGACACAGGGCCAGAGCGCCACGATAACCATCACCGAGGCGGGAACGTTCGATTATTTCTGCGTCGTGCATCCGTCGATGACGGCAAGTATCACCGCGCAGTAATGTGCCCGGTGCCCATCCCGCTGCCTTTCATTCCCTTGCGCGCCTACAATCGGGGCGCTCGGGTCTGGTGGCAGCGGAATGGGCTGGACCACCCCCCTTTTATCCATACCGCTCCCTTCCAGCGCGACGTTCCGATTCACGCTCGGTGATCGTCTGGTCCTGATCGCGCTCGGCTTTCTCCTTGTCAGCGCGAACCTGCGCCCGATGCGGAAAAAAGATGCGGTCAGCCGCCGATCCAGTATGCCGTTCCGGCTTCGATTCGCCGATCGGGGCTTTCAGGCTAATGGCCCGAGAGCCGAAAGAGAGGTGCCCTCAGCGCGTTGCCGGCCGCGGAATGCCCAATGCGTGCATGTCTTTTCTCATTGCGTGCAAACGCAACTCACCACGATGGCGCAAGCGACAATTTCCCGATTAACCAAGGACGACTGCGCGCAGGCTGGCACCCTGTCGCTTGCGCGCGGCCGTGCGCGGTCACTTCGCCGCGCGCACAAGAACAAGAAATTGAGCCTCTCGTGCCCAAGGGATTTATATGCGCAACGACCCTATTCTGAAGAACCCGAAGACCGATCCTCTATTGGTGATGGCCACGCCTACGGCGCACTCGTGCGCGCCAGTTCGAGCGGAAAGTGTTTGCGGTTCAGGCATGGCGATTGCGGGGCGGGTTCTGCGTGGGCCGGGTGTCCGCGCGATCCGTGTCGCCCTGCTCAGTACCGTAGCGCTGCTCGCGCTCGCGCAGATGCCGGCCTTCGCGGACGGCGGGGACGGGGGCGGCGATCAGGGCTCGGGCGGGGCATCAAGCCTCACTGGGGCTGGAGAGGCGGGGCTCGATGGTGATCTTTCCGTCCCTTTTGGCAGCGGCGGTGGCGGCGGCGGCGCTGGGGTGACAAGTGCCGGCGACGGCGGCAATGGCGAACGCGGCAACGGTTCGGGCGGCTTTTCTGCGGGCGGGACGGGGGGCGCGGGCGGCGCTTCGAACGGCGCTTCCGGCGGCGACGGTGGCAATGGGACCTCCAATTTTGCGGCCGCCAGCGGCGGGGGTGGGGGTGCGGGCGCTGCCGGCTTTGTGGCTGACGACAGTCCGGGCGCTCCCGTGATTGGTGGTGCCGGTGGATCGGGCGGCACGGGCGCGGATACCAACAGCAGCGACGGCCAGGGTGGCGACGGTGGCGGCGGCGGAGCGGGCGGCTTTGGTTTCGTGCTCACAGGGGATAATCCTGATGTGACCTTGCCCGCGTCCACAGGCGGAGATGGTGGCCAGGGTGGAAGTGGCGGCGATGGTGGGGTTTCCACCGGCGGCGGGGGCGATGCCGGTGGTGGTGGCGACGGCGGGATTGGCGTCGTGGTCCAGGGCGGCAGGGATACATTGACGGTCGGCGCCACCGAGCAGGTGACGGGCGGTGATGGCGGTGATGGCGGCGACGGTGGAAATGCCGCGCCCGGTTTCATCGAGGGCGATGGCGGTGCAGGCGGCGTCGGCGGGACCGGCATCCTGGCGTCCGATATCGGCGCTCTCACCATTCTGGGAACTGTACAGGGTGGCAGTGGTGGCGTTGGTGGCGACGGGGGCGATGGGGGCGATGGGGGTTTCGGACCCGATGGCGCTTCCGGGCAGGGCGGCATTGGCGTACAGGGCGCCAATCTGGGCATTGTTCTCGCGGGTACCGTGCAAGGCGGGTTCGACGGCGATACGGTGGTTCGGGCGTCCGCAATCGAATTCACCGGCGGCTCGAACACGCTTTCGCTCAGAACGGGATTCTCGATCATCGGTAATGTCGTCGCCAACGGCACGGATGACGTGCTTGATCTGGGCGGGTCGACCGACGAGACGTTTAATGTCTCGCTGCTCGGCTCCCCGCGATTTGAGGGTTTCGAGGCCTTCGAAAAGTCCGGGACAAGTACCTGGACCCTCACGGGCACGACCACCGAAACGACGCCCTGGACAGTAACCGGCGGAACCTTGTCGATTTCCGACGGCGCCGCCCTCGGTGATGCGACCGGCACGCTGACCCTCGATGGCGGCGCGCTTGCCGTGACCAGCGCCACAACGATCGGTAACGGTGTGTCGCTCGGCGCTGGCAACGGCACGATTTTCGTCTCGCCCGCGCAACTTGCCATAGCGAGCGGTGTCATTTCGGGGACCGGCGGCTTGACCAAAACCGGCACCGGCGCGCTCAGGCTTTCGGGCGTCAACAGCTATACCGGCGGGACCACGATCGCCGAAGGCATCTTGATCGCTGACACGACGAGCCTTCAGGGCGACATCGTCAACAACGCGACACTGACTTTCGATCAGGCATCGGAGGGCACCTTCGCTGGCGACATTTCCGGCACGGGCAGGATCACCAAGGGCGGCTCTGGCGTGCTGATTTTGACTGGCGCCAACAGCTATAGCGGCGGCATCATCATCACCAACGGGACTCTGGTCGGGAATACGACAAGCCTTCTGGGTGACATCAACAACGGGGCGGCGCTGGTGTTCGACCAGGCGGAAGAAGGTACCTATGCTGGCGTACTCTCCGGGGCCGGGACCTTCACAAAGGACGGTGCGGGCGAACTCACACTCACCGAGGATAGCTCAGCCTATACCGGCACGACCGATATTCTGTCGGGCCTGCTCATTATCGATGGATCACTCGGGGGCTTCGTCAACATTGCCGGTGGCGCGCTTGGCGGATCGGGAACGCTTGGCAACCTCTCCGTTGCGTCAGGCGGCACGCTGGCGCCCGGCAATTCCATCGGCACGCTCAACGTTGTCGATATCACCATCGATCCTGACTCGATCTACGAAGTGGAGGTCAACAGCGCGGGTGCGTCCGACCTCATCGACGCCAGCGGAACAGCCACCATCAATGGCGGCACGGTCAACGTCGTTGCTTTCCCCGATTTTGCTCTTGGCACGACTTACACCATCTTGACTGCGGCAGGCGGCATCGACGGAGTCGGGGCTTTCGACTCCGCCATCTATGGTTCAGATTCGATTTTCATAACCCCTACTCTTACCTATGACGCCAACAATGCCTTTGTGACGCTCGCCCAGACGACGGACTTCGCTGACGTCGCAGCAACGCCCAACCAGGTCGCGACCGCAGAAGGTATCGCATCGACTGGCTCTGGCGAGCTCTCCAACGCCATCTTGGTCCTCGGCAGCAATGCCGAGGCACGGGCCGCATTCGATTCCCTCTCGGGTGAAATCCACGGCTCGGCGCAAACCGCGCTGCTCGAAGACAGCCGCTTTGCGCGCGAGGCGGCGCTGGACCGATTGCGTATCGCGCTCGGCGGCGTTGGCGTCGCCACCGGTCTGGCCGATCAAGAGTTACCCGAAGGCACCGGCTTGTGGGCCCAGGGTTTCGGCGCGTGGAGCCATCGGGATGGCGACGGCAATGCCGCAGCGCTGGATCGCAACACCGGCGGTCTGTTTATTGGCGGCGACGCTCCGATCACCGACGACGTGACGCTGGGGTTGATGGCCGGCTACAGCCAATCTTCGCTGGCCGCCTCCGATATCGCCTCGTCGGCAACCATCCAAAGCTATACGATCGGTGCGTATGCGGGTGGTGAATGGGACGGTTTCTCGCTCAAGGGCGGGGTCACCAATACCTTGCACACCCTCGATACATCTCGAACGGCCGCCTTTACCGGCTTTTCCGACACTCTCGATGCTTCTTATGGCGCCCGGACGTTCCAGGCCCATACCGAAGCAGCTTACAGCGTTGCGCTTGGCGATGCCCGTTTCGAGCCGTACGCCAATCTCAGCCATGTGAGCGTGACGACTGACGGCTTTACCGAAACCGGCGGCGCCGCGGCGCTCAGTTCGAACGCCCAGGGCAACAGCGCCACTTTCGCCACGATCGGCGTCCGCGGAGAAGCAACGATCGGGCTTGGTGAAACGTCGGCAACGCTGTCGGGCGGCATCGGCTGGCAGCACGCTTTTGGCGATGCACCGAGCACAACCCATGCCCTTGCCGCCGGCGATGCCTTCACGGTGGCGGGCGCCCCGCCGGCCCGCGATACGCTGGTCCTCGATGCCGGATTGGAGCTCGATATCAGCGACGCCGTCACGTTCGGGCTGTCCTACAGCGGTCAGATCGCATCGGGGTTGTCCGACCACGGCGCCAAAGCCAGCCTTAATGTCCGTTTCTAGGCTGGATGCATGTCGGGGCAAATCGGACAAGCGCGAGGCTGGGCGCCGCGACAGGACGCGAACGCGGGTGCTCTTTCACCGCAGGGCGAATCGCGGTGCTTCGATCTGCGGAATTTCACGCTCGACCCCGCCCGACCAGGAAACTGTTGCCGGTATGGCGTCGAAATTGGCCCGCTCGATAAAGCGCAGGGCAATATCGACCGTTTCGGTGAGCAGCGCATCGCGCAGGAGGATCGGTTCGAGCCCAAGGCCCCGCAGGGTCGCGTTGGAGACGGCCAGCTCATTCTCGGCCGCCTCGCTGCGCGGGTTGTCGACATATTCGATTTCGGCTCCGGTAAGGCGGGAAACCAGTTCGGCGAGATCGCGCACCCGGTGGGTTTCGGCAATCTGATTGATGATCCGAACCGGATCGCCCGCTGCCGGCGGGTTGTCGAGCGCCAGCGCGACGCAGCGCACCGTGTCCTGAATGTTGATGAAAGCACGAGTCTGCCCGCCCGTGCCATTGACCGTAAGCGGATGCCCGGCCGCTGCCTGCATCAGGAAGCGGTTGAGCACCGTACCGAAATCGCCGTCATAGTCGAAGCGGTTTATGAGTGCGGGATCGAGACGGGTTTCCTCGGTCTGGGTGCCCCAGACGATGCCCTGGTGCAGATCGGTGATCCGGAGGTGGTCATTGCCGGCATAGAACTGGAACATCAACTGATCCATGGATTTGGTCAGGTGACAGATGTTTCCCGGCCTGCTGGGATAGAGGATCTTGCGGGGATAGCGGGCGCCATCGGGGCCGTCGATATTGATGTCGAGATAGCCCTCGGGGATTTCCAACCCGTCGCTTCCATAGCCGTAAACGCCCATGGTTCCCAGATGAACCAGGTGAGCATCGAGGCGGAGTTCGGCCATCGCGGCCAGAACGTTGTGCGTGCCGTTGATGTTGTTGTCGACCGTATAGACCTTGTGCGCGGCATCGCGCATCGAATAGGGCGCGGCGCGCTGCTCGGCAAAATGGACGATCGCGTCGGGTCGCACCGACGCCAACAGGCGCCGAAGTTCGGGATAGTCGTGCGCGATGTCGAGTTCGACGATATCGATGTCGTGCCCGCTGACATCTTTCCAGGTGTTCAGGCGTTCATCGATGCTGGCGATGGGCGTGAGGCTGGGGGCATCGAGTTCTTCGGCGATGCGGCGGCGCGCGAAATTGTCGGCGATGACGACTTCGTGCCCGAGTGCCGACAAATGAAGCGACGTTGGCCAGCCACAAAAGCCATCGCCACCGAGAACAAGAACCGTTTTAGACATAGAAGAGACCTTCCTTCGCAAAGCCTTCGGCTCGGCGAATTGAAAATTCGTCTGACGGTTTCGGCTGTCCCCCAAGACTGTTGGCACAAAGCCAATATACGTGCTTCTACGAAAACCGATCTGTACATAACCCGTTCGTGATTTAACTCAAGTTAGGATTTTGTGAACGGTACGTTCTTGTAGCCATTCAAATCGGCCAAAGTCCGCCAGAAAAAAGGCGCCGCCCGAGGGCAGCGCCTTATTTCGGCGGTTCTTGCTTTTCGTCCGGTCAGTGCCCGGGCACCGGTTCGGCGCCGAGGGGCTGTGCCGGCGGCCGGCGGATGAAAAATGCCGCCACGATCGCGAACATCGAGATGATCGCGCCGCACAGGAACGCCAGTTGGATACCCTGCGACATGGCCGGGACCGCCTCGACGCCATCGGCGACCAGATCGGCGGCGCGCAAGGTCATCAGCGAGACGAACAGCGCAATGCCCGCCGCACCGGCGACCTGCTGGATGGTACCGATCACCGCGCTACCATGCGAATAAAGATGACGCGGCAGCGAGCCGAGGCTTGAGGTGAACAGCGGGGTAAACATCAGCGCCAGCCCCAGGCTGAGGGTAATGTGCAGGCCGAGGATGAAGTAGATCGAGGTGAACTGGTTCAGCGTGGTCATGCCCCAGAGCACCCCGCTCACCAGAACCGTGCCCGGCACGATCAGTACCGTTGGCCCGAACCTGTCGAAAAGACGCCCGACAAATGGAGCCATCAGCCCCATGACGAGTCCACCTGGAAGCAGGGTCAGCCCCGTCTGGGACGCATCGAGCCCCAGCACGTTCTGCATATAGATCGGGAGCAGGATAAGCGAGCCGAACATGGCCATCATCGAAATCGCCATCATGATGACGCTGACGGTGAATACCGGTGTTCCGAAAGTCCGCAGGTCCAGCAGTGCCGCGTCGCGCTTCTGGAGAGCGAACTGGCGGGTGATGAACACGCCGAGCCCGACCACGCCAACCACCACCGGTACCCATGCGGGAAAGACCGTCGTCCCGCCTCCATGGGATGCGTCACCGCCCAGACTGCTCAATCCATAGACCAGCCCGCCGAAACCCAACGCTGCAAGAATGACCGAGAAGACGTCGAGCGGCGCCTTGGAAGGAGTCGTCACGTTCTGGATCCTTGCCGCACCCAGAGCCAAAGCGGCAAGAGCGATGGGCAGCACCAGATAGAACATCCAGCGCCATTCGAGATGCTCGAGAATGAACCCGCCTATTGTGGGACCCAGGGCGGGCGCCACCGAAATGACGATTGAAATATTGCCCATTGTCCGCCCACGGGATTCGGGTGGCACAAGGTTCATGACCGTGGTCATGAGCAGCGGCATCATGATGGCGGTGCCGCAGGCCTGGATGATGCGCCCGACAAGCAGCACTTCAAAGCCCGGCGCGATGCCCGAAAGCAGCGTTCCGGCGCTGAATGCCGACATGGCCAGGATAAAGACCGGGCGTGTATTGAGCCTTTGCAGCAGATAGCCCGTGATCGGGATGACCACGGCCATCGTCAGCATGAAGGCTGAGGTCAGCCATTGCGCGGCGCTGGCACTGATGTCGAGGTCAGCCATCAGGTGCGGAATTGCCACGCTCATGATGGTTTCGTTGAGAATCACCACAAAGGCCGAAACCAGCAGCAGGCCAATAACCAGCCTGTTGCGGGCCGCGTTGTCGGGTTCGCCCAAAGGCGTCTGGGGCGCGGACGCGCCGTTCACATCGGTTGGTGACATTGGATATCTCTTGGTCTGGCGGGCCCGCCGCTCCAGCGCGCACGCAAAATTGGGCCGTGTTGAATCTGCCTGTTGAGACGGAAAGTCAAGCCATCGGATTTCAATCCCTTCATTCCACCACCGCATGACGGGCGAATTAGGCTTGCCCTCGTCCTCGTATGGGCTTTCACTGCGCAGGCTGGCCCTTGGGACAGCCACACTTCCAGAGAAGGGCCGCGCCGCCGCATTGGGGGAGGTGAAGCGACTCGAAACAAAGGATGAGGATTATCATGCATGTTCTACGTCACGGCGGAGCCTTGCTTTCCGCCGCTCTCCTTTCATCTGTACCCGTCTGGGCACAGGACGCTCCCCAACCCGAAGATACGACAGCCATTGCCGATAACGAGTCCGTGATGGCCGAGGATTTTATGGTGGCCTCGGCCCATCCGCTGGCCACGCAGGCCGGCTACGACGTTCTCGCCGCTGGCGGTTCGGCAGCCGACGCGGCGGTTGCCGTCCAGACCATGCTCGGGCTGGTCGAACCGCAAAGCTCCGGGCTCGGCGGCGGCGCATTCCTGCTCTATTGGGATGCTGAAACCGGTGAATTGGCGACCTATGATGCGCGCGAAAAGGCGCCGCTGGCCGCCGATGGCGATTATTGGCTCGACGAGAATGGTGAACCCATGGGCTTCATGGACGCCGTGATCGGGGGACGTTCAGCCGGCGTGCCCGGCACGCCGATGCTGCTCGAAACCCTTCATGCCGATCACGGCACGATGGATTGGGCCGAATTGCTCGAGCCCGCCATAGATACCGCCGAAAACGGCTTCACCGTGACCCAGCGCATGGCGGATTCGGTGGCCGGAGCGACCGGGCTCGATACGTTCGTGGAAACCGCCGAATACTTCCTTCCCGGCGGAGAACCGATTGCCGAGGGCTCGACCCTGACCAATCAGGCCTATGCCGATACGCTCAAACTCTATGCAGCCGAAGGCGCGGCCCCCTTTTATACGGGCGAAATCGCTCAAGACATCGTTGCGGCGCTCAACACCAATATCAACCCGGGCATCCTCACCATGGAGGATTTCGAGGCCTATACCGTGGAGATGCGCGATCCGGTCTGCATGGATTATCGCGGCTATGAAGTCTGCGGCATGGGCCCGCCGTCCTCGGGTGCGCTGACCGTTGGCCAGATTCTGGGACTGCTCGAACCCTTCGACATTCCGGCAATGGAAGATGGCGTCGAATTCCGTCACCTGTTCGCCGAAGCCTCGCGGCTGGCCTTTGCCGATCGCGGGCTCTATCTGGGCGATAGCGACTTCGTCGATATCCCCGAAGGCTATCTCGACGACGCCTATCTGGCCGAACGCAGCGCGCTGATCGATCCTGAAACCTCGATGGGCAGCGCGTCCCCCGGCGTTCCTCCCGGATGGAACGAAGCGCTGCTCGCGTCCGACATCGAGCGCCCGCGCGCCGGCACCTCGCATTTCGTCATCGTCGATGCCGATGGCAATGCGATTTCGGCGACGACGACGATCGAAAGCGGCTTTGGCAGCCGGGTGATGACCCGGGGCTATCTGCTCAACAACGAGTTGACCGACTTCTCGTTCGCGCCGGAAGCCGATGGCGCCCCCATTGCCAACCGGGTCGAGCCCGGCAAGCGCCCACGTTCGTCAATGGCACCAACCATCGTCTTTGAAAACGATGCTCCAGTGCTTTTGACCGGCAGCCCCGGCGGTGCGGCGATCATCCACTACACGGCCCTGTCGCTGGTCTCACTGCTCGATTGGGGCATGGACCCGCAAGAGGCCATCGACCTGCCGCACGTGACCAATTTCAATGGCGGCACCAACATCGAAGAGGGTGAAGGGTCCGAAGAACTGGCCGCCGGACTGGAAGCTCTGGGCCACGAGGTCAATGTCACCAACCTCAACTCCGGCCTGCACGTGATCAAGCTCACCGATGAGGGCCTGATCGGCGCCGCCGACAAGCGCCGCGAAGGCGTCGTAATGGGGGATTGATCCCGTTTCCGGCTGGCGGGCACTGTCCGCCAGCCGTTTTGGCGAGCCATCTCCCGCCGGTGTCATCCCGGCCCTGAGCCGGGATCCAGTACACTCAGCGCCTAGGACAGAATCGCCACCTCTGCCGGTTACCGGTCTTCGCCCGGGATGACAGCGTGGAGGTGAAACGAAATGGCCAACCAAAACCCGCTGTCATTCCGGCATTCATTGCCGGAATCCATCTAGAGCGCGTCCAGCAAAAGTGGAAACGGTTTTGCGGTTCGGACGCGCGACGAAACAACAACTTAGAGGATTTTCGCGATTCGAAGAAAAGCGGAAATGCTCTAAAGGCGCCACCCCTCAAACCCGGTCGCGTGTGCCTCACCGCCCCGGCAACTGCCCACCCAGAATAACCGTCAGTTCCTTTGCCGCCTCGGCGATCAGCCGCCCGAGCACGTGCAGCCGTTCGTCGCTGACGCGCACCGCAAGCCCGGAAATCGAAATCGCGCACAGGGCTTCTGCCTGTGCGTTATAGACCACCGCCGCGGCGCATCTGAGCCCTGTCACGAACTCCTCATCGTCGAGCGCATAACCCCGCTGGCGGATGGTGGCGATATCGGCGCGGAGCGCGGAAGCCCCGGTTATCGATTTTTCCGTTATCTTGCGGAGCCCGTGCCGGGAAATTGCCGCATCCACATCGGCGTCGGAATAGCTGGCGAGGATCGCTTTGCCCATCCCCGAGTTGACGACGGGCGCCCTGCCCCCGACCCTGGTGATCGCACGCATGATCTCGCGGCTTTCCACCTGGGTCAGCACCACAACCTCTCCGTCATCGACGATGCCGAGATTGACGGTTTCGCGGGTCTGGTCGCGCAGGCGGCGCAGGAGCGGGAGGGCCGGCGCCACGAAATTGCGCTGGCGCACGAAGGCCGAGCCGATGGTGAACGCGCCGCGCCCGACGTGCCACATGCCATCGGAGCGGTCGAACTGCACGAAGCGGCGCTGCTCGAGCGTGGTCAACAGCCGGTGCACGGTGGAAACCGAAAGGCCGGTGCGTCTGGCCAGGTCGGTCAGGCGGTAGCCTTCCTCATCCTCGCCAAGCACTTCGAGGATGGCCATGGCCCGGTCGATCGACTGCACGATACCCGAACGCGGCGGCGGGCTGGTCACCATTTCATTCATGGAGCAGTCCTCTCCAGCAAATTTCTCGCATAATCGCACCCGCAATACGAAACGGCCCGACAATAGACGCATTTTGCCCGCCAACCAGTCACAAGCGGCGATACCCCCTATGCCCAATCGGTCAGGGGCCGGCTCTTATGGATACCGATCGAGCGCCTGCCCTGTCGCTCAAGCTGCAAAAAACATTCCCGTCGCCGCAAACTGAAAAGGGCCCGCCGAAGCGAGCCCCTAAACAGCATTGTCGCGTTCAGCGCTTGCCGGCAACTTTTCCGGCAATGGCCGCCGCAGGCGGCGTCCAGCCCTCGAACGAGAGGTCGCGTTCGCCGTTCTCGTCGCGGATCGAGGTCTGGAGCCCCATCTTGTTGAGCAGACCGAGGAAGGGCTGCGGGGGCAGTTCCTCGACATTGACCATCTTGTGGCAATCCCAGGTGCCCTTCGCGACAAGGATCGCCGCGGCCACCGGCGGCACGCCGGCCGTATAGGAAATGCCCTGGCTGCCCACCTCGTTATACGCATCCTTGTGGTCGGCGACGTTGTAGATGAAGACCTCACGGTCCTCCCCGTCCTTCTTGCCCTTCACCAGATCGCCGATGCAGGTCTTGCCCTCATATTCGGGAGCAAGTGAGGACGGATCGGGCAGCACGGCCTTGACCACCTTGAGCGGCACCACTTCGAGCCCTTCGGCCGTTGTCACAGGCTGCTCGGAGAGCAGGCCGAGCGAATTGAGCACGGTAAAGACGTTGATGTAGTGCTCGCCGAACCCCATCCAGAAGCGGATATCGGGCACGTCGAGATTGCGCGAGAGCGAATGGAGCTCGTCGTGCCCCGACAGATAGGACGTGCGCTCGCCGACCACCGGAAGATCGTCGGTGCGCGAGACCTCGAACATCTTGTTGGTCTGCCACTGGCTGTCCTGCCAGGAATAGACCACGCCGGTAAATTCGCGGAAATTGATTTCCGGGTCGAAATTGGTGGCGAAATACTTGCCGTGCGACCCGGCATTGATGTCGATGATATCGATTGAATCGACAGTGTCGAAATATTCGTCCACCGCCAGCGCCGCATAGGCATTGACGACACCGGGATCGAACCCGGCGCCCAGAATTGCCGTCACGCCGGCCTTCTCGCACCGCTCGCGCCGCTTCCATTCGTAATTGGAATACCAGGGCGGCGTCTCACAAATCTTTTCGGGCTCTTCATGGATGGCCGTGTCGATATAAGCCACACCCGTTTGGATGCACGCCTCGAGCACGCTCATATTGATGAAGGCGGAGCCGACATTGATGACGATCTGCGACCGTGTTTTGGCGATCAGCGCCTTGGTCGCTTCGATATCGAGGGCATCGAGCCGATGGGCCTCGATAACACCGGGCTTTTTGAGGGACTTCTTTTCGAGCACGCTCGAAACGATGGCCTGGCATTTGTCCAGCGTGCGCGACGCGATATGGATATCGCCCAGCACGTCGTTTGCCATTGCAGCCTTATGGGCGACGACCTGCGCCACACCTCCAGCACCGATAATCAGCACGTTCTTTTTCAATTTTCACGAAACACCTTTTCAGAGGTTGAACCAAGCTACGCACGCTGTTCGAAATCGGGATCTCACCCCAGGTTACGACAGGCTCTGCGCGTAGTCCTCAAACGTGAACTCTTTTACGAGCTCCACTTGCCCGTCCAGGTGACGTACCGCGATAGACGGCATCTGGACCCCGTTGAACCAGTTTTTCTTGACCATGGTGTAACCGCCGGCATCGAGAAACGAGATACGGTCCCCAGCCTTGAGTTCGGTCTCGAACTGGAACTCTCCAAAAATGTCTCCGGCAAGGCAAGTTTTGCCGCAGACAATATACGTGTAGGGCCCGCTGTTGGGCGCTACATTTGTGTATTCGCTATAGGTCAGCAGATCGAGCATATGCGCTTCAGTCGATGAGTCAACGATAGCGACGTGCTTGCCGTTATAGACGACGTCCAGTACCGACACTTCGAGCGTGGTCGATCCAGTAACCGAGGCCTCGCCCGGCTCGAGATAAAGCTGGATGCCATAGCGCTCGCTCATTGCCTTGAGCCGCGCGGCGAGCTTTTCGATTGGGTAATCTTCATTTGTGAAACGGATTCCGCCACCAAGGCTAACCCATTCCAATCCATGCAGAATTTCGCCGTAACGTTCCTCGATGGTCTTGAGCAGCATATCGAGGCTGTCGTACTCGTCGTTCTCGCAGTTGAAGTGGAACATCACGCCTGAGATACGATCCAGAACGGGTTTGACCCGCTCCATGTCCCACTCGCCCAGCCGCGAAAAGGGCCGCGCCGGGTCGGCGAGGATGAAGTGGGAATGGGACACGCCCGGATTGAGCCGCAGCCCGATCGCCTTGCCCTGCGCCTTTGCCTTGCCGGCATAGCGCTCGAGCTGGTTGACCGAGTTGAAGATGATCTTGTCGCAGTTTGCGATGGCTTCATCGATCTCATGATCGGCCCAGGCCACCGAATAGGCATGGGTCTCGCCGCCGAATTTTTCGGCCCCGAGCTTGACTTCATTGAGCGATGAGGAGGTCGTGCCGTCCATGTGTTCGGCCATGATGTCGAACACCGACCATGTCGCGAAAGCCTTGAGCGCAAGCACGCATTTGACGCCGGAAGCCTGACGCAAATACGATATTTTTTCCAGATTTCGGAGAAGTACCGATTTGTCGAGCAGATAATAAGGTGTCTGTAGCGTCAATTCTTGCGTTCGAACCTCCTTGGTCCCCAAATGCGGGGATGGGCGACGGGCCATTTTCTGTTTGTCGCGCTCCCGAACCGAAAAAGTGGAACCACTTTTTCTGGGAACGCTCCATAAAAAAATCCGCGCCGGATAAAACGCGGAAGATGCCCCCATCTAACGACTGGTGGTCCGGGACACAAGACCCAGCCTGGAAAATTTTCGGCATCTTTGCGGCGGCGCAATCCCATGCTCTAAAGCAGCCATGAAAAAACTTTTCGTCGTCGGCATTGGCACGGGCAATCCCGAGCATCTGAGCATGCAGGCCATCGCAGCGCTCAACCGGACCGATGTGATCTTCATTCCCACCAAGGGCGAGGAAAAATCGGCGCTGGCCGCCATCCGCACGACGATCTGCGAACGCTACATCTCGCGGGCCTACGCGCTTGTCGAATACCCCATTTCGGCCCGCAACGAGGCCATCGGCGATTATACCCAGCGCGTCCTCGACTGGCACGATCTGATTGCGCAAAGCTATGTCGAGATGTTCGCCAAAGCCCCCGAAGACGCCACTGGCGCCCTCCTGGTCTGGGGCGATCCCGGCCTTTACGACAGCACGCTGCGCATCCTTGCATCGGTCAAGGCGAAAACCGATCTCGCCTTCACCGTCGAAGTCATCCCCGGCATCACCGCGATTGCCGCGCTGACCGCCGCTTTCGCCATCCCGCTCAACACCATCGGCAACCCGGTGACCATCACGACGGGCCGCAAGCTCGCGGCAGGCTGGCCCGAGGGCGCCGATACGGTCGTTGTCATGCTCGACGGCAAGAAAACTTATGCCAGCATCGACCCCACCGGCCTTCATATCTATTGGGCGGCCTATGCCGGGATGGATAACCAGATCCTCGTAGAAGGCCCCCTCGCCGACGTACGCGACCAGATTTCCAGCACCCGCGACGCCGCCCGCGCCCGGCATGGCTGGATCATGGACATCTACCTGTTGCGACGGACGTAAAGCCGTCATGATGGACCCCGGGAATAAATCCCGGGGTGACACCGAGTTGGCGGCGGCAATAGCGCCATCCCCCCTCTGTCATTCCGGCATTCATTGCCGGAATCCATCTCAACCACGCCCCCACGATGCCAGCCGTAAAGTCAGCACTCTCCCCTATCTCGCCTCGCTTCCGCTTGCTAAGAGACGCACATGACAGCATCTCCAACCTCACGCGGCGCCTGCCCGACCCTCGAAAACCCCATGGCCGTCGCCGATGGCCTGCTCGCCCGCTTTCGCCCTGAAACGGGGCTTTCACCCGACCAGCTCGCGGCGCTGGCCGACGCCGCGGACGTCCATGGCAACGGGCTGATCGAGGTCACGGCGCGGGGCAATCTGCAGGTGCGTGGGCTTTCCGAATCTTCAGCCGCCCCCTTTCGCGACGCGCTTGCCACTGCCGGTATCGCCGCCCAGCCCGCGCCTGCCATCGAAATCTCCCCGCTGGCCGGCGACGATCCCAAGGCCATGGCCGACCCACGCCCGCTGGCCCGCGCCCTGCGCGCCGTCTGCAACGATGCGCTCGCCCACGGCCCGCTTTCGCCAAAGCTTTCCATCGTGCTCGTCACGGGTGGACAGGTCCTGCTCGACGGCCTCAAGGCCGATATCCGGCTGATCGCCCGGCCCGATGGCTGGGCGATCGAACTGGGCAGCGATACGCTTGGCGAACTCGACGAGGGCGAAATCCCCGCCGCCGTGGCAATCATCCTTGAGGCGCTTCAGGCCGAAGGCCCGCGTGCGCGCGCCGGCGACATTGCCGCTCCGCGCATCGCCGCGAAAATCGAAAACCTCCGCCCGCTTGCCCATTCGAGCGTCCGTCCATCGAGCTACATGGTCGGCCCCCTGAGCCTTTCGGACCATGCGCCCGCCCTGCGCGTCGGCCTGCCCTTCGGCCAGGTGCGCGCGCGCCAGGTTCGCGATCTGGCCCAGATCATGGCCGAACAGGGCGTGGCGGAAGCGCGCACGGCGCCGGACCGCTCAATCGTTCTTGTCGGGTTCGACACCTCGACCCTTCGCGATCTTGCCCCGGCCCTTGCGCGGGTCGGCTACTGGACCCGCCCCGACGCCACCGGGGTGAAACTCTCGATCTGCTCGGGCGCCGAAGACACCGACGCAGGGGTCATCCAGGCTGCCGAACTGGCGCAGGGGTTTTATTCGGCCGCCCCTGAACTGGTCGACGGATCGTTCCACATCCACGTTTCCACCTGTGCCAAGGGCTGTCCCCATGCGGGCCGTCCAGGCATTGTGCTCGATGGCAGCCAATTGACGCTTTACCGCGCACCCGATGCCAAACCGCTTGCAACGCTCGATCCTGCCGCTATTGAAACCGGCATCGTTTCTTTGGCCAATCGAATCCGCGATACTCGCCAGCCCGGCGAGACGACGCTTTCGGTTCTTGGCCGGCTGGGGCAGCAATGACGCACTATGACTATATCCGCGACGGACAGGAGATTTACCGCCAGTCCTTCGCCACCATCCGCGCCGAAGCCGACCTTTCGCGCTTCTCGCCCGCCGAGGCCGAACTCGCCGTTCGCATGATTCACGCCTGCGGCATGGTTGAGGCCGCCAACCATTTCCATTTCGCCCCTGGCTTTGTCGAAGCGGCGCGCGGAGCACTCGAACGCGGCAAGCCCATATTCACCGATGCCGAAATGGTGGCGCGCGGCGTCACCCGCTCGCGCCTGCCGGCGAACAATGAAGTGATCTGCGAGATCAACAATATCGAGACCCCCTATCTGGCGCAGGACCACGGCAATACCCGCTCTGCCGCCGCCATCCATATCTGGCTGCCGCGTCTCGAAGGCGCCGTGGTCGCCATCGGCAATGCACCAACGGCGCTGTTCCACCTTCTCGAACTGCTCCGCGACGGTGCGCCCAAACCTGCTGCCATCATCGGTATGCCGGTCGGGTTCGTGGGCGCAGCAGAGTCGAAACAGGCACTTAAGGACAATTCCTACAGCGTTCCTTTCGCCATCGTGGAGGGCCGCCTTGGTGGCAGCGCCATGACCGCCGCCGCGCTCAACGCGCTTGCGAGGCCCGGCATATGAGTCAGACACAAGGCAGACTGATCGGAGTGGGCACCGGGCCGGGCGATCCCGAGCTTTTGACGCTCAAGGCCGTGCGCGCCATTCTCGATGCGGATGTCGTGGCCCATTTCCTCAAGCGCGGCCGCCCCGGCAATGCCCGCGCCATCGTCGCGCCCCACTGGCCGGAAAACGCCATCGAATTGCCGCTGGAATACCCGGTCACCACCGAAGTCCATCGGCACGAGCAAAGCTACAAGAGCCAGATCGCTGCGTTCTTTGACGATGCGGCGCTGCACATCGCCCACCATCTCGATCAGGGCAAGACCGTCGCCGTGCTCTCGGAAGGCGATCCGTTCTTTTACGGCTCCTATATGCACGTCCATGTGCGCCTGGCCCCCGCCTATCCCACCGAGGTGATCGCGGGCGTCACCTCGCTTTCGGGTTGCTGGTCGCAGGCTGGCGTGCCGCTCATGCAGGGCGATGACATCTTCACCGTCCTGCCCGGAACGCTCGATCTAAAAGACCTTCAAGCCCGTCTCGGCTCGACCGACAGCGCCGTCATCATGAAGGTCGGCCGCAATCTGCCCAAAATCCGCGAGGCACTCAAAGCCGCCGGCAAATTCGACAGCGCCATCTATGTCGAACGCGGCACCATGGACAACGCAGTCGTCATGCCGCTTAAGGACCGCGACGACAGCCCCGCCCCCTATTTCAGCCAGATCCTGGTTCCCGGCTGGAAGGCACGCCCATGAGCGGCACGCTGTACGTCATCGGCACGGGTCCGGGCAGCCCCGAGCAGATCACGCTCGAGGCGCAGGCAGCCATTGCCGCATCGAGCCATTTCTTCGGCTACAAGCCCTATATCGAGCGGCTGAACCTTTCCCCCGATCAGGTCGCCGTCCCCTCGGACAACCGCGAGGAACTCGACCGCGCCCGCGCAGCGCTGGAGCTGGCCGCAGAGGGCAATGCCGTCGCCATGGTTTCGGGCGGCGATCCGGGGGTCTTTGCCATGGCCGCGGCGGTCTGCGAAGCCATCGACACCGGCGAGCCGGACTGGCGTGGCATCGAACTTATCATCGTGCCCGGTGTCACCGCTATGCTGGCAACAGCGGCCCGGATCGGCGCCCCGTTGGGCAATGATTTTTGCGCCATTTCGCTTTCGGACAACCTCAAGCCGTGGGCGATCATCGACAAGCGCATCCGCGCCGCCGCCGGCGCCGGTTTTGCCATCGCATTTTACAACCCGATCTCGAAATCGCGGCCCTGGCAACTGGGCAAGGCGCTTGAAATCCTGCGCGAAATTCTGCCCCCCGAAACCGTCGTGTCCATTGGGCGTGGCGTGGGAGTACACCGAGGGTCCATTGGGCGTCTGGCGCTCTCCGAAGTGAAGCCCGAGACCATCGACATGTCCACCTGCCTCATCATCGGCAATGCCCTCACACGGGTGATCGAACGCCCCGAAAAGCCCGATCTCGTTTACACACCGCGCTGGGTGCCCGAACATGGCTGATCGCTGGCTCACAATCGTCGGCATCGGAGAAGATGGACTGGATGGTCTCACCGATCTCACCAAGTCGTTGATTGCCAATGCGGAAGTGGTGTTCGGCGGTGAGCGCCATCTGCGCCTCGTGCGCGGCATGAACCTCGCCGAACAGCGCCGCTGGCAAAGCCCGATCGAAACTTCCATTGAAGAGGTCGCCCGGCTGCGCGGCCGCAAGCGTGTCTGTGTCCTCGCCAGTGGAGACCCCTTCCATTACGGCATCGGCGCCACCCTGGCCCGCCGCATTCCGGCGGTGGAAATGCTTGTGATTACAAGCCCTTCCTCGTTCTCCCTTGCGGCCGCCCGCATGGGCTGGCCGCTCCAGGACGTGACCACATTGTCGCTGCACGGTCGTCCTATCGAGCTGGTTCTGCCGCACCTCCATCCGGGCCGGAAAATCCTCGCCCTGACCTCCGATGAGACCGAACCGGCCCGGATTTCCGGGCTTTTGACCGAGGCGGGGTTTGGCCGCAGCGCGGTAACGGTTCTCGACGCCCTGGGCGGCCCGCACGAGAAGGTCCGCACCACGCTCGCGCAATCGTTCGATATCGAAAACATCAGTTCGCTCAATGTTCTGGCAATAGATATCCTCGCGGATGAAAATGCGCGTATCGTTCCTCTGACGCCCGGCCTGCCCGATGACTGGTTCAGCCATGACGGGCAGATCACCAAGCGCGAAATCCGCGCGCTGACCCTTTCCGCCCTTTCGCCCCGGCGCGGCGAACTGTTGTGGGATATCGGCGCAGGTTCGGGTTCTGTGGGCATCGAGTGGATGCTTTCGGACCCTTCGCTGTCGGCCATCGCTATCGAGGCCGATCCCATACGCAGTGCCCGCATTGCGGACAATGCGGCTCTGATGGGCGTTCCGGGGCTGACAATCAGAGTCGGGCGCGCGCCACAAGTCCTTGAAAAACTTGAACAACCTGACGCCATTTTTATCGGGGGCGGCGGCACCGAAGATGGCGTCATCGATGCCGCGATTGCCGTCCTCAAGCCCGGAGGCCGTCTGGTCGCCAACGCTGTAACCCTTGAAATGGAAGCGCTTTTGGCGTTGCTCCACCAGCAGATGGGCGGCAGTCTCACCCGCGTCCAGATCGCCCGCGCCGAGCCGCTGGGCACCATGAGCGGCTGGCGCCCCGCCATGCCGGTGACCCAATGGGTGTGGGTCAAATGAGCGTCCATTTCATTGGCGCAGGACCCGGCGCGGCGGACCTCATAACCGTGCGCGGGCGCGACATCCTAAGCCGTTGTCCCGTCTGCCTTTATGCCGGATCGATCGTCCCGAAAGACCTTCTCGACTGGTGCCCGAAAGACGCCCGTCTCGTCGATACGGCACCGCTTTCGCTCGATGAGATCGAGGCCGAATATCTCGCCGCCCACGCCGCCGGTCTCGACGTCGCACGCCTCCATTCCGGCGATCTTTCCATGTGGAGCGCGGTCGCCGAACAAATCCGGCGGCTTGAGGTTCATTCCATCCCCTACACCCTCACGCCCGGCGTTCCGGCCTTTGCCGCCGCGGCGGCAGCCCTTGGACAGGAGCTGACCAAACCCGCTCTCGCGCAAAGCCTTGTTCTGACACGTATTTCCGGCCGCGCCTCCGCCATGCCGGAACGGGAAACGCTCGCCAATTTCGGCGCCAGCGGCGCCACCCTCGCCATTCATCTGGCGATCCATGCGCTCGACGAAATCGTCGCCGAACTTGCCCCGCTTTACGGCCCCGATTGCCCCGTCGCCATCGTCGCCTGGGCAAGCTGGGACAAGGAAAAGATCGTGCGCGGTACGCTCGGCGACATCGCCGGCAAAGTCGCCGCCGATCCCATCGAACGCACGGCCATCATCTTTGTGGGTCAAACCCTTGCGGCGGAAGGGTTTTCCGACAGCTCGCTATACGATGCCGCCTATCAGCGCCGGTTCAGGGGCCGCGATTAGCCGACAGCGCCGCCACGGCATCGTGATGGCTGAGGAACACCTTGCCGTTGAGATGATTTAAGAAATCGGTTCGCTTGAGCCGATCCATCACCGGGCCTTTGACTTCCGACAGGTTGAGGCCAATGCCTTGTTCGGTAAGGCGAATATTGATCGCTTCAAGGCTTTCGAGAGCCGACATGTCGATGGCGTTGATGGCCGGGCACATCAGAATGACCTCGGTTATTTCCGGCCTGGCAGAAATCTCGCCGGCAATCCGTTCCTCGAGATAACGCGCATTGGCAAAATAGAGGCTTTCATCGACCCGCAGCGCGAGAATATGAGGGTCGGTCCGAACATCGTGCCGGTCGATGTTGCGGAAGTGCTCGGTGCCCGGCACACGGCCGACGATTGCCATATGTGGCCGCGAACTGCGGTAGAAAAATACCACCAGCGATGCCACAACGCCAAGTGAGATGCCGGCTTCGACCCCGATGACCAGCGTTCCCGCAAGCGTTGTCGCCACTGCAAGAAAATCGGCTCTGGAATAGGCCCAGGCCCTTGCCAGGATCGAGAAATCGACAAGCGCCAGCACCGCCACGACAATCGTTGCGGCCAGCGTCGCCTTGGGCAGAAGCGCGAGGAACGGGGTTAACAAAAGCGTTGCAATGGCAATACCGACAGCAGTGAACATGCCCGCTGCAGGGGTCGCTGCCCCTGCGTCGTGATTGACCACCGAGCGCGCAAAACCCCCGGTCACCGGGAAACCCGAGCCGATCGCCGATGCGATATTGGCTGCACCGAGACCCAAAAGCTCCTGATCGGGATCGATGCGTTCGCGCTTTTTGGCGGCAAGGGTTTGCGCGACGGAAATCGATTCCACGAACCCGACGATCGAAATGATAAGAGCCGGAACGATCAGAGCGCCGATAACATCGAGTTCGAGAGTGGGCATTGAGAGCACGGGTATGCCTTGGGGCACATTCCCCACCAGCGCCACGCCTTTTGCGCCGAGATCGAAGACAGCCGAGGCAGCGATTGCCAGCAGCACCACGATAACGGGCGCAGAGCGAACTGCGAACGTAGCCGCGACCGGCGACAGCCCCAACGCAGCCAGAGCCCGCTTCATACCGAGCCGCACCCAGATGAGTGCCGCGAGCGAGGCTGCACCCACGACGAATGTGTAGGGATTGAATTGCCCCAGATTTTCGGTGAGCGAGCCGACCAGTTCGGGCATTGCATGGCCCGTGCTGGAGATGCCGAGCAGTCCCCCGACCTGGCTCGTCGCGATGATGAGGCCGGACGCCGTGATGAAGCCGGAGATTACCGGGTGAGAGAGAAAATTGGCGATAAAGCCCAGCCGGAACAGTCCCATAAGCGCGAGAATACCGCCCGAGAGCAGCGCCAGCACAATCGCCCCGCTGGCGTAATCCGCCGACCCCTCCTGCGCGATCCGCCCGATCGCGGCCGCGGTCATCAGCGAGACGACAGCGACGGGACCGACGGCCAGCGAGGTGGAAGACCCGAAGATTGCATAGGCTACCAGCGGCAGGATGGAAGCGTACAGTCCCACTTCCGGCGGAAGTCCGGCCAGCAGCGCATAGGCCAGCGATTGCGGGATCAGCATGATCGTAACGATCACCGCAGCGAGAAAATCCCGGCCGAACTTGTCGCGCGAATACCGCCTGCCCCAATTGAGGATGGGGACGTATTTTGCGAGCATGGCCAAGTGCCCTATCGATCGAGCGTGGCGTAAAGGCTGCCGGCACGGCCACCCGAGCGGCAATAGCCGAGCACGGGGCCTTCAAGCGATGCCATCGCTTCATGGAATCGGATGATCTGGTCCTCGGTCAGCGGGCCGGATACCGGCACATGGAAGGCAGAAAGCCCCGCGCTTCTGGCGGCGGATTCGATCTGTGCGAAGCTCGGCTGGCCCGGCTCTTCGTCATCGGGGCGGGCACAAACGATACCCACGAACCCCATATTCCTGAGCGCTTCGATATCGCCAGGATTGATCTGGCCGGTGGTTGAAAAACGATCGTCGATCTTCTTGATGTTCATGGAAATCACCTTGCGGTTTGAGGGGTTCGACTGTTCAGGAACTGGCGGGCGTTACGGGCCAGCATGATGCCGGCGATCATCGCGGCAACGAAGATGAAGGCATCGGGTTCACCCAGGCCGAGCGCCGGAATCGACCCACCTGGGCAAAATCCGGTAATGCCCCAGCCGATGCCGAAGATCGCCGAACCGGCCACCAGCGGCAGGTCGATCTCCCTGGAGGTCGGCAGATGGAACGCCTTGCCAAAGATCGGCGCGGGCCGCCTGAGCACGAAGAATTAGCCAATGGCGGTTACGGCAAGCGCGCTGCCCATGACAAGCGCCAGCGAGGGGTCCCATGTGCCGGCGAAATCAAAGAAATTGAGTACCTTGGCGGGATTGGCCATACCGGAAACCGCAATCCCGGCCCCAAAGATCAGCCCGATCAGGGCCGCAAAAATCACCTTCTGCATCACAGGCCTCCCAAAACGTGGCGGATGACAAAGACTGTCACGGCGGTTGAGGCCATGAACACGATTGTGGCGGCGATCGAACGCGGCGACAGCCGGGCGATACCGCACACCCCGTGGCCGGAGGTGCAGCCGGACCCGAAGTACACGCCGACGCCGACAACGAGCCCGCCGGCTACCAGCCAGGGCATTGGAACCGCGCTGTGAAAGCCGACGACATCGCCGAAAATGGCAACGATGAGGATCGGGGCAACGATGGCGCCGCTAAGAAACGCCGCCCGCCATGCCCAATCGCCATGAACAGGAGGAATGACAGCGGTAAGAATGCCGGTCATCCCCGCAATGCGGCCGTGAAGCGCCATGAGCAGGACGGATGCCAGCCCGATCAGTGCTCCGCCAGACAGCGAGAGCCAGGGAGTAAATTCAGTCATTGAATGTGCCTTGATGGACCAGGAGAGGATGGAAGATCACTGCGCGTCCGGACCGCAGAACAGATCGTACATGGTGGAAACGATGGCCTTCACCTTGGGGTCGGACAGGCGGTAAAACACCGCCTTGCCCTCCTTGCGGGCCTCGATCATGCCAGCGCTGCGCAGTTCGGCCAGTTGCTGGGACAGGCCGGGTTGGCGGATATCGAGCAGGTCTTCAAGCTCGCGCACACTGCGCTCACCCTCAACCAGCGCGCAGACGACGAGCAGGCGATCGCGGTTTGCCAACTTCTTGAGAAAGGCCGTCGCCTCATCGACCCTGCCTTTGATGACTCTGGTCGGAGCGGTCAGTTGATGGGTTCCGGTTTCACTCACCACGACGCCCCCTCCAGCGCATTGAGCGGTATCTTGAGATATCGCCTGCCGTTGGATTCGGGCTCGGGCAGCCGGCCGCCATTGGTATTGATCTGCAGGGCGTGCAGGATCAGTTTCGGCATGGGCAGCGTCTTGTCGCGCGCGTCCCGAACGGCCTTGAACGCATCCATTGTCTTGCATTTCGACATATGAATATTGGTGGCCTTCTGTTCGGCCACCGTCGATTCCCATCGCGGCTCGCGGCCGCCGGGCTGATAATCATGGCCCGTGAAAATGCGTGTTTCGTCGGGCAGTGCCAGAATGGCCTGGATCGAATTCCAGAGCGCTTGCGAACTTCCGCCGGGAAAATCGGCCCGGGCCGTGCCACTATCGGGCATGAACAGCGTATCGTGAACGAAAGCGGCGTCACCGATGACATAGGTGATGGAGGACAATGTGTGTCCCGGAGAGAACATCACCCGGGCCGGTATGTTGCCGATCCTGAATTCCTCGCCCTCTGCAAACAGTTTATCCCACTGACTGCCATCGGCCCTGAAGTCGGTCCAGTTGTAGATATCCTTCCAGAGCTTTTGAACATCGACAACCTTCTCGCCGATTGCTGTTCGCGCGCCGGTCTTTTCCTTTAAGTACTGGGCCGCAGAGAAATGATCTGCATGGGGATGGGTGTCCAGTATCCACTCGAGCTCGTATCCCCGGGACTTGATGAAGGCGAGGAGTTTGTCAGCCTGAACGGTGCCCGTGCGACCGGACTTTTCCTCGTAGTCCAGAACCGGGTCTATAATGGCGCATTTCCCGGTTCGAGGGTCGGCTGCTACATATTGGATGGAAAACGTACGCGGTTCGAAAAATCCGGTAACTTCGGGTCTTGCAGACATAAGGGCTATCTCTGGACGTTGGATATCGATCTTTCGCCTAGATAATAATGATTGCATTTTTTTGCAAGCAAAAATTTGAAATTTTTTCTGGAACGCCGCTTTCAGTTCCGAGACCTATTCACCTGCGGCAGCCATCACCCTGTTGCGACCCCCGGCCTTGGCCGAATAGAGGGCCCCGTCGGCCCGGCGAACGAGACTTTCAGGTGTGGTGGGGGCTCTGGACAGATCATATTCCGCCACACCCAGGCTGGCGGTGACCTCGCTGCCAAGTTCACAAGTACTCGCTTCGGCGATCGCATTGCGAATTCGCTCGGCCACAGCCTCCGCGCCAGCCCGATTGGTGTCGGGCAGGATGATTGCAAACTCCTCTCCACCGTAGCGGGCCGCAAGGTCGGACGGCCGCAGCAGGCTGGACTTTATAGCGTTCGCCACCATAATCAGGCAGCGATCGCCGGCCTGGTGGCCGTGAACGTCGTTGTAGTGTTTGAAGCGGTCCACATCGAGCAGTACGAGGCTCAAGGGCGTTCCGGCGCGCCCGCATCGCGCCATGTCGCGCTCCAGAACCTCATCGAACACTCGCCTGTTGGCAAGCCCGGTCAGTGCATCGGTCGATGCCTGCCGGGACAGGTCGGCATTGGCTTCAATCAGGGCACGCTCGGCCAGCTTGAGATCGGTGACATCGGTGACGATGACCACGGCGGAATCGTTGCTTGCCGGCTGGTTGCGGAGTTGAAGGTAGCTGCCATTGAAAAGTTCCACAGTGACGACATTGGGTACCCGCAGCAGACTGCCGACCCGCTCGGCCCAGCCCTCGATGTCGTTTTCCGGAATGCCGAGTTGTTCGCCGGCCCGTGCGCATTCAAGCAGGATTTCTCTGATGTGTTTCCCCGGCACGCGCACATGCGCCGACCGTGGAAATGCATCGCGATACTGGTCGTTGCAGAAAACCAGATACCCCTCACGGTCAAACAGCGCGAGACCATCGCTCATTTCAGACATGGCCAGCGAGAGACGGTCGCGACTTTCGGTGAGCTCGCGTTCGAGGTTCTTGACCGCCGTGGTGTCGACGGTCATTCCCGCCAGCCCGACAATCCGGCCATCCTTGCCCGACAGGGGAACCTTCGATGTTTTATACCAACGCTTCTGGCCGGATTTATCGATCACCTCTTCCTCAAAATCTAGCAGCGGCGTCCGGCTCTCCATGATGGCCCGCTCCTGTTCATGAAGGTCCTGGGCACGGGTGTGCCCGGTGATATCGAAATCTGTCTTGCCCATCATTTCCACCGGCTCGGCATATCCATGATGATGGGCCACCGCCTCATTGACCGTGAGAAACCGACCGTCGGTATCCTTGACGTAGAGAAATTCCGGGGCCTGGGCGAGCGCCGCCCTCAGGATTGATCGATCGTATCCGGCGCGGCGCGTGGCAAGAATGGTGAACCCCATCATGAGCGTGGCCAACAGAGTGAGGACGGTACCGGGCACGATAAGTTCCCTTGCCTCCTCCATGCTGACAAAGCGCGTGAGGATAAACACCATAAACAACAACAGCAGGGCCATGGCCGCAGCCAAAAAAACGATCCAGAAGGGATTGGGCAAGGGAGAGCGGCCTGCGGCCCGGACGCCAAGCCCGACAAGTGCGGCCATGACCAGATGGAAAAAACCAAGCCCCACCCCTGCCCCGCCCTCCAGCAGGCGAAACGCACCGGCCATGACAATGGCAATGATGGCCACCACCGGCCCGCTGAAGAACGCACCTACGGCGACAACGCAGGTGCGCAGATCATAGACCACGCCCGGCACGATCTCGACGGTCAGGAGCATTGTCGAAACGGCCGCACTACCGACCAGCAGGCCGATGCAAAGCTTGCGAATGATCCAACGCTGCCTGTCCAGCCAATCGGACGCCAGAGACCAAATGGAGGAAAACAGGGCCACAACGGCCAGGTTGGCAATGAGGGGTTGCCAGATTTCGGACACGCTACGCAAAAACCTCTTCGGTCGTTGTCTGAGCCCCCGCGATGATTATGCCCTACCTCGCCCGTCGTGCAACCTGCGTTATGCAATTGGGTAAAATGCCGATTTTTGCTGGGCCTAACGGCTCAAATTCGATACCCCTGTCGCTCGTGCGGCCTGTTCGCAAAGCCAGTTGAACTGCCCCTGGGGACCCCATGTTGCCGGAACTTTTCAAGCGAACCTTCTCTTCGAGCCGGTTTCGGCGCCTGCGCGATTTCGTATTGGCCGAACAGGCGGTGTTGTTGGCCATAGGCATTTCCGCCGCACTGGTGTTTGCGTTTCTCGAAATCGCCGATGAAGTAAGCGAGGGGGAAACCCACGAGATCGACATCGCCATTCTCGAGATGTTCAGGGTGCCGGGTGACCCCGACCAGATGCTGGGGTCTTTCTGGTTTCAGGAGGCGGTACGCGATATCACCGCACTTGGAAGCTTTTCGGTTCTGACGCTCGTGGTTTCCAGCGTTGTGATCTACTTGCTCCTTACGCGCCGCGTGGCGGCGGCGTCCTTCGTCGCCGGGGCCGTTATCAGCGGAGCGCTGCTTTCCGACCTGCTCAAGGAATTTTTCGATCGACCGCGGCCGGAATTCTCGGCCGTAGCCGGAGAATTGTCAGCGAGCTTTCCCAGCGGGCATTCCATGATTTCCGCCGTAACCTATCTCACGCTCGGCGCATTGCTGGCACGGCTCTCGGAGCGACGGCGGGAAAAGGTGTTCTTTTACGGCGTAGCCATCGTCCTCACGGCGCTTGTCGGCAGCTCCCGTGTCCTGCTGGGCGTTCACTACCCAAGCGACGTCATTGGGGGCTGGGCCCTGGGAGCCGCATGGGCGTTCGCAGCCACCGCGCTCGCCACAATGCTTCGGCGACGGGGCATGGTCTGACATTGCTACCCAGTTTTACGGGCAAATGTACCGTTTTGACGAATCCGGTTCGGTGATTGCTTGCAGTTTTCCTGCGCGCCAACTAGCGGTACTATCGATAAAAACAAAACCCTTCCAAGGGAGGAGGAGCGGATGCGCGCGCTCGCCTTAGCTGTTCAGGCCATAGGTGGCCTGAACCGGCTTGTCGGTAATATCGTTTCGTGGCTGGCGGTTGGTGTCGTTGCCGTCTGTTTCGCCGTGGTTGTCCAGCGATATGTCTTCAATACAACCTTTCTGTGGATGCAGGACCTTTATATCTGGCTGAGCGGCGCCATGTTTACGGCAATTGCCGGGTTCGCGCTGTTCCGCGACGATCATGTACGGGTGGACATTTTCTACCGTCCCGCCTCGACAAAGCGAAAAGCCGTTTTCGATATCATCGGCGTGGTCGTTTTCCTGTTTCCGTTCATGTACGTGGTTTGGAACTGGGGGCTGGTTTACGTTCGCCGGTCCTGGAGCTTTTTCGAAGCGTCCCAGAACATCGGGGGCATGCCGGGATTGTTTGTCCTCAAGACATTTATCCTTGTGTTTGCGACTCTCGTCGCCCTTCAGGGCGTGGCGATGATCGCGCGGGCCATTCTGGTTCTGGCCGACAAGGAAGATCTTCTCCCTCCACTGTATCGCTACAAGGTCGAGACCGACGAGGAGACGCCCGTTGTCTAGTGTTCTGATTGGCGAGATTCTCTCAGGCCTCCTGTTTTTCGGCGTCATCGGTTTCTTGCTGCTGGGTTTTCCCGTGGCGTTCACCCTTGCAGGCACGTCGCTGATCTTTGGTGCGATAGGGTATTTCTTCGGGGTGTTCGATTTTTCGAACATGGGCAACCTCATGGGCCGCTATATCGGCTACATGACCAATGAAGTGCTAGTGGCGGTGCCCCTGTTCATCTTCATGGGCGTGATGCTGGAAAAATCCAAGATCGCCGAACAGTTGCTGCTGACCATGGGCAAGCTGTTCGGGCGCCTTCGCGGCGGGCTCGGCATCTCGGTGATTGTCGTGGGCGCGCTGCTCGCGGCCTCGACGGGTGTCGTCGGCGCCACGGTTGTCACAATGGGGCTGATCTCCCTGCCGGCCATGCTGCGGGCAAAATACGATCCCAAGCTCGCTTCGGGCGTGATCTGCGCGTCGGGAACGCTGGGACAGATCATCCCGCCCTCGACCGTACTGATCTTCATGGGCGACATGCTCTCTTCGATCAATGCGCAAGTGCAGATGGCGCAGGGCAATTTCGCGCCCGTGCCGGTGACCGTGGGCGATCTGTTCGCCGGTGCCTTCATCCCCGGTCTCCTACTGGTCGGGCTTTATATCGGCTGGATGATTTTCAAGGCGATCAACGATCCGGAAAGTTGCCCGGCAACGCCCATGACCGAGGAAGACCGCAAGGGCATCGTCAAGGACGTCGTTGTCGCGCTCATCCCCCCGCTGGTTCTCATATTCATGGTTCTGGGATCGATCCTCACCGGCATCGCCACGCCAACCGAAGCCGGCTCGGTGGGTGCTGTCGGCGCCACGATCCTGGCGGCACTGCGCTGGCGGTTGTCATTCAGGGTGTTCCGCGAAGCGGCAATGGCTACCGCGACGATCACCTCGATGATTTTCATCATCCTGTTCGGCGCGTCGGTGTTCTCGATCGTCTTCCGCGTGATGGGCGGCGACAATCTGGTTCATGAGTTCCTGGCCAATCTGCCGGGCGGCGCCATCGGGGCGATGATTGTCGTGATGCTTATCATGTTCGTGCTCGGGTTCATTCTCGACACGTTCGAGATCATCTTCATCATCATCCCGATCACGGCGCCGATCCTGCTGGCGCTGGGCATAGATCCGATCTGGCTCGGCGTGATGGTGGGCGTGAACCTGCAGACCAGCTTCATGACACCACCCTTCGGCTTCTCGCTCTTCTATCTGCGAGGAGTGGCGCCAAGCCGGGTCACGACCGGCATGATCTACCGCGGCGCGCTCCCCTTCGTGGGGCTGCAAATTCTGGCGATAACGCTGCTGTTCCTGTTCCCACAGCTCATTACCTGGCTGCCATCGGTCAACTGATCGGACCAAACCAACCAATCGCGGGGCCCACCGATATGCTCGGTGGGCCCCTTTGATTTTGGCAGTGCCCCCGTTTCCGGTACGAGCAAACAAAAAGGGCCCGAACCGAAGTTCGGGCCCTCGTTCCTGAAATTATCGCCAGGGTCAGTCGAGCGTAAAGTACTGCTCGCGGGCCCGAAGGAACAGCGAGTCGGTGCCATCGGTCTTCTGACGGACGATGTTGAACGCTTCAACATAGCTTTCCGCGACGCGCTTGGTGAGTTCGTCACCGTTGTCACGGATGTCGGTCAGGATTTCCTTGGCGGCAACGGCACCGGCTTCCATGATCTCGTCGGGGAACTGGCGAACGGTCACACCGTGATCGTTGACCAGGGTCTGGAGCGCGCGCGGGTCGTTTGCCGCGAAGTCGGATGCGACTTCGTCATATTCGGCCTGGCAGACGAACTTCACGAGTTCCTGCAGATCCTGCGGCAGTTCCTGGTATTTGGCCTTGTCGACCACAAGCTCGGTCGCCAGACCCGGCTCGATGAAGCTCGGGAAATAGTAGTTCTTGGCGATCTGGTAGAAGCCCAGCGCAAGATCGTTGTAGGGGCCGACGAATTCGGCGGCGTCGAGGGTGCCGTTCTGGAGCGCGGCGAAAATGTCGCCGGCGGCCAGATTGGTCACCGAAGCGCCGAGCTTTTCCCAAACCTGGCCGCCAAGGCCCGGAGTGCGGAAACGCAGGCCCTGAATATCAGAGACGCCAGTCAGCTCGTTGCGGAACCAGCCACCGGCCTGCGTGCCGGTATCGCCCGAAAGGAAGCCCTGAACACCGAACTGGTCGTAGATCTCGTCCCAGAGTTCCTGACCACCCATGTGGCGCACCCAGGCAGCAAGTTCACGGTTGGTCATGCCGTAGGGAACTCCGGTATAGAACGAGAGGCCCATCGACTTGTTCTGCCAGTAGTAAGCAGCGCCGTGACTCATTTCGGCCGAGCCGTCGATGACGGCGTCGAGGGCCTGAAGGCCCGGCACCATTTCACCGGCGGCATAGACCTGGATCGACAGACGGCCACCTGAAGCGGCGGTGATACGGTCGGCAAGGCGCTGAGCGCCGACACCAAGACCGGGGAAGTTCTGCGGCCATGTGGTGACCATGCGCCAGGTGATGTTGCCCTGGGCAATGGCCGGGGTGGCAAGCGTAGTGGCTGCCGCTGCAACGCCTGCGGTCGCCGCGCCGGCCTTCCTGAAGAAGTCGCGTCTTTTCATAATGTCCTCCCTATGGTGCTTTTGCACCTGCTAGAAACGGTTCAAGGCCGCGCTTCGAGAGCCGCCACCGTTTTCGAGCGCATCTTCGAAGCGCAGGGAAAAAAGACTGTATTTGCCTGCCTCCGTCGAGGGCCCGGTTCCGCAGGTTACCTGCTTTATCTCCAAAGGCTACCCAGTATTACGCAGTAAGTGATAATGAACGCCCGTACAATTCGCTACAATCGCCCGTGACCGGGCAAGGAACCGGTCGGAGGAGAGGTCCAGGCCATGCAGTTTCGGCACCAGATTCTGGCGCTTGCCATTGTTCCGCTGATCCTTGCCATCGTTGCCATCACATGGCTGGTGACATGGCAATCGGCCAGCCTGGCGCGTGCAAGCATCGATACGTTCGAGCGCAATATGGTTCAGGCCAAGCAGGGCGAACTGCTCAACCTTACCAACATGGCGCTATCGGCCATCGATGGCATCTATCGAGACGCGTCCGCTGACGATGAGGTGGCCAAGCAACAGGTCAAAGCCATCCTCAACGCGCTCGATTATGGCGAGGACGGATATTTTTTCGTCTATGACTATGACGGCGTTAATATAGTTCACCCCAGACAAACCTACCGGCCCGGCCAGAATTGGCTCAACCTCACCGATCCCAACGGCGACCGGGTGATCTACAACCTTATTGAAAAGGCAAAGGAAGGCGGCGGGCTCCACGCTTATCTTTGGGAAAAGCCCTCAGCCGGGACTATTGCCGAGAAGGTCTCATTTGCCGTCGGTCTGGACAAATGGGAGTGGATGCTGGGGACGGGGGTCTATCTTGACGATGTGTTCGCTCAAACTGCGGCGGCGCATGAGGATCTTCGCAACACCATCAACTCGACCTTCTTTACGATCGTTCTCATTGCCGTACCCGCGGTGCTGCTGGTTTTCGGAAGCTGGATGCTGCTCAATCTGCATGAACGCCGGTTGGCGGACAGCAAGCTCAAGGAACTGACCCAACGCGTTATCGACACGCAGGAAGAAGAACGCACCCGCATCGCGCGCGAACTCCATGATGGCATCTCCCAGATTCTGATCGGGGTGCGCTATGCCATCGACCTGGCAAGGCGAAAGGTCGAGAACGGCACGGAGGGGGCACCAGAGGCCATTGGCAAGGGTGCTGATGCACTGAACGGCGCCATCAAGGAAGTGCGTCGCCTCAGCCATGATTTGCGCCCCGGTGCACTCGACGATCTTGGGCTTTCGGCGGCGCTCGAGGCCCTGACCCACAATTTTGCCGAGCGGACGGGGATAATGGTTACGCTTGAGGCCGTGGCCTTCAAGAACATGCTGCTGCCCGAAGCCCGCACCGCACTGTATCGGGTGGCCCAGGAAGCGCTCAACAATATCGAGCGTCATGCCAATGCCAGCGCGGTTACCCTCGCACTCTCGAGCCCTCATGGCCGCGTCCAGATGGTCATCGCCGACAACGGCAAGGGCTTTGCGCGGGATACCGGCACAAAGCGCGGGCTTGGCTTGCGCAACATGGCCGAACGCATGGCCCATTTCGGGGGAACCATGATGGTCGAACCATCGCCCAACGGCACGACGTTGCGGGCCGTGCTTCCAAAGTCGGTATTTATCCGTCAGTCAGAACTTGCCGAGGTCGCATGAGCGCTCCCAATCCCATCAAGGTCCTGCTTGTCGACAACCACCCTCTTGTGCTCGATGGGCTCAAGGCCATCCTGGAAACCTATGATCACATCAACGTGGTCGGCGCGGCTGCCGGTGCGCGTACGGCGCTGGATATTGCGCGAAATGCCGCGCCCGACGTGGTGCTGATGGACATAAACATGCCCGAGCTCAACGGGCTAGACGCCATCGAGCTTTTCAAGGAGCAGTCGCCGGCAACCAAACTGCTCATGCTCTCGATGCATGACAGCCGCGAATACATTTCGACCTCGGTGATGTATGGCGCCTCTGGCTATATCCTCAAAGATGTCTCCACGGAGGAGATCATCGAGGCCATAGAGACCGTTGCTGCGGGTGGACGTTTCTTTTCCACAGGCGTTTCCGACGTCCTGCTCGAGCGTGGGGACAAAGCCCAGAAGACAAAGGCACTTACAACACGCGAACAGGCAATCCTTCTGCTGATCGCGGCAGGGAAATCGAACAAGGACGTTGCCGGCACTCTCGACATCTCTGCCCGGACCGTCGAGACTCACCGCAAGAACATCAAGAAAAAACTCGGCATTGCGACCACGGCGGGCCTCACGCGGTACGCCATCGAAAACGGACTGATCGGAGGGTAGCCGCGAAGTCGTGACCGGGTGCCGACCATAAAGCGCTTGGCCATCGGTGACAAAACCGACATGGTTGGGCCCGTGACTCGCTGACCTGGACTGCCATGGCCGCCTACATCCTGCGACGCCTGCTTTTGATGATCCCGACGGTATTCGGGATCATGGTGGTGTCGTTTCTCGTCATCCAGTTTGCGCCGGGCGGGCCCGTGGAACAGGCGATTGCCCAGTATTCCGGGACCGACGTCTCCGCGTTGTCGCGCATCACGGGAACAGCTCAAGGCGATTTTTCCGGCCAGAGCGGTAGCGACAACAACGCAGGCAGCAGTTCGGACAGCGAGCCGCAAGGCGTCTATCGCGGCGCGCGCGGTCTGCCTCCCGCCTTTGTCGCGCAATTGGAGGCCCAGTACGGTTTCGACAAGCCGCCCGTGGAGCGGTTCTTTTCGATGCTCTGGGACTTTCTGCGTTTCGACTTCGGGGAATCCTACTACCGCGACATCTCCGTCATCGACCTCGTGATCGAGAAAATGCCTGTGTCGATATCGCTCGGATTCTGGATGATGCTGATTTCTTACGGCATTTCCATACCATTGGGCATCGCCAAGGCAGTGCGGGACGGTTCGCGTTTCGATGTCTGGACCTCGGGGGTGGTCATCATCGGCTACGCGATCCCCGGATTCCTGTTCGCCATCCTGCTGATCGTGCTGTTCGCCGGGGGCAGCTTCTGGTCGATCTTTCCGCTGCGTGGGCTAACCTCGTCGGGCTTTGCGACCATGCCATGGTATCAGCAGATTCTCGACTATGCCTGGCACCTGGTGCTGCCGATCGCCGCGATGGCCGTGGGAGCTTTTGCGACCTCCACGCTGCTGGTCAAAAATTCGTTTCTCGACGAAATCCGCAAACACTATGTCGTCACCGCGCGCGCCAAGGGCCTGACCGAGAACCGGGTTCTTTACGGCCATGTGTTCCGCAACGCCATGCTGATCGTGATCGCCGGCTTTCCAGGAGCATTCGTTGGCGCGTTCTTTGGCGGGTCGCTCCTGATCGAAACGATCTTTTCGCTCGACGGCCTGGGATTGCTCGGTTTTCAATCGGTCCTGACCCGCGATTACCCGGTGATTTTTGCCACGCTCTACATCTTTTCGCTCGTGGGACTCGTTTTAGGGCTGATCTCCGATCTCACCTATATGTGGATCGACCCGCGCATCGATTTCGAGTCGCGGGAGGTCTGAAAGCTTGGCCATATCGTCGATAAACCGGCGCAGGCTCGCCAATTTCCGCCGCAACAGGCGCGGACATATTTCGTTCTGGATTTTCGTGATTCTCGTGGTCGTCACCCTGTTCGCCGAAGCCATCAGCAACGACAAGCCATTGCTCGTCTCCTACCAGGGCGAGTTGCTGTTTCCGGTGGTGATCGACTATCCGGAAACCAAGTTCGGGGGATTTCTCGCGGTTACACAATATCGATCTTCGGTGATCCAGAACGAAATCGAGGAGAACGGCTGGGCGATATGGCCGCTGTTTCGCTTTTCCCACCGCACGGTCGATACAGCCCTGCCCCGACCGGCGCCGACACCACCGAGCTGGCTGATGAGCCAGGAGGAAAACTGTTCGCGCTACCGCCAGGGTGCAAGCGATCCAGGGTGTGTGTTTGGCAACATGCATGTGCTGGGCACCGACGACCAGGGACGGGACGTTCTGGCCCGACTGATCTACGGGTTCCGGATCTCGGTGCTGTTCGGGTTGACGCTGACCATTCTGTCGTCCGTGGTCGGCATCGTGGCCGGAGCGGCACAGGGCTATTTCGGAGGCTGGACCGATTTGCTTTTCCAGCGCTTCATCGAGGTCTGGACCTCGATCCCCTCGCTCTATCTCCTGCTCATCATTTCCAGCGTCATTGCCCCGAGTTTCTGGGTGCTGCTCATTATACTGCTTCTGTTTTCATGGGTGGCCCTGGTTGGGGTTGTGCGAGCGGAGTTCCTGCGCGGACGAAATTTCGAATATGTCAATGCGGCGCGGGCGCTGGGGGTGGGCAATTGGACGATCATGTTCCGCCATCTGATGCCCAACGCCATGGTGGCAACCATCACATTCGTGCCCTTCATTCTGGGCGGATCGATCACCACGCTGACGGCGCTGGATTTTCTTGGCTTCGGGTTGCCTCCGGGATCGCCATCGCTGGGCGAGCTTCTAGCACAAGGCAAGAACAATCTACAGGCACCATGGCTGGGCCTGACCGGGTTTGCGGTCATCTCCATCATGCTCAGCCTTCTGGTCTTTGCGGGCGAGGCCGTGCGCGACGCCTTCGATCCGCGCAAGACATTCGGGTGATGGCATGACCGATCCGCTGCTGAGTATCCGCAATCTCGATGTTTCCTTCCAGCTTGGCGAAAGGCGGGTCGACGCCGTTCGGGACGTGAGCCTGGATATCGCACCGGGCGAAACCCTGGCGCTGGTCGGCGAGTCCGGGTCGGGAAAATCGGTAACCGCCCTTTCGGTACTCAGGCTCCTGCCCTACCCTTCCGCCTCGCACCCCAGGGGTCAGATCTTCTTCAAGGGCGCAGATCTTCTGGCGGCGGACGACAAAACGCTTCGTGCGGTGCGCGGCAATGACATTTCGATGATCTATCAGGAGCCGATGACATCCCTCAATCCGCTCCACACCGTCGAAAGGCAGGTCAGCGAAGTGCTGTCCGTTCATCGAGGGCTGGGCCGGAATGCAGCGCGCAAGCGGGTTCTGGAATTGCTCGATGCGGTGGGCATTCCCGATCCCCAAACGCGCCTTGCCTCCTTTCCGCATCAGCTATCGGGCGGACAGCGTCAAAGAGTGATGATAGCCATGGCGCTGGCTTGTGAACCGGATTTGCTGATCGCCGACGAGCCGACAACGGCGCTGGACGTAACGGTTCAGGCGCAAATTCTCGATCTGCTGAAATCGGTGCAACAGCGGATGGGCATGGCCATGCTGTTCATCACCCATGACCTCGGCATCGTGCGCCGGATGGCCGACAAGGTCTGCGTCATGCAAGGCGGGGAGATCGTCGAGCGGGCAGAGACCGAGTCGTTATTCAGCACCCCCCGCCACGCCTATACCAAGCACCTGCTTTCCTCCGAGTTAACCGAAATGGAGCCAGTGGAGGCCATGACTGGTGGGCCGATCATGGCGGTAAATAACCTCAAGGTCTGGTTTCCCATAAAGCGGGGCGTGTTCAGGCGCACCGTGGATCATATCAAGGCCGTCGACGGCGTCGATCTGGTTGTCAGGCGCGGCGAAACGCTGGGCGTTGTGGGGGAGTCGGGATCGGGAAAGACTACGCTGGGCCTAGCCATGCTGCGCTTGATCTCCTCGCAGGGACGGATCGTCTTTCTGGGCGAAAACATCGAGGACAAAAAGTCGCGAGCAATGCGGCGCTATCGGGCGGACATGCAGGTGGTTTTCCAGGACCCATTCGGTTCGCTTTCTCCGCGGATGAGTGTCGGCGAAATCGTGGCCGAGGGTTTGGCTGTGCATTTTCCCAGTATCAAGGCGGTTGAGCGCGTCGAACGAGTCAAGTTCGTGCTCGGGGAAGTCGGGCTCGATCCGGAAATAGTCCACCGCTATCCCCATGAACTCTCTGGCGGGCAGCGCCAGCGGATCGCCATTGCCCGCGCGCTGATCCTTGAGCCCAGGTTCATAATTCTGGACGAGCCCACCTCGGCGCTCGACATGAGCGTTCAGGCACAGATCGTTAAACTCCTGCGTGACCTGCAGGCCCGTCACGGTCTGACCTATGTCTTCATCTCCCACAATCTGCGCGTCGTGCGGGCTATCGCCAGCGAAATCATTGTCATGCAAAATGGGAGGATCGTGGAACAGGCCCGAACTGAGGCATTGTTTGCGGCACCCGAGCACCCCTACACACGCACGCTGCTGGCGGCGGCGCTCGACGTGGCCGTTCGGTGAGATATTATTGCGTCCGCCGCACGCCCGGCGCATCAAACTTGCGACGGACGCCGTCCGCTCGGGCAAAAGTGGTATCCACTTTTGGACGAAGCACACTAAGATCGACAGGAAACCACCTTCGCCTCGAGAGGGGATCAAAGCCATGAAGACCTTTGTTCTTACCGCTGCGCTACTCACCACGTTGTCGCTTGCGACCAATGCGTTCGCGCAGGACGAAGCCAGTTGGGTGCATGCCATTGCCCTGGATGGCACTCCCAAATACGAAGCCGGCTTCGAGATGTTCGACTACGTCAACCCGGACGCGCCTAAGGGAGGCGCGGTGCGACTTCCAGCACTGGGCGGTTTCGATACGTTCAACCCAATCCTGCCGCAGGGCGAGACAGCGACCGGGTTGGGGCTCGTCTATGAAACATTGATGACTGACAGCGCAGACGAGAACTCGGTCTCCTACGGGCTGCTTGCCGAAGCGCTGACATATCCGGAGGACTTTTCATCGGTCACCTTTCGCCTTAATCCCCGCGCCCGCTGGCAGGATGGAGAGCCCGTCACCGCCGAAGACGTACTTTGGAGTTTTGAGCAGGTGACCGAGATTTCTCCCATCTATTCCGAGTACTACGCTTCCGTGGATGACGCCGAAATCACCGGCGAAGGTGAAATCACTTTCTATTTCAGCGAAGTGGGCAATCGCGAATTGCCCTTCATCATGGGCCAGCTTCTGGTCCTGCCGAAACATTGGTGGGAAGGGGAAAATGCCGATGGCGAACCTCGCGACATCGGGGCATCGACGCTGGAGCTGCCGATGGGGTCGGGTCCATATTCCCTTTCCGGTTTCGACGCGGGGCGGACGGTGACCTACACACGGGACCCCAATTATTGGGGTGCGGACGAGCCGGTCAATGTGGGCACTTCCAACTTCGATGAATATACCATCGAATATTTCCGCGACACGACGGTAATGTTCGAAGCGTTCAAGGCCGACGAATTCGATTGGTGGACCGAAAATATCGCTCGGCGCTGGGCAACGGGCTATGATTTTCCTGCCGTCAACGACGGGCGCGTCGTGCTCGAAACATTCGAGAACGGATACAATGCGTCCGGCGTCATGTGGGGCTTCGTGCCCAACCAGCGCAAAGAGAAGTTTCAGGATCCGCGTGTCCGCGAAGCGCTCAACTACGCTCTCGACTTCGAGGAATTGAACCGCACGCTGTTTTACGAGCAGTACCAGCGCATCGATTCCTATTTCTTCGGAACCGAACTGGCCGCCCCCGAGGGTGCCCCCAGCGGCCTCGAACTCGAAATTCTCGAAGAGGTCAGGGATCTCATACCGGCTTCGGTATTCGACGCGCGCTTCACCAATCCCACGGGGGGCAGTGAGGAAGCGCGCCGGGACAATCTCCGCGAGGCCCTGCGGCTGTTCAACGAGGCTGGATACACGCTGGACGGGACCCAACTGGTCGATGCCAATGGCGAACAGTTCGCTTTCGAAATCCTCTCATACGACACCACGATAGAGCCCGTCGCGCTGCACTGGGCTGAAAACCTCAATGCCATCGGCGCCAACGTAACGCTGCGGGTGGTCGACACCCCGCAATATACAAATCTCGTGCGCTCGTTTGATTATGACGTGATCTACACCCGCTGGGGGCAATCGCTTTCTCCCGGCAACGAACAGCGATATTTTTGGGGCTCCTCGTCGGTCGATGAGCAGGGCTCGCAGAATTATGCGGGCATTGCGGACCCCGGTGTCGACGCCCTGATCGAAAAAATCGTTCTGGCACCGGACCGAGAGACCCTCGTCGCCGCAACGCACGCTCTGGACCGGGTCTTGCTGGCGATGAGCAATGTCGTCCCGAGCTATACGATCACCTACGCCCGCACCGCGCGCTGGGACCGATTCAGCCACCCTGAAATCCTGCCCGCGTTCTCAATCGGTTTCCCCGATGTCTGGTGGTGGGACGAAGAGAAGGCCGCGGCAACGGGCGGCAATTCACAATAATCGAAATGACCCGCGGGCGACGCGGGTTATCAACCTCAAGCTCTGGAAAGACTGACCATGGCTCAGGACGTCATCGTCATCGGTGCGGGTATCGTCGGCGTATCGACCGCAATTCATCTGCTTCGACGGGGTCGGAGCGTCTTACTCGTCGACAAGAATGCGCCGGGATTGGAAACCTCCTTCGGCAACGCGGGCATCATCCAGCGCGAGGGCGTACGCCCGCACGCCTTCCCGCGCGATCTGGCGACACTGATGCAGGTCGGGCTGCACCTTTCCACAGCAGCACGCTATGATCCGTTTGCCCTGCCCAGGGTTACCCCTGCACTTGTGCGCTATTGGTGGAAATCATCACCCGGTCATTACAGCCATGTCGTCAGGAGCTACGCGCCGCTGATCGCGCGGTCTATCGAGGAACATTCGGACCTCATCACGGCGTCCGGCGCCGACGACCTGGTCATCAAGAAGGGCTGGTATCTCGCCTTCAGAACCGACGAAAAACTCAAAGGCGAAGCAGCCAAGGCGAAAAAGGACCTGGAACTCTATGGCATAAACCATCGTGTGGTCGACGGCGCCGAGATGGCCCAGATCGAGCCCGATTTCACCGAAAAACTGGCGGGCGCCATCCACTGGACCGACCCCTGGACCATACGCAATCCCGGCGCTCTGGTTGCCAAATATTTCGACCTTTTCAAATCGATGGGCGGCCAATTTCTTGGCGGCGAGGCCACTGGTCTTGAGCAGGCCGGCGAGGATTGGTCCGTTACCGTCGCCGAAGCGCGCCACAGCGCGCGCGAAGTCGTTGTAACGCTCGGCCCCTGGGCGCCCGAAGTGCTCGAACCCCTGGGATATCGCCTGCCGCTTTTCGTCAAGCGCGGTTACCACATGCATTACGGCACGCAGAGCGGGGCCAAGCTCAATAACTGGCTGATCGACGCGGAAGTAGGCTATTGCCTTGCGCCGATGGAAAAGGGCGTGCGCTTGACCACGGGAGCCGAGTTTGCGCTACGCGATGCGGCTCCAACCCCCATTCAGCTTGGTCGCGCCGAAGCCAAGGCGCGAGCGCTTTTCCCACTGGGTGACCGGCTCGACCCGCAGCCGTGGAAAGGCGCCCGTCCCTGTACGCCAGACATGATGCCGATCATCGGACCCGCGCCCAAGCATCGGGGTCTTTGGGTGGGCATCGGCCATGCCCATCACGGCTTTACCCTCGGCCCGGCCACGGGGCATTTGCTGGCACAGGCCATGACGGGAGAGAAGCCGGCAATCGACATCACGCCATTCGCAATGGACCGATTTGCCGGGACATATCCCCGGTAGTTCAGCCGTTGCCGCTCAGTCTGGGCTCAAGTTCTCTTATTGGAGAAAGGCGGGTAATCAGCTCAAGTGCGTCTTTTGCCGGCAAGGGGCGCGAGAACAGGAAGCCCTGAATCTCGTTGCACCCGTGAGCACGGACGGCATCGAGCTGGGCTTCGGTCTCGACGCCCTCGGCGGTCGTGGCCATCCCCAGACTGCGCCCCAGGGCGATGACCGCCTTGATAATTTCGAAATTGGCATCGGTTGACCCCACGTCTTCGATGAACGAGCGGTCGATCTTGATCTTGTCGAAGGGAAAGGCTCTCAGGTAGGAGAGTGAAGAATATCCTGTGCCAAAATCGTCCATCGAAATGCGAATACCCATGGCACGAAGGGCATGCAGGGTTTCCAGGGTCTGGTCGGAATCATTGAGCAGCACGGATTCGGTGATTTCCAGTTCAAGCCGGCTTGGCGGCAGGCCCGCTTCCTCAAGTGCCTGTCGAACACTGTCCATCAGCCTGCGGCTCTTGAACTGCACCGGCGATAGATTGACCGCAACGCGGATATCGGCGGGCCAGTTGGCGGCCGTGAGGCAAGCCTGTCTAAGCACCCATTCGCCCAATTGAACTATAAAGCCGATTTCCTCGGCCACGGGGATGAACTCGACCGGCGAGATGAAGCCCATCTCCGAATGTTCCCAGCGCAAAAGGGCTTCCATGCATGAGATGCGATTGCTTTCCAAATCCATGAGGGGCTGAAAAACGAGCCTGAATTCGTCCCGAGTGAGGCCCAGTTTAAGGCCGCTTTCTATGGCCCGGCGGTGCTGCATTGCCGCGTCCATGCCTTTTTCAAAGAAGCGGTAATTGCCCCGGCCATCGCCCTTGGCGCGATAAAGGGCCAAATCGGCATTCTTCATCAGCGTTTCGCCATCGGCGCCGTCGGTGGGCGCTACAGCAATACCGATGGACGTTCCGATGATGACACGATGGCCCTCGATTTCCATGGGCTGGCTGATCGAAGCGATAAGGCGTTCGGCAAGCGCGGCAGCATCGTTGGGGCTCTTGAGCGGCCCGGCCAGCATGGAAAACTCGTCGCCGCCGAGCCGGGCGGCGCATTCATGTTCGCGCTTCGTGTGATTTATGCGTGCGGCAACTTCCTTGAGAACCGCGTCGCCCACACCGTGCCCAAGCGTATCATTGATAACCTTGAAGTGGTCGAGGTCAAAACACAGCACCGCCATCATCTCACCACGACGTATGCGGGACTCCGCCATGGCCATTTCTTCGGCAAAAAGCGTGCGATTGGGCAGATCGGTCAGGGCGTCATGCCGCGCCAGATGATGGATGCGTGCCTCGGACCGCCTCTGCTCGGTGATGTCCTGGTGGGTTTCAACCCAGCCGCCATCGTCCATGGGCTGATGGACGAGCGAAATAATCTGACCATTTTCGAATTCGCAGATGTCCACGCTGCGCTTGCCGTCCGTAATCGTTTGCACGCGGCGCTGAAGAAAGGCCATCGGCCCGTCCTTGGGGCGCATTCCGTTTTCGAAACGATAGTCGAGAATGTCGGTCAGCAGGGTTCCGGGCTGCTGAAGGCTCTGTGGGAGGTCGTAGAGCATCGCGTAATTGGCATTGCAGATCACCAGCTTATGATCGGCATCGATCATGCACAGGCCATGAGCCATATTGTCGACTGCGGTTTCGAAGCGAACGGCCTGCCGGGCCAGATCGGCCTCTCGCTTGGAAAGCGCCGTCAGATGATCGCGCGCATCGGTGATGTCTTCGTGTGTAACCAGCCACCCGGTGCCCGGGCGACCGGTATAGGTGGTTCGGATGGTCCGATCTCTAAGCTGCTGTTCATATTGCGTCGGTGCCTCCCGACGCTTCTGCCGCTCGAAGCGGCCCAGCATCGCATCGTAAAGCTCGTCAACACTGTAGCCGAAATAATTGCCTGCTTCGATTACAGCGCGACAGCAATCGCGCAAACTCATGCCGGCCGCGAGCGCGCCGGGCGCAAGGCCGAATGTCCAGGCATAACGGGAATTGAACAATTCGAGCGTCAGATCCTCGCTCCAGACGCACAGCCCATAGGGCATGGTCTCGAGCGCCGCATCGACCGCATGCGTATTGGTCATCCCCTTGCCATCCGGCATCCGCTATTTCCCCAACCGTCCCCAAACTGGTCGGGCATCATGGGACGCACCCCTGAAACAAGAATGAATCCTATTGGTGGATTTGCGGATTTCACAACAGGCGGTGCCACGCGGTTAATCTCCGGTTACGGAACCGAGCGACCCTCTCGGCGTTTCACACCTGCATTGAATGCCTTATTGCTTAAACAGTTTTTTGGAGACTTTGATGAGCCGCAATACGCTTTATCTGTTGCTTGGCGCCCTGATCGTCGTGGTTATCGGTTTTGCAATTTACGCCTATCAACAGGAATCCCAACCCGACGGCGTCCAGATCGAGCTCAATGAACAGGGGCTTTCGGTAGAGGGCAACTGATCCTCAACGACCCGGTCTTGGGATAATGACACTTTCCCCTCGCCCTGTGTCCCGCTATTGAGTGCAAAGATGCACGAGAACGGGAGGCGGGGCGAATGGGTTTTCCGGCACAGACAATTGACGACCTCAAGGCCCGGGCCAAGCGCCGCGTGCCGCGGATGTTTTTCGATTACGCCGATTCCGGATCGTGGACCGAAAGCACCTACACCGCTAACGAGGCCGATTTTTCCAAGGTGAAATTTCGCCAGCGCGTTGCCGTCGACATGAGCAATCGCTCGCTCGCCTCGACAATGGCCGGACAGAACGTCTCCATGCCCGTTGCGATCGCTCCGACCGGTTTCGGTGGCATGCAGCATCCCGATGGGGAAATGCTTGGCGCCAAAGCGGCGCGCGCCTTCGGCATACCTTTCACGCTCTCGACCATGAGCATATGCTCAATAGAGGACGTATCGGAAGCGACGGGCGGCGCTCCGTTCTGGTTCCAGCTCTATGTGATGCGGGACCGGCAGTTCATGTACAACCTGATCGATCGGGCTAAGGCGGCCAATTGTTCGGCGCTGGTCCTTACACTCGATCTGCAGATTTTGGGGCAACGGCACAAGGACGCCCGCAACGGCCTTTCGGCGCCCCCCAGGATCAATCTCAACACTATCTGGCAATTGGCCTCGCGACCACAATGGTGCCTGTCGATGCTCAGAACACGACGGCACACCTTTCGCAACATCGTCGGTCATGCCGAAAACGTCGGTGACATCTCCTCGTTGTCCTCATGGACGGCCGAACAATTCGATCCCAAGCTCAACTGGTCCGATATCGAGTGGATCAAGGAACGCTGGGGTGGAAAACTGATCCTCAAAGGTATCATGGACGCCGAAGACGCTCGCATGGCGGCAGCTTCGGGTGTGGACGCGATCATCGTATCCAATCATGGCGGACGCCAGCTCGATGGCGCACCCTCCTCAATCGCCGCCCTCCCCGCCATAGTCGAAGCGGTGGGCGACAGGATGGAAGTGCACATGGACGGCGGCATCCGTTCGGGACAGGACGTCATGCGGGCGCTGTGTCTGGGAGCCAAGGGTGTCTATATCGGCAGGCCCTGGCTCTATGGGCTCGGCGCAGGAGGCGAAGCAGGCGTCAAACAGGCGCTCGACATCATTCGCAACGAGCTCGATATCACCATGGCACTGTGCGGCGAGCGCGACATCGCCAATGTGGGCCAGCACAATCTGGTCAATCCGGACGTCTTCTCATGATCGATGCTTATCGGCCCGCCGTCCCTCGCCAAATCATCGAACGTGCCGTTACCGCTGCGCTCGACGAAGATCTCGGGCAGGCTGGCGATATCACCTCCCAAGCAACGATATCGCCCGATGCGCTGGCGGTCGCCCGTGTCAACGCGCGCACCCCCGGGGTGATTTGCGGACTGGATTGCGCCGTTTCAGCTTTTTCGCTGATTGGGCCGGGACTTGAAACCGAATTGCTTGTTGCCGACGGCGCCATTGTCGAGGCTGGAGACGCCATTCTCGAAATACGGGGCAATGCACGAAGCCTGCTGGCTGCGGAGCGTACCGCCCTCAATTTCCTGACCCATTTGAGTGGCATCGCAACCCTGACGCGCAGCTTCGCGATGCAGACAGTGGGTACAGCAGCCCATATCTGCTGTACACGAAAGACCACACCGGGGCTGCGGGCCCTGGAAAAGTATGCAGTTCGGTGCGGCGGTGGCCACAATCACCGCTTCGGGCTGAGCGATGCCATACTCATCAAGGACAACCACATAGCAGTGGCCGGCGGCGTGGCCGACGCCATTGCGGCCGCGAAGGCATTTGCGGGCCACCTCGTGGCAATCGAGGTCGAAGTCGATACGCTCGGTCAACTCGAGGAAGCCCTGTCCGCGGGCGCCAATGCAATCCTCCTCGATAACATGGATGAGGAGACACTGGCCCGAGCCGTTGCGGTCACTGCGGGACGCGCCAAACTCGAAGCATCGGGCAATGTCACTCTCGAGCGTGTGGCACCGATCGCTCGCACTGGTGTCGATTACATTTCGACGAGCCGCATAACCACCGCGGCCACTCCGCTTGATCTTGGGCTCGACATAAGCATCGGTTAACGCCGTTTGCTCATCTCATTGTAGGAACTGTGGGCGTATCGGGAGTAATCCGGATGCGACTCCTGGTCGTATACCTTGGCAAAAGCCGATCCGTAATATATAGCCCCGTCATATTCTGAACCAGCATATGATCAACGGAACATGAACGTTCGAACCCTATGCCTATCGTTCCTCTACACGCAGGAGGCGAGCGGCTATGAAATTCGCAAGCTCTGTACCGAAGGCAGCGGCGCGTATTTCGTCGAAGCCAGCTTCGGCTCGATCTATCCGGCGCTCGCCAAGCTCGAGGACGACGGCTTGGTCACCTCAAGGATCGAGCATCAGGACGGCAAGCCGTCCAAAAAGATCTATTCCATTACTGACGCCGGTCGGGCAGCCTTCTGCGATGCCCTGCACGAACCGCTGGGCGGCGACATCTTTCGCAGCCCCTTTCTGCTCTTTGCGCGTTTTGCACATTTGCTCGACGCGGATCTGGTGAGGTCTCGGATCGAAGACAGACTTGCCGATCTCACGGCCCAGATCAACGAGCTCAAAGAATTGCAGCGGGAAATGGAAACCGGCGAGACTACGAGCCATGCCAATGACGCATGGGTGGTCAGCTACGGGATTACCTGCCTTGAAGTTGCATATGAGCATCTCCATACCCACATGACCAATTTAATTGCCTCTGCGCGACGGGACCAAGCGCGCACCGGGCAGCAAGCAGCAGAGTAGAGGGCGCTGTTTATGCAATTTCTTAAATCTTTCGGTTTGTCGTTTTTCATCCTTGCCGGAGCGGCGATCTGGCTGGGCACCGGAACCCTGGTGATGGGCGGCCAAGGCCCCGGCAATGGCGAGCATTCGATCGTTGGCCTGATCGAGGGCGATGATCATGGCCCCATTTCGACGGCGCTCGCCGATGCGGGCGTCCTGCCGGAGCATTCTTCGGAGGACGTCGAGCTGGCACGCATGACGGTTGCCGAGCGCGTCGCGCAAGCCAATGGATCGGAAGGATCCTCCGTCTCGGTGCGCACGGAGACCTTCGAGCGTCAACAGATGCCGATCGAGGTCACGCTTCGCGGAAAACCACCCGCCGCGGCCAATGTGTCGGCTGTCGCCGAAACCACCGCCGTGGTCGAGACCGTCCATGTGAGCAAGGGCGATCAGGTGGAGGCCGGCGACCTCCTGTGCTCGCTTGCTCCCGGCACGCGCGCGGCAGCCGTTGCCCAGGCCGAGGCCGGGCTTGCCCAGGCTCAGGCCGGGCTTGCCCAGGCTCAGCTCGATCTGGAGACAAACACGTCTCTGCGCGAACGCGGTCTGGCTCCTGCAAATACGGCCAACTCGGTGCAAGTCGCTCTGGCTGGCGCCGAAGCGCAGGTTTCCTCGGCACAGGCCGCCCTGGACAACGCGTTGGCAGAACTCGACCGCACTGAAATCGTGGCCGAGGTCTCGGGTCTGGTTCAGGCCCCTATTGCCACACGTGGGTCGATGCTCTCTCAGGGGGGTGTTTGCGCTACCATCGTTCAGCTCGATCCTATCGTTTTCTCGGGCTCGGTCGCGGAAGCCAATATTACACTGGCCCGAACCGGGCTTCCGGCCACATTGAACACGGTGACCGACCAGGATGCGACCGGTGAGGTGACCTATGTCGCGGCCAGCGCCGACGATGCGACCCGCTCTTTCCCCGTCGAGATCGAATTCGCCAATCCCGACTTTGCGATCCGGGAGGGTGTCACGGCAACCGCAACGGTCAATATGGGTTCGATGCCGGGGCACCTGTTGCCCCAATCGGTTCTGACATTGAACGACGCCGGCGTACTGGGCGTCAGGTCCGTCGAGGACGGAATCGTTGCCTTCCACCCGGTCACCATCGTGTCCGATACAAGGGACGGCGTCTGGGTGACTGGGCTGCCCGCATCAATCGAGATCATTACCATTGGCCAGGAATTCGTAGTCGATGGACAGGCCGTACGAGCCGGGCAGGAAGCTGTCTCGGGCGACGTCACGGAGACTTCTAAAGAAGGCGCACCTGCATGACCCGTTTCATTGAACGCATTCTGCGCATGCCGCGCGTCGTGATGACCATCATGGCGCTGCTCCTGCTCGCGGGCGGGCTCTCTTACTCGGTTTTGCCCAAGGAGAGCTTTCCGGCAATCGACGTCCCGTATCTCTACGTTTCCATAAGCCAGACAGGCGTTTCGCCCCGCGACGCAGAAAACCTGCTGGCCAAGCCCGCAGAAGAAGAGCTGAACGGGCTGGACGGGCTCGTCAACATGACGTCGACTTCGACCACCGGACATGCCTCGGTGGTTCTTGAGTTCGATGCAAATGTCGAGACGGACCAGGCCTTGGCCGACACGCGCGCGCGCGTCGACGCCATCAAGGCAAACCTGCCCGATGACGCGACCGACCCCACCGTCAACGAGATCGACATGGTGGGTTTTCCCATCATATCGGTGGCTGTTTACGGCGATGTTCCGGAACGCGAACTGGTGCGGCGGGCAGAGGAGCTGCAAACCGCACTTGAAGGCATCGGTGCCGTGCGCGAAGTCACGCTTTCGGGCGCGCGGGATGAAGTGGTCGAGGTCACGATCGACCTGATGCGCCTCGAAGCCTACAACCTGACGGCGAACCAGTTGTTCGACGCGCTGGCACGCAACAATCTCGTTGTCCCCGGCGGCACGATCAATACCGGCCAAGGCTCGTTCAGTGTCGAAGTACCGGGCCTCATCACCAGCGCGCAGGATGTGTTCGAACTGCCGATCAAGACCGACGGCAACTCCGTGGTCACCTTCGGCGATATTGCAAACGTTACACGAACGCTCGAGGACGCCACCGAATATACCAACGTCAATGGCTCCCCTGCCCTTATTCTTGGCGTGAGCAAGAAGGCCGGGACCAACATCATCGAGGTGTCCGACACCGTTCGCGCGGTCACCGAAGAGACCGCCGCACAATGGCCGCAGGGCGTTGGTCACAGCTTCTTTCTCGATCAGGCCGAAACCACGATTCAGCTCTTCCGCTCACTCGAAGCGGCCGTGCTGACCGCTGTCGCGCTCGTGCTCATAACGTGCGTTGCCGTGTTGGGGCCGCGCGCTGCATTCATGATCGGGATGTCGATCCCGCTGTCGTTCATGATCGCGTTTCTGTACATGCAGATGACCGGCATGACGATCAACATGATGGTTATGTTCGGGTTGGTGATCGCAGTGGGCGTGCTGGTCGACGACCCGGTCGTGGTTGTCGAGTACGCGGAGCGAAAGCTGCAGGAAGGTGTCTCCAAGAAGGAAGCCTTCATCCAGGCGATGCACAAGATGTTCATTCCGGTCATCGGTGCGACCGCCACGACGCTGGCCGCCTTCGTCCCCCTGCTGTTCTGGCCCGGCATCATCGGCAAGTTCATGACCGACCTGCCAACGATCGTCATCGTGGTCATGTCCGCATCGTTCATTTCGGCGCTGATCTTCATGCCTGTGATCGGCGCAGTCATTGCCTCGACCCACGTCGATCCCGAGCGCAAGGAACAGGCCGATATCGTTATGTATCCCGAAAAGTTCCACCCAAAGAAGGTGAAGGGACTGACCGGTGTTTACGTGCGCATAATGTCGGTGCTTCTGAGGTGGCCCGTTCCGACACTGCTGGTTGGCTTCGGTATCGTCTTCGGAGTGTTTTTCACCTATGCGGCCAACCCGACCGGTGTCGAGGCATTCCCGGCTTCCGAACCGGAATACGCAACCGTCGCCGTGGTTGCGCGGGGCAATTATTCCCCCGAAGAGGTTCGCGACATGCTCGTCGAGGTCGAAGACGAACTGATGCAGGTCCACGGTATCCGGGACATCATCATGCAGTTCGGCACCACGGGCGCCATGGGCACGATGCCTCCCGATACGATCGGCAATTTCCAGCTCCAACTCATCGACTACAACAACCGGGTCAAGGCCGAGGAAATCTTTACCGATATCCGTCAACGCGTTGCCGATATTTCCGGCCTGCAGGTTCAGGTTCTCGCCACCGAGAGCGGTCCGCCTGCCGGCAAGGACATCAACATGCGCGTTGAGAGTACCAACTACGACACCCTGGCGCCCACGGTTGCCCGCATCCGAGAGTATCTCGAGGATGAGTTGCCCAATACCGCAGATATCGAGGACGGCCGTCCCTCGCCCGGTATCGACTGGCAGGTTACCGTTGATCGCCTCGAGGCGGCCAGATACGGCATCGGTGTCCGTGAACTGGCACCCTATGTGCAGTTGGTGACGTCAGGCGTCGATCTCGGCACCTATCGCGATCAACAGACAGGAGACGAACTCGACATCAAGGTTCGCCTTCCACAGGACGAACGCACGCTTGACGCGCTCGATTCCATGCGCATTGCGACCTCCGAAGGCATGGTGCCGGTCTCGAACTTTATCGAGCGGCAGGCCGTGCCCAGGGTTGCAAATATCGAGCGTCGCAATCAGGTCTATGTCATGCCGATTGCGGCCAATCTGGTCAATCTGCCCGAAGGTGTTTACCCGGCCACGCGGGTAGCCGAATTGCAGGCCTGGCTGGATGGGCAGGAATGGCCCGACGGCGTTACCTTTGCTTTCGGTGGCGCCGAAGAGCAGATGGGCGATGCCAACGCATTCATCGGACAGGCGTTCGGTGCGGCTGTGTTTCTGATCTTCCTGATCCTGCTGCTCGAATACAACAGCTTCTACCAGGTGTTCGTGACGCTCTCGACGGTGTTCATGTCCGTTGCAGGTGTTCTGCTCGGCATGTTGGCTACGGGCATGAGCTTTTCGGCCATCATGACGGGGCTGGGGGTGGTGGCGCTCGCCGGTATCGTGGTCAAGAACGGCATCGTTCTGATCGATACCTACAACGAGTACAACCGTCATCAGCAGGTCGAGCCCGTGACCGCAATGTTGCTCACGGCAGCGCAACGCGTGCGCCCGGTTCTGCTCACCGCATTCCTGACCGCTCTCGGCGTTATTCCCATGTGGGCCAATATCGAATTCGACTTCCTTCGGCGCGAGATCGTCGTCGGTGGCATTGCCGGGTCCTGGTTTATTCACCTGTCTGCCGCTCTGGTGAGCGGGCTGTTCTTTTCGACCGCCCTGACCCTCATCATGGTTCCGGTGATGATTACCGCACCAAAGGTCATCAAGAGCCAGGTCGCCAGCGTGTTCAACTGGGTTCGCGGGCGGCGCGCCGAGGAAGCCGCACCCTCCGGCTTTGACGGCATGGCCGTTGAAGTGGCAGGGGACGATACGGCCCGGAAGCATATAGTGACCAAGGATACAGAACTTATAGAGCGCAATGAAAATGGCGTAACGGTTCTTTCCCGCAGACCTGCAGCCGAATAGAAAAAAGGCCCCGTCAATGCGGGGCCTTTTTTATTCTGCCGGTTGTTCGGCGGGCTTGCGTATTACAAACCCTTCAGGGTCTTCCTGGGCCGCTCTGAGGCGCTCGCTTGCCTCGGCGGCCTCGCGTTGGCGGTTCCACATCTGGGCGTAAAGCCCATTGCTGGCCAGAAGGTCGTTGTGCCTTCCCCGCTCGGCGATCACACCGTCGCGGAGCACTATGATCTCATCGGCGTCGACCACGGTTGATAGCCGATGCGCGATGACCAGCGTGGTGCGGCCACGGGCAACCGTATCGAGCGCCGACTGGATTTCACGCTCGGTGTGGGTATCGAGCGCCGATGTCGCCTCGTCGAGGATCAATATGGGTGGTGCCTTGAGAATGGTGCGGGCAATCGCCACGCGCTGTTTTTCTCCGCCCGAAAGCTTGAGCCCGCGCTCCCCGACCTGCGTCTCATAGCCATGGGGCAGGCTTTCAATGAAATCGCCGATCTGCGCCATCCTCGCGGCATCCCTGACCTCGGCATCAGTAGCGTCAGGGCGGCCATAACGGATGTTGTAGGCAATTGTATCGTTAAACAGCACGGTGTCCTGGGGCACCATGCCGATGGCGGCTCGCAGCGAGGCTTGTGTCACATCCCGGACGTCCTTGCCATCGATCGATACCTGGCCGGAAATCACGTCATAGAAGCGGTAGATCAGCCGCGAAATCGTCGACTTTCCCGCGCCCGACGGTCCTACGACAGCTATCGTTTTGCCTGCCGGCACCTCAAAACTCACGCCCCTGAGGATCGGGCGATCCGGATCGTAATGAAAATAGACGTCGTGAAAGGAAAGAACCGGTCCACTGATTCCCAGATGACCTGCGTCCGGCTTGTCTTCGATCTCTGGGTTCTGATCGAGAAGCCGGAACATCGCTTCGATATCGGCCAGCCCCTGTCGTATCTCACGATAGACAAAGCCGATCTGGTTGAGCGGCCTGTAAATCTGCATCATGAAGGTGTTGAGCAGGACAAAGTCGCCAACAGTCAATTCGCCACGCATGACGGCCAGGGCGGACATGACCGAGAGGACAATCATGCCTGACCAGAAAATGACCCCCTGTCCGAAATTGAGCCAGCCCAGCGATGTCCAGATGCGAATGGCCGCCCGTTCATAACCGGACATGGCCTTGTCGAAGCGGTTTGCTTCGAGGTCCTCATTGCCGAAGTATTTTACGGTCTCGAAATTGAGCAGGCTATCGATCGCCTTGGCGTTGGCGTCGGTATCGCTTTCATTCATGTCACGGCGAATGGCGATGCGCCAATTGGAAGCCTGTACAGTGAATATCATATAGAGAACGACGACGGCGGCGAGAACCAGCACATAGGCGATACCAAACAGCCAAGCGAAAATGACACCAACGATCACGAACTCGACGAGGGTCGGCGCTGTGTTGAGCATCGTGAACCGCACGATGGTTTCGATCCCCTTGGTGCCCCGCTCAATGACCCGGCTCAGCCCGCCCGTCTTGCGTTGCAAATGAAAGCGCAGCGACAGGCGATGCACATGCGTGAAGGTGCGATAAGCCAGTTGGCGCACGGCATTCTGCCCCACCGAGGCAAAGAGAATGTCCCGCAATTGCTGAAAGCCGGTATCGACGATCTGGCCGATGCCATAGGCGACAACAAGAACGATGGGCACGGAGAGGCCGAGCAATACCGTAGCATCGGGTCCGGAAGCGCCAAGTGAATCTATGATGCCCTTATAGGCAAACGGCACCAGCGTACTGGCCACCTTTGCCAGCAACAGAGCACCGATTGCGAGCACGGCCCGCATCCGCAGGTCGGGCCGATCGGAGGGCCACATGTAGTCCCAAAGGTTGCGGACCGTGGAAAGCAAAGCGCCTTCGTCGGCGCTGACGGTTGATCGGGGCGCCTTGGCCATCAAAAAACTCCGGTAGAAAGGAGGAACGGCGATGAACCGCCCAAAAGCAGGCTCAGGAGGCCCGGGCCGGCTGGCGCTCGCAGTGTTGACCCGACACATCCAGCCCCGATACGTAGTCGCCCACCGCGCGGTTGAACGCAGCGAGCCTGTCCGTCCGGACGCAATAATTGTTACGGGTCCCCTGCGCTCGCCGCTCGATTACTCCGGCGTCAAGCAACACCTTGAGATGTTGGGAGACCGTACTCTGCGCCAGCGAAAGACAGTCGGTGACGTCGTTGCAGCAGCAATTTTCGGCACGCTGCGCCAGGATGCGCAAAATCTCCAGCCGCACGGGATGCCCCAAGGCTCGCATCAATACCGCGATATCGTCTTCATGCATTGGAGCGACTTCCATCGTCATTTAACGATAAAGAAAAATCATCGGCGACGCAAGATGACCCATTGCTTCAGGATGAGAACAGCGTTTGCGCATGTCTCACTGCTGCGATGCAGATTGTTCCCCGTCGTCACCGATCACTTCGTCAGTGCCCGGAAGATCAAAGACCTGGCCCGGATAGATAAGGTCCGGATCCCGAATCTGGTCGTTGTTAGCCTCGAATATCTGGGTGTAGCGGATGCCCTCCCCATAGACCCGGCGCGCTATTGTCCACAAATTATCGCCCTGCCGGATAATTGCCAGGCCCGTCGCCGTACGATTCCCGTCGCTAACACCAACCAGCGTCGGAATGGCTGGATCGACGGCCTCGGCGGGCTCAGCGGGCTCAGCGGCATCGGGTACTTCGGCGACCTCGGCCGGTTCGAAAGCTTCGGCGGGCTCGACGCTCTCCAAAGGATCGGCGGCTGGCACTGGCTCGGCTACGTCCGGTGCGGCCGGCGCCGAAGCAACAGGCGCATCTGCATCCGCGCCTGACGGCACCTCCGCTTGCTGATCCGGCGCTGGGGCGGTGCTATCAGCCTGCACTTCTCCCTGTTCGGCCACAACGATGTCGTCATCAACGGAAGCGGGCAGTTCGAGGATGAAATCGACCTCGGCGCGACCGACAACCGTTCCGTCAGGCGCCAGCATATCGATACGGATGCGCTGGCTTTCCTGATCGAGCACATCAATTGCTTCAATCAGCCACCGGCCATCACTGACTTCGGTCGAACCGACCACGGCGTTATCGACGTAAAGGCGAACGCTCAGCCCATCTTCGCCCGCACCGGCAAAGAAATTACGGTCACCATCGATTTCGACAGCGTCTATTGTGGGTGCCGAAAATGCCTGCTGTGGAGCCGCGGCGACAGAGTTTTCGCTGTTCTGCGCAGGCTGCACGGCGTCGGCAGTGGAACTATCCGGCAGATCTACTGCCGGGTCCGGATCGAGGACGGCCGCTGAGGCATCGGCAGGCTCGTCGGCAGCATCAATGGTAGCGGCAGGTGAGCGTTCATTATCGGCAGGCACGGTCTGCACCGGGCTCTCCACCGGCCCGCTGTCCGCAACCTCAATATCCTCTACGCCGTCGCTTTCGTCTTCGGAAAGACCGTCTTCCGGTGCGACGGGCTCGGCAACCTCTTGCTCCATGTTCGCGGACGGGTTGACCAACGAGGGAGCTGGCTGTTCCCCAATGAGCTCGTCGTCCTGCTGCGCAGCATCGAGCGCTTGCGTTGAGACAGGTTCCTGGACGCTGCCTGCCTCCGCTTCCGGCGCGTCGTCGGCGTCACTCGCCACCTGCTCCTCTCTGGCGACGGCCGGGCTTTCTGCCTCGTCCTCGGAGGCTGCAACCGTCTGTTCATCCTCCGCTACATCTGCAGGCGGCACCTGGCTCTCCGGCTCCTCTTCAACAGGGAGCATAACTTCCGGTGCCGCCGGGTTGTCGTCCGGTTGGTCGATCACGGGATCTGCTATTTCGGCTTCAGCGATGGCCAAATTTTCCGACGCTGCCTCGGACGCGGCGTCTTCCGACGCGTCCTCATCAACAGTTGCGGCGGCAGCATCACGACCATCGAGACCTTGCAATATCTCGCTGGCCTCGCCGGGCGCTGATGCAATCACCAGCGGTTCACTGGTCCTGTCGTCCTGAACGACCACAACGACGGAGGTGTCGGCGAACCGGTCTGTTTCAACGTCGAGGATGCGAAGTTCGACACCACCGGTCGGCAGCGGAGCGTCGGTCACGAAGGCAAAATCGCCCGAAGCCTGAGCCGTCTCGGCACCGATCTGGTCGTCATTGGCAAAAATGCGGACTTCGCCGGATGGCGTCGCGCTACCCGCAATCACAGCCGAGCCGTCGGGCTCGACCCGCACGAGGCCGAAGGCAGGCATTACGGCCTCGGAAACACTCGTCGCCGTCTCTTCGCTTCCGACCATCTCTGCCGTTTCACCGGTAGCGGCGTCCAGGGAGGCCGAGCTTTCATCGCCCGAGGTACTCGCGAGTTCCTGCACCGTCTCCTCATCACCGGTCGCGGCAGCCGATCCGCCAAAGAATGTCTCGTTCATGCAAATCGGAAAATCGCCGCGCTGCACACAGGCAATCGTACCGGGACCGGCAATGACGCCTATTGTGACGACGACCGTCGCTGCGGCGGCGCCGACTGCGAGAACGATGGGAGAAATGGGACCGGCCAGTTGAGCCTCCGTAAATGTTTCCCGGCCGCCGCATCGGCCATGTCTGCGATTCGCGTATTCGAAACAGTCTTTTGAACTATAACGGCTAGGCCGTCTTCATCAACTTATAGGTGAACGACTCATACAGGGCCTCGAAGGAGGCATCAATGATATTGGGCGACACCCCCACGGTGAACCAACGCTCCCCGCTATCGTCCCGGCTTTCGATCAGTACACGGGTGACCGCGCCCGTGCCGCCGTCCAGGATACGCACTTTGAAATCAACAAGTTCGAGATCGTCGATTCTGTCCGAATACTTCCCAAGATCTTTGCGCATGGCCAGATCGAGTGCGTTGATGGGACCGTTTCCCTCCGCGACGGACATGAGGATTTCACCGTCGACGTCGATCTTGACCACCGCCTCACAGACCGTGACCATTTCACCCTTGGCGTTGTGGCGGCGTTCGATGGCCGTGCGATAGCTAGTCACATCAAAGAATTTCGGCAACGTTCCCAACATCTTGTGCGCAAGCATGAAAAATGAGGCTTCCGCCCCGTCATAGGAATAGCCGCGTGCCTCGCGCTCCTTGACCTGCCGCAGCAACTTGTCGAGCCGCGTATCGTCCTTGGCCATTTCAATGCCGAAGCGCTTGAGGGTGGTGAGCAGATTTGATTTTCCGGCCTGCTGGGACACCATGATCAACCGCTCATTGCCGACGCTTTCGGGCTTCACGTGCTCATAGGTCGCCGGGTCTTTGGCGATAGCAGATGCGTGGATACCCGCCTTTGTGGCGAAAGCAGAAGCACCCACGTAAGGCGCCTGCCTGTTAGGGCCACGATTGAGGATTTCATCGAAGGCTCGGGAGACATGGGTCAGCGTTTCCAGCCTTTCAGCCGTGACACCGGTTTCGAAGCGCTCGGCAAACACCGGCTTGAGCACCAGCGAGGGAATCAGCGTAACCAGATTGGCGTTGCCGCACCGCTCGCCCAAGCCATTGAGTGTCCCCTGGATCTGGCGCACGCCGGCCCTGACCGCTGCCAGCGAGTTGGCCACGGCCTGCCCAGTATCGTCATGGGCATGGATGCCCAGTCTGTCGCCCGGGGCAAGGCTTATCACGTCCGTTACGATCTCTTCGATCTCAGAGGGCATGGTGCCACCATTGGTGTCACACAGGACGATCCAGCGTGCGCCGGCTTCGAGAGCCGTTTTAACGCAATCGAGCGCATAGGTGCGATTGGCCTTGTAACCGTCAAAGAAGTGCTCGCAATCGACAAAGGCCTCCTTGCCGGCATCGATGGCGGCCCGCACGCTTTCGGCAAGACTCTTGAGATTTTCCTTCGTTGATATTCCCAGCGCCAGCTTGACCTGATGGTCCCAGGCCTTGGAAACGTAGCAGACGGCATCCGCGCTGGAATTTATCAGATCGGCGATGCCCGGGTCGTTTTCGACCGACCGCCCTGCCCGTTTGGTCATCCCAAAGGCGACGAACTGGGCCGCCTTTGTGCGGCTTTGCGAAAAGAACGCGGTATCGACGACATTTGCCCCGGGATAGCCTCCCTCGACATAGTCCACGCCCAACCCGTCCAGAAGCCGGGCGATGGCAATCTTGTCCTCGAGCGAGAATTCGATGCCGGTCGTCTGAGCCCCGTCGCGCAGGGTCGTGTCGAAAAGGTAGAGGCGTTCTTTGGTCATGTGAGGCTTGATGCTTTTAAAAATGTCAGGCAGGCGCGTGGCAGACAGCTTCGATATTGTGGCCGTCGGGATCGAAAACGAAAGCGCCGTAGTAATTGGGATGATACATGTCACGGACGCCGGGCGCTCCATTGTCGCGCGCGCCCGCTTCGAGCGCTGCCCGGTAAAACGCATCGACGTCGGCCCGCGATTTTGCGGCGAAGGCGATATGGAGCTTGCCCGTGCAGCGGCCACCCGATTGCACCCAGAAATCGGGTTTCTGGTCGCCGTAGCCGGCAATCATACCACCGGGAATTTCAAATTCCTGCATGCGGCCGAAGCCCAGCGCCGCAAGGACTGAATCATAGAAATCCCGTGACGTTCTATAGTCGGCAACGGTCAGTCCGAAATGGTCGATCATGCTCATATGGCTCCTCCCTTATGGCCAATGGTCGGTATCGTGGTCGGGGTGCTGAAAGCCTGCCATGGTCTTATAGGCGCGTTCGGCCTCGGGCGTGTCGGCCAAGGGGCTGACCGGAACATGCGGAAGACCCGAAAGCGTGGGGTGCATGTGCTCGCTGGCGTAGGCCACGTCGAACACGAAGTCTTCAGGCGCATCAAAGCACCCCATGGCAAGCGCCGTGCGGTTTTCAGCCCATTCAAAGGTCAGCGGTGTACCGCAGGCAGAGCAAAAGCCTCGTCTGGCCACCGAGGAGCTCTGAAAATAGGCGGGCTTGCCGCGGGACCATACAAAGTTGGCATTTTCAACTGCAACATACGCCCCGAACAGTCCGCCCGTTGCCTTTTGACACATACGGCAATGACAGATCGAGGCATCGATCACCGGTCCGGTGACGCGAAACCGTATAGCTCCGCATTGACAGCCGCCGGTGCGGACCTCGCTCACTGCCGCCTCGGCGTGGCCTGCCACTCAGGCGTATCGTGATCGGGGTGTTGATGATTTGTGGCCTTGATCGCCGAAGCCCAGGCTTCACGGTCGGTTTCCGTTGCGCCGCCGTCTTCGATGGACGTTATGGTCGCAAACCACGACACCGCTCCTTCCGTGCCGGTGTTGGCTCCGGGCGGGAAAGCGCTCGGATTGTCCAACGAGCCGATCATGAGATTGGTGCGGCCATTGTTGACGTCGTGATAGAACAGTGGCGTCCCGCAATTGGCGCAGAACCCACGCTCCACATGCTCGGAACTGCGCCAGATCGCCGGCTTTCCGCGAGTCCAAACCAGCGTGTCGTCCGGTGCTGCAACGAGCCCGGCGAAAATGCTCCCCGATGCTTTCTGGCACATGCGGCAATGGCACAGATGCGAATTGTCGAGCATTTGGGTCGAATGATAGCGAACGGCGCCGCATTGGCAGCCACCGCTGACCTCCATGTCCATGCTGTTCATAGTGCTTCCTCCTTAGGCGGCCAGGATTCCGTATCGTGGTCGGGATGCTGGTTGGAATGGATACCCGACATGAAATCGCGCCATTCATCGGTCGTCTCACGGACCGGCAGGGTGGACAGACCTTCAAAAAAGGACACCCGGTCGTTCAGATTGACCTGAATTTCGGGCGGCACCTTTTCCGGTTCGTCGAAGGTGCCTATAGCCAGTTCCAGACCGAACTTGGTTTCATAGGCGAGCGGCGTTCCGCAATCGCTGCAAAATGCGCGACGCGCAGCGTCGGAAGACTGGAACCATTTGGGCTCGCCCCGCGTCCAGTGCCCGTCATGGGAGGTTACCAAAGGACCGAAAAAGCTCCCGAACGCCTTCTGGCACATGCGGCAATGGCAGATCGAGCCGCGCCCGACCAGTTTGGTCGCAAAGCGCACGGCGCCGCATTGGCAGCCGCCGGTCAGTGTTTCGCTGGCTTCGATCGCACTCATCGCCTGATCTCCCATTTGGTGCGGCGTTCGCCGGTTTCAGGGTCCTTGTAGTCCATCAACTGAATGCCCTCTTCGAGCAGTCTGTTGCGGATGGCGTCGGCTGTAGCGAAGTCTTTGGCGGTCAAAGCCCTCAGCCGGGCATCGATCTGAGCTTCTACGGAAGCCGAGTCCCCACCATGGTCTTTCAAGAGAGAGCCGGTTGAAAACCCAAAGAACTCGAGGGTCGTCGCGAGGCAGTGGGCAGCAGACACCGTCCCACGATTGGCCTTCCGGGCCATGGCATCGAGAACCGTCGATGCGCGGGAAAAATTGAGGTCGTCTGCCAGTTCGGCAATTGTGGACGCGTCGGGAGCCGTTTCTTTGCCGAGCTGCGCAGCGCGCTGCCAGCTCACGAGCTTGTTCTCGGCCTCCTCCAGCCGGGCGACCGAGAAATCGATCGGCTCGCGATAATGGGTCATCAGCATCGCCAAACGCAGCACTTCGCCCGGCCATTTGCGTCCACCGAATTTTTCAGTCTCCAGCAAATCCCGGATGGTGACGAAATTGCCTTCGGACTTGCTCATCTTGCGGCCCTCGAGCTGCAGATAACCGTTGTGCATCCAGTAATTGGCCATCATCTCGGTGCCGTGGGCGCAGCGCGATTGGGCGATTTCGTTTTCATGATGAGGGAAGATCAGATCCAGCCCGCCACCATGAATGTCGAAGGTTTCGCCAAGCAAGGCTTCGCTCATGGCCGAGCACTCGATGTGCCACCCCGGCCGACCGCGACCCCAGGGGCTTTCCCAGCCCGGCTCATTTTCGCTCGAAGCCTTCCAGAGCACGAAATCGGCCGGGTTTTCCTTATGGGTTTCCACGGCCACGCGGGCGCCGGCGATATTGTCTTCAAGATTGCGGCCCGAGAGCTTGCCGTAATCGGCCATTGAGGAAACGCGAAACAGCACTTCACCACCCGCTTCGTAGGCGTGTCCTTTGGCCACCAGCCGCTCGATGATGGCGACCATGCCCTCAATATGCTCGGTGGCGCGCGGTTCGACCGAAGGCGGGAGGCACCCTAGTGCGGCCACATCCTTTTCGAACTGAGTTGCCGTTTTCTCCGTCACCTTGCGGATGGCATCGTTGAGCGGCAGATCGGGGTGGTCGCGCAACGCGCGAGCGTTGATCTTGTCGTCGACGTCGGTGATATTGCGCACATAGGTCACGTTTTCGTCGCCGTAGAGGTGGCGCAGCAGGCGGAACAGCACATCGAAGACGATCACGGGGCGGGCATTGCCGATATGGGCGAAGTCATAAACCGTCGGCCCGCACACATACATCCGCACATTGTTCCCATCGATGGGAACAAAGTCCTGCTTGGTGCGGGTGAGCGTGTTGTGAAGTTTCAAAGTCGGCAGTTGCGACGGCATAAACAGATGTCCCCAGGCGCAAGAGGTTACGCTGCTGGCAGCGGGTCCACTCCTTTGTGCCGGGAACATGAAAACCGCGCCGCCAACTTAACGTTAGCGGATAATGGTGCAGCCAATAATGCAGATCAGGCCATTGGTTTTCATGGCGCGCACAATGGACGGGAACAAAACCCAAATCAAGCATGAAAATAGGGGCGGCGCCGACACGCCACCCCCAGAACGGAGACCTTGGAGTTAGTCAGATGTGTCTTCCACCCGTGGCCGGATGGATCGGAACCACTGCCCATGTTCCGATGCCTCAGACTGGCACGGCAGGTCCGTCGCGACCATCCCGATCACGGAAAGTTTTAGAGCGTCGCCCTCCTGATGGTCGCCGACCCCACAGCGAGGCCAAGCACGCCCACCCCTATCGAGACCAATACGCCCCAACCGACCGTTGTCGAGAACATTATTTCCCCGGCAAACAAAGCTCTTTCGGCCTCAACCAGATAGGCAAGCGGATTGAAGCGCGAGGCGAGATAGAGCCAGTCGGGTGCCATCTGCATGGGCAGCAGCACGCCGCCGAGCAGCATCAGCGGCAGGGCGACCGAATGGGAAACCAGATAGAACAGACTCCCATCGTGTTTGGAGGCAATCGCCAGGGCATATGACAATGCTGCAACCCCGATGCCAAATCCGAGCAGCAACAGCAACCCGAACAGCATGGGAACGGCATGAAGTTGCAGGCCAAAGGGTAGCGCGACGAGAATAAGGATCACCGCCTGAACCAGAAGTGGTGCAAGTTCTTTAAGCGCGCGTCCAACCAGAATGGCGGGCCGGTTGATCGGCGTCGACAAAAACCGCTCGAAGCTGCCCGACATCAATTCCTCGGTTAAGGACCAGCCGCAGGACACCGTCGTAAACAGCACCAGCATCACGACCATGCCCGGTACGAACCATTGCAGCGCGTTACCATCGCCGCCCATGGGCATGTTGTTGAGAAGCGGCACGAATAGGGCGAGATAGAGCAGCGGCTGGATGATGCCGAAGATAATGTAGTACCAGCTCCGCAGCGTGGGGCCGATCTCGCGGCGGAACGACAGGAAAGTATCTGAGAGAAAAGTCATCTTGGTTTTCTCTTCCTGCTTTAAGCGGCGATGGCGTTTTCGCGCAGCGAGCGGCCGGTAAGGCCCAGAAAAACGTCGTCGAGCGTCGGGTGCTTGACGTTGGCGGCCGCGATATCGATGCCCTTGTCCTGCAGCGCCCGCAGATAGTGGGGCAGCACGGCTTCGCCATCCTTGACCACGAGTGTGAGTGCAATTCCATTGGGAGCGATGTCGCGCGCTTCGGGCAGGTTCTGGGCCATCTCGGCGGCACTGGTGACTTCGCTGCGACTGGTCAGGACAACCTTGATGGTATCCCCCGCCAGATCGGCCTTGAGCCGTTCGGGCGTGTCGTCGGCAATCAATCGTCCATTGTCCATGATCATCACGCGCTCAGCCATTGTGTCGGCTTCATCGAGATAGTGCGTCGTCAGGAATATGGTCATGCCGGTTTCCTTTCGGATGCGCACTATATGCTCCCAGAGATTGGCGCGGCTGTGCGGGTCCAGCCCGGTCGAAGGCTCGTCGAGAAACAGGATCGAGGGGGTATGCATCAGCCCCAACGCCACATCGAGCCGCCGCTTCTGGCCGCCCGAAAGCGATGCGCAATCGCGCTGTGCGAGACCATCCAGTTCAAGCATGCCCAGAAGCTCATCGGCCCGGCGGCCGGCCTCCCGTTCTCCCATGCGCTGCGCCCTGCCCTGGATCAGCAATTCGTCCCTCACCCGGTGATAGGGACCCGACGCGGTCTTCTGACCGACATAGCCGATCTTGCGCCGCACGAGGGCGGGCTCGCGCGCCACATCGTGACCGCCGACATTGGCGCTGCCCGAACTCATCGGCAAAAGCGTCGTCAGCATACGCACCGAGGTCGATTTTCCGGCACCGTTCGGACCGAGGAATGCGACGAGCTCACCGTCGGCGACATCGAGACTGAGCCCCCGAACGGCCTCCACAGGTCCCGATTTGGTTTTGAAGATACGTGTAATGTCGCGGGCGTGAATCATCTCTTGGGCTCCGGTTGACATATTTTGGGCAAAGCCTAACCACTCCGGCTGACAGGCCGTGTCAGCAGGTGTTTCGGCATTTCGGATCGACAAAATCTGTGGCGTGGTATTTAATATCGTACGCCGCACAAGGTTATCATAACATTGTGCGGCGTAAAGAGTTATTTCGGAGCGTGAATGGGCCAGGATATCGCCGGCCGGGGTGACCCGGTAAAATTGCTTGAGCTGCTATGGGGCCGGGACAAGGCGCCCCGCCGGGGTCCCAAACCCAAGATCGCGCTCGAGCAGATCGTCCAGGCAGCCGTCGATATCGCCGATGCCGAAGGGATCGAGGCCGTCAGCACAAGGCGGGTGGCCGATGCTGTGGGTATCTCTCCGATGTCGTTTTACACGCACGTTCCCTCAAAGGCCGAGTTGCATGATCTGATGCTCGACCACGTCGCCGCTCCCGGAAAGGCACCGCCCTCCGACTGGCCGCAAATGGACTGGCGCGCCCGCATGACGCTGATCGCCGAAACCATGTGGGGATTTTATCTCCAGCATCCATGGGTCCTGCAATTCCAGACTCACCGTCCGGTGCTCGGGCCCAATACGCTCGCCGCGTATGAAGTTGCGCTGGGGTCCGTGGACGGTATCGGGCTAAGCGATCTGGAGATGGATCTGGCGGTTACCGCCCTGATGGATATGGTCGTGGGCACCGTGCGCAACGCCGCCCGGGAAAAGATCGTTCGCGACGCGACAGGCATGAGCGACGATGAATGGTGGCACACGATCAGCCCGTTTCTCGAAACGATCGATTATACGCCCTACCCCATCTCCTCACGGGTCGGCCCGGTTGCCGGAGCCGAATATGGCGCGGGCGATCCGCATCGCACGTTCAAATTCGCGCTTGAACGGTTCCTGGATGGCATGGAATTGATGCTTGAACGCAAGCGCCAGTGACTACCCGCCCGGCGCCAACAGCTTCACCGCCTGCTCGATCGAGCCGAAGACCGAACGATTGTCGTCGTCCACGGCATTGATCCGCACGATGTCACCAAGGGCCAGGAACGGGGTGCGGGCCTTGCCGATCTTGCTCTTTTCGGCTGTCCTTGCTTCGGCGATGCAGCCAAAACCGACGCCGTCATGTTTTAGCGGCAATATTTCGTCATGGGCGTTGGCGACGGTTCCAGACCCGATGATGGTGCCCACACCGAGTTCGCGCGTCTGCGCCGCCGCAACGATCAGATCGGCGAAGTCGAACCGCATGTCCTTGCCCGCATTGGGTTGACCATAAAGGCTGTTGTTGACATGCACGCGCACCTTGAGATGCAGCCGGTTATCCTTCCAGTTTTCACCCAGTTCGTCCGGGGTCACAAAGATCGGCGCGAAGCTGGTGGCAGGCTTGGCGTGAAAAAAGCCGAACCCGTTCTGGAGGTCATTGAGCACCAGCCGGCGCAGGGAAACGTCGTTGCAGATCCCGATAAGACGAATGGCGGCGCTCGCCTGCTCCCGGTTCGGGCGCATCGGCACATGGCCGGTCACCACGACCACTTCCGCTTCGAAATCGACGGCAAGGCCGTCTTCGGGCACGACAATGGGCGCCATTGGTGCAACGAAACTGTCGGAACCGCCCTGATACATCAGGGGGCGTTCATCCTGAAGTTCCTCGTCGCGGCTGCCCTTAAGTGAGCGCACCCTGTCGAGATGCACCATATAGCCCGAGCCATCGATCCACTGATAAGCGCGCGGCAACGGCGCCAGCGCTTCACGCGGATCGAGCGGCATGCCGGCGATCTCGCCATTGTTGAGCTGGTCGCTGACGGCTCGCAGAATGGGCGCACAGCGCTCCCAATCGTCGAGCGCAGCCTGCAGATTGGATGCTATGCGCCCCGCCGAGGCGAAACGGGTAAGGTCTTTCGAGACGATGACCAGATGTCCGTCGGGACGGCCGTTACGCAGCGTGGCGAGTTTCATGAGTGGATAAGACCGGAAGTGATTGGCATTGGCCGCTAAGATGGCCCATACCTTGGCACAGTTAAAGCCTTGCGTTGAGACAAAAGCCTGATAAGCGGATCGCACTGGTCGCGGCGGGCATCCCATGGATGGTATGATTTCAGTTCGTTGTACTTTTGCCGGGTCGGCGCGCCTGCTGATCGCCCTTCTGGCATCTCTTGCCTTCATGATTGCCGATATGTCGGCGGCGATGGCGCAGAATCAGAACTGCGGACAGATCACCGCCATTCTGCGGGGCATCGAGCGCAACCAGATGTTTCAAAGCTTCAACGGCATTGCCCGGGAACTTCAGAATCGGCAGGTCGAGGTTCGTCAGGCCGAAAACCAGTGGGTCGCATCGGGTTGCCAGCAGGTTCTCAATGCCGGCCAGGCGCTTTCCGGTCAGTGCCAATCGATTGCCCAGTCGATTACTCTTGGGCGCAGCCAGGTCGAACAACTGACCTCGATGGCCCAGGAAGGGCAGACGATGGCCCAGAACTATCAGCGGGTCATGGCAGATTACCAACGCTATGGATGTGACACGGGCCAATCCGGTGTCACTTTCGGCAATGAGGGAACACGAGGCGGCCTGCTCAACGACATCTTCGGCGGTGGCTATGACTATGTCGACGGCGCCTTCAATCCCTGGAGCACGCAGCAGACCCGCCGCACGGTCTGCGTGCGCACCTGCGACGGGTTTTATTGGCCAATCAGCTTTTCCACGACCGACGACTATGTCGCGCAGGACGCCATTCGCTGCCACGAAATGTGTCCGGGAACCGAGGTTGCTATGTTTTCATACCGCAATCCGGGCGAAGAACCCGAAGACATGATTTCGCTATCAGGCACGCCCTATCGCTCGATGCCGTACGCGTTCCGCTTCCGTGAGGAGATAGACACGAATTGTTCGTGCCAGACCCGCGAGACTGTGGGAACGATTGCGGTTAACGGACAAGGCGGGCAGTCGCGTGCGATCATCGATTTCGGTGACCTGGAGTTTCCCCTGCCCCAGCCCGATCCGCGTGGAACACGACAGGCCGAAGCCGTAGTGGCCGATCTCATCTATGTGCCCCTGCCGCGGCCGCGGCCCCGCGCAGATGGCACTGCCGATCCCCAGGTACAGCAACCCGACCTGGAGGGACCCGACATGCGGGTCGTTGCGTTCGGAAACAAGGACGTCAGGATAGTCGGGCCAGAGACACCTTACGTCCCAGAACCGGAAGAAGCGCCTTGAGTTCCGGCCCCTCGTGCCTGCCGGTCAGCGCAAGTCGCAGCGGCAGGAAAAGCGCCTTGCCCTTGCGGCCCGACTTTTCCTTGAGCACGCCGGTCCACTGACCCCATGTCGTTTCGTCCCACGGCTCTTCGGGCAAGGTTTGCCGGGCCAAGGCGATGAAGTCCCTGTCTTCTTCCGCAACGACCGGTTTGGCGTTGACAACCACGTCTTGGTAGAGCGGGACGAGCTGTGAAAGCCGGGAAATATTGTCGCGCAGGGCGAGCCATGCCGTTTCCGTCATGCCCCCGATGTCACCCACCCGCTCCCGCACTGCCGTAAAATCCATGGCGTGGACGATGCGGGCATTGAGGGTTTCCAGTTCAGCCGGATCGAAGCGCGCCGAGCCGTGGGAGATCATCGAGAACTCAAGCTTTTGAGCAATTGCATCGAGATCGGGATACGGCTCTACCGGCAGCGACGTGCCGGTGATCGACGCCATGATGGCAACTGCCAGCGGCTCGTAGCCATCGTCTCGCAACTGGCTGAGCGAGAGCGACCCCAGCCGCTTGGAAAACCCCTGCCCTTCGGCGTCTGTCAAAAGATTGTGGTGCCCGAAGATGGGCGAAGGCGCCCCAAGCGCCTCAAAAAGCTCGATCTGCGTACCGGTGTTGGAAACGTGGTCTTCGCCCCTGATGATATGGGTGACACCCATATCGATATCGTCGACGACCGAGGTGAAGGTGTAGAGATAGCTGCCGTCTTCGCGGATCACGACGGGATCGGACATCGAACCGGTGTTGACAGTCTGGCCGCCCTTGATGAGGTCGTCAAAGGCCACGGCGCGACCATCGAGCCTGAACCGCCAATGCGGCTTGCGGCCTTCGGCCTCGAGCTTTGCCTTGTCTTCGTCCGTCAGGTCGAGCGCGGCGCGATCGTAGATCGGCGGGCGACCCAGCGCACGGGCACGCTTGCGCTTTCGGTCGAGTTCATCGGCCGTTTCATAGGCCGGATAGAGCCGCCCTTCGGCAATCAACCGGTCGCGCGCGGCATCGTAGAGCGAGAGCCGATCCGATTGGCGCACCTTGAGATCCGGTGTGATGCCGAGCCATTCGAGATCGGTCTCGATGCCTGTTGCAAACGCCTCGGTCGAGCGCACGGTATCGGTATCGTCAAACCGCAGGATGAACTTGCCGGCATTCTTGCGGGCGAACAGCCAATTGAGGACGAGCGGGCGAGCATTGCCCAGATGCAGGCGCCCGGTGGGCGATGGCGCGTAGCGGACAACGACACTCATCGGGCCACGCTCCCGTCGCGATAGCCCGACGTGATGGGGTATTTCCGACCGATGCCAAAGGCCTTTGGCGTGAGCTTTGGCCCTGGCGCCGACTGGCGACGTTTGAACTCGGCCATATAGATCAGCCGCTCGATGCGCTTGACCAATTCGGCATCGAATCCTTGGGCTACGATTTCGGCCAGCGACTGCTCCTCCTCAACCAATGCTTCGATGATCGCATCGAGCACCGGGTATGGAGGCAGCGAATCCTGGTCGGTCTGGTCGGGCCGCAATTCGGCACTCGGCGCCTTGGAAATGATTTCGGGGGGAATGACCACACCCGCCGGTCCGCGCACATCAGTCGGATAGTAGGAGTTGCGCCATTCCGCCAACCCATAGACCTGCATCTTGAGCATATCCTTGATCGGGTTGTAGGCACCGTTCATGTCGCCATAGATCGTGGCGTAACCGACCGCCATTTCGGACTTGTTGCCCGTGGTGATCAGCAGCGAACCGAGCTTGTTGGACACCGCCATCAAAATGGTGCCCCGCATGCGCGATTGGAGATTTTCCTCGGTGATATCGGCAGCGTGGCCCTCAAATACTGTTGCAAGGTTTTCATTGACCGCATCGACCGGAGCGCCGATCGGCACGATATCGTAGCGAACCCCAAGCGTTTCGGCGCACGCCTTTGCGTCGCGCAGGCTGGCTTCCGATGTGTAGCGATAGGGCAGCATCAGGCAGTGCACATTTTCGGCGCCCAACGCATCGACAGCCAGCGCCGCGACCACTGCGGAATCTATGCCCCCCGACAGCCCCATGACGACCGACTTGAAGCCGTTCTTGTGCACATAGTCACGCAACCCGAGCATGGCGGCGTGCCAGGGGGCCTCGTTGACCGGCACAAGTTCGGTGACATGCCCCTTGACGCAATGCCAACCGGTGTCATTCTTTTGCCAGTCCGAAAGCACCATATCGGGCACAAAGCTCTTGCCCTGGAAGGCCAGCGAGCCATCGGCGTTAATCCCGAAACTCGCACCATCGAAGACCAGTTCGTCCTGACCGCCGATCTGATTGGAATAGAGAATGGGCAGCCCGGTTTCCGCAACGCGCTGGCGGACCAGTTCCAGTCGCTGGTGTTGCTTGTTGCGCCAGTAAGGCGACCCGTTCGGGCAGAGAAGTATTTCCGCCCCGTGCTCGACAAGAGCCGCCGACACCGGTTTATGCCAAACATCTTCGCAGATCGGCACTCCGACCGGAATGCCCTTTATTATCATCGGAGTGGGAAGCTCACCGACGGTAAAGTAGCGCTTTTCGTAGAAAACATCGTCATTGGGTAATTCGACCTTGTCCCGGCGGTCGATGACCGCCCCGTCCTCGGCAAGGATGACGCTGTTATAGAGCTTACCGTCCACACTCCAGACAGTAGGCAGCAGAACCGAGACGTTGAGCCCTTTTGTCTCGCGCGCAAGCGCGCGCGCAGCTTCCATCGCCTCGGTCACGAACTGGTGCTTGAACAACAGATCCTCAGGGAAATATCCGGTGAGGTAGAGTTCGGTAAACATCAAAATGTCCGCGCCCACCGCCTCGGCCTCTGCCAGCGCCTGGCGCGCTGTTGCGAGATTTCCGGCAATCGCGCCGACTTTGGGGTTCAGTTGGGCAAGGGCAATGCGGAGCGTATCGGTCACGAAATTCTAAGTCCGGCAGTCATGGGAAGCGCGCCAGACTTATAGTGCGCGGCTGTCGAGGGCAAGGCGGCGCAAGACAAAGCCGGGCTGCGAAAACCGCCCGGCTCGGTCGTGATTGGCTTTGGAATGCTAGGCTGTAGTGACGATTTAATCATTTCAGCCACAACATGATTGCGGCGAGCTTAATGAAGCCGAGGAAGTTTGCGGCGAGTTTGTCGTAGCGGGTTGCGATGCGCCGCCACTGCTTGAGCTTGGCGAAGAAACCCTCGATGCCCCATCGGTTTTTATAGGCAATCTTATCGTAGCGGTGCTGGTGTTTGCGATGGCGGCGGGGCGGGATGACCGGTTCGCCACCCTGTTCAAGAATGATGTCGTGCAGGCTGTCGGCGTCATAGGCGCGGTCGGCAAGCACCTTTTGGGCGGCAAGTCCCTTTATCAGATCGCAGGCTGGCGCCATGTCGTTCTGCTGGCCGGGGCCGAGTTCGAAGCGGACCGGCAGCCCCAAGGCGTCGACTATGGCATGGAGCTTTGTGCCGAAGCCGCCCCGGGAGCGGCCGAGAGCCTGGGCTTGCGCTCCCCCCTTTTTCGCCGCCCGCCGGCGGCTTGGGCCTGCGCCCTGATGATGGTGGCGTCCAGCGCCAGCCATTCCATATCCGGATCGTTCGCCACCGCCTCAAAGATCCGGTCGAACACCCCCATCTCGATCCAGCGGTAATAGCGCCTTTTGACCGTCTGATAGGGGCCGAACCGGTCCTCGGGAAGGTCACGCCAGCGGGCACCGGATCGTGCAAGCCAGAGAACCGCATTGAAAAAGCGCCGCCCATCACTGCGCGGACCGCGCTTACCCTTGCGGCCGCCGGGAACAAACCCCATCAGCCGCGCCCATTGATCGTCTCGAAGAACCTCGCCGTCCACACCAGCCTCCAAAAAGCTAGTGTTGAATCTGATTTGCCCGGCCTTGGGAATCCCAGAAACCTAAATCGTCACTACAGCCTAGAACGTGCCGGTCAGTTCGATGACCGGCCCCCAGCGGAACAGCTCGGTCGTGCCACTTGCCCAAAATCCCTGCACATCGCTCGGGTCGCCCGAGTTCCGTGCCTCATAGTAGATCTCAGTTGGGCCCGTGAGGTAGTAGCCACGCGCTCCTGCCCTGATGGCGAGGTTCTCGGTCGGCTTGAATCCCACCATCGCGTCCAGCGCACCGCCATAGAGATGACCGGAAATGGTTGCTGCATTGCCTCTCACATAGGGCGCTCCGGGATCGATAACGTCGAGCCCGTTGAAGGCTCCGTAGGTTCCGGTCAGCGAAGCATAAGGGATGGCGGCAGCGTTGACGGTGACGTCGAATGCGTCGTTGAACTCGGCACGGCCCGCAACGCCAAGGCGCAGCGCGTGAACTTCCAGTTGATTGGCCGTGCTGTCCCCGCCCCCACCTGCGGTCAGAAAGCTAGCACGACCCATATCGGGCGATTCATTGAGATACTGATAGCCAACAAAGGCGCCCAACCCCATCCCCTCATTTTTGAAGGGCGTATAGCCGAAGTCTGCTCCGGCATAGGCAATCTCACCGGAATCGGTTGACACCGAACCACCACTCCACGGCGTTTCGAAGTTACCGTCGATTACAGCCGCGTAGCCAAGATTTGCAGTGAGGAAGGTGTCCGTCGAGTGGTCGTCAATTCGACCATGGAGTTCGATGAAGTGGCTTGCATCGTCGACCGAATACTGGTTGCCCACAATGTTGGTGCGCTGACCGCCCATGCCATAGAAGTATCGAATCCCCGCCTCGAAATCGAGGCTGTCTTCATAAGGCATCATATCGACAGGATAGGCCGGCTTGAATACCGGGTCTGGCTGAACGCCCCAATCGGCGGCGATGGCCTGCCCGCCCGCGGCAGCGGCCAGCAGGCCCGCAGCAAGACCAGTGAGAACACGCGACATTGAGCCCTCCGAACGACGCGAACAATTTCATTCGTCTTGGTTATGAGCCCGTTAGGGTTAATGTTGGCTAAATGGAAAAACAAAAGGCGCTGTCCGTGAACAGCGCCTTTTTCCGTTTCAACAGTATTGAGCTAAATCAATATCCGACAGCCTTGGCTGTACCGTTGGTGCGCTGACCATGCATTTCCTCGGCAATGAGGAAGGCCAGTTCCAGAGCCTGGCTGGCGTTGAGGCGCGGATCGCAATGGGTGTGGTAGCGGTCGGACAGCGAGGCTTCGGTCACCGCCGACACGCCGCCGGTGCATTCGGTCACGTCGCGGCCCGTCATTTCCACATGCACACCACCGGCGATGGTCCCCATTTCGCGATGGATGTCGAAGAACGACTTCACCTCGGAAAGGATGCGGTCGAACGGGCGCGTCTTATAACCCGACGACGCCTTGATGACGTTGCCGTGCATAGGGTCGCAGCACCAGACGACGGTACGGCCCTCCGACTTTACAGTCTCGATGAGCCGGGGGAGATGCTCCTGAACCTTGTCGGACCCGAAGCGTGCGATCAGCGTCAATCGACCCGCCTCGTCCTTGGGGTTGAGGACGTCCATGAGGCGCTTCAAATCGTCGGACGACATGGAGGGCCCGCATTTCACGCCGATCGGATTGTGGATGCCCCTGAAATATTCAGCATGCGCGTGGTCGGGATTGCGGGTGCGATCCCCGATCCAGATCATGTGGCCCGAGGTCGCGTACCAGTCATTGGTGATCGAGTCCCGACGCGTCATGGCCTGCTCGTAGCCCAGCAGCAGCGCTTCATGGGAGGTGAAGAATTTCGTCTCGCGCAGCACCGGCGTATTTTCGGGGCTCAGACCAAGAGCGCCGAGAAACTCGATGGCATCATCGATCTTTTTTGCCACCTCTTCATAGCGCGGGTACCAGTTGGAGTCCTTGACGAACCCCATGGTCCATTCATGCACGCGCGAAAGATTGGCAAACCCACCTGCCGAGAAGGCGCGCAGCAGATTGAGCGTGGCCGCCGACTGCCGGTATGCCTCGAGCTGGCGATTGGGATCGGGGATACGAGCTTCGGGTGTGAAGTCGATGCCATTGATGATATCGCCCCTGTAGGAGGGCAGTTCGACGCCATCTATGGTTTCAGTGTCGGCCGAGCGCGGCTTGGCGAACTGGCCGGCAATACGCCCGACCTTTACCACGGGCTTGGACGCGCCATGCGTCAATACCACCGCCATCTGCAGAAAGACGCGGAAGAAATCGCGGATATGATCGGCGTGGTGTTCGGCAAAGCTTTCGGCGCAGTCGCCGCCCTGCAAAAGAAAGGCGCGACCCGCGGCGACCTCGGCCAGGTTGGCCTTGAGGTCTCGCGCCTCGCCTGCAAAAACCAAGGGGGGAAACGAAGCGAGCCGGGCCTCGACCGATTCAAGCTCTGTCTGGCTCGGATAGGTCGGGACCTGCAGGATCGGTTTCGTCCTCCAACTGTCAGGTGTCCACGTGCTCATCGTTTCACTCACTAAAAATGGTTGCCCTTCCCGAAAAGCCGGGAAGGTCCGGCGGTTTACCAACTCCGGACCCCCATGCCAAGTATTCTATGGTCGAAGGGCGCCGATCGCCGCATCAACTCGGGGTTACGGGTTGCATTTTTCTCCATCGACAACACGATAGCTTGGTGATTTGAAGGTCACCAGCTCTTCTGCTGCCGTGGGATGTACGGCAATGGCGTGATTGAAATCGGCCATTGTCCCACCCATGCCCAGAGGAATGGCAATGAGCTGGATCATCTCACCGGCTCCCGGTCCCAAAATGTGACAGCCGAGTATCCGGCCGGTATCGGTTTCCGTGACGAGCTTGAGCATCATCTTTTCCTGCCGGTCGGAAAGCGTGTTCATCATGGGGCGGAAGCGGGTGACATAGATATCGATCGAGCGATAGCGCTCGGCTGCCGCTTCCTCGCTCATGCCCACCGTTCCGATTTCAGGCTCGGAAAATACGGCAGTAGGGATCAGATGATAGGGCACGGTGGTGGGCGTGTTGTTATAGACGGTCTGCGCGAATGCCGAACCTTCCCGGATCGCGACCGGAGTGAGCGCCGCACGGCCCGTAACGTCCCCGACCGCATAGATCGAAGGCACCGACGAGCGTGAATATTCATCGACCACGACCGCGCCGGTCTGGTCCAGTTGGACCCCGGCCGCATCGAGACCCAGATCGGAAGTGTTGGGATGGCGACCGGTCGCGAACATGACCTTGTCGAAAGTCGCTTCCTCGCCATGGGAGAATGAAACACAAACGCCCTCCCCGTCTCTGCGCAAGCCGGAAATGTGATACCCATACCGGAACCGCACCCCACGTTCGCGCAGCGCATCCTCCAAACCGTCACGGACGTCGTGGTCGAACCCACGCAGGATTTTGTCCCGGCGATAGACCAGCGTCGTGTCGACACCAAGTCCCGCAAAGATCGTCGCGAACTCGACGGCGATATAACCGCCGCCTTCAATCAGGATTGTCCTTGGCAGCGTTTCGAGGTGGAAGGCCTCATTGGAGGTGATCCCGAGATCGCTGCCTTCGATATCGGGCTTGAAGGGAGCACCGCCGGTCGCGATCAGAATACGCTCGGCCTCCAGCTCCTCTCCGGTCGAAAGCTTTATCGCATTCGGGCCCGTAACCGTGGCGCGCGCCTTGAAGATCTTGACGCCGGAGCCGTCGAGCAGCGTTTCATAGATCTTTTCGAGGCGGGCGATTTCCTTGTCCTTGTTGGCCAGAAGGGTCGGCCAATCGAACGCGGCATCGACCGTCCATCCGAAGCTCGGGGCGACATCGAACAGATCGCCAAACCGAGAGGCATAGACAAAGAGCTTTTTGGGCACGCATCCGCGGATGACGCAGGTCCCACCATAGCGATACTCTTCGACGATCGCGACCTTAGCACCCAATTGGGCCGAAACGCGCGCCGCTCGCACGCCCCCCGATCCCCCACCGATCACGATCAAATCAAACTTCTCGCCCATTGGGGACCCCGCGCCGTTGCTGTGTTTTGAGGCAACGATATAGGCGCGGACCGCAAACAAAAAAACCCCCGTCCTGCCGGACGGGGGCAAAAGCGAGCCGGAGAAACCAGACCTTATTGTGGTGCAGCTTCGCCCTCTTCTTCAAGAACGGGCGCCTCGACTTCGGGGGCATTATAGCCCTGATTGCGCAGTTCGGTGCGTACGCGCGAAAGGAATTCGTTGGATGTATTGCGGCTCCAGACGCCGAGAACCAACTGAAGATCTTCGTTGATGCCGGCATTCTGGCTCAGCAGCTTCTCGCCGACCGGTGTGCTGTAAAAGCCCACGATTTCCTCAAGCTCTTCGAGCGAGAACCGAATCGCGTAGATGCGGGCGAACTGATTATAAAGCGGGTCGCGATCGGCAAGATATCCGTCATAGACGGTCTGCAGCGCGTTGATCAGCGGATCGCGCAGCGAGGGGTCCTCCTGGATCATCAGGCGCATGACGCGCAGCCCCATCTCAATGAGCGTCCGCTCGTAAAGCTGCGCGGAGTCGGTCATGTCGACATATTCACGCGCTTTGGCGAGATGTTCGGGTGAAATTTCCTGTTGGGCATGGACAGGGGCCGACGCAACCAGCGCGGCACCGAACAGAACGAGCGCCGCTGTGAGCCGGCGCAGAGTGGGCAGGAAAGTCATTGTGCGTACGGTCCCTTACGAAATGAGCGGGTTATAATTCACATGCTCGGACAGTTTGATCGTCCCCTTGGGCGTAGCAAGATAGGCTTCCGAACACAAATCGATGAACAGCCCATGCTGCACGACACCGGGAATTTCGAGCAGTGCCAGCGAAAGCGCTTTTGCGTTCGAAATACGGCCAAAAGATGCGTCCACGATATAGTGTCCGCCGTCTGTCAGATATGGCTCTGCACCTTCACCCTGCCGCACGGCCTTTCCGCCCAGCGCGCCGAACTCGGCCATCACGCCGGCAATAGCCCTCTCGGTTGCGGCTAGGCCAAAGGGATTGACTTCTATGGGCAGGGCAAACCGGCCCAATGACTCCACCAGTTTGGAATCGTCGGCGATCACGATCATCCGCGCTGATGCCGCAGCGACGATCTTTTCGCGAAGCAGGGCCCCGCCGCCGCCCTTTATGAGCTGGAAATCGCGGTCGATCTCATCGGCCCCATCCACCGTGACATCGAGGCTGTCGATATCGTCGAGCGTGGTCAGGGGAATACCCAGGCCGCGCGCCTGCGCGGCCGTCGCTTCCGAGGTCGGTACGCAAAGGCATTGGAAGCCCTTGGCCACTTCGGCGCCCAGCAGGTCGACAAAGTGCTTGGCTGTCGAACCCGTACCCAGTCCGATGCGCATGCCCGATTTGACTTCGGACATTGCCGCCTCGGCCGCCTTGCGCTTGAGGTCGTCGCTCACGATCTGAAATCTCCCCGTTTTGCCTCTAGAACGGCAGTTCGGATCATCTGTCAACGCTACCAATGTCGATACGCACATCGCAGTGACCGAACCCGGCTTTTCGCTGCGCGCAATAGCGCCTATATTCGCCCAATGACAAATCAAGCGCCCCAGCGCCCTCTCGTCGACAGTTTCGGCCGGCATGTCACCTACCTGCGGGTTTCGGTGACCGATCGCTGCGACTTCCGCTGCACCTATTGCATGGGCGAAGACATGGTCTTTCTGCCCAAGAGCGAGGTGCTCAGCTTTGAAGAAATTCAGGCCGTCATCGGCGCGTTTGTCAGCCGCGGCGTCCGCAAGGTTCGACTGACGGGCGGAGAGCCACTGGTTCGGCGCGACATCATAAAACTCATCGAAGCGCTTTCAGACCGGCATCTGGCGCGAGGCGAGCTCGATGAACTGACGCTGACGACCAATGGGAGCCAACTCGCTCTGCATGCGGGCCGCCTGGCCGAACTGGGTATCCGTCGGGTCAACGTTTCCCTCGATACGCTCGACGGCGACAAGTTTAGGGCGATCACCCGGCGCGGACGGTTGCCGCAAGTGCTCGATGGCATCTACGCGGCGCGCGACGCGGGACTTGCGGTCAAGCTCAACATGGTGGCGATCAAGAACGTCAACGAAGAGGAAATCGTGCCCATGCTCGAATGGGCCCATTCGGAAGGGTTTGAATTGACCCTTATCGAGGAAATGCCCCTGGGGGACGTCAGCTTCGACCGCGCCGATACCCACCTCTCGCTTCGCACGGTCCGTGATCGGCTGGCCGAGCGCTTCACGCTCACGCCCATTGCCAAGCGGACCGGCGGGCCGGCCCGCTACATGCGGATTGAACAAACCGGGGGCACGATCGGGTTCATCACGCCGCTCAGCCACAATTTCTGCGAAAGCTGCAACCGCGTGAGGCTGACCTGTACCGGCCAGCTCTATATGTGTTTGGGGCAGGAAGATCGCGTCGATCTGCGCGCCGCCTTGCGCGACGGTGGCCGCGAAGGGCTGGACGCGGCGCTCGATCGCGCGATGATCCTCAAACCCAAGGGTCATGATTTCGTGATCGAGCGGCGCTCGGCTCCGGCCGTCGGCCGGCACATGTCAGTGACCGGCGGTTAGTCCCCAACGACCGCAAATTCGAGCGGCAGGGCCGTGGTGTATTTGATCTGCTCCATGGCAAAGGACGAGCTGACGTCCGACAGCGCGATCTTGGAGATCAGCTTTTTATAAAAGATGTCATAGGCCTGGATGGACGGCACGACAACGCGCAGCAGATAGTCGACGTCCCCGCTCATGCGGTAGAATTCGACGACCTCCGTAAAATCCTCGACGACTGCCGCAAATTTGCGCAGCCAGGCGTCATTGTGCTCATTGGTCTTGACCGCAACGAATACGGTGACGCCGGCATTGACCTTTTCGGGATCGAGCACGGCGACGCGACGCTTGATGACCCCCTCTTCCTCCATTTTCTGGATGCGACGCCAGCACGGCGTGGTGGACAGACCGACCTTACGGCCGATTTCCGCCACGGGCATCGTGGCATCCTTCTGCAAAAGCTGGAGAATTTTGCGGTCGAGTTTGTCGAGCGCCATGGAAGCCCCTGAAATAGTATTCTTATAATCAACGAAAATTTCCAGTATTCTGGAAAATCGTCCGCCTCGGCCCGGCATTTGACGTGCCAGCATTGCCCATGTCAAGGCAAACCACTTCAGGTTTATCCACCGGTTGCTCTACCTTCACGGGCGTCGGAACTGGCCAGCCAGCGGGGCTTCGGCCAACTATGGTGAAAATTGCGTCTAAACGCCGCTTGCGGTTCAACGTCCTGTTAACCACGCGTGGCTTAGCGTTGAGGCTCGCGTACGGGTGAGCAGGTTTTATGCTGGCCCGATGAGTAGTTGAGTAGCGTAACGAGAGTTCGATGGCGTCCAGCCGGCCAAACCGTGCAACCGAAGCGCCGCGTCGGGGAGAATCGCGCCGTACGGTTCAGCGTGCCGTTCTCGATGCACGCCAGAAGCTGACCTCAAGCTCTGGCACACGAGCTACCTTCGATTATGAATTGCTGGCCGAATATGCAGGCGCCCGCCTGACCAGTGTTCTGCCGACGCTCGCGCTCTTGAGCATCCTCTCTCTTGCCGCCGTTCTCTGGATCGATCCGGCGATAGCCGCGCTGTGGGCAAGCGCCGTCGGCGTTGCCAATCTCGGCGTCGCCATGATCTGCCGGCGGTTCCGCAAGCAGAGCAACGCCAAGTTCGACCCCCGCCGCTGGACACAGACCTTTATCATCGCCGAAACGATCACCGGCCTGTCCTGGGCTACCCTGCCGGTTCTCACGATCACCGGCGGCGGGCAGGACATCCAGATCATCATTTTTGCCATGCTGCTTGTTGGCGTTGCCGCAAACGCCGTCGCCACCCGGACGCTGCCCAGCGCCACGCTGGTCACCACGTTCCCCGGCACTGTCTCGGTGGCGGCCATGCTGATCTGGAGCGGCGGCACGCTCAATTATGCCATGTCGGTCGTTGCCATCGGCGCATTTTTCTTTTTCCTGTTTCTCACCCGCCAGCTCTACAAGTCCGAAATCGGCAATCTTGAGCATCAATGGGAAAAGGACGCCCTGATCCTCGAACTCGAGGAAGCGCGTACGATGTCGGACGAGGCCCGGCGTCATGCCGAGCAGGCCAATATCGCCAAGTCGCGTTTTCTCGCCACCATGAGCCACGAGCTGCGCACGCCGCTCAATGCCATCATCGGCTTTTCCGAGGTGCTAAAATCCGAGCTGCTGGGCGCCCATACCGTGCCTCAGTACAAGGAATATGCCGGCGACATCCATGCGAGCGGGCAGCATCTTTTAACCCTCATCAATGAACTGCTTGATCTCTCGCGCATCGAAGCGGGCAAGTATGACCTCAATGAAGAGGCTATTTCGCTTGTCGATATTTCAGACGATTGCCGGCGCATGCTCGAAATCCGGGCGCGCTCGAAAAATGTCGACCTTCAGTTCGACGCCGGCGACGCACTTCCCAAGATCTGGGGCGACGAGCGCGCGGTGCGCCAGGTGGTCCTCAACCTGCTCTCCAACGCCATAAAATTCACCCCGCAATCGGGCAAGATCGTTCTGACAGTAGGCCGGTCCACCGATGGCGGGCAATTCATCTCCGTCGTCGACAATGGTCCCGGCATCCCCGAAGACGAGATCGAAACCGTCCTCTCGTCATTCGGCCAGGGCTCTTTGGCGCAAAAGACCGCCGAACAGGGCGCAGGGCTTGGACTGCCCATCGTCCAGAAGATCATGGATCTGCATCAGGGCCGGTTCGATCTCTTCTCCAAGCTGCGCTTCGGCACCGAAGTGATCGCCACCTTCCCACGCGCCCGCGTCATGGAAGGCATGGCGCCCGTGGTCGAGCAGCGCAACCGGCTCGAGATCTACTCGGAAGCCTCCTAGACGGCCCGCAAGTCCTCCATGAGCGTGCCGGCCAAAGCAATTTCGGCATCGTGCGGTTCGTCGCGGATGCTCTCGGCGAGCCCCGCTTCGTACCATTCCCTCATGGCCGGCAGGCTCCTGAGCCGTTCGGCATAAGCGAGCGCACTATCGCTGAGCTTGAGGCCATAGGTCTGAAGGCGGAAGGCGACCGGGCAGAAGAACGCGTCGACCGCTGTAAACACCTCGCCTGCGAGAAATGGCCCGCCAAAACGCGAAAGGCCCTCGCTCCACAGTTCGTCTATCCTGTCGAGATTGGCTTGCAATGTGGGGCTGATTTCATGCATGCGCACACGCACACCGACATTCATGCCGCATATGTTGCGCAAAGCGGAAAATCCCGAATGCATCTCGGCTGACGCCGAGCGCGCCCAGGCGCGCGCCGCCCGATCTGTCGGCCAGACTTGCGAATGGTCCTCGGCGACATATTCAGTGATCGCCAGAGAATCCCAGACCGTCAGATCGCCATCAACGAGACATGGCACGAGGCCGGTGGGAGAGAACTTGCGGAACTCCTCATAGCTGGACCCCTGGAGAAAGGGCACGAAGCGCTCATCGAAATCGATACCAAGGGCCTTGAGCAACACCCAGGGCCGCAGCGACCAGGAGGAATAGTTCTTGTTGGCAATGTAGAGCGCGTACATGGCAATTCTCCGTAAAAATTGCGTTCACTTAACGGACGGTCGGCAGGCTCGAAAAGAACCAGTCCGGCAGGATTTCACGGTGCCGCTCAGTTCAGCTTTTCATCGACGGCAGCTTCGGCGAAAGTCGCCATGTTCTTGTGCACGTGGAGGGCCGTCTTGCACAGAACGGCGGCCAGGGCTGCACCGCTCCCCTCACCTAGCCGCATACCGAGATCGAGCAGCGGCTTTGCGTCGATTTTTTCCAGCGCGCGCGCATGCCCGCCCTCGGCCGAAACGTGTCCGAACAGGCAGTGATCGATCGAGGCAGGATTGACAGCGTGTGCGATGGCGGCAGCGGCCGTTGCAACGAAGCCGTCGACAATCATGGGCACTTTCTGGTGGCGCGTGGCAATTATGGCGCCGACCATGGCCGCGATTTCGCGTCCGCCAAGATTGGCGAGAATTTCAAATGGCGTCTTGAGGCGACCCGCGTGGCGGGTCAGTGCCCTGTCCACAGCATCGGCCTTGCGGACGAGCCCCGCGTCGTCGACGCCGGTGCCGCGCCCCACCCAATCGGCGCCTGTGCCCCCATAAAGAGCCGCGTAGATCGCAGCGGCGACCGTGGTGTTGCCGATCCCCATCTCGCCGATGCACAGGAAATCGACATCGCCCGCGATGGCTTCCATACCATAGGCTATGGTGGCGGCGCAGGTGCGCTCGTCCATGGCGGGGAGGACTGTAATGTCTCCGGTGGGCACGTCGAGCGCCAATTCGAACACCCGCAAATTGATTTCATGGAGCGCGCATATCTGCGAAATCGCGGCCCCGCCCTTGGTGAAATTGTTGACCATCTGCTTGGTTACTTCGCGCGGAAAAGCCGAAACGCCCTGATCGGTCACCCCATGATTGGCGGCAAAAATCGCGACCATGGGGTCTTCGAATGTCGGCTCGGCCTTGCCCTGCCAGCGGGCCATATGTTCGACCAGAAATTCCATCTCGCCGAGCGATCCGGCGGGTTTGGTCAATTGTGCGTCTCGGGCCCGTACCGCCGCAACCGCCGCCTCGTCGCCATCGGGGCCGAGCATCAGGAGATCGTGGAAATCGGTGAAGGCTTGGGCAGACATGGTCGCTCCCGGATTCGGATGATATGAGGGGTGCTCCTTTTGGGACGAAATGGGGAAAAACGCAATTGAGCGATGCCGATAACCACAGTGGGACTTCCAGAGACGGCAAGTCGTCACCCGAGGGCACTGGTCTGGTCCCTGATCTGGTCATGGCGCTCCGCTTTTTTTCGCGTCTGCCGAGCGGAAGGCAGCCACACGCCGTTCCCAATCTTGATCGCATTGCCCGCATCCTGCCACTCGCCAGTATCCTCATAGGGCTCGGTCCTGCCGGGGTGCTGCTGCTCGGTATTGCGGGCGGTATTCCGCCTCTGTTTGCAGCGATTGCCGCCGCCGCGTGTTCGGCCATCGTCACAGGTGCCATGAGCGAAGATGCGGCAGCCGACGCGGCCGACGGGTTGTTTGGCGGCAATACCGCCGAGCGTCGATTGAAAATCCTTAAGGACAGCCGCCACGGCACGTACGGCGTGCTGACCATCGTGTTCCTCGTCGGTCTCAAGGCCTCAGCACTTGCCGCACTGACGGTCAATGGCGGGCTGGCTGCGGCAATGCTGTGGCTGGCGGCCGGTCTGGTCGCGCGTTCCGGTGGGCTTTATATCGCCATGGCCCTGCCCCCGGCCCGCACCGTGGGCGCTTCGGCCACCGCTGGCCGGCTTTCGCGGAACGCTTTCGGGTTCGGGCTCGTTTTCGCTCTCGTCATTGCTGTCATTCTGGCGGTTCCGTTCGTATCTCCTCTGGGCGTTATGGCTGCTCTCGCAATCGGTGCGGCCGTTGCATTTGGGTGGACACGGCTTTGTGACCGGCTGGTGGGCGGCCAAACGGGCGATCTCATCGGCGCTTTGCAGGCGCTGCTTGAAATTGCCCTATTGGCAACCTTTATGACTATCATCGCCGGTTGAACCCATTTGGATCTTTCATGCTGTTTGTCGCTTTCGCCATTCTGATCGTGGTCGGCCTTGCGGTCGCCATCAGCGCCGATGCCGGTGCGGTTTTCGGACTGACGCAAGCCCAGACGGCGAGCGCCATTCCGCTCGTGGTGATCGGAACGCTTGTTGCCAGCGCACTGGTGGGACGCCGACACCGGCTCGGCGAAATCCTTTCAGGGTTTGTCATCTGGATCGCAATCGGCGGGATTCTGGTGCTCGGCTACACCTATCGCGGCGATATCGAGCGCATGGGCCAGCGGGTATTCGGCGCCTTGCAGCCCGGCGCCGCCATCGTCGACCCGCAGACCGGAAACGTCCATGTTTCCCGCTCGTTCGGCGGCAGTTTCAGCGTGGATACGAGCGTCAACGGGGCCAAAGTGCCCATGATCTTCGATACCGGCGCCAGCGCGGTCGTCCTCTCCCATACCGATGCGGTCACCGCCGGCATCGACACGGATAGCCTGCGCTATACCATTCCCGTTCAGACCGCCAACGGTACAGGTACGGCGGCATCCATTCGGATCGAGCAGATCGAAGTGGGCAATATCGTGCGCCGCAATATCCGGGCCTTCGTGGTCGAGGACAATGCGCTCGAGACCTCACTTCTGGGCATGACGTTTCTCGAAACCCTATCGCGCTATACGGTCAGTCAGGATTCCCTGGAGCTGCACGACTAGGATCGGGGCTCGAGCCGAAGGATTCTGCCAGCGCATCAAAGACAATACGCATGCGTGGACTGGTGCGCAATTCGCGATGCACGGTGAGCCAGACCGGTGCCCGTAATGGCTCCATATCGGGCAGGACGCGCTCAAGATCGGGGAACTGGTCGGCCGCGTCGGCAAATGTCAGCCCGATCCCTAATCCGCGCCGGATCAGCTCAAGCCCCACGAGCGAGCTGACACAGAGCCAGCGGAAATTTCCGCGCGTAACGGGTATGCCGCGCCTGTTAAGCTCCTGGTCGACGGAATCGTCGGGTGCAAAGCCGATAAATGGCGCCTCGGCGAGATCGCTGGGCTGGATCGGGCGGCCGAACTTTTCCAGGAATGAGCTGGCCGCATAGAGCGCAACTTCGGTATCCCGGCACCGGCGGGCGATGAGATCCTCATGGTCGGGCTGAACGTGGCGAATGGCAATATCGGCCTCGCGGCGCATCAGATCGTCGATTGAATTGGAGGCGATGATTTCTATCTCAATGCCCGGCGCAATCGCATAGAGTGTTTCGAGGACAGGTGGAAGGACATGGGCCACCAGAATGTCGACAGCCGTGATCCGCACACGCCCCTCGAGCGCCTGCGACTGAGAAGACGCCGTTATGGCAATCCGATCGGCCGCTGCTCCCATCGCCCGCACCTGCTCGGCCAGTCGCCGACCGGCTTCCGTCAGCGTCAGCCGTCGCCCCACCCGCTCGAACAGCAACAATCCCAGGTCATCTTCGAGCGCGGCGATCTGCCGGCTCAGCGTGGGCTGGGTCAGCCCCAACGCCCTGGCCGCGGCCGAAAGCGAGCCGGCCTCGATGGTCGCGAGGAAGGCACGCATCTGGTTCCAGTCGAAGCCGTGTGCGTTCATGCTCATGCAAGAATGTATAACACTCGTGCGAAATTGGGCAATTTCTCTATGTGGTAAACTGCGGTAATCTGGGAGCAATTCAACCGGCCAGAGGGTTTGCCATGGCTGCAACCAGCAGGTTCTGGGACAGGACCGCGGACAAATATGCGCGTTTGCCGATCACCCATGAGGACGACTACCAGACCAAGCTCAAGGTGACGCAGGGCTATCTGCGCCCCGACATGGAACTGCTCGAATTCGGCTGCGGCACCGGGGGCACGGCCATAAAGCACGCGCCGTTCGTCGCCCACATCCGGGCGATCGACTTTTCCGAGCGTATGCTCGAGAAAGCGCGCCAGCGGGCTCACGACACCGGCGTGGACAATATCACGTTCGAGCGCGCCGACATTACCACCCTGCCCCCTCCTGACCGGCCCTATGACATGGTGCTGGGCATGAGTATCCTGCATCTGCTCAGCGATCCCGATGCGGTAATCGCCAAAGTCTATCGTATGCTGGCCCCGGGGGGATATTTCGTCTCAAGCACCGCTTGCCTGGGTGATAAGATGGCCTATTTCAAGGTGTTGGCCCCAATCGGACGAGCGGTTGGACTGCTGCCGATTCTCAAAATCATGAGCACCGACGAGGTGATCGCCAGGATCAAGCGGCCCGGTTTCGAGATCGTTCATCGCTGGAAGCCCGGCGAGGATCGTGCGCTTTTCGTGGTGGCACGCAAGGGGGACTGAACGGCCTATGCCACGCGGGTGCCATCAACCGACTGGTCGACCTGGGCAAATGCCGTAGTAATCACCTCGGGCCCGGCGCCGGGCTTGCAAGCCTCGACGCTCAGGATCTGCCGGAACCGCCGCGCTCCGGGCAATCCGTTGGCCAGACCGAGCATGTGGCGCGTGATCTGGTTGAGGCGCGTGCCCTTGCCTAACTCGATTTCGGCATAGGCAGTCATGGCGGCCTCGATGTCGTCAAGCGTGACCGGCGAACGCTTCTCGCCGAATATTTTTTCGTCGGTGACGCCCAAAATCATTGGATCATGATATGCGGCGCGGCCGAGCATCACGCCATCGGTATGCCGAAGGTGGTTTTCGCACTCGTCGAGCGATTTGATGCCACCGTTTATCATCACCGGAAAGTCGCCGAGCCGCTGTTTCAGGCGATACACCCGATCGTAATTGAGAGGCGGTATGTCCCTGTTTTCCTTGGGAGAAAGCCCCTTGAGCCACGCTTTGCGGGCATGGACGTAAAGCGCCTCTATGCCCGTGGGAAGCACGGCATCGACAAAGCGGTCGAGATCGGCCTCGATGTCCTGATCGTCGATCCCGATGCGACATTTGACTGTAATGGGGGTGTCGGTCGCCTCCGCCATGCCGACTAGACACTGGGCCACCAACCCCGGCACGCCCATTAGACACGCGCCGAATTGCCCGGATTGAACCCGGTCGGACGGACAGCCGACATTGAGGTTGATTTCATCGTATCCGAAGCGATCGCAGATTTCGACGGCCCTCGCCAGCTCCACCGGATCCGATCCGCCAAGCTGCACCGCCACCGGATGCTCGCTGTCATTATACCCCAGCAACCGTTCGGCATCCCCATGCACCAGCGCCGCGCTGGTCACCATCTCGGTGAACAACAACGCGCGCGACGTCAACTGCCGGTGAAGATACCGGCAGTGACGGTCCGTCCAGTCCACCATGGGCGCAATGGAAAATTTTCTATTTTTTTCAATCATCTAAAGCTATTTGACGAACCATATCGAGTTTGGACCGACTGGCATTGCGGTTTTTTGTTATACATATGCCCTTTTCCACCCGATTTTTCAAAATGTTGCATCTCAGTGTCGCTAAACACGGCCTTTCTGCTTATGGCCAAGAACAACGGCAAAACCGTCATCCCGCTTGAAAAGGTGCGCCGCGATTTCTTTTCATATCTGACGCTGCCGAAATTTTCTTCGCAAGCCTGGGTCAGGAGAGATCGGTATCCCCTTGGTGCGAATTGAAAGGAGCCGGAAGTCTGCGAGGAGCATTCATCCGCAAGACTTGGACTCATACCTCGACGAACGGTGTGACATCGCGCTGTCCGAGGCGCCCATGTTCCGCCAGCACACGTAATGGAACGGAAATTTGATAGGTTTGCGTCCCCTTCCCCGCCGTTCAACCGGGCTCCGCCGCCTGCGAGCCACCTCCCTTCATTGCCAGGATAAATCGTTTCATCTTGGCTCTCTTGAGCATTTCCATATGACGCAACTCGGCCGCCAGCTCGCGTTCCATATCTGCAGTTTTGATTTGTTCCAGAACAATCGCATTGACGGAGGCTGCATTCTCCGGAGCGCAAAAGAAGTCAGGCTCTTCATCGTGTGATCGAGAATACAGGTAAGGTCGATATTTTCTGATCGGATAGACGACATAGCCAAACAAAATTATGGGTATTCTTATGACGCCCCACAGAATGATGACCTCCAGAAAGCCGGCTTCGTCGGTTCGTGGAAATCTTCTTTCGAACGGAATGAGTATGCTTGGCGCCTGAACATATCCAACCCCAACGATTTGGGCTCTGGTGTCATATACCCTCATCACGACACGCGCTTCGTTTAGAGCATTTCCGCTTTTATTCGAATCGCGAAAATCCTCTAAGTTGTTGTTTCGTCGCGCGTCCGAACCGCAAAACCGTTTCCACTTTTGCTGGACGCGCTCTACTTGTTTTCCAGCAGCTTTGGGGTGTTATCGCTCGCGGCATATCACGTCGTTTACGCCCAGTCCTGTGCTGCGCCTTTCCCGGAAGACCGATTTGGCCATCATGATCGGGACATTTCCGGCTGAGCCAAGCTCTTTGTCTGCGCGAACATAAGCCGATATCCGCACGGTACGAAGAGCAACGTAAGAGGGGAGGCGAACAAGAGCCCTCCGATCATCAGTGTCGCCATGGGCTCGAAGAGCGCCCCGTCGAAAAGGGCCATCGGCAACAATCCAAGGATCGTCGTCAAGGATGTGAGCATAACCGGTCGCAAACGCTTTTTTGCTGCCACCACTATCGCTTCATCCCGGTCGAGCGTCTGTCGCTCGATGTCGATCTGGTCGATCAAAACGATGGCATTGTTGATGATGATGCCCATCAGCGAGATCAGGCCGAGGATCGCAAAGAAGGAGAGCGGCTGGCCGGTCAGAAAGAGCGTCAACGGCGCGCCGATGACGATGAGCGGGATGGTCATGAACGTAAGCACGACCCGGCGCGCGGAATTAAACTGAAAGACGAGCGCTGCGATCATCACGATCAACGCAAGGGGCATTCCCGCCGCGAGTTTGGCGTTCGTTTCGGCGGAATCCGCGGTCTCCCCGCCGATCTCGATCTGATAGTCCGGCCCCAGGTCGAGGCCGTCGAGCGTCGGCCGGATCGCTTGTTCGATCTCGCGCGCGGACAGAATGGCACTCTTGCCCGAAATGACGATCTGCCGAACCTGGTTCTCGCGTCGGAGTTGCGACAATTCGAGCTGAGGTCGGAAGGTCGCGACCTGGTCGAGCGCAATGAGGCCCGTGTCCACCGGGATCGAAAGATTCGCAATGTCCTCGAGACTGTCGCGAAAGCCCGGTTCGGCGCGCAGAACGATGGGAATCGAGTCCGGCCCGTCCCGGAAGGTTGAATAGGTTGTGCCGCTGAAATACGTGTTGAGAACATCGGATATCTCGCGCGAGGTAACCCCGAGTTCCCGGGCTTGGTCCTGAGCGACGTCGATCACCACCTTGATGACTTTGTTGCCCCAGTCGTTCTCGTTGAGAACGATGCCGGGAATATCGGCATAAGCGGCCTCGACCTTTTTCGCGGCAGCGAGCATGACGTCGGCATCGGGTCCTCTGATCTGAACCTCCACAATGCCGGATTCGCCGCCACCCATCGACAATCGCGTCACCCGGGCTCGCGCCGCGGGATGGTTCTCGAAAAGATGAGCACGCGCACGGTCCGCCGCTTCGACCGCACCCTGGTAGGACGTTGTATTGACGAGGATGAAGGCGCTCGACGGATCGGTATTCGCCGGCGAGAGCGCCAGATAAAAGCGCGGACCGCCATGACCGACGAACGTCGTTGTATTCAGGACTTCAGGATTGAGGGCATCGTCCCTGAGCCATCTGTCGACAGCGAGGGCTTCGTCCCGCGTCGCTGTAATCGCGGTGCCCTTGGGCATATCGAGATAGATCAGGAATTCCGCGCGTTCGCTTAACGGGAACATTTCGGACTTGAGCAGTCCAAATGCCATTCCCCCGACAACGACAAGCCCGTAGCTGGCCAGGACAACCGGAATCCCGAGCGGCAGGAACCTCCGCACGAGATCGCCATAAACCCTGACGATGCGCCCCTCATCGCCTGAGGTGTTCTTTTTCCTCAACAGAGCGGCGGCCAGAAACGGCAGAAAGTAATGCGCTGCGAGCCACGATCCGGCGAGCATCATGGCCACCACCGCGCCGAGCGAGAAGGCGAACTCGCCGGTTTCGCCCTGGAGCGAAGTCTCCACGGCCATGCCGGCCTTCAAGAGCGGATCGGTTTCCTGGAGCGAGACGACGACCGGAAAGCTCGACACGGCATCCGCCCGGGCGCCCAATTCGCTAACAAGGGCATCGCGCGTGATCTCCGGCCGGTCGGCAAGCCGGACCTGCGCCCCGGTTCATCGGTCGCGCAGTCTGCGCAGCGTGGGTGTATATGGCCTGCACGGCATGTACGTGTCGGATTTCGGTCGCCCGCGTTGGGAGAGAAATTGGAATTGTAGAGCTTGATTGCGTTGGCTCACCCTGCTTTGGCGAGTGCTGAATCAACCGCCAGTCCCAGCTTTTCGCGGGTGCGGTCGGTCAAAACGATGCCGGGAGTATTGTAGGCGGCCAACATTGGAATGATCGCCTGCTCCTGTTCGCGGAACAGGAAACCAGTCACCCCGGCCACAACACGGGGCACCCCAAAACGATGACTTGAGATCGAGACGGCAGACATTCCACCCATCGAAAGCGAGGCGAGCGCATTGAAGGCAAAGATGCGCTCGATTCCGCGTGCGGTGCCCGGCTCGCGCTCGGTGAACTGATAGCAATGATTGAGATAGGGAAAATTGAGCCGCCCAGGCGCTGGATCATCGGCAGGAGGGGTAAACCTGTCGCGCCAGAGCGCTGCCCCTTTGGCGATTTTACCCAATTCGGGCCGACGCGTCATATCCACTGCAACCCCGGTCGCGGACACCACATGATCAAAGCGAAATTGGGATTTGGGGGTCTTGATCGCCACCATGTCACCCTCAATCCCTACCGACCACCAGGGCGACCCCAGGTGCATGGCGAAATTGTCAAAGCTGCAGGCCTTATAAAAGTGGTGCTCGGCCGGGGACTGGCTCAGCCCGCTCATAAAGCGTGAGAGCCCCCATTTTGTCTCATCGGACAATTCATGACCGTGATTGAGCTGGCCGGCCGTCTCGATTTCGCGAGCCACATCGATCATGGGTAATTGGGGTCGGCGCATGAACAGGTCCACGTGTCTTGCGCCCGCATCGAGCGCGGCCACCGCTGCATCGAACGCAGCCGCTCCCGCGCCCAGAACGCCGATTGATTTGTCTTTGAACCGGCTCACATCATAGACTTCGCACGCATGGTTGTAGCGACCATGCGGCAGGTTGCGGGTGATGATTTCGGGGGTCTGCCAACCCCCGCCGCCGTCCATGCCCGTCGCAAGGATCACCAGCCGCGTCCGCAGTGTCTCACCATCCTTGGTAGTGATCGTCACCCCATTTGCATCATAGTCGATGTCGGCGACGGTCACCTCGTTGCGGATCGGCAGATCGGCGATGGCGCGATACCAGCGCAAGAAATCCATCCAGTCGGTGCGCGGAATTCGCTTGATTTCATCCCAGGCGGCATCGCCATGCTTGGCGCGGTAAAAGCTCTCAATGGTCATTGAGGGCAGGCCGAGATCGGCGCCCATGATCTCTTTGGGCGAGCGGATTTCATGATTGCGGGCGTAGGTTTCCCACACTCCCTCATAGCCTTGGCGATTGCGGTCGAGCACCACAAAATTGGTCACACCATGGCGTTTGAGCGCGTGACCAACCACCAAACCTGACTGCCCGGCCCCGATGATCACCACATCGAGCATTTTTGCTCCATCTTCGATCTTAGGCATCACCCAGGGCTTGGTGGCAAAACTGAGCATGTTCAGTTCCGCGCGCGCGCGATCGGCCAGTGCGGTAAGACGCTGGGCGGAGGTCTTTGAGATTGTTGTCATTGCGGTGCCCTCTTCGCTGGGCCGAAAATACGGCCGGGGATTGCGGAAGCGAGCGGGACGCCAGGACGATAGGTACCGTATTCCCGCGGTTGGCTTACACTGCGCCACACCGCAGCGTTGCGCCTAGCAACGAATTTGACAAAGGGCGTTGCCGTTCCGGCAACGACTAGGCTGGTGCGACTTCTCTTTGAGGGTCGATCACCAGCGGACAGCGGCCGGCCGCATGCACCCGGTCGCGAAATTCGGGCAACGCATCCTTCAATCGCTCGAGCAAGGTGGCAGCGGCCATCGGCAGAGCCCGGTGGGGCTTGGCATAAAGCGAAAGGGTAGGCGCTTCGAGCGTGGTGTCACCAATAGGGACAAAGCAGATTTTTCGATCTTCGATATCACCCATGATCCCGATGGGAGAACGGATGCCCACACCGAGCCCGGCCTTGACCAGATTGGTGATGAAGTCGGGAGCATTGGTCTGCATGAACCGGGTATGGGGCTGTGCAAAGCCCAGCTGTTCGTAATAGCTGGCCCCCCCGCCGGTACCGTCTTTGGCCAGAATGACGGTTTCTCCCGCCAGATCGCGCAGACGTACCGATTGCCGCCCTGCCAGCGGGCTGTCTGGCGCAACCACCACGCCCATGGGCATTGCAGCCTGGGCGATGATACTGACATCGGGGTTGCGCGGGGGCGCCATGGCAATACCGATATCGATCGCGCCGTCGGCCACCTGTGTCAAAATATCGAGTGCCGAGGCGATCTCGACGCTATAGGTGATGCCGGGATGATCCTTGTGAAACTGGCTCAATAGGGGTGGAAGGTAGTCGCGCCCCAGCCCGTCCTCACAGGCGATCTTGACGTGGCCGCGCCGCAAGCCGCGCAAATCGTCAATTTGGGAAATGGCGCGGTCAAGATCGCGCTCGAGCCGCAAAATGTAGTTGTAGAGCACTTCCCCAGCCGCCGTGAGGCGAACCCCTTCGGCGCGACGGTCAAACAGCTTGCACTGGAGCTGGTCCTCAAGCTTGAGGATCTGGCGATTGACGGCCGAGGCTGCGACATTGAGGTGCTCGGCCGCCTGGCGCATGGAGCCGGTGCGGACGGTTTCGCCGAAATAGCGCAGCGCCACCAGATGAACATGCACAAAGCTCGATGCCATGTCGGCCTCCCTTTCTGGGAATTCCACTCTCTGGCATATTCAGAGCCCGTAAAATCGATAATTGCGCACACCGCCATTGCGTCTTGCGCAACGCTCAAGCGGTCTTTGACCACATGGGGGCAACACCAAACGCCAGATTGGGGATCACTTCGCGCTTCAAAAGCCGCATGCACTCGTGCACGTCACCAATCGCAAGGCGCGGTATGCGCACCATGGCGTCGAGCTGATCGACACCTGTTTGGGCGATATAGGTGTTGAGTTCTTTGATCACTGTTTCGGGTGTGCCCACGATGAAGTTGATCTGCTCAAGCATCGCCTCGCGGCTTTCCGGCTCGGCAGGGAAAAGACCCTTGTCGATCGCTTCCTTGTGGTAGCCTCCCTTGGTCATCTGGGAAAAGTAAAGATCGCTCGCCGCCTCCGTTCGGGCCAGCGCTTCGGCATGGGTCGGTGCAACGTGAACCAGCCGCACTCCGCGTGTACGCCCCTTGCCTCCTGCCTTTCGGTATTGTTCGACGTAATTGGCCTGAACCGGCCCTGTCTCGGCTTGCCCCACAACCAGATTGATCCCCAGATCGGCCAGATGGGCGATCGTTGGCTCATCGCGCGCCGCGGCCCACAATCGGGTGGTGATATCGACTGGTGAAACGGGGCTGAGTTCAGGCAATCCGGTCGCAGGGTCATTGCGCAAGAACGCCAGCAGGTCCGAGACCAGGACGCGGAAGGCCGCGGCCTTTTCATCACGGCTTTGCATCCCCGGCTGGCCCGAGCCCAACCCGATCCCGAAATCAACCCGCCCACCCGAAAGAACGCTGAGCATACTCATTTCCTCGGCGGTGCGCAGGGCTGTGGTGGTGGAGAGCACACGCACGCCCGTACCGAGCGCAATCGAGCTGGTGGTGGCTGCAGCATGGGCCAGCACCAGCTCGGACGCAGACACCCGCCCCCAGAACGCGGCTTCTGGCCGCCGATGGTGATGCTCACCGACCCAGGCTGAATCAAAGCCCAGTTCATCGGCCAGGTTTATCGTGCCAACCGTTTGGGCAATTGATTCCGCATCGCTCATTTCAGGTGGCGCCCATCCTTGGTCCATCAGGCCAAACTTGGGGTGCATGGCAAATTCCTTTGTAAGCTCGAGAAATCTATGAGGAAAAGTCCGAAGCCTGCTTCCAGGGCATTGCCCAGCGCTCTGCCAGAACCATGGTGCCATAAACCACAAGGCTCATTGCGGTTGCGACCAGCGCTGTCGCCCACACTTCGGGGATCTGATAGCGCTGGCCGTAGAGCACGATCAAATAGCCAAGCCCGCGATTTGAGGCGAGCCATTCCGCCACGATCGAGGCCATGATGCAGGTGCATGCAGAAAGCTTGAGAGCGTTGAACAAGAACGGCACCGAGGCGGGTAAGCGGACCATGATCAGTGTCTGGAAACGTGAGGCCGAGAGCGTATAGAGCAGTTCCTGGACTTCGGCATCGGCACTGCGCAGCCCGCGATAGGCGTTGATGAGCATGGGAAAGAAGGTCAGAAAACTGGTGATGAAGATTTTTGGCTCGACCCCATTGCCCAACCACAAGATCAGGACGGGCACGACCGCCACGATGGGCACGGCCTCGGCGGCGATTGCCAGGGGATAGACGGTGCGCCGGACCATGCTCGAATGAACGAAGATTATCGCCACCAAAAGGCCCAGCACATTGCCGATAACAAACCCGGCGAGGGCCTGGAAAAGTGTTACGGCCATGTTGGCGAGGATTTCGAGACCAGAAGTCTGCAGCGCCCGGACGATCGCACTTGGCCCGGCGAGAATGATCGGGGGCACAAGGCGGATTGCGGTCGCATATTCCCAGAAGGCGACGATGGCGCAAAATACCAGTATCGGCAGTACGACCTTGCGACGGGCACCAATTGCGTCCCATAGCTGGGGCACTAAACCGATAGTTTGGACACGCAAATCCGCGTGGGCTGTCATTGCGGTCTCCTCAGGCGCCAACATCGGGTGATGCGGCGGTGTAGCGTTTCAGAAGATGCTCGACGACGTGAACGACGGCCAGAAGCGTCAGCGTCAGAGCGGCCGAGGTGAAGATGGCAGCCCACATGGTGGGAAGCCGGAAATATTGCGAGGAGACGACGACCAGGTAGCCCAGCCCGGTATTGGCGCCGATCCACTCGGTCACAAGCGCTGCGATAAAGGCAGAAGACGCGCTGATTTTCAGCGCCGCAAACAGATAGGGCATTGCCGCGGGAAATTCGATCATCTTGAGCCGCTGGAGCGGGCTGGCCGAATACGAGTGCAGCATCTCGTAATAGTCGGGCTCGGGAGATTTGAGCCCACGCATCATGTTGAGAAAGGTCGGGAAATAGACCGCGAACGAGACAATGGCGATAATGGGTGGCAGGCCGCGTCCGAGCAAAACCACGACCACGGGTGTAAACACCACAATGGGCACTGCCCGCGAAATGAGTGCATAGGGATAAAATGCGTCACGCAGAACGGGCATTGAAGACAGCAACGCGGCTCCAACAATCGCAGCAAGATTGCCAATCGTAAACCCCGCCAACGCCTCGAATGCGGTCGCTGAGGCATGCCGCATGAGCACTTCGGAATTGGTGACAAATTCGAGTGCGATCGCTCCCGGTGCCGGCAGCAAGAACCCAGGAATGACCCCGATTTGCGAAAGCACGGCCCAAAGCATGATCAGTAATGCCAAAAACAGAACAGGCGGCCAGAAGGTGGCCACATGCCTGAACCGGCTCAAATTCAAGCCTGAGGGTGCTCGTGTATCAACACCGGGCGCATTGGAGATAGCTCCGCTCATCAACATCATCCTTGTCCGGTCTGGCAACGAGTGCCGGAGCCACCTGGCTCCAGCACCGGAGGGCAAACGCGATCAGCGCATCGGCAATTGGGCCGCTTCAAGGATTTCCGTGGTTGTAAAACTCTCCGGATCGATCACGCTGGAAGCCGCACCGGCCTCAAACGCGTTCTGGACCGTTTCGTCCCAGACGTCGGGATCGAGCCACAAGATGCCGTTTTCGGCTGTTAGGTCCGAGAGCATGTAGTCAGCCTGATGTACCGCCTGATAGGTCTGCTGGTCGAGATCGAGCCCGTCATTGAAATTGCCCTCGACAATGAACTGCGCGGCTGCTTCAGGATCGTCGAAATAGACGTCCCATGCCCGCGCTTCGGCTTCAAGATAGGCAACTAGAGTTTGCGCGTTCTCCGGGTCAGAGAGGAATTCGCCGGTCACAATCCAGGAGCCCGATTGCGAATTCATCCCCCAATCACCAAGGGGCAAAACGGTTACGGGCACCCCCGCATTTTCGATCAGGCGCGGTTCGTTGACCGCAAATGTGGTGATCATGCAATCGACCGCGCCGGCTATGATGGTGGAGACGTCCGAATTGCCGATGGTTGTGGTTTCAACGTCAGCGATATCGACATCGTTTTTGGCCAGAAACGATTCCGCGTAAACCTGGGCAGCCTGTTTGACGCCAAGCCGCTTGCCCGCAATCATTGAAGGCTCGGTAATCCCGGAGTCTTCGCGGCAGGTCATGGCGACCGGGGAGGTCTGGAACTGGGCGGCGATCACCTTGAGATCGGCGCCCTTGTCGACTGCGGCGACCACGGAATCAGCACCGGTCATGCCCAGTTGAGCCATACCGGCCGACACCATCTGGATCTGGTCGATCCCCTGTCCCCCCGGAATGAGAGTCACATCCAGACCGGCTTGTTCGAAAAAACCCATCTCCTTGGCATAAAGAGCTCCAAAGTTTTCGACATTGGGGACATAGCTCAAAACCACCGTGAGGGGCTTAAGGTCTTGGGCCATCGCGCTGGCGGCAGCGAGGGCCAAAATTGCAGCGCTGGTGGCGGATATGGCGCGCAGGGGATGTGGGAAACGGCATGCAGTCATGTCAGGGCTCCAGTTGAACGAGGGGTTCAGGCATACATCTTGTGGACAGTCGCCGACTTTTCCGGCGGGGCGCCATGCAGCGCGTGCCGCAGGGCGATCTCGTATTGTGCAAAGCGTGGATCATCGCGCATTGCGCTCGTGCGCTCATGGCCAAACCCGATGTCAACGATCTTGGAAATCCGCCCCGGGCGCGGGGTCATGACCGCCACCTGGTCGGAAAGGATGATCGCTTCGCTGATCGAGTGGGTGACCAGCAAAAGCGTTGCCGAGGTTTCGCGCAGAATACGCAGCAATTCGAAATTGAGCTTTTCACGGGTGATTTCATCGAGCGCCCCGAACGGTTCGTCCATGAGCAGAAACTGGGGTCGAAGCGTTAGTGCCCGAGCGATCGCGGCGCGCTGGCGCATGCCGCCCGAGAGTTCATTGGGATAGACATGTTCAAATCCCATCAGCCCCACCAATTCGATCGCCTCCATGGCGGCGCGCCGGCGTTCGGACTTGCCCACTCCTGCCACTTCGAGACCGAGTTCGACATTTTCCAGGATCTTGCGCCAAGGCAGCATGGTCGACTGCTGGGAGACCAGGGCAAAGGTGCGGTTGGCACGCGCTTCGGCAGGAGTGAGCCCATGCAGGGTCGCCGTGCCACAGGTTGGGTGCACGATGTCGGCAAATATGCGCAACAGCGTGGATTTTCCGCACCCGGAAGCGCCGATCAGCGAGGCCCACTGGCCGCGCCCAACATTAAGATTGCAATCGGCGAGTGCGAGCGTTTCCTGGGCACCGCGGCGATAGACCATACCGACATCGTCGGCCACCAATCCAAATCCCTGCGCTTGGACCATGCTTTCTCCTTTCCGCACGCGGCGGATTGCGGCGAAACCACCCTCCCCCGATGGAATTTGCCAGTTCTTGATGCGGCCGACAGACCTTCACCTCGCGCCAATCGCATAGAAATTGAGCAGCGCTATTGCGATGATCAAACGGTAAGCAGCAATGCAAAATCGGCGCAAGAGAGCAATTGGGGGCAATCTGTTGCGATTTCGGCAACGGCCGGGAACCGGACTTCTCAGTCAAATGCGGCGCTAAATTTCTGTTTGAAATTCAAGTGCATGGATGCCCCCGCCCGCTCTGACGCTCAGGCCGCCTTTTTTGCCTCACGGCGTTGCCCGCCCGGCAACGCTGCATCCCAAACCCTTGCTGCGCCTCACTTTTGGCCACCCCAACACGCCGGATTCAACCGATTGCTCCCAACTTGCATGCCATTCCAGCCGGCCTATCGTTGGCTCAAATCACCCAATCGGTTTTTAGTCATGTCTCACCTTCAGTTTGCCCCCCATCCCACATCCGGTCTGGCCGAAGTCATGGCGACTATGTCCGCCTATGGGTCGGAGTTCGCCAAAACCTATGCCAACCACGCCCCGATGGTGCTGGTCGCGCTTGACCGGCTGGGCGGCTCCCCCGAGCGATTGGCAGAATTTTTCACCCACTACCGCGACTACAAGGCTCTTGTGCCCTTCGGCCCAACCATAGCCCGGCTTGATGCTGCAAGCTGGCTATCGGCGATCGGGCGGCGCGAGCGCGAGCCGGACCTGCGGGTCTTTTTTACCCGCGAGGTCGACCGGCTGGGTATAGCCGGCGCGCTGCACGCCTACCTTGACATTCTTGCTCCTGGGATTGGCGCCAGCGCGCTGCACGCGCTCATGCGTATGGCCTATGGATTGATACGCGAGGACGAGACCGAGATCGCCGCATCGCTGGCGTACTGGGCCGCCACCTATCTCGACATGCCGCCCAGCCTGGGTGTCGCCCCGATCACATTTGATCCTGCCGAAATCCTTGGCCGCATTGCCGATATCGACGCGATGCACGAATTGCCGCTGCACGAATTGCTCTGGCAAAACATGGCCGAGTCCGGCCGCCTGCCCGAGTTTGCCCCAGTGATCGATTGGCTGGCGGTCGATGCTGAAACCCTCCCGCGCATGGCCAACACGGCCATTATGCTTTTTGCTGCCACCATGGATTTTTCCGCGCTGCACGCTGTCACTGGCCTGCACTGGCTGCGAGTGGTCATGCCCTATAGCCGTGATCCCGAAACGCTCCTGCGCCATTTCTGGCAGTGCGTTGCTGCGCTGATGGGCGAGATGGGGTTCCCCACCCTGCCGGATCGGGAGACCGTGGAGCGCTGGCGCGACCTGCCTGTCCCCCCCTGGGAGACCATCAAGGCTGCAGCCGCGCAATCTTATGATGAGCACGACCTGAGCCTGGTTTTCACTGCCACCCAGGAATTCGGTGCTTATGGCGACCCGCTCTACCAACTCGCCGCCGCCCGGCGCGTCGGCCTGGTGCCTGACTACACATGAGCGAGACCGATTGCATCATCGAGGCCGGCACTGTTTTGATTGGCGTCGCGCCTGATGGAACCATGGCTCTGCGCCACGACGCGGCCATTCGCGTCCACGGAGGCCGCATTGCCCAGATCGGTCCCATTGCTGCCGTCGGATTTGGCAACGACCATCTCCCACGCTACGGCTCGCGCCGCCTGGTTGCCATGCCGGGTTTCACTAACGCCCACCACCATTTCGGTATCACTCCGCTGATGAGTGGGGTGCCTTTTGCACCGCTCGAGTTGTGGCTGCCCCGCTTTCGCGCCATGCGCCAGATCGGGCCGCGCCTTGATACGCTATATTCGGCCATCGAAATGCTCGAAAGCGGCACCACCAGCGTCCATCACATTCATTCAGGACTGGTGGGAACGCCCGAGGAGTGGGCCGCCACCAGCAACACGGTCCTTTCTGCCTATGGCGAGATTGGCATGCGCGCAGGCTATTCGTTCATGATGCGCGATCGCTCGATCCTTGGGTACGGTCCCGATGCCGATCTTATCGCCCAATTTCCAAAGGCGTTGCGCGACTGGATCACCCCGCGGCTTGCCCCCGCCTGCGTCCCCACCTCCGAATACATGGCGTTTTTTGAGCGAATCCGCTCCCTATGGGAGCGCGAGGAGCCCGACAGGGTGCGAATGCATCTTGCTCCAGCAAATCTGCACTGGTGTTCCGATGATGCACTTCAGTTGATCGCAGAAACGGCCCGGACCTCCGGTGCCAATATTCACATGCATCTGGTCGAGACCGAGCGACAGGCTCGTTACGCGCGTGAATCCTTTGGCTGTTCGGCAGTTGCCCATCTCGCCCGATTGGGCGTCCTGGGCCCCAACGTGACTATCGGACACGGAAACTGGCTCGATTCTGAGGACATCGATATTCTTGCCGAATGCGGCTGCTCGGCATGCCACAATGCCAGTTCGGGCCTACGCCTTGGCTCGGGCATCGCTCCGGTCAACGCGATGCGGGCGAAGTCCATTCCAATCGCGCTAGGCATCGATCAATCCAATCTCTGCGATGATCGCGACATGTTGGCCGAGATCAAGCTCGCCTGGGCGCTTCATCGTGAAACCGGGCTATTCAGCGAGCGGCCCGATGCTGCGGCTATCCTTCAGATGGCTACTGAGCACGGCGCAAAATCGGCCGGATTCGGCGGATTGGCCGGTCGGCTAGAACCTGGATATATGGCCGACATCGTTCTCCTCGATCGTGATGCGCTTGAGCGTCCGTTTGTTTCCAGTGCAACGCCCATTTCGGAGACCGTTCTGCACCGTGCAACCAAATCCGCCATCGACAAGGTCTTTGTCGGTGGCGATCTGGTCGTCGATGGAGGACGCGTTATACGGGTCGACCGCGATGCGGTGATGGCAGAAATCAAGGATAAGCTTAGTGCGCCGGCCACGGAAAGCGAGACCGAAGCCAGCGAGATGGTCAACTTGCTTCTACCCTTCATCGAGCGTCATCTTGCCCATTCCGGTCTTGACGCGGGCTATCGCCCCTATCGGTTCAACGCCATGGCCGATCAATGAGCGCATTCGATCTGCTCATCGTCGGAGTGACGCGACCCGGCCATTCCGTTCCATGCGAAATCGGAGTGATCGAGGGGCGCATTGCAGCAATTGGCCCCGAACTCGGCCCAGCGGCGGTTCGTATCGAAGCGCAGGGGGCGATGGCCATTCCGGGCTATGCGGAAACCCACATTCATCTCGACAAGGCAATGATCCTTGATCGATGCTCCATCTGTAATGGCACACTCGCCGAAGCGGTGAGTCTAACAGCCTCGGCCAAATCAGGCTTCACGCGCGAGGATGTTTATGCCCGGGCGGCTCAAGTGATCGAAATGGCTATCGTTTCGGGCACAAACGCGATGCGCAGTTTCGTTGAACTCGATCCGCGGGCCGGACTGCGCTCATTTCAGGCGCTGCTCGACATTAGGCGTGCCTACGACCATGCCATTAATCTCACGCTGTGCGCGTTCGCCCAGGAAGGTCTGACCCAAGAGCTAGAAACAGCAGCGCTTTTAAAGACCGCGCTTGAAAACGGCGCCGACCAGATCGGCGGGTGCCCCTATATGGATCCAGACCCCACTGCTCACGTCACGGCGATCTTTGATCTGGCCCAGGATTATAATGTCGCTGTGGATTTCCACGCGGACTTTGATCTTGATCCCGAGGGCTCAGCTCTGCCCGAAATCATCGCGCAGACCGAACGACGCGGATGGGGTGGGCGGGTTTCTATCGGTCATGCGACCAAGATGTCCGCCATGGCGCCGCAGATGGTCGATGAACTGGCCAGACGGCTCGCGAGCGCCGGGATCTCGGTCACCGCGCTCCCGGCCACCGATCTGTTCCTCAATGGTCGCGATCATGACCGGCTTGTGCCGCGCGGTGTCGCGCCGCTTCAGACACTCGATGCACAAGGCGTTCTCACCACCATTGCGAGCAACAATGTGCTCAACCCCTTCACGCCCTATGGCGATGCCAATCTGATCCGCATGGCCAATCTTTTTGCCAACCTTGCCCAGCTCGCCTCCGATCAAGAACTTGCGCGCTGTTTTGACATGGTGAGCGCCAACGGATTCGCCCAACTCGGCCTCGAGCGGGATCTGCGCGTTGGCGCGCCCGCCGACTTGGTGCTGGTCGACGCACCCACACCCGCGGACGCTGTGCGGCGTCTTGCAGCCCCCATCATGGGGTTCAAGACAGGCTGCCAGACCTTTGTTCGCGAACGGGCACGGCTCACTGGCACCGACGGACACGCACACAGGAAAAAGGCCCACCCATGAGTGCTTTGCCCCGATTTGCCACCGCAGATGACAACACTGGTCTCGAAGCCGATTTCCGGGCCGGGATGAGCAAGCTGGTCTCAGGGGTATCGATCATTGCCAGTGGCAGTCTCGAAAATCCCGTTGGCCTGGTCGCGACCTCGGTGACCTCCCTCACCCTGGACCCACCCAGTCTGTTGGTCTGCGTCTCCCAAACGGCCTCGGCCCGCAACGCCATCGTTGCGACCCGCGCCGTGTCGGTCAATATTCTTGCCAGCACCGATCAGGCCATTGCCGAGCCATTTGCGTCTGCGGCGCTCAAGGCCGAGCGGTTCAGGCGCGGCAATTGGTCTGCGCTCCAAACCGGCGTTCCAACTCTTGATAGCGCGCTCGCGGTCTTTGACTGCACCATCAGCCAACACATTCCCTATTCCACCCACATCATCCTGATCGCACAGGCACAGGCTGTGCGATTGGCCCCGAGCCCGGCAGCACCGCTGATCCATTTCGATCGTGCCATGCGCCCTCTGCCATGAAACAAGCACCGATGTGGCTTGAAGGTATGACGTTTGCCGATGAAAGCCATGGCGCTCTGGCCATTGTCGAGGACAAAATTGCCGCGCGCGCCGAGGCTGCGCCATCTGATTGTCTTCCCATCGATGCGTCAGGTTGGGTTTGCCTGCCGCCCTTGAGTGAGGGCCATTGTCATCTCGACAAGACATTTCTGGGCGCACCATGGCAGCCCCACATCAGGCAAAACGACGTTTTGGGCCGTATTGGCATGGAAAAGCAAATCCGTGCCAACCTCGATGTTCCTGTTTCGGTGCGCGGCGCGGCGTTGATCGAGCGCGAGATTGCCTTTGGCACCGGACTGATGCGAACCCACGTCGACATCGACCCCGATTGGGGCCTTGAAAATCTCCACGCGGTCCTCGAATTGCGCCAACGCTATTCTGACCGCATCACGATCGAAATCGTTGCCTTTCCCCAGTCGGGCATCCTTCGTGCTCCGGGCACCAAGGACCTTTTAACCGCTGCGCTTTCACAGGGGGCTGACCTCATCGGCGGGCTCGACCCCATGGCGATCGACGGTGACCGCGCCGCTCATCTCGATATCATTTTTTCTCTCGCGTCACACTTTGACGTCGGCATCGACATTCATCTGCACGAAACTGGCCCACTTGGCGTCAAAACCATATCCGCAATCTGCGAGCGCGCGCTCGCCCATGGGCGCCCCTCGCACATTGCAATCAGTCATGGATTTGCTCTATCGGAGTTAAACGAACCTGAATTCGAAATCATCGCAGCCCGACTTTCCAATGCCGGTGTTGCCATCATCTCGAGCGCGCCGCCGCGCCTGATGCCCCCGCTCGACCAATTGGCCGAACGCGGTGTCTGCGTGGCGCTGGGGTCGGACAATATCTGCGATGCCTGGTCCCCATTCGGCAATGGCGACATGCTCGAGCGCGCCGCCATCGCGGCGCGCCAACAATGCTGGGCCACCGATTCTGGTCTCGCCTTTGCCCTTTCACTGGCCACCGATCGCACCGCTGCGGTTCTAGGCGAAACACGACCTCCTCTCGTTGCCGGCGCCCCGGCTGACTTCGTGTTGATAAAGGCGCCCTGCGCCCAGGCCGCCCTTGCCAATCCTCCGTCCGAGCGCATGGTCTTCAGAGGTGGTCGACAGATCGCCGGCCCCCGACTCGGCTGCTTGACCGGATCGCACTGACGGGCAGGTCACAGCACCCCATCACCTTGCCGGCCAAGCTGGCCAGCGCATTCTGGCCACAGGTGGCACTGCGGATTTCTGCCATGTCGTTTGACTGTTGGCAAAATCATAATCGACGCAGCGGATACCGGAATCGCAATTCGCCAACATGAATGCGGCAGAATCGCCTGGATTGGGACCATTTTCTCACTTCCTGGCTTCCTGGCGGCAACCATGTCGGTCGGCGCCTTCACGGTACACTTTCAACCCCAAAAATCGGACATGCTCTATACCTGTTTATTCGGAGCATTGAACATCAGCGATTGCACCCAATTACCGGCAACCGGTGTGGCGTCGGGCGAGGTGCATCGGCCTTTCTATACGCCTCCGTAGTCCTTCAGGGCCTGAGACAGTTGCATGGCAAAGCGCGCCGAGGCGACGGGCAGCGTGCGGCCGCGCATCTGTCCGAGAATAAGGTTTCCTGCAGGCATGTCCTTTTCCGAAATCGGCCGATAGACGAGCGGATCATCTCCGGTGTCGCGCAGGCCGATCGGGATCTGGAAGCCGATGACGTTTTCATGCAGCACGTAGTGCCGGATGAGTTCAAAGCTTTCGGTTTCAAGCACAGGGTCGACCCTTCGCACACCACGCCGCGCCGCGAAGTCCATGAGGTGGCGCACCCCGTACTTTGTCGTCGGCGCGACATGTGGCACATCGAGGCATTCGCGTAGCCGAACCTCGGACTTGTTAGCCAGCGGATGGTCGGCGCGCATGATCACCTGGACCGTTTGCGGCACCACATGAATCACTTCGAAATCGACGAGATAGACAGGTTCGAACACCAGGGCGAGATCGCTCGAGTAGCTCGCCAGTTCCTGCTCGGCCTGGGCGCGGTCTCGCACATTGACGTTAAAGGTCACCCCAGGGTGACTGGCACGATAGGTTGCGATCTGCGCGGGCAGGAAATAGGGCAGCATGGCCTGAGAGCAGGCGATGGAAACGTGGCCGCGCCGCTCGCCGGCAAGATCGGCCACCTGTCCCTGAACCCGCAACAGGTCGGAAAGCATGAGCCTGTAGTGGTGCAGCAGAAGTTCGCCCGCGGGATTGAGTCGCACACCGCCGGGCAGGCGCTCAAAGAGCTCTGCACCGAATTCCTGTTCGAAGGCGTTGATGCGGCGCGTTAGCGCGGAAGCTGTGATATTCATGTCCTCCGCAGCGCGGCGCATGGAGCCGGCCCGCACCACCGCCTCGATAAGCCTAAAGTTCTGCAAGTGCCTCATCGCGTTCTTTTTCCCGTGCCCGGAGATAAGCGGTGTGTTTTTTGCACCGCATCGCTGAAAATGTAGCAGTTTGCGGAACCACAAAAAACTGAAAGCTGTGCGGTAACATATTTTTCAGCTTGAGGGGTTCGCACACATGTCGTTTTCGAGACGCTCTTTCCTGCAAACCGGCGCCGCGCTGATGGCCGGATTGCCGTTGGCGCGTGCCATTCCCGTCACAGCTGCGCCGCTCGATACGCTGGTCATTGCGACAGGACAGACCATCAACAGCCTCGACCTGCATCGTACCGGCACAAATCGCCCCAGCTACCAGATCGCCATCAACTGCTATGATCGGCTGATCACCTTCGGCTCCAAGGAACTCGAGGATGGAAGCCTTTCCTTCGACTACACCAAGATCGAGCCGGAACTGGCGGAGAGTTGGACAACATCGGAAGACGGGCTGACCATCACATTCAAGCTCAAGCCAAATGCGGTGTTCTGGGATGGGCGCAAGGTGACAGCGGCCGACGTGAAATGGTCGTTCGATCGCGCCGTGTCCGTGGGCGGATTCCCGACCACCCAGATGCAAGCCGGCGGTTTGACCCGGCCCGACCAGTTCGAGGCGGTGGATGAGGAGACCTTTGTGGTCAAGCTCGACCAGGCCTCCAAGCTTTCCCTGCCGGATCTGGCGGTACCGGTGCCCTTCATCATTAATTCCGAAGTCGCAAAGGCCAACGTCACCGAGGACGACCCTTGGGCGATGGAATATCTGCACACCAATCCGGCCGGTTCGGGCGCCTACAAAGTGGCGCGCTGGGACAATGGCCAGCAGATCGTTTTCGAGCGGTTCGACGGCTGGGTCGGCGGCCCGCTGCCCGAAATTCCCCGCGTGATCCAGCGCGAGGTGCCAAGTCCGGCAACGCGCCGGGCCCTTGTCGAGCGCGGCGATGTGCATATTTCCTTCGACATTCCCGACAAGGACGCTGCCGAACTCGCCGACAAGCTCACCGTCTATTCGACCCCGATCGCCAACACCATCCATGTGGTCGGGATCAACTACGAGTTCGAACCTTTCCAGGATTCCAACGTGCGCAAGGCTATCGCCTATGCCATTCCCTATGAAGAGATTTTCCAGACGGCCGCATATGGCCGCGGCGCACCACTCTGGGGTGGCGAAGCGGAAATTTCCGATACTGTGTGGCCGCGCAAATCGCCCTATTTCACTGACATCGAAAAGGCGCAGGAACTGATGGCGGCGTCGGCCTATCCCGAAGGGTTCTCGGTGCCGATGTCGATCAGTACCGACCTGTCGAGCTGGATGGAGCCGACCGCGCTGCTCATCCAGGAAGCGCTCGGCAAGATCGGCATCACCACCGAGATCGAGAAGATTCCCGGCGCAAACTGGCGCACGGCCTCTCTGGTCGAAAAACGTCTGCCGCTGCATCTGGAGAATTTCGGCGGCTGGCTCGACACGCCCGACTATTATTTCTTCTGGGCCTATATGGAGGGAAACCTGTTCAACTCCTCGAACTACGCCAATGCAGAGGTGCAGGCCCTCACCGAAGAGACCTTGCCGATGGCGCAGGACGATCCCCAATACCTGCCCAAGATCAGCCGCATGTTCGAGATCGCATTCGAGGATCTGCCGCGCATTCCGCTCTATCAACCAGCCCTCAACGTCGCGGTGAATGGTGCGGAAGGCTACGAGTTCTGGTTCCACCGTCAGCTCGACATCCGTTCCCTCAAAGGCACCGGGGAGGCCTGATCCATGTCCGGACGGGCCGCAGCCATTCTCAACCGGGTCGCCCAGGCGGTCCCGGTTGTCATCGGAGTGGTGGTGATCAGCTTTCTGCTCACGCGCGCCTTGCCCGGTGACCCCGCAGTCCAGTTCGCGGGCGTTGCTGCAACGCCTGAATCCATCGAACAGGTGCGCGTGGCGCTCGGGCTCGACAAGTCGCTGCCCGAGCAATTCGTCATCTATGTGGGGCAGTTGATCCAGGGGGATCTGGGACAGTCCGTTTCCACCGGACGTCCCGTTTCGGTCGAACTCGCCTCACGCCTGCCGGCCAGCCTCGAACTGACCCTGACCGCACTGATCGTTTCCTGCCTCATTGCCATTCCGCTTGGTGTGCTCGCCGCCACAAAGCCGGGAAGCTGGATCGATCAACTCTGCCGTATTCTCGTAACAGCGGGTGTGTCGCTTCCGACCTTTTTTACCGGCATCGTGCTGATCTACGTGTTTTACTATCTGCTCGGAATTGCGCCGTCACCGCTTGGCCGGCTGGACTTCATCTATCTCGAACCGCCGCGCGTTACAGGGTTCTTTCTCATCGACGCCGCGATCATCGGCGACTGGCAAACCTGGTTCGGGGCGCTCAAGCAGCTCATTCTGCCCGCCGCGACGCTGGCCCTATTTACGCTTGCGCCCATCGCCCGCATGACCCGCGCCGCCATGCTCTCCGCGCTATCCGCCGATTTCGTGCGCACCGCGCGGGCGGCGGGACTGGGGCGGCAGAAGGTGCTGTTCGGTTATGCGTTCCGAAATGCGCTGCTGCCGGTCGTGACGACGCTGGGCATGGTCTTTTCCTTCGTGCTCGGCGCCAATGTGCTCGTCGAAAAGGTCTTCGCCTGGCCCGGTATCGGCTCCTATGCCGTAGAGGCGCTGGTGGTTTCAGATTACGCCGCCGTGCAGGGCTTCGTGCTCGCCATGGCGATGCTGTTTGTGCTGCTCAATCTTATCATCGACCTCACCTACACCGCGATCGATCCTCGCTTCGGGACATCTGCAAAATGACACAGACAGCCTTGGCACCCGATCAGATCAAGTCCACCGGTCCGGAACCGGAAGCAAAGCCGAAATCGGGTGCTTTGGCTCATATGCTTTACGTACTGCGCGAAAATCCGGTCACGGCGCTCTCATTTGCCATGTTTGCATTCTTCTTGCTGTCGGCGCTTATCGGACCCTATGTGGTGCCCTACGACCCGTTGGCGACCAATGCCGCCATCGCGCTGCAACCGCCTTCGCTGGCGCATTGGTTCGGCACGGATGCGCTCGGACGCGATGTGTTTTCACGTGTGATCGTGGCGACCCGGCTCGATCTGGTGATCTCGGTCGCGGCGGTGGCGATTTCCTTTGTCGTCGGATCTGTACTCGGGGCCATCGCCGGCTATCGCGGCGGGTGGATCGATATCATCCTCAACCGCATTCTCGACACCATCATGGCGTTCCCGCTCTTTGTGCTCGCGATGGGCATCGTCGCGGCATTGGGCAATTCGGTGACCAACATCATCATCGCCACCGCGATCATCAATATTCCATTCTATGCCAGGGTTGTCCGCGCCGAGGTGAACATCCGACGCGAATCCGGTTTTGCGCTTGCGGCCAAGCTGTCGGGTAATTCGGATGCGCGCGTGCTGGCCTTTCACATCTTTCCCAATGCCCTGCCGCCGATGATGGTGCAGGTCTCGCTCAATCTGGGCTGGGCCATCCTCAATGCGGCCGGTCTCAGCTTTATCGGCCTGGGCGTGCGCCCGCCCACACCCGAATGGGGGATCATGGTGGCCGAGGGCGCCAATTTCATCGTGTCCGGCGAGTGGTGGCTGGCTCTGTTCCCCGGCCTCTGGCTGATGCTGGCGGTCTTCACCTTCAACCTGATGGGCGACGGACTGCGCGATATCGTCGACCCGCGTCGGCGGACCTGAGGAGGTCGAACATGCTCTCGATTAGCGATCTCAGTGTCGCCTTCAAGACCCGGCGCGGCGAAGTCAACGCCGTCAAGGGGATCAGTTTCGATCTCGCCAATGGCGAGCGGCTCGGTATCGTGGGGGAAAGCGGCTCAGGCAAATCGGTCACCTCCTATGCGCTCATGCGCATCCTCGATGCGGGCGGGCACATCAAGGCGGGGGCTGCGACATATGGCGGTATCGACCTGCGCAACGCTGCAGAAAGGGATATGCGCGACATTCGTGGCCGGGAAATTTCCATGATCTTCCAGAACCCGCGCGCGGCGCTCAACCCTATCCGGAAAGTTGGCCACCAGATTGAAGATGTACTGCGTCAGCACAGCCGCGCCACACGGCATGACGCGAAACAAAAGGCCATCGCTGCGCTGGAGGCAGTGAAAATTCGCGATGCCGCCGCCCGCTACGAGGCCTATCCGTTCGAGCTCTCGGGTGGAATGTGCCAGCGCATTGTCATCGCCATCGCGCTCGCCTGCGATCCCAAACTGCTGATCGCGGACGAACCGACAACCGGGCTCGATATCACCACCCAGAAGGCGGTGATGGATCTTGTGAACGATCTCGTCACCTCGCGGGGCATGTCGTCCATTCTGATTACCCACGATCTCGGCCTCGCCTCGCAATATTGCGACCGCATCGTGGTCATGAAGGACGGGCTGATTGTCGAGCAGGGCGATCCCGTGCGCCTGTTCACCAAGCCCGGCCATCCCTACACCCGCAAGCTGATGGACGCGACGCCACGACGCGGCGTCTCGATCCGTTCGCTTTTGCCAGAAGAAGACCGCAAGCCGCTAGCGCCCCATACTGTCAAGGACATGCCGCTGATCGAGGTGAAAAACCTCGTGAAGACCTATGACGGCAAGTCCGGACCGGTGCATGCGGTCAAAGACGTGTCCTTCACTATTCGCGAGGGCCAAAGCGTGGGGCTGGTTGGAGAGAGCGGATGCGGCAAGTCGACGACCTCGTCGATGCTGGTGCGGCTGCTCGACAGCACTTCCGGTGAAATTCTCTATCGGGGGCAGGACCTTGCAAAGATCCCATCGGCCGGCTTCGCCCGTCATCCATTGCGATCGAAAATTCAGATGGTCTTTCAGGACGCGACCGATAGCCTCAATCCGCGTCATTCGGCGCGCATGTCGATCGCCGAGCCGCTCAAGCGGATGGGAAAGATGGAGGCTTCGGCGCTGAGCGCGCGTGTCGAGGAGTTGGCCACCCTGGTCGGCTTGCCCGTCCATCTGCTCGACCGGTTTCCGCACCAGTTGTCCGGCGGACAGAAGGCGCGTGTCGGCATCGCCCGCGCCATCGCGCCCGATCCCGATTTCCTGATCCTCGATGAGCCCACGGCGGCGCTGGACGTATCGATCCAGGCGGTGGTGCTCAATCTGCTCGCCGACCTCAGGGCGCGGCTGGGCATAAGCTATCTCTTCGTCAGTCACGATCTCAACGTGGTGCGTCTGCTGTGCGACCAGGTGATTGTGATGCGTGCCGGGGAGGTGGTCGAGATCGGACCCGCCGAGCAGGTGATGGACAACCCGCAACACGACTACACCAAAGAATTGCTTTCCGCGGCGCCGCAGGCACCAAAGCGGAAATCCGCCGCCTAAGGCGGCTTACAAGGACTTGACTATGCTATCAGAATTGCCGTTCACGCTGCCGGCATTGCGCCAGGCCTATGCCGATGGCGTGCACCCCGAAGACGCAATTGCCGAAGCATTCCGCCGGCTCGACGGGGTGGCCGATCCGGGCATTTTTATTCACGAGGCCCGTGAGGCCGCGCTTGCCGAAGCCCGCGCGCTCGGCGCGCCGGATGGGCGCCCGCTCTGGGGTATTCCTTACGCCGTGAAAGACAATATCGACGTGGCGGGTATGCCAACGACCGCTGCCTGCCCGGCCTTCTCCTATGATCCGGGCGAAGATGCGTTCGTGGTTGCCCGCCTGAGGGCCGCCGGTGCGATCTGCCTGGGAAAAACCAATCTCGACCAGTTCGCCACGGGCCTTGTCGGTGTACGGACGCCCTATCCGGTGCCGAATAACGCGATCGATCCCGAGATCGTGCCGGGCGGTTCATCGTCCGGGTCGGCCGTGGCGGTTGCACACGGAATTGCCTGCTTTACGCTTGGAACGGACACGGCGGGCTCTGGCCGCGTTCCGGCCGCGCTCAACAATCTTGTCGGCCTCAAGCCCTCGCTTGGTCTGTTGTCCGCGCGCGGCGTGGTGCCGGCCTGCCGCACCCTCGATACCGTTTCTATCTTCGCCTTCACGGTCTCCGATGCCTATGAAGTGTTTTCTGCGGCGGCCGGTTTCGATGCGGCGGATGCCTATGCGCGCGACATGCGCCTCGGTCCACTCGCCAGACTGCCAGCGGACGTCACCATCGCCGTACCGGACGAAGCGACGCTTGAAACGTTCGGTGATATGGAACAGGCCGATCATTTCCACGCCGATATCGACAGACTGCAGCGGGCGGGTGTAACCGTGAAATCGATCGACATGACCCCCTTTTTCGACGTGGCCCGCATGCTCTACGAAGGCGCATGGGTGGCCGAACGCACCGCAGCGGTCGGTGCCCGGATCACTGAAGCGCCGGAGACCCTGCATCCGACGACGCTCGCCATCGTTTCGGATGGGTTGGAAAAATCGGCAGTGGATGCCTTCGAAGGCATCTACAAATTACAGGCCCTCAAGCGCCGATGCGAAGGGGCAATGGAAGGTGTCGACCTCCTGTGCGTCCCAACGATCCCCAATTTTGTGACCCGGGCCGAGATTAAAGCCGATCCGATTGGTCCCAACGCGAGACTTGGGACCTATACCAATTTCGTGAACCTGCTCGACATGTGCGGCATAGCCGTGCCCACCGGCTCGCGCGCCGACGGCAGGCCCGGCAACATGACCGTTCTGGCCCGCGCCGGCGAAGACGATCGTGCCGCGGCTCTGGCTTTGACGGTGGAGACGGGGTTGCTGGGCGCGACGCGCTGGCTGCGTCCGGCGGCGGCGTTGCCCGATGCCCAGCCACGCGACGACGAAATCGCCATTGCCGTTTGCGGGGCGCACATGTCCGGTCTGCCGCTCAATTCCGAGATCACGTCGCGTGGCGGCCGGTTCGTGAGCGCTACCGAGACGGCGCCGGACTATGCATTGTATGCGCTGGCCGACGGCCCACCGTTCCGCCCAGGCTTGGTCCGGGTCGGACGCGGCGCGGGCGTGGCCGTTCCCGTCGAGATCTGGGCGTTGCCCCAGTCCGCATTTGGTGGCTTCATGGCCGGCGTCCCGTCCCCTTTGTGCATCGGAAACGTCGTGCTCCAGGACGGCACCGTCGTGAAGGGGTTCGTCTGTGAGTCCGCGGGCATTGAGGGCGCGGTTGACATCAGCGCCCTTGGGGGCTGGCGCTCATATCTGGCCCATGGAACCTCACCGGAAGCCGTGGCTACCTGAAACTCGCGACTAAGGTGGACCTTCGCGACATGCTATTGACAAGAGCTGCCACCGGCTTTGCCTTTTTGCAGCAAGCATCTGGGACAATCGTCCGATCCAGCGGCCCAGTTGCGCAGCGCCGACGGAATTTTCCGGGCCATATCGCGAATGCATCGGGGCGATTGGATACAACTGACCGCGCAACGATCAAAAATCGTATCAAGTTGATTTTGCTGAAATTCCTTTCTTTTTTCCAATCCATCATGGGCGCGATGGAGGATTTTCTATTTATTTCAGCTATCTGCAATCAAATTTCCAGCCATTATCTGCCTTCCGCACCCTGCTCCCACTCAATCCGCCTCCGGTGAGATGACCAGCCGCCGCTGTCGGTCAGTATGATACCACCAGTGGCCAGGTCCGCGTAGGATGACCTGAAATGCGCAATTGATTTGATCGCGATGATGTCACAATCGTCGAGCGTGATGTTCATGCTCTCAAAGGCCTGCGTGTCATAGGCCTGGATGCGCAGGCTCGAGACCAGTATCGATCCGGCCCGCGTGGAGAGGACGGCGCCATCTCCCCCGAAAACTTCTTCGCCGCGCATCATGTCGCCAGTGTTTCGGTAGCGGATGACGGCGAGTGAGGCAACCGTGCACGATAGCTTTTCTCGCCCGCTTTGAATATCGACCGTGCCGCCCGTGCCAACGGCCTGGGCAGCCTTGACGAGATCGGGGCGGACAAGAGCGCCGAAGGCGTAGGGGCGGCCCAACGCTTCGAGTTCGGCAAGCAATTCAGTGCGATCCCCCAGTCCGCCGCCGCCGGGATTGTCTCCGACGTCGACCAATATCAACCGGCCGTTTCCAAGGCGCTCGCGCAGCCGGGTGATGCTGGCCCTTGGCGATGACACGGGACGCAGAAGGTCGTCCCGCTCGTTCTCGACAGCGTCCAGAACGCGCTCATACACCTCGTGAGCCGCTTGCTTTTCCGTGCCGGTGACAAGAAGACTCGTGCCGGCATAGGCCTCGGTCGAAAATGGAAAGCCGCCAATGATGTTGACATCTTCGACGCCATTTCGCGCCGCAAAAGTGTCGCTCAGTTCGGCCAGCCGGGCGAACGGCCCCTCGGTCGTCGCCTGATTGGGCATGGGCACCGATATGCCCAGATTGAAATGCCACGTCTTGAGTTCACCGCCGGCGAGGCCGAACCTGACGGCGAGCGCACCCCGCTCACGCGTGTCGGTGTGGGGGTAGAGTTTGCCCGAGACGATGACGTCGCTTGCCGCCTGCAAACGGGGGCTGATGTTGGCGTGGAAATCGAGCGTTGTCGTGATCCGCGTCCGGGCGCCCAACCGTTGGCGCATCTCGGCCACCACGGCCCCTTCCGGATCGGATATGCCATCGACCGCCAGTGCGCCGTGAAGCAGAACGAACAGATGGCTGATCGGCCCGCGTTCCACGATCGACCAGAGACTCTCCAGAAATTCCGAGCGCAACCGTGACCAGGAATCCGCCTCGAGCGGACCGCCTGGAAGGGCGGCGGTGCACAAACCAATCTCGGTCTCGATCTCGCGCTGTTCAAGCGCGGTCAGCACGCCCCCCATCCAGTTCGATGTCGTCGCGAAAGCATCGTGCACCGCCTGGCCACTGAGATGGTGCCGGGTCAGAAATTCGTCCCGCGTCACCCTGAGCGGGGAAAATGCGTTGGCCTCATGGAAAAATTGAAGGACCGCAGCGCGGGTCATCCCCATACCGTGTCCAGAACACGCAGCCAGTTGCCGCCCAGAATCTTGCCGATGCGTTCCTGCGACCAGCCGCGCGCAACCATTTCGGCGGTCAGGTTGGGAAACTCGTCAATGCGGCGAATGCCCAGTGGCTTGGAGATCTTGACGCTGCCGAACTCGGTCAGGGTGCGCGCAGTGCCCTTGTCCTTGTTGGCCCAGAGCAGCCAGGGGCCGGGACGCGGGCGATTGAGGGAAAAGTCCGTACCGATCGCAACATGGTCCTCGCCGACGAGATCGAGGGTGTAGGAAAGCGCGTCGATAACGCTTGCCACTGTCGCTTCGTTTCCATCGGCCAGGCCGGGTGCGAACAGGGACGTACCGACAACTCCGCCCTTTTCGGCACAGGCTTTGAAGACCTCATCGGATTTGTTGCGCGGCACATCCCGAAGCCCGCGCGGCAGGCAATGGGTGATGGCACAGGGCTTTTGGGAATGGGCAATGGCATCGAGTGCCGTGCGCTCGCCGACATGGCTGAGGTCACAGAGCACACCGACACGGTTCATCTCGGAGACGACTTCCCTGCCGAAGCCGGTCAGCCCGGAGTCTCTGGCCTCGAGATAGCCTGCGCCGGAATAGTTCTGCGTATTGTAGGTCAGTTGCATGATACCGACGCCGAGATCCTTGAATATCTCGACGTAGTCGAGCCTGTCTTCAATCGGCGATGTGTTCTGCCAGCCGATGATGATGCCGAGCTTGCCGGTGTCCTTGGCGTGCCTGATATCGGCGACGCTGCGGACGGGGATCACAATGTCGCTGTTGTCGCGAATGAGGCGCTTCCACATGGAAACGTAATCGATGCCGCCGTTAAAGTTCTCCCACAGAACCGCAGAGCAATTGATTGCCGTCACGCCACCGCGCCGCGCCTCCTCGAAGAGCTCCCGGTTGAAATCGGAGCACTGCAGACCGTCGATGACGATAGACTGACGGTGCAACTGGTCGGCATCGGTCATGAAATTTCCTTTCGCAGAAATTGGGCGGAAGACGCGGAACCGGTCGAGCGGACCGTGTCGGCGTCCGGCCATTCATCGCCCAGAAGTTCGGGTGTCTGGTACGTCATGAAGCGCTGGAGATGGGCCTCGGCTTCTTCGACGAAAAGCGAGCGGACCATGCCCTTGGCCAACCTGTCCGCACCGTCGCTTACCGCCGGAATGCCGCTGGTGAGCTTGCCGTGCGTGGGCACGGCCGGGTACGCAAAGCAGGCAATGGAAGAAAGCGCCGGGCATTTTCCGGGTTCGGCCTCCAGAAAGGTAAAGTCATCGGCCAGATAGGGCGCGCGGGCGAGTTGCGGGTTGGCGGCGCGTCTTTGCTCATCCACCCGGTCGCCCCAGGTCAGGATATGGGGTGCAATGTCTGCCAACTCCGGCCGACTGGCCAGATCGATGCCAAACCCGGTGGCAAAGATCAGGAAGTCGAGCGGATAGTCACCCCTGGGCGTCTGGGCAACGATATGGTCACCGCAATCTCGCAGGCCGACTATGGGGCTCTCGAGGTGGAGGCGGGCGTTGTCGTGCGCTGAAACCCGTTTGACCGAATGTCGCGGCGGAGGCACTGCGGCACGATCGCCCTCGTTGATGAACTCCCATTTTATCGGGTCGGGCAGGCCGTAAAAGCCGTGGGTCATTCCCTTGGAGCCGACGCCGGTGAACTTGTCGATACGCGGCAGCTCGCTGCGGCGCACGAAAAGATCGACGCTGGCCGCCCCCGCTTCCAGTGCCGCGGCGGCGTTGTCCATGGCAGACGCCCCCGCCCCCACGACACCGACGCGCTTGCCGGCCAAACCTTCAAGGTCGAACATGTCCGAGCTGTGAGCAACGAAAGCCTTGTCCACCCCCGATGCGATGGCGGGGAGCTTGGGCGCTCCCAGCCCATCAAGACCGGTGGCCAGAACCACGCGTCGGGCCAGAGCCGGCCGGCCGCTTACGGTCAGCTCCAAAAGGCCATCCTCGCGCATGGATATCCGCGTTACATCGGCGCCGTTGTTGACCTTGGCCCGAGTCACCTTGCGATACCAAACAAGGTAGTCCATCCATATCTCTCGCGGCGCCAGATCCATCCGATCCCACGCATCGCCCCCCCATTGAGCCTCATACCAGGCCCGGAAGGTCAGCGACCCGATGCCCAGGGCCGGGCCGGATGCAGCCTTTGCCGTACGAAGCGTTCGCATGCGTGCGTAGGTCACCCATGGCCCTTCCCTGCCTTCGGGCGCGCGATCGAAAAGCTCCACGTTGTCGACGCCGAGGTGGCGCAGCGCTGCCGCGGCGACAAGGCCGCACAGCCCGGCGCCGATAATGGCCACGTCCAGAACGCGTTGTCCCTCGACGTCAAGCGGGTTCAGCCAGGGCTTGGCCGGCAGGTTGAGCCACACCATGTCCTGGGCCAGTCGGGCCTCCAGGTCTTTGAGACCGTGCAATCGCGTGTCGCCCATGGCCAGTCGATCCTTTGTCACTAGAGCATTTCCGCTTTTCGCTTGCGCGGCCCTTCAAACCGCGAAAATCCAGTAGGTCTTCTTTTTGTCGCGCGTCCGGGCCGCAAGGCCGTTCCCACTGTTGCCGGACACGCTCTAATGATCGCGATCCGGCGACATATCGGGTTGGTCGGCGGGGTCATGGAAACGGCAATCGGGAATAATGGCCGAACAACTCCCGATGAAGGCATCCACAAATGCCGATGTCAGCGGCGAGACCACGCGCGCTGCATCGGAGAACAGGCCCCAGAAATAGGGTATCCGCACATCGAGTGGCAAAACCTTCACACCCTGCACGGGAATTCCAAATGCCGTGACGGGATCGATGATCGCAACGCCAAGCCCGGCGCGCGCCGCCATGACCGCATTGAGGGACGTGTTGGTCGAAAAGTCGCGCGGGGGATGGATCCCGGCCTGCGAAATGGCCCGGTCGATTGACCGGCGCAGACGAAAGGCGTTACCAACGGTCACGAGCCGTCGTTCGGTCAAGGACGCCAGCGACAATACTGACTGCCGGGCCAAAGGATCGTCATCAGCGACCACCCCGACACAGTCACGCTCGCATATGGCCTGAATGGAAAGGCCGGCGTAGTCGAGCGGAAAGCTTGAAACGCCGATATCGGCAGTTCGGGCATGAACCGAGCGGACCACGTGCTCGGCACCCATAGTCTGGACATTGATAAAATCGGGCTGCGCTTCTCCCAGCCCCGCCAGGGCCGGAGCAATGAGGCCACCTGACATTGTCGGGGTTGCCGCGATGTCGAGCGAAGCGGCGATGTTGTCGCGTATGGCGGTGGCGCGGCTGGAAATCTGGCGCATGCCCGCCATGAGGCGCACGGCCTCTTCGTGAAAAAGCAGGCCGCGCTCAGTGGGACTGATGCGGGGGCCGTTCCGGTGAAAGAGCTGGAAGCCCACCGCCTCCTCCAATTCCCGCACGACCCGGGTGACCGCCGGCTGAGATTTACCCAGCAGTTGGGCGGCGCCGGTCATGGAGCCGGTCGACATCGCTGCAAGAAAGGCCTGCAGCGCGCGAATGTCCAAAAATTGATCAGGATCACTTGACATGGCCAATCTTTTATCATCCACTTATCACATAGAGCAAGCCTTATTATAACTTTTTCGGATAGCTTGCTCATCGCGTCAAAGGGAGACGACGAACATGAAAACTCTTGTAGGACTAAGCATCGGCGCCCTTGTCGCCGGCATGGGCATGGCGGCTCCGGCCAACGCCGAGACATGGCGCCTGAGCTCGATGATGACACCCGATAGCTTTGAGGGCTTGGCCTATCAGCGCTTTGCCGATCTGGTGAACGAATATACCGACGGCGAGATCACGGTCCGCGTCTATCCCAACGAACAACTGGGCAATATGGAAGCGGTCGTCGAGCAGCTCAGCCAGAACATCATCCAGCTCGCGCCCTCGGGCATTTCCTTCCTTTCCCGGTGGGAAGACGGGATCCGCTACGCCGCGGCCCCATTCCTGTTCGACGATTACGAGCATTGGTCGAACTTCATCCGTGGCGAACTGTTCCAGGGCTGGCTCGATACCGTCGAGGAAGAGGCCGACATCACTATTCTGGGCGATATTCCAGATTTTCCACGCGGCTCGTTCCGGACGCTGCTGTCCAGCGAACCCATCGAAGATGCATCATCGATCGAAGGGATGCGCGTCCGCCAGTATCAGGACCAGCTCGTGGTTTCCGCCTGGGAACACCTTGGCGCCGAGGTTCGAATTTTGCCCTGGGGCGAAGTCTATGACGGGATCAGCCGCGGCATCGTCGACGCTGTTACCTCGCCCGCGGAATCCATCGAATCCATGCGCTTTTACGAAGTTGCGCCCTACATCGTGCGCACTGACGAATATCCCCAGGCCGTCAGCTGGATGATGAATGCCCAAGCCTGGGACGGCCTTTCGGAAGAAAATCAGCAAGCGGTGACCCGCGCGCATGAGGAAGCTGCGGCCTATGCACGCGAGCTGATCGATGAACAGTCCGCGACAATGGTCGAAACGCTTACAGCCGAGGGCGACGTGACTTTCGATACCGAGTTCGACACGTCGGCCTGGGTGGAATCGATGCGGGCGTTCTATGCGGCGCGGGCCGAAGCGGGCGAACTGCCCGAGGGCCTGCTGGATGCCGTGGAAGCGGCACGCTGATCCACCAAGCACGACCGGAACCCCGCCATGCCTTTCATTGATCGTGCCCTGGATCGTATCGCCGGTGTCTTTATGGCACTGGCGGCGATCAGCCTGGGCGTCATGCTGACCATCAACCTGGTGAACATCATCACACGTTCGGTGTTCGGCTTGGCGTTCGGTTGGGTCTATTCATGGACGTTGCTGCTCTTCATGTGGATGCTGCTGGTGGGCTTTTTTGTCTATGTGCGCCGCCGCAGGGACGTTGTGGTCGATATCTTCGTATCCCGGCTGCCCAATGGTCCGCGCATCGCCGTGGCCATTGCCACCAACATCGTCGGCATTCTGGTCATGCTTGCCATCCTGCGTGCAGCGCCTGGGCTTCTGGCGCTGCAAACGGCCGATATGGAGGCCATTGCGCTTCCGATTTACGTCAGAAGCGGCCCGATCTTCATCTCTGCCGCGCTGATCCTCATTCACTTCGCCAATGACATTGTCGGGCTGTTGTCCGGTTCCATCCGGGCCTTCCCGCCCATGAAGCACGCCGACACCGAGCAGGAAGGGGCCATCGAATGACACTGGGCTTTATCGTCATCGGCGGCTTCATCGCCATGATGCTCGTCGGCGTTCCGGTTACCATGGCCATCGCCATGGGATCGATCTTCGGCCTGTACTGGGCGGGGTTCGGCGACAACGCAATCGTCGTTCCCCAGCAGGTTCTGGATGGAGCGGGCAAGCCTGCGCTGCTGGCCATTCCCTTCTTCATTCTCGCCGGGAACCTCATGAATGCAATCGGGCTAACCGATCGCATCTTCAATTTCGCACTTTCGATCGTTGGTCATTTTCGGGCCGGCCTGGCCTATGTGAACGTGCTTGCCTCGCTGCTTTTCGCTGGCGTTTCAGGCGCGGCCACCGCCGATATCGCAGGGCTGGGCCAGCTCGAAGTCAAGGCCATGCGCAAGAGGGGCTATAATCCCGAATTCGCTGCCGCACTTACCGTTGCGACCTCGCTTGTCGGCCCGATCATTCCCCCTTCGATCAGCCTGATCGTCTATGCGTGGCTTGCAAACGAGTCCGTGTCACGGCTGTTTCTCGCAGGGATCATCCCGGGCATCCTCGTTGCAATTTCCTTTATCGCCTATATCCGGATCATTTCGATCTGGACGCCCATGCCGCGTGAAGAAAAGGTGGGGCTGGCGGGAATTGGCAAGGCCACGCTCGAGGGCCTGCCCGCTCTGGTTGCCCCCGGCATCATCCTGGGCGCCATCATTTTCGGTTTTGCCACCGCCACCGAGGCCGGCGTCATTGCCTGCGCCTATTCCATCCTGATCGGTCTCTTCTACAAGTCCCTGACGTGGAAGGCTTTGTGGCACGCGCTGACGGAAAGCGCCGTCCTTTCGTCTCTCATCATGATGATTATCGGGTTTTCCCAGATCATGGGCTGGCTGTTCGCGTTCGAGCAGGTCCCGCAGGCGTTTGCGTCCGGTATTCTCGAAACGATCGACTCGCGCGCCGTGTTTATGGTGTTCGTCATCATCCTGCTGGTGGTGATCGGATGTTTCATGGAGGCTTCGCCGGCAAAGATCATCCTGCTCCCGCTTCTTTTGCCGGTGGCCGATGCCTTTGGCGTCGATCGCGTGCAGTTTGGCATGGTCATCACGCTTGCCCTGCTTTTGGGGATTGCAACGCCTCCTCTCGGCGTTGGGCTTTATCTGATGTCGGCGGTATCGGGCGTTCGCTTTGAGAAGCTGGCGATCGCCATATTGCCTTTGATGATCCCGCCCATCGTCGTTCTGATCCTGATCGCGGCGATCCCCGAAATTACGCTCTGGCTGCCCGATCTGGTGCTGGGGCCGCGCTGATGTCGCTCTTGTCACCGAACTCGCCCTCACGTTCCCCAATGTCTGGAGAAGCCGTGCCGAACAAGGTCCATGAGCGGCCCGATGCCATCGATCTTGCCGCCGATATTGCGCCGGGAAGTCCCATTTTCGAGGCACGCGCCTTCCGGCCGGAATTTGTCGAGGGCGCTGAAGCCTGCCGCAGAGCCGTCCTGGCGCCCGAGGAGGATCTCGGGCTGTCATCGGGCCTGCGGGCGGCAATCGCCCTGCGATCGGCTGTTCACAACAAAAACACCGCCCTGATCGAGCGTTATGGCGCCGATTGTGAGCGGCACGAGCTCGACGTTGCACAACACGAACTGGCCAGGGGCGCGGACCCGGAGACCCTGACCGGCGTTCACGCCGCGCTGGCGAGCCATACCGACATGATCTGCCTTCGCCCCCGCGAAGCGCGCGCAGATCATCTCCAGGCCCTGCTCTCCGCCGGACTGACCGTGCCGCAGGTTATTGCGCTTTCGGAACTGCTGGCCTTCGTCAATTTCGAAAGCCGCATCGTCGATGGTCTCAGCCTTTTGGAGACGACTTAGTGACCACCCTGCCCGCCATTCGTCTCAAGCCGCTCGTCTGGCACCCGCACCTTCCGCCGGTCGAACTGGCCGAAGCGACCGATCGCCAACTTCAGGCGATGCGGGTCACCCCTTCGGCGAAAAAGGTCTCCCCCTATGTGCGGACACTGGCGCACGACCCGGATTCCTACGTTGCGCGGACCGAATTGTTCAACGCAATCATGTATGTGAGGGACGGGCTCCCTCGCGCCGACCGGGAACTCGGCGCACTGGCCGCCTCGACCGTGAACGGCTGCCGGTATTGCGCCGTGGTACACGCTCGCCAGCACGCCAATCTCAGCCAATCCGATCATGTGGTTTCGGCCCTCATGCTCGACCGGCCCGACGCCCTTTCTTCTCGTGACCGCGCCATCTACGAGTTCGGCCAGGCCCTCTCGGTTACCCCCTCGCGGGCCGGGCCAGACCACATCGCGGCCCTGAAGGCCAATGGACTGAGCGATATCGAGATCATCGATCTCATCCATGCCATTGCGATTTTCGGCTGGGCCAACCGGCTCATGCACCCTTTAGGACATTCCGAGCCCGCAATATCGACAAGGGAGAAACCCTGATGTCTGCCATTTCTACCGACGATGCCCCAGCGGCCATTGGGCCCTACAGCCAGGCCCGCAAAGTGGGATCGCTGCTTTTCGTTTCCGGGCAATTGCCCATCGACCCCGCTACGGGATCGTTCTCATCGGAAGATGCGGGCGGGCAGATGACCCGGTGCATGGCCAACATTGCCGCTATCGCGCGGGCTGCCGGCGCCACATTGGATGACGTCGTCAAAACCACGATTCTGGTGACCGATCTCGGGGCCTTCGATGCCATCAACGCGGCCTATAGCGCCGCTCTTGAACCACCCTATCCGGCGCGGGCCTGTTACGAAGTCAGTGCACTGCCCAAAGGCGCCAAGGTCGAGGTCGAGGCCGTGATCGCGCTCAAGGGCTAAAAGCGCCATGTTTTCCATCTGCCCTCCCCTTGCCGATACCGCCGCCTGCCCCGACCGGGAATGGAGCCGGCATGCCCTAGCCATTCTTGAAGGCGACGCCCGCCGGTCGGCCGACACGCATCTGGTCAATCCCCTGTTTCCCGGCCTCGAAGGCGTTTCGGTCTATCTCAAGGATGAATCGACCCATCCGACCGGGAGCCTGAAACATCGGCTTGCGCGCTCACTGATCCTTTTCGGGATCGCAAACGGATGGATCGGCCGCCGGACAACATTGGTCGAGGCGTCTTCGGGGTCGACGGCGGTAAGCGAGGCCTATTTCGCACACCTGCTCGGCCTTCCTTTTGTCGCGGTCATGCCGCAAAGCACCAGCGAGCAGAAAATCGACGCCATCGTTCGGTATAACGGACGATGCCATTTCGTGGACTCGCCGGGTCAGGTCTATGCCGAAGCCGAGCGGCTGGCGCGCGAATGCGGGGGGCATTATCTCGACCAGTTCACCTATGCCGAACAGGCAACCGATTGGCGCGGCAACAACAACATTGCCGAAAGCATCTTCTCACAGATGGAAAAGGAACCTCATCCAATCCCCGCATGGGTGGTGATGAGTGCCGGCACCGGTGGCACTTCGGCAACGCTCGGCCGCTATATTCGCTACCGCAATCTAGCGACCCGGCTTTGTGTTGTGGATGTGGAGCATTCAGCATTCTACGACGCCTACTGCTCGAAAAGTCGGGACATCGTGTGCAACACGCCGTCCCGCATCGAAGGCGTGGGGCGCCCTCGCGTCGAGCCGTCCTTCATGCCGGGCGTCATCGACCACATGATCAAAATTCCCGACGCGGCGTCCATTGCCGCGATGCGGGTCCTGTCGGACCATCTGGGGCGGCGCGTGGGCGGTTCGACCGGCACCAATTTCTGGGCGCTGTGCTGGGTGGCCTCGCAGATGCGCGAAAAAGCCGAAAGCGGCTCTTTGGTATCAATCATCTGCGACAGCGGTGAGCGATATGCGTCGACATACTACAATGACGACTGGCTTTCCGAACACGAGATCGACATCGCCCCCTACGCCGGTGCGCTCAGGGACTTTCTGACGGGTCGCGGCACCCTCGAGGACCCGGCGGCCTAGGGAGCGTCAAAGAGAAACCGGCATCTACAGGATTGTTCGAGGGGTCGCCGACGATGCAAATATCGTATTGACAATCGCCTTAGTTAAACGTTTCATTCACGGATATCGGGAGATCGTCTCATGGCCCTACGGCGGGACCGCGCGCATTATCTGTTCCTGGCACCGGCCCTTGTCATCAGCCTGTCCATCGTGCTCGTTCCCGCGCTCCTGACCTTCGGGGCGGCTTTCACGCTCTGGGACGGCGTGTCGGCGCCGCACTTTACCGGTCTCTCCAATTTTTCGGCCATCGCCGCCGATCCGGTCTTGTGGATAGCCATCGGAAACAACATCCAGTGGACGCTGATTTTCCTGACCATACCAATGGCGATAGCGCTTGTTGCCGCTTCGGTGCTTCTGGGCCGCAGTCGCAGTGCCGCGGTGTTCCAGGTGATTTTTCTTCTGCCCTACGTGCTCTCGCCGGTTGCCAATGCGGTCATCTGGCAGAACATAATTTTCAGCCCGGTTTCCGGCGTCGTCTCTTTCATCTCGCGCACCCTCATTCCCCTGCAAAGCCCGCTCGCCAACCCCGACACGGCCCTTTATGCGGTGGCCGCGGTCGATATCTGGCATTTCTGGGGCTATCTCACCGTCATCTTTTTCGCCGCCATGCGGCAAACGCCGACGGACCAGCTCGAAGCAGCATTTCTCGAGGGCGCTAACGGATGGCAGGTGTTCCGCTTCGTTACGCTGCCCAACATCATGCCCACGCTGGGGCTGATGCTTGTGCTGGTGACGATCTTTTCGTTCCTCACCTTCGACTATGTCTATCTGATTACCCAGGGCGGCCCGGCGCGCGCCACCGAAATCCTTTCGACCTATGCCTACAAGTTCGCCTTCACCAGTTTCCAGGTGGGTAAGGCAGCGGCGGTGGCCCTCATCATGAGCTTTTTCGGGCTTTTGGCTTCCATCGCCTATGTGGCCCTGAGCAGATCGAGCATCGAGAGATAGATCATGGCCGACACCGTACGCCAATCGCCGCGACCGATCAGCCGCACCCTGGCCAATGCCTTTCTTGTCGGTGCAGTGCTCATTGCGGTCCTTCCGCTGCTGCTTGTGGCGGTCAATACATTCAAACCGCACGCGTCCATCGTGGCCAACCCGCTTAGCCTTCCAACGAGCTTTGATTTTTCCAACTTCGCGCGCGCCTGGCGCGGTGGCAATTTCGGTGTCGGCCTTGTCAACTCCCTGCTTTTGAGCGGCACGACGGTGGTGCTCACCCTGGTCTGCGCGTCCCTTGCTGCGGTCGCCCTCGCCCGCCAGCACATTGCCGGCTGGAAGCTTGTCACCATCTATTTCCTGTGTGCCACCACCGTACCGATCCAGCTTTTCCTTTTTCCGCTCTATTTCGTTTTCGCGCGGCTGGGCCTTGTGGGCAATTTCGCAGCGACAGGGGTGGTCCTGACCGCGATCAACCTGCCCGTCGCCATTTTCCTCTTGCGCGCCTATGTGATTTCCATTCCACGCGAGATCGACGACGCAGCGTTCATGGACGGTGCCAACTCGTGGCAGACGTTCCGATATATTCTGCTGCCGTTGATGCAGCCGGGGCTGATTACCGTTGCGATCATCGTTTTCCTCAATTCCTGGAATGAGTTCCTCATCACCTCGACCTTCCAGAAAGGGCGCGACAACGTCACGATGACGCTCGGCTATTTGTCGATGAACGGCACCTATGCGACCGATCAGGGGGCAATGATGGCAGGGGCCTTCATCCTGGTCGCGCCCATCGTCGTCTTTTTCCTCGTCATGCAACGCTATTTCGTTTCCGGCATGTCGGCCGGGGCAGTCAAAGGCTGATCCTGTCATGAACCAGTATTCCCCTTCCTCGCTCTCAACCGATGTCGTGAACCGCACCTATGCCGGCGTGCTCGGCAAGCTGATCGGGGTCTATCTGGGAAGGGCCGTCGAGGGCTGGTTCTATGAGGATATCGAAAAGACCTTCGGGGAAATCGATTATTATGTGAACCACAAGGTCAAGTGGCCGCTGATCGTGCCCGACGACGACATTTCGGGGACGTTTCTTTTCTATCGGGCGCTGGAGGACAACGGATATCCGACCGACATCTCCGCCAGGACGATCGGCGATACCTGGCTCAATTATATCATCGAAGACCGGACGGTGCTGTGGTGGGGCGGGTTGGGCCGGTCAACCGAACACACCGCTTATCTGCGGCTCAAATCCGGCATCGAAGCGCCCCAAAGCGGTTCGATCGCACACAATGGGGTGGGCATGGCCGAGCAGATCGGTGCGGAAATCTTCATCGACGCATGGGCGATGGTCAATCCCGGAGACCCCGAGCGCGCCGCCGCTATGGCGAGGGCCGCAGGCTCGGTCAGCCATGATGGCGTGGCCGTGGAAGCGGCATGTCTTCTGGCCGCCATGCAGGCCGCTGCTTATACAGAGCGCGATATCGACACCCTTCTCGATCTGGGGCTGCGCCATTCCCGGTCGGACGCGCTCAATGGCGTAATTTCCGACGTACGCGATCAATGCGCTAACGCCGGCGATGACTGGCGCGCCGTGCGCCGCTGGCTGGGCGCTCATCATGGCTATGAACGCTATCCGGGCAATTGCCCCATGGTGCCCAACCACGCGCTGTTGATCGCCTCTCTCCTGCTTGGCGGCGACGACGTTCAAAAGGGACTCAAGATCGCCGTATCGTCGGGGTGGGATACCGACTGCAATGCGGGCAATCTGGGTGCGCTCAACGGCATCCGGCTCGGGCTTGACGGGTTGAGCCAGGGTCCCGATTTTCGCGGCCCGGTGGCGGATCTCATGTATATTGTCGGTGCCGATGGCGGCGAATGCGTCACGGACGCGGTGATCGAAACACGGCGCGTGCTGCGGACAGCGGCGGCGTTGGCGGGGAAATCTCACAAAGCACCGACGAGCCGTTTTGCCTTTGAATTTCCTGGGTCGGTGCAGGGCTTCCAACGGTGCCCGCTGCATGAGGGTTTTCAGGCGATCACCAAAGTGGGCAACCTCAACGAAACCGGACCTGAGAACGGCCTTGATATCACCTATCACGCCCTTGCGCCCGGCGTGACCGGGACGATTTCGGTTCCGACATTCATAGACCCCAAACCGCGCGGGGTTTCTGACACCTCGTACTTCGAGGTCATAGCCAGCCCCTCGCTCTACGGTACGCAGACAGTGCGGGCGACGGTTCGGGGGTTCGGATCCGACAATCCGCGCTTTCGTTTTTTCATCCAGTATTTCGACGAGGCCGAGCAGCTCGCACGCATAGACGGCAATCCGTTCGTGATCGCGAAAGGCGACAATGAGCTGGTCTGGCCGGTTCCCGACACGGGAGGGCGCCCCATTCACAGGCTGGGGATCGAGCTTTCCTCGGAAAAGCGCCTGTCGGGCCGGGTCGGGCTGATCGACCTCGACTGGTCCGGAGCTCCCGACAATCTCGAATTCGGCACAGCCCGTGAATTGACCCCTGCCCTCACGCCCTGGGACGTGACGACGTTCTGGACCAAATCGTTCGTCAGTTCGGCCAAGCACTATGCGACCGACATCTACAACACCTTCACCCTGTCCCACCCGGACGCCGAAGGCGTCATAACGACCGGCACGCGCGACTGGACCGACTACACGGTGTCGTCCGAACTGGCTCTTGAATTGCACGATGCCGTGGGACTGGTGGCCAGGGCACGCGGCCACAAGCGCTATTACGCCGGAATCGTCCGCGACGGCGAAGTCCAGATCATAAAGCGCCGCGACAGGACCGAGACGGTGCTGGCGCGCGCGCCATTTGCGTTTCAGGCCAATGCCCGCAAACGGTTTGCGCTATCGGTCAAGGGCGAGACAATAGCTCTCGCCATCGACGGCCACGCACTGTTGAACGCCACCGATGCCGAGTATCTGTCGGGCGGTGCCGGATTTTTCATCGAAGGCGGCACCGTTCCGGCCCTCGGCTTTGCCGTCAGGCGTATCAAGGAGTAGCCCATGGAACGTCTGTCGCTAAAGGACGTCAAGAAGAACTTCGGGAGCACCGAAGTCATCAAATCGGTCAACCTGTCGGTGGACGACGGCGAGTTCGTCGTGTTCGTCGGTCCGTCGGGCTGCGGGAAATCCACACTGCTGCGCATGATCGCCGGGCTCGATCATGTCACCGATGGCACTATCGCGATCGATGGTGACGATGTGACGGGCATGCTGCCGCTCGATCGCGGCGTCGCCATGGTATTCCAATCCTATGCGCTTTATCCCCACATGAATGTCGCCGACAATATCGGCTTCGGGCTGCGCATCCAGGGAATGAAGAAGGCAGAGCGCGACGCCAAGGTCGCCGAAGCGGCCCGCACCCTGCAGCTCGAGCCCCTGCTGGCGCGCAAGCCCAAGGCGCTTTCGGGCGGGCAGCGTCAGCGTGTCGCAATCGGCCGCGCCATTGTCAAAAACCCCAAGATCTTCCTTTTCGATGAGCCGTTGTCCAATCTCGATGCGGAATTGCGCGTGCAGATGCGGCTCGAAATCGCCAGGCTGCACACCGAGTTGGGCGCCACGATGATCTATGTAACGCACGATCAGGTGGAGGCCATGACCTTGGCCGACAAGATCGTGGTGCTGCGAGACGGGCGAGTGGAGCAGGTTGGGCGTCCGATCGATCTCTATGAGGATCCCGACAACATGTTCGTCGCGGGATTTATCGGGTCACCGAAAATGAACTTCGTTTCAGGAACTGTCGTGGAGACCTCCGACGAGGGCATCAAGGTCAAGGTTCCCGAGATGGGCGATGTCCTGCTGACGGTCAGGCCGCGGGCCGAACATCGAGCAACGGGAAGCGGGGTCCGTGTCGGCTTCCGGCCAGAGCACTGCGCGATAACCGAGACAGGAATTGCCGCGACAGTGCGCGTCACCGAGCAGTTGGGCAATCTTTCCTATCTCTATCTCGACACCGCCGGCGGCGGTTCGCTGACTGTCGAGCAGCGCAGGCTGACAGCGCACCGGCCCGGCGCACAGGTGTTCGTGACGCCGGAAACCGACCATATCCTGGCCTTTGACTCCGAGGGTCGGCGAATTTAGCGCATGGCGCTTTGCGCCCCGGACTTGAATCGGCATAAGTTGAGATGATCGAGGATCGGGGGATCGATGACGGGCCAACCGAAACTGTCAAAAGCGGCGACGCTCAAAGACGTCGCGCGTGAGGCCGGGGTGTCGATTGCCGCGGCGTCCTATTCGCTCAATGGCGGCGGGACGATCGGTGACGAGGTTCGCGCCCGTGTGCGCGATGTTGCCCAGCGGCTCGGCTATCGCCCCAACCGGTCGGCGCAGTCGGTGCGAACCGGACGCAACACCACGCTGGGGCTACTCCTGCCCGATCTGCGCAATCCATACTTTCCGGCACTGGCGCAATCGATCGAGCATGCGGCGAGGCAAGCCGGTTACACGGTCATGCTGATCGACACGTCCGGGGTGGCCGATGACGAACTCGAGGGCATGCGCCACCTTGAGAGCCAGGGCGTTGCCGGCGCAATCTGGTGCCAGACCACAAGCGTCATGGATGCGCCAACGCGGCCCTTTGTGATGCCCGTGGTGATTATCGGGGTTCCGGACCTCATCTATGACAATGTGACCATCGAAGACCGGCAGGGCGGGCGCCAGCTGGCACACCACCTTTTGGCGCTGGGGCATCGCCGCTTCGGCATCCTCGCCGGAGCATCGGTGGCCGAGGGCAGGAACGAGCGCACCAATGGCTTTATCGAAGCACTTGAAGGCAAGGGCGAAATCGTCTGGCGCGAGCGGACACCGTTTTCGATCGACCTTCCGGATGCGGTGCGGGACCGAATGGCTCAGCGCGACGTGACGGCGCTGATGTGCGGCAATGACATGCTGGCTATCGGCGCGCTGCGAACGGCGCGGCAATTGGGAATCGACGTTCCCGGCGAAATGTCGGTGGCGGGTTTCGATGATATTCCCTGGGCCTCGATCGTTACGCCTGGGTTGACCACGGTCAAACAGCCGGTCGAGGAAATGGCTGCCGCTGCGTTGACGCTGCTGCTCGATCGACTGGCGGATCCGGCACGCCCTGTGCGCCATTTCAAGGTCGGCGTCAGCCTGGTTCAACGCGACAGCACGGCAGCAGCCCCGATTGGTCAGAGCCCCATGCCGGGCAGCCAGTAACGCTTTCCGGTTTCGGCACGCTTCTTGTCCATGCGGTTGAGGATCGCGCATCCCTTGAGCGCAACGTCGATGGCCGCGGTGTGCCCGGCGCCGTGGCTGAACTCGGCGCCCGTCACTATGTTGTCGGCCACCGAGCAGACCGACCCTCCCCGGAACCCATAAAGCGCGGCCAGCGTCACGACGGCGGCGGATTCACGATCGCCATTGAGCACACCGGCGCGGTTGTAGATTCCCATCATCTCTATGTTCCAGGGCTGGAGATAGCCACCCACCCCCGGACGCCCCACGCCGGCGAAATCGCTATCGACCGAGAGGGTAACGCCAACATGGTAATTGGCTCCCAACTCGTCGGCAGACTGGGCCATCGCCGCGACCACCTCATAGTGACTGGCGGCGGGAAAGGCCCTGTCGATATAGGCGCGGGTCATACCCTCTTCCCTGACCACGCCGCTGGAGACGACAATGTCTCCAGGCTTGACGTCCGTTCCGACACCGCCCGAGCCGCCAACACGCAGATAGGTGTGGGCGCCCGAGAACTCCATGAAGTCGTAAAGCAGCAGTTCGGCTTCCGACGAACCGCTGCCACCACTGACCACCGTGATGCGCGCACCCTCATAGGTGCCTGTGTAACTTGTGAACATTCGCGACTGGCCGATAAGTTCAGCACCTTCGAGCAGGCCCGAAATCTGATGTGCGGGATCGGCAAGATAATCGATCAGCGGGTCGCGCACGGTCACCAGGACGAAATCGCCCACCTTTTCAGGGTCGATCTGGGTCATGGCGGGCTTGCCATCCACCATCAGCCCCCGGTGGGGCACATTGTTCCAATAGGCATAGCGCTCTTGGATTGCCCTGAGCGCGGAGCGCCGCGCGACTTCGTCTCTCGACATCGAAACGTCCTCCCAATCCTACAATGCGGCGACATGGAAACCATCGGCGACGATGGTTCCCTTTTCGACGATGAACCCGGCGGCGCCGCTCGAAAAGCTGCTGTCCCGCGCCGTACCGGCAACAAGGCCATCGACGGCGAAGGTGATCTCGTCGCCTTTGACGGACAAATGCAGATCGCGCTTGCCTTCGGCGCCGATTGCGACGGACTGACGGGAGAGCACCAAGACCTCGTCGTCGAGCCGCTTGACGATGAGCGCTTCGCCGCCCTTGAGCATGGCGGCATAATATCGCCGATGGCCGCGTGAGCGGGCGACCAGCCCTGCCCCGTCGTTGATCGAATATTCGAGCGAGCTTTCGACTGAATAGTCGTTCCAGTCCCTGCTGCCGGTGGTGGCGACGCCATTTTCGAAAGGGTGGGAAAAACACAGCGTGTATTTGAAGTCCGGCGCGAAATGACGTGCGGACGACACCCAGGCCCGTGTCCAGAAGGGTGTCAGGTTCCATATCGACTTTACCAGCATACCCGAGATGTCGTAGGCCGCCGGGGCACCCGACCAGTCGATCGAGCGGATTGTCACTTCGCCATCGAAGCGGGTGTCGGAGCCAAACTCCACGCCCAGGCGGTAGAGCGGCAGGCCATTGGTCTGGGGCACGGTCCAATCGATATTGGCCGATGACGACCAATCACCCTCGATTCGCTCGATCTCGTCGTCACGGTTGTAGATAAGCGCATAGGGACGCGCCTTTACACCATCAGGCATATCGAGGTTCAAACTTACGGTCTGGCCTGGATAAAGGGTTGGGCTGGCAACCATGGCAAAGCTTGAGGATGCAGCAAACGGTTCGACGAAGACCGGGGTCGAAATTGCCCCGGCGACCCCCATTGAGAGGCCCTTGAGCGCAACGGTCAGCCCCTCTCCCCGAGGGTTTTGAAGATCGAGGGCGGCCTGGCGGCCCTCGTGCCGCGGGCAGAGCGCGAACCCTTGTGTCGCGCCGGGATACTCGAAAGCGTAACGCGGAAGCGGAGCGTGTTCCGGTTCGTCGTTAAGGGTGTCGGCCGCCGCAACGATCGCACGTGTTTGCTGCACCGCATCGGTGATGCCGGCGGCACCGTCGGCGGTGACCACATACATGAAATCGGAGACCGGGCCGCGCAGATCGGGTCCTTTGTCGAGCGCAGAAAGACCGAGGCGAATGCCGTTGAGGCACCCCACATTGCCCGCATTGCAATCTGTATCCCAGCCGGCGGTCGTGGCGATTTTGAGCGAGCGCGCAAAATCGTCGCCGGCCATGAGAAACGCCATAAGGACGATCAGATGGTTGGGCACCATGTGGCACGGCCCATCATAGTGATCGTAACCGTGATTGTCGGCGATCCAGGCGCGCACCGCATGCCAGTCGTCGGTTTTTTCGCATTGGGCGCGAAGCGCTTCGATGACCGAAAGCAGATGGCGGTCCGAAACATGGGATAGTCCCTTGTCGAGCAACGTGTCGACATTCGTTTCGGAAAAGGCCAGCGCTTCCATGGCGCCCAGCAGCACGGCGGCATCCAGTGCGATCCCGTCGTGGCTGACCGATGCCGCGGCTCGGACCATCTGGGCGGCACGGTCGGGATCGTTGGGCGAGGCCATGGCGAACCCGTCCATGAAGATCTGCGCCCCGATCTGAGCGGGAAGCCAAGGGCCGTTCAACTCGTGGCTTCCGGTCCGGGGCGCGGCAATTCCGTTCTTGAGATGGAGGTAGGCGGTGTGCTCGGTCGAGCGCCCCAGACCTCCCCACCAAAGGATCGTCTTTTCCTCGATTATGTAATTGAGCCAGGTCTTGCCGACCATTTGCGGATCGAGCACCTTGGGGTAGTCGAAGTCCTCAAGAGCGCGGAAAAAGCCGAACGTTCCCGAAATATCGTCATCGGGCAGCATTATGGGCAGCTTCATCCTGCCATTGACGAAATAGTCGACTTCTCCGTGTTCGGCCATGATGCGTTCATAGGACCATCCTTCCACCGGGCGGCCGTGATAAACGCCAATGATCTTGCCCAGAACGCCGGCGTAGATTTTTTCCTGTATCGCGCGGTCCATGGCCTACTCCAGCATCGTCTTCATGATGAGATCGAGGAAGCGGGAATAATCGGCGCTGTTGGCCACATCAATTTCCGGCAGGTGCATCCAACCGTGGTGATGGCGGAAATCGGCGACGGTCTGTCCCAGGGTCAGTTCCCCTTTGGTCTCGACGCCCACCCGGGCCTTGACGGTACCGATGAGCGTGGGATCGATGACAGCGGCAACGGCCATGGAGTCGATCAGGACACAGTAGGATTCGAACCCCCGACCCTGAACGAAGCGCACCATTTTTTCGGCGGCATGTGCTTCGGCGCGGTCGGACGATTTGAGCGCTGCGAGCTGTTCTTCGGAGAAATTGATGTCGAAATGGGTCGCAACATCCAGGCCCACGGCACGCAGTTTCACCCCCGACGCAAACACCTGCTGGGCGGCCTCGGGATCGACGTAAACGTTCCACTCGCTCTGCGGGGTGTCGCCGGTGGCATTGGCGAAAGCATATTTGTTGAGCCCGAACGAGCCGGCGATCGAGACCACTTCGGCGATCATCGGAACGATTTCCGGCGCCTTCATTATGGCCATTGCCAGATTGGTAAACGGTCCGAGCGTCACAATTGTCACTTCGCCGGGGTTGGCCTTGACCGTATCGATTATCAGATCGACACCGTGCGATCCGACCGGTTCGAGACCGGGGGCGGGAAGATGGATTTCGGCCTGACCGTCCGAGCCATGTGAAAACGGGTCCTTGGGCAAAGGCCGGGCCAGCGGCTTGCCCATGCCACGCGCCACGGGAATTTCACGGCTGTCGAGCAGTTCGAGCGTCTTGAGGGCATTGGCGGTGGTGACCTCGATGGGGTAGTTGCCCGCGACCGTGGAAATTCCCATTACGTCGACGGCCGGCGACTTGATGGCCAGCACGATGGCGAGCGTATCGTCCATGCCTGGATCGGTATCGATCAGAATTTTTTTCATGGCGCTACCGCTGCCTCCATTTCCTGCAAAAGTGTTTGAACGCGCTCCCGCGCCAGGTTTCGAACCGGTTGCGTGCCCGATTCGGGCGGACCGAACTGGCCGATGGCGAAACTGGCTGCCACGGTGCCCATGGCCGCGGCTTCGCGTTGCGAATACCCCAGTGCCAGGCCGATCATCGCGGCGCCTCCATAAGCGTTACCGCCCCCCGTCACGTCGACGGGATCGACCGGCAGGCTCGGCACGAACTGGGCGCCGCCCTGCCCCACGACCATGCTGCCGCGGGCACCCAGACGCAGAAAAACCGTCGCAACGGGCCAATCGGAAAGTCCGGCAATGATGTCCGCTTCGTCGCTGCTTCCAAAAATCGCGCTGGCTTCGGCATAGTTTATGGAGAGCGCGTCGACCCTTTCGAGACGGGATTCGATTGCCGTGCGGTTTTTTGGATCGCAGACGTCGAGAGCGATTTCCCAGAAGATCAACGGCCTTTGGGGAAAGACCATCGTGTCGATCCCATGCCAGAACGCGGCATCGAGATTACGGAAGATGTAAATGCTGCGCGCCCTGCCGATGAAGCGCGCAACGTCGGATGGGCGGGGCTCCAGGCGGGCGAAATGGGCAGCGCCATAGACCGGCGTTTCGGTGCGCGTGTGATCGTCGATGTAGCGCAGGACATTGCGCGGCGCATGCGCGTCGTCGAACCGCAGACCCTCTGTGGCCAGGCCGTTGCGTTCCATCCACGGAGCAAAGGTGTGGGGAAAGTCGGTTCCGGTCCCCGCCACCAGCATTGCCCGTTCGGAAAACAGGGCAGCACCGGCGAGCGCATACAGCCCCGCCCCGCCCGGAACGTTGGGCCGTTCGGTTCCGTCGGCAAAAATGAGATTGTCCATCAGCACGGCGCTGACGATCAGGTCGTCTCCGTCAGTCATTTGAACACTTGACGAAGAACTGGCGTTGGCGCGGGCCGTCGAATTCGTTGAAGAATATACCCTGCGAATGGCCGAGAAGCGGTTTGCCCTCGGTCACAATGAGGGTCAGGCTCACGCCAATCAGAACCGATTTTATATGACCGGCCGCATCCTGGGGTGTATCGAACTCGTGCTTGAAATCGATGCGGGTCGGCACGAGGCGGTTGATATCGTCATGGACGTCTTCGAGCCCCTTGGGGTCCCAGAACGAAGTAATCGACAGCCCGGCGGTGGTGTGGGGCAGGAAAACGACGCAAAGGCCCTCCTGCACGCCGCTGGCCGCCACCGCCTCGCGCACGGTTTCGGTGATCTCATAGGCTGCATTGGCGAGCGTCTTGAGCTTGTGGTTGGAAAGCGTCATGGCTGTGCCTCGAACATCGCGCTTTTCTGGACGGTGGAGGCGTCGGCGCTGTCGCTCCACGCCCCTTTGGAGCCGCGGCCGTAATCTTCTCCGTCGAGCGCCGCCATCCGGGCGGCGAAAAGGGCGACGGGGAGGCTCGTGAACAGCGGCGACCACAATTCGGAAATTTCGGGCAGTGGCGGCATATCTTCTCCGGTCCCGACAACCGCAAGATGGCGGCCGAGCCGGCGCATATACGTGCGCACCTCCTCGTTGCGGCTGGCGCTGCGACTCCCCTGGGGATCGATCATCAGCGTCGCGATCTCGCCTGGAGCGCGGTCGAAATAATTGAGATGGGTCCATTCCTCGACATCGCGCGCCAAAGCATGTCGACCGGCGGCTTCAAGCAGTTTGGCGGCGCCATATTCGGCCACCGCGAGGTTGGGTCCTCCGCCGACAAATTCGAAAAGACTTGCCTTCGACATCCTTTCGGCCAGGGCGGCAACCGGTACGTCCATCGCGGCGGTCAACGTCTCGAGATCGTCGAAATGGTCGGCCAGGCGACCGCGGAGCGCCTGGGCGTCGTCCATGAGGATGTTCATGCGGACCTCGCCGAAGCGAATGCCAAGCAGCAGCAAGCCGACGAACGCGAAGAGGTAGGGGCCGTATCCCGGCGCGCTGGGCAGGCCCGGCACCGGTGCGATCAGGACATGGTCGCAGATCCGGGCAAGACGTCCCTGAGGCGCCTTGGTGAGAGCGAGAACCGTCGCCCCGGCCTGCCGATAGAGTGTTGCGGCTTCGCACACGCGCGCCGCGCCGCCGGAATTGGAAATGGCGACGACCAGGGTGTTCTCCATGTCCGGCGCGCTCGAATAGGCGGCGTGATACCGTCCCGCTTCGAGCGGCGTACGGACCTCGACGGGGATACCCGAATGGGCCATCAGCGCCAGTTCGGCGGCCTTCGCGGCAAAATACGAGTCGCCGCTGCCGATCAGGACAATCCTGCGGGTGCGATAGACCAAGGGCGTCGGCACGGCCAGCCGGGCGTCGCGCTCGAAGTGTTCAAACCCGGCCTTTAGGCCGGCGGGCGTTGCGATGATCTGATCGCGCATTGGGTTGTCTGTCGACGGCATGGGAAGACTCCCGGGCCCTATCGGGCCCGATCACAAATTTCGGGGAGGAGCAGTGCAGGCGGCGGTTCCACAAGGCACCGCCGCCCGGTTCGGCCTACATTGAAGGCTGCGGCAGATCCTGGGTCAGCCCCTGTGCCATTTCATCGGCATAGGCGCTGGCAGCCTTGGCCAGCATATCTTGTGCCGTCATCCGGTCGAGCCAGACGGATTCGATATCTTCAAACATCACCTGGCTGGTGGCCGGCGGGAAGAAGGTACCGATCTTGAAGCCGAAGGTTCCAGCATCGACGGCGGCGGTCATATCGGCCATGGCGTCCAGAAACGAGGCGGTCAGGCCGGTAGCGTCTGGGTTGGTGGGAAACTCCCTGAGCGGGATGCCCCAATAGCCCGGCCATACGTCTGCCATGTCGGATGCGAATTCGGGCGAGAAGATGAGATCGAGAACGGCGGCCGCGCCGTCCTTAACGTCCGAATTGGCGTTGATCGACAGGGTGAAGGCCACGCCCAGATCGTAAATCGGATAGGGCAGGCTTTCATCCATCTGGGGGATTGGCGCGAAGGCGAAGTCGCCGGCCGCGTCACCCGTAAAGTAGTTGGTCGCCCACTGGAAGCCGATCGAGGGCGCAAAAAAGAACGGCGAGCGCTTCTGGCTGACAAGCGAAATGGACTCGTCAAAATTGAGCGAGAAATAGTCCGAACCGCCGAGATATCCGGCCTTGAACCAGCGCGCGGACTCTTCGATCGCCTTGATCATTTCCGCAGAATCCCAGCCTTCGCCCGTCGAAAGGATCTCATAGAACCGGGCGGGACCGACGACGTTATTGATGAAGATCGAGGCATAGTTCTCGTTCACCGGCTGCCAGCCCTTGTTGCCCGTCACCGAGGCATAGAGCCCGTCGGCAATGGCGGCATCCATGACCTGTTCGACTTCGGCCAGCGTGGTGGGAACCTCCCAGCCCTTCTCCTCGAGCAGGGCACGGTTGTAGAACATGCCGTCGGAAATCAGCGCCGGGGGCATGCAATAGAGGTGGTCGAGCTGGTAGCAGGTGTCGAGAACCGGCTCGAGCAGCCGATCATGCCAGCCATATTGTTCGGCATAAGCATCGAGCGGTTCGATGGCGCCGGCGCGGGCGAGCGGCGCGATGTAGGACGGGCCCGATGTATAGACCAGATCCGGCCCTTCCCCGGCCAGAACCGCGGTGCGGACGTCATTGTCAACGTCCTGAAGGAACTCGATCTGGAGTTCGTATTCATCCTGGGAAGCATTGAACGGCCCGACAAGCACCTCCTCGAAGGCGTCCTGAAGGTTCGGCGGCGCGCCCCAAAACCACAAGGTTACAGGCTCTGCCGCCATCGCGGCGGAGCCCAGGACCGCATACGCGGCGGTTCCAATCAATAGCAAACGCTTCATTTCAAACCCCTCTGTTGAAGACGAGAGCAGCAACACACTCACCGTGCAAAAGCACTTGCAACGGCTGTGAATAGGAGGTTAAACGTTTCATTAAACCCGTCAAGTCCCTTTTTGGGCTAATGGAGGAGCGATGGAACCTACAGCAATCCGCCTGCAGGCATCCTGGATCAATGACAGCGAATTTGTCGGCTACTTTGCGGCAATGGCAGACGGGCTTTATGCGGCGCGCGAGATCGTGGTTGAACACCTGCCCGGCCGCTCCGGCCTTGTGCCGGAAATGTCCCTTGTGGACGGCAGTGCCGATATTGCGCTCAGTTCGCCGGAGTCGGTAGTGGCCACAATGGCCCAAACCGGCGCCGATTTGCGCATAATCGGCGCCCAATTGCAGAAAAGCCCCCTTTCGCTTGTCAGCCCCGCGGCGGACCCGCTGGAAACGCTGAACGATCTCACTGGGCGTACAATCGGGGTCCCGCACGCCAACCGGCTTCTTTTGCAAAACCTGCTCGAACGGGCCGGCATCGAAGCGACCGTGATTGTCGATTACGACCACGACGTCGACCAATTGCCGAACGGACTTATCGACGGCTTTATAGACTTCCCCGTTGCGGCCACCTACCGATATGCGAAAAGTGGCTATGCCGCTCACGTCACCAACCTCTGGAATCTGGGCGCGACGCTTCCCAACAATGTGGTCGTGGTAGCGGCATCGGTTCTCGATACGCAAGGACCGGCGCTGCGGCGCTGGCTCGAGGCCAGCCGCCAGGGATGGAAAATCAACTCCGACGACCCCGATCTTTTGGTCGACAGGCTTTGGGCCCAGTACTTCGCTCCAGGCCTTTCCCTGGAACAGGAGCGTCACTCAAATCGCTATTTTCTTACCATGATGGGACAGCCCGACGCCTATATGAGCCTTGCCCCTGACGCGATCAGCAAGACCAACTCGGTTCTTCATGCGCTCTATCCAAACATGGCGCCCGCAATCGCCCGAATGTTCTGCCCATAATGGGCGGGCCCGGTATCGGCAATCAGGCAATCGCGGCGGGCCTCGTGGACGAGATCGTTGTCAGTATCGTGCCCGTGCTGTTCGGTGACGGATTACCGATGTTCTCCCGGTTGTCCGAGCCGGTGAGTCTAAAGCGTCTATCGATGGTCGATACCGGGGCCGCCACGCACCTTACCTATCGCGTGATAAAATGACTTTTCACGCCTGATTTATCTGGTTTTGACGCAAGTTCAGCGCCCGGCAATCTGATCGGCAAGGCGCTGGGCGGTGCCGAGCGCCAGAGTAAACCCCAGCGCCCCGTGACCGACATTGACCATGAGGTTATCGACCCGGGTGGGCCCGACAATCGGCTGGCCGGTCGGTGTGGCCGGGCGAAGTCCTGCCCAGAGTTTGGCGCTCTGCCAGTCGGCGGCATCGGGAAAATCGGCACGCGCGTCGGCGATCAGCTTGCCGGTGCGGCGAAAGTCGATATCGAGACCGTCCCCGACGATATCGGCCGCTCCGGCCAGCCGCAACGTATCGCCCAGACGCGCCAGAACGATCTTGCGGGCCGCATCGGTCACACTGACGCGGGGCGCCGCCGCCTCACGCGCGACGGGAACCGACAGGGAATAGCCCTTGATCGGATAGATCGGAAGGTCGAGCCCGACCTGTCGTCCCAATGGGCGTGAACCAACTCCTGCGGCGAGGATATACATGTCCGCCGATAGCCGGCCATGACCGGTCTGAAGGCCGTCGATCGTGCGCCCCCGCTTTATGAACCGGCTGACCTCGGTGTTGTAGAGAAATTGCGGAGGGTTCCCGCTTTCGGCCATCAGCCGCTCCATCTCGCGGCACATGAGCAGGGCGTCGGCCGTTTCGTCATCGGGCGCAAAAATGCCGCCGACCAGCCGATCGCCGATCGAGGCCAGCGCGGGTTCGAGTACCAGGCACTCATCGCGTCCGAGGGCCCGCTTGTCGGTGCCGCTGGCCACCTGACGGTCCGCATACCGCCGCGCCGATGCAAAGCTCTTTTCCGAGCTGTACACCACCAGCTTGCCGCTGGCCGTCCAGTTAAATTGCGCCGCCATGAGATCGGGCGAGTTGTGCAGGACCTTGCGACTCAGTTGCGCCAATTCGCCCAGACGGTCGATCGTTTCGTTTGCCTGGCGCTCGGTACACGCTGCAAGAAATTGCAGCAGCCAACGGTATTGGAACGGATCGAATCCTGCCCGGAACCGAACCGGAGAATCGCGATCAACAAGGAGACCGGGGAGTTGCCGCCACACCGAAGGGTCGGCAAGCGGGGCGACATAGGAATAGCTGAGCTGGGCACCATTGGCATAGCTCGAACTGAGCCCGGGCCCGGCGTTTCGGTCGATGACGGTCACGTCGTGTCCGTCGTTCACGAGGCATCGGGCCGTGGCCAACCCCACAATTCCCGCCCCGATGATGATGATTTTCATGAACCCGGTCTCGTCTGCTGCTGCGCGTTGGCCCCATGCTTCGCGCATCCCGGACCAGGGGCAAATTTCGCACCGAAACTTGCCCTTTGAAACATTTTTCTCCTTAATGCCCGTGTCCCGGAGGCGGACCTCAACACCATCGGGTCCGATCATAACCGGCGAGTTCAAAACACGGAAGGAAACGCAATGAATCGGAAGCTTTTCGGCCTCGTGGCCGCCACGGTTTTGGCGGGCACTGGCGCTGCTCAGGCCCAGGATCAGTTCGTCACCATCGGCACGGGGGGCGTCACCGGCGTCTATTATCCGGTGGGCGGCGCCATCTGCCGGCTGATGAACGAAACCCGCGCCGACCATGGTTTCCGCTGCTCGGTCGAATCCACCGCAGCCTCGGTTTACAACCTCAACGCCATCGGCACGGGCGAACTCACCTTTGGTGTCACCCAGACGGACGTGCTGTCCTATGCCGTCAATGGCGAGCAGGATTTCGCTGATGCCGGACCGCAGGAAGACCTGCGCGCCGTTTTCTCGCTCCACCCCGAGCCCTTTACTCTCGTGGCGCGTCCCGATGCGGGCATCGAGAGCTTCGAGGATCTTGCGGGTAAACGCGTCAATGTCGGCGCTCCCGGGTCGGGCACCCAGACTTCGATCGATATCATCCTCGAGTCGTTGGACATGAGCCGGGAGGATTTCGCCCTGGTTTCGGAACTGCGTCCTGACGAGCATGGCCCCGCGCTGTGCGACAACCAGATCGACGCGTTCTTCTATGCCGTCGGCCACCCCTCGGCCAATATCGCCGATCCGACGACGACTTGCGAAGCACAGATCGTGCCGATCACCGGCGAGGCTATTGACGGCATCATCGCAGATCGCCCGTTCTACGCGACCGCCACCATTCCGGGCGGCACCTACTCAAACAATGACGATGATGTGGAGACCTTCGGCGTTCTGGCCGCTCTCGCCGTCGGCGCCGACACGCCTGACGAGGCGGTTTATGCCCTGGTCAGCGCGGTGTTCGATAATTTCGACGCCTTCAAGGCTCTGCATCCGGCGCTCGCCAATCTCGAGCCCGAGAACATGATTGTCGACGGTCTCGAAGCCCCGCTGCATCCGGGTGCCGAGCAGTACTATAGCGAGCAGGGCTGGCTGTAATAACGCCTGACCTTCTCTCCGGGCGGCCCGTCATCAAGTGACGGGCCGCTCCCACTCCCCTCCTGCCGGCGGCCATTCCATGACACACGACAGCGACACCAAAGGACAAGAGGACCGGCCCGACCTTTCGGCGGCCACGCAACTGGTGGCAGAGGCCGATACCGGCGGGCGCAAGCCCGATGACGGCTTTTCGCGATGGCTCTTGCTGCTGGTGCCCCTGGCCTGGAGCCTGTTCCAGCTCTGGTACGCTTCGCCGCTCCCCTATTCGCTTCGCATCGGCGTCTTCAACGCCGGGGAAGCGCGGGCCATTCATCTCGCCTTTGCGCTGATTCTGGTGTTCACAGCCTATCCCGCGCTCAAATCATCGCCACGACACAAGATTCCGGTGCAGGACTGGCTGTTGGCGCTGCTCGGCGCGGGTTGCTCACTCTATCTGTTTGTCTTTCAGGATGCGCTGGCGGCGCGGCCGGGCCTGCCCACAACGCTCGATGTGGTCGTCGGAATCGCCGGGGTCGTGTTCCTTCTCGAAGCAGCGCGGCGCTCGCTCGGTCTGGCGCTTCCCATCGTCGCAATGCTGTTCCTGGTCTATGCGTTTTTCGGGCCGTATATGCCCGATCTTTTTGCCCATCGCGGCGCCTCGATTCCGCGCGCGGCAACGCAGTACTGGCTGACCACGGAAGGCGTTTTCGGCGTCGCGCTGGGTGTTTCGACCTCATTTGTCTTTTTGTTCGTGCTGTTTGGTTCCTTGCTGGAAAAGGCCGGAGCCGGAAACTACTTCATCAAGGTGGCCTTCGCGCTGCTCGGCCATTTCCGCGGCGGGCCGGCCAAGGCCGCCGTGCTCGGTTCGGGCGCGACGGGGCTGATCTCGGGTTCTTCGGTCGCCAATGTGGTTACCACCGGCACCTTCACAATTCCGTTGATGAAGCGTGTGGGCTACCCCCCGGTCAAGGCGGGCGCCATCGAGGTTTCGGCGTCGGTCAACGGTCAGATCATGCCCCCGGTCATGGGCGCGGCCGCCTTCCTGATCGCGGAATATGTCGGGATTTCCTACAGCCAGGTGGTCCAACACGCCATCATCCCTGCGCTGCTGACCTATATTTCGCTGTTCTACGTGGTCGATATCGAGGCGCGCAAAGCCAACCTCAAGGGTCTGCCGCGCGAATCCCATCGTTCGGGCCTTATGAGCGCCGCCCTGTTCGGCATGACCGCCGCCGGCTTTGTGATTTTCTGCTGGCTGATCGGCGTTGGACTGGGCTGGACGCGCGACGTCTTCGGGGCCGGCGCGAGCTGGGCGGCGGGCCTTGGCGCGCTGGCGATCTATGTCGGCTCGGTCGCCATCCGGTCGCGCTTCCCCGATCTGGAACTCGACGATCCCAGCAACCCCGACGTCGTCCTGCCCGACACGGCCAAAGTCGCGCCGACGGGCATTCACTACCTGATGCCGGTCTTCATTCTGGTCTGGTGCCTGATGGTCGAGGAACTGTCTCCGGGCCTGTCGGCATTTTATGGCACCACGGCCCTTATCTTTTTGGTCGTCACCCAGAAGCCGCTCATCGCGCTGTTTCGGGGCGCGGGAAATCTGGCCGGGCAGTTCCGCGACGGGCTCAATGATCTTTTGGACGGGCTGGTCACCGGTGCGCGCAACATGATCGGCATCGCCATCGCCACGGCGGCGGCGGGGATCATCGTGGGCACGGTCTCGCTGACCGGCGTAGGGCTGGTGCTGACAGAAATCGTCATTGCGATCTCGGCGGGCAATCTCATCATCATGCTGCTGCTGACGGCGCTGATCTGCATGATCCTGGGCCTGGGCATGCCGACGACTGCGAACTATGTGGTCGTTGCAACGCTGATCGCGCCGGTGATCGTGGACGTCGCCACACTTAACGGGGTCGCCGTGGCGCTGGTCGCGGTGCATCTCTATGTCTTCTATTTCGGCCTGATGGCGGACGTTACGCCGCCGGTGGGGCTTGCATCCTTTGCCGCCTCGGCGATCAGCCGCGCCGATCCGGTCAAGACAGGCGTACAGGCCTTCCGCTATGAAATGCGCACGGCCATCCTGCCATTGCTGTTCATTTTCAACCACCAATTGCTGCTGATCGGTATCGATAACTGGTTCCAACTGGTGCTGATCGTGGGCGCAGCCCTGATCGGTATGTTCATGTTCGTTTCGGTCACCCAGCAGATCTTCATCACGCGCAGCCGCATATGGGAGTCGGCAATGCTGCTGGTAGCGGCGGCCATGCTGTTTCAGCCGGGCTGGTTCATGGACAAGATCGTGCCCGAATACACCTCGGTTCCCGGAAATCAGGTGCTCGAACTGGCCGAGCAGGTGCCCGAAGACGGCTTTCTGCGTGTCGAGGTCAGCGGTGCCGACATCATAACCGGCATCGAAGAGACGCGCGTGATGCGGCTTCCCATGGGCGAACCCGCATCCGGAGCGGAGCGGCTGGCGGCTGTCGGCGTGCAGGTTACGCCGGTCGGCGACGCGGTGCAGGTGCTGGGCACCGGCTTTGGCAGCCAGGCCGAAAGGCTGGGGATCTCAGCCGGCCAGACCATCAGCCGTGTCTTTGTCCGGGATCCCAACAGCCCGGCCAACGAGCTGACCTATATTCCGGCACTCCTGCTGATCGGGCTCGTTGCCGCCCTGCAATGGCGTCGCCGCAATTGGGACCAACCCGGCATGCCGAAGCGCCAGACGCAGCCCGCCTGACGGAACCGCGCCAGCGGCCCTCCTCGTCAGGCCCCGGCGAGCTGGCCGAGGATAGGACAGTCGGGCCGGTCGTCGCCCGAGCAGCAATGGACGAGGTGCTTGAGGGTGCCCGCCATTTCCTGGAGCTCGGTGATCTTGCGCTCAAGGTCGGCGATGTGGTTGGTGGCGATGGCCCTGACGTCGGCGCTGGCGCGGGACTTGTCCTGCCAGAGGCCCAGAAGCGCCGCGGTTTCATCCATGGAAAAGCCCAGCTTGCGGGCCCGCTTGATGAAGCGCAGCGTGTGAATATCGTCGGTGCCATAGACGCGGTAATTGCTTTCGGTCCGGTCGGCCGGAGTGATGAGGTCGATGGATTCGTAATAGCGGATCATCTTGGCCGTCACGCCCGACGCCTTTGCAGCTTGTCCGATGTTCATGGCGTTGGGCTCCTGTTTTCAACGGTCAGCGGGGAACGATAGGCTCGCAGGCGCAGGGCGTTGGTGACGACGCAGACGCTCGAGAGTGCCATGGCGCCCGCGGCAAGCATGGGCGAGAGCAGAATGCCAAACGCGGGAAAAAGCACGCCGGCGGCAACCGGGATCAGCAGCGCATTATAGCCGAAGGCCCAGCCGAGATTTTGCCGGATATTGGCCATGGTGGCCCGCGAAATGGCGATGGCTTGCACCGCCGCGCGCACGTCGCCGCCCACCAGCACCACGCCGGCGCTTTCGATGGCCACATCGGTGCCCGTGCCGATGGCGATACCGACATCGGCAGCCGCCAGTGCGGGCGCGTCGTTGATACCGTCGCCGACGAAGGCGAGCTTTCGGCCATCTGCCTTGAGCTTTTCGATGGCCGCGACCTTGCCTTCGGGCAGCACTTCGGCCACCACATGATCGATGCCGAGCTGGTCCGCGATGGCGCGTGCCGTGTGCGTATTGTCCCCGGTTATCATTGCGACCTGAAGACCCAGCGCGTGCAGATGGGCAATGGTTTCGGCGCTTGTGGGCTTGATGGGATCGGCCACCGCGACAATCGCGGCCAGTCTTCCATCGATAGCGGCGAAAAGCGGGCTTTTGCCTTGATGGCCCAGTCTCTCGATGTCGGGCGTAAACGCGGCGATATCGATACCGAGACGCTCCATGTAGCGATCCGCGCCGACCTCGACACGGTGTCCTGAAACGTCGGCAACGACGCCGAAGCCGGGTACCGAGTCGAAACCCGCAATCTCGGGCAGGACCAAGTCCCGGTCACGGGCCGCCGCAACGATAGCCTGGCCGATCGGATGCTCGGAGTTGGCCTCAACCGCCGCAATCAGCGAAAGCACCTCGCCGTCCTCGAACCCGTCGGCCACGATCATATCGGTCAGTTCGGGAGCGCCTTTGGTCAGTGTCCCGGTCTTGTCGAAGGCGACGATGCCGACGGACTGGAGAAGCTGCAGCGCCTCGCCCTTGCGGAACAAAACCCCCAGCTCTGCCGCCCTTCCCGTCCCGACCATGATCGATGTCGGGGTGGCCAGCCCCATAGCGCAGGGGCAGGCGATGATCAGCACCGCGACGGCATTGACCAGCGCGAAGGTATAAGCCGGATCGGGACCGAAAACGGCCCAGACGATGAAGGTCAGCGCCGCGATGACCATGACGGCTGGCACGAACCATGCGGTCACCTGATCCACCAGCGCCTGAATGGGCAATTTGGAGCCCTGTGCCTGTTCGACCAGCCTTATGATCTGGGCGAGCATCGTATCGCCGCCGATTTTGGTGACTTCGAACCGGAAGCTGCCGGTGGTGTTGATCGTGCCGCCGATCACGGCGTCACCCTCGGCCTTGGCGACCGGCACCGGCTCGCCCGAAATCATCGCCTCGTCGACAAAGGAGGATCCCTCGGTCACCGTCCCGTCGACCGGGATTTTCTCGCCGGGCCGGATGATGACGATATCGCCGACATTGACGTCATCAAGCGCGATTTCGATGGTCTCACCGCCACGCAGCACGCGGGCCGATTTGGCCTGCAGGCCAACCAGCCGCTTTATGGCGTCACTGGTGCGCCCCTTGGCGCGGGCTTCGAGCAGGCGGCCAACCAGAATGAGCGTAACGATGACCGCCGCTGCTTCGAAATAGATGTTGCGCGCCGTATCGGGCAGGAGGTGCGGGGCGAAGGTCACGACGCTCGAATAGAGATATGCCGCGCCAGCCCCGAGGGCCACGAGCGAATTCATGTCGGGAGTGCGCCGGAAAAGCGCCGGAACACCTTTGACAAAAAACCGGCGGCCCGGGCCGAACAGCACAGCGCTGGCCAGGATGAAATAGGCCGGATAGAGCCACCCTGTGGGCACTGTTTGCATCAGCCATTGATGGAAAGGCGTATAAAAATGACTGCCCATCTCCAGAACGAACAATGGAAGGGTGAGGATTGCGGAAATGACGACGTCGCGCTGCAGCGCGCCGATTTCATCGGCCTTTGCCTGTTCGCGGGTTTGGGTGTGCTGATCGGAGAGGCGATGAGGCGTGTAGCCGGCCCCCGTGATCGCCGCTTCCGCCGCGGCAAGACCGGCCTCGCCGCCCACGACATCGAGCGTTGCCCTTTCGGTCGCCAGATTGACCGATACCGAGACGATTCCGGGCGCAGCCACCAGCGCGTCCTCGACTCGCTTGACGCAAGAGGCGCAACTCATGCCCTCAATGCCGATTTCCAGCGTTTCAACCGGCAGTTCGTAGCCTGCGTCCGTGATGGCCGCACGCAAGGCAGCGGCATCGAAGTCGGGTGCCGGACTGATGACCAGTGTTTCATTGGCAAAATTGGCATGCGCTTGGACGACGCCCGGCAATTTTGCGGCTGCCGTTTCAACGCGCTTGACGCAGGACGCGCAGCTCATCCCCTCGACGGGAAAAATCAACGTGGCCGATTGGCGTGAAACTGGGGCGTTCATGGCGTAATCCTTGACTGTGTGAAGCCACGGTAAGGCTTCCCATCATGGTAAGGTCAAGCCTTGATATAGGGTGGTCGGGGCCACAATTACAGGGCGAAGATGGCGCTGGTGCTCGAGTTGCGCACGCGGTCGACGCGCGTGCCGTCCCAGTGGAAATCGAAATGGTCGCCCTGCACCGGGATTTCCATGAGGTCGGGCCAGAAGATGCCGACACATTCGCCGCCCGGTGCGCGCACGCTGCGGTAAATAACGCCATTGCTGCCGGTCGCGCGCAACGTCTTGCCGAGCGTTTGCGGCGGTCCATAATCGTCCGGCAGGTGACAATCGGGACGCCCGCGCACATCGTGCAGGTCGAGATCGAGCGCGTTGACCAGAACGCGAAATTGCGAGGTCCAGCCGGGCTCCTCGGCGCTGGCCGCCATGGCGATACCGTGATGATGGGCCACTTCGCGGATGGCCACTTCCTCGCTGCTGCCGGCGCTGTAAACGCCATAGGTCCCGTCGGCAAACCGGCCCGGCCGGTCGGTGCTGACATGAACGAAGGGCGCCATCAGCCAGCTTGCCCCCTGCCCAGCCACCCGGCGGTGCGGCGGGATCAGGTCGAGCCGGCCCAGGTGCTCCCAGACACGCGGGTTGGTTTTCGATTCCGCCGATGCCAGCGCCTCCCAATCGGCGGGGTCGGCGATGTCCTCGAACAGATCTATGGGCGGATAGATGGTACGGATGATCCGAAACGCCCTGCCCCATTTTACGGGGGTAAGCGGAACACTCACCAGCCGCCCCGTTCGGCGTCGAGATAGCTGCGGATGCGGGCCAGCGCGAAAATGGAACCTTCGGCCATGATATCGACCGGTGTGCGACCACCGAGCGCCGAATTTGTCTTTTTGACCCAAGCGTAACCGCGCGCCGGATCGGTAAAGAGATAACGCAACCCCTTGTGGATGCCCATGAGCAGCGACAGGCGAGTCGCCAGATCGCGGTCGATGCGCCCCACCTCCCCTGCTTTCCAGCGCGCATAGGTGCGGGCGGCGAGGCCCCCAAGGATTTCCCGCGCCTCGGCGTCCGAAAGATCCCAACGCGCAAACAGGTTTACAACCGTGCGCGCCATGGCGGCGGCTTCGGTCGCCGTGATCTGGGGACGCTCGGGGGCGGCGTCGGCTCTGGGTAGTTCGTGGAGCATGGTTTTACCTCTTGGCATAAAATAGGAAGAATAATGCCATTTGGCAAGTCTGAGCACAAAAGTAGCTGTTTGACGACAAAGAGACAGCCGGAGCCCTTAATTACGCAAGCACCCTTTTCCTCTTGCGCTGCCCGGGCGAAAGCCGGGGCCCATGAGAGCTGCTCCAAACGCTGGTGCCTCGGTTCGCGCTTCTGGACCCCGGCTTTCGCCGGGGCAGCGACGGAGAGGACGACAAGCGGTTCCGTTAAAACCTGAACGGATACTCTAAAGTATTAGTTCGGAGGTGACTTCGAGACTCTTGTCGTCCCGCACGGCGATATCGCCCTCGGGACGGTGTGCGGCGAGAGTTCTGTCGCGCTCGTGAATCAGCGTCCGAATCTCGTCATCGTAAGCGGCCAGCACCGCCGTCAGCCAGCGATTGACCAGATAGGAGGGGCGCGGCATGTGAACGTCGAATTTTTCCAGCAGCGCAATTGTGGGCGCGGCGTCGAGCCAGTCGTCGCCCACCACCCATTGGTTGACCGTGAACAGCCGCTTGAGCTTGCCGAAGGGATCGACGCCAATGGCGATCAGGTGGTGGATGGGACCGCTGGTGCCCTGCGGGCGCACGAAACAGTGAAAATGACCGTGCTCGATCGCCCCGTCGGGGTCGTCGGCGGGGTGTGAATGGTAAAACCATTGCGCTCCGGTTTGCGGATCGAAGACGTCGTCCTTGGGGTAATGGGTCCAGACCGAAATGTCGGGCGCATCGCGCAGGGTTTCGGTCAGGACCGTGAGTCCGCCCTTGGCGAGCACCGATTCGCAGAAAGCGATTTCGTGCATGGCCTGCTGGCGGGCATCACTCATCAGTTCACCACGAGATCGGGTGCTTCGGTCGCCCCCTCGGGCATCGCGGCTGGAGGCGGAGGCGGCGGGGCCAGTTCGGGTTCGGCCTCTTCCGGTTCGGGCATGGGCGCGGGCGGCGGGGGCGGAGCGGCAAGCTGGCTTGCCGGTTCCTCGGGCATTGGCGCAGGCGGCGGCGGGGCGGAGGCTAACGGCGCCCCCGCCGCGCAGGGGGCCGCCGCTACGGGAGCCCCGGCAGCGCAAGGGGCCGCAGCGACAGGCGCACCGGCTGCGCAGGGGGCACCAGCGGCACAGGGCGCGACGGCGGGGCTTGCGGTGCCCGCTTCGCTCTGCGCCACGGGGTTTGAGGCGCGGACGACCGGGTTGGAGATGTGGTCGGCGGCGATAGCCACGGTGCCGACGGCCAGCGCCGCACCGAACAGGAGGGTGTTACGTCCGGTGGTCATTTCTTGGCGAATCCATCAAGTCCGAACAGAGGGCGGGCCCAGATGCCGATAAACGAACCGACAAAGGCACAGACAAACCACAGCCAGCCATGCAGGCTGCCCGAGGCGATGCCGGAAAACAGCGCGCCGATGTTGCAGCCAAACGAAAGCCGGGCACCATAGCCCATCAGGATGCCGCCCACGGCGGCTGCGATCAGCGAACCGAGCGGCAGTTTGGCCTTGGGAGCAAATTTTCCGGCCAGCGCGGCGGCTAGACCGGCGCCAAGGATGATGCCGAAATCCATGACCGAAGTGTTATCGGTCAGAACCGAGGAATTGAGCGCCTGAGCCTGAGCCGGCCAGGTCCAGAATTCCCAGGTCGCGACGGGAATACCGACGGCATCGGCAATCTTTGCGCCCCACAACCCGAAACCATAGGTGATCGACCACGGATGGCCGGCCACCAGCAGGGTCGCGATATTGAGGATGGCCAGCACCAGCCCTGCCCCGACCAGCGGCCAGGGACCATAGAGCAGCCATGACCAGCCTGGACGCTTGGGCGCGGGCTCGGGTTCGAGATTACCGTGCGCGCGCTTTTCGATCACAGCGGTAACGATGGCAACGAGCGAAAGGGCAATGATTGTCAGGCCGATGGCGACGGGCAGCCCGAACTGCACCCGCGCATCGATAACGCCAAACGAAGGCGTTTCGAGCCAGAACGGCAGGTGAGCCGTGCCGAGCACCGCACCGACGATAAAGAAGGCCAGCGTCACCAGCATGCGCGCCGATCCGCCGCCGACCGTGAACAGCGTACCCGATCCGCAGCCACCGCCCAGTTGCATGCCGAAGCCGAACATCGTCGCGCCGACGATGACCGAGACACCGACCGGCGCCAGCGCGCCCACGAGCGGCTGCCCACCGAGATCGCCGGCCGCCAGAAGCGGCATCATGGCTATCGCGGTAACCCCGATCATGAGCATCTGGGCGCGCATGCCGCGGCCGCGCTTTTCCACCACCATGCGGCGCCAGCCGCCGGTAAAGCCGAAAGCACCGTGATAGAGCGCGGCACCCAGCCCGCCGCCGATGGCGAACAGGGAGGCCTGCCGCAGATCGACGAGATACCAGATGGCGATGAAACCGAGGATCAGTCCCAGCCCGGTAACCAGCGTTGGGCCCCGATCGGACACCGCGGCGGGAAGATAGGATGGGCGATCGAGAGCGACGTCAGACATGTCGATCTTTCAAAAATGAGCAGGCTTTTCAGCGAAACAACAGATGCCCCGAACATCGGGGCATCTGCAAGGGCCGGACTGGAGGTCTACCGATTATTCTACCGGACGTGACGGGTCGGCTGTCCATTCAGCCATCGAGCCGTCATACATCGAGGCGTTTTCATTGCCGAGGATTTCGTGCAGGCCGAACCAGGCGACCGACGCCCAGTGGCCGGTGTTGCAGAAGACGATGCTGTCTTCATCCGAGGTTACGTTCACCGCTTCGAGCAGCGCAGCCACGGTATCGGGCTGGGCAAAGCGGGCATATTCCGAGCTGTAGAATTCAGAGTGCGGAATGTTGACCGAGCCGGGGATCGTGCCCGCCGTGGCAACCACCGGGCTCTTGGACTGGCCCAGATGCTGTTCCACAGGACGGCCATCGACCAGCGCCGTGCCGTTTTCGAGCGCTTCGAGGACGTCGTCGGTGGTGGCGATCAGTTCGGGGCGCACGTCGGCGGTAAATTCGGCCGCTTCGGGCGCTGCAAGTTCCGCAACGCGTTCGCCGCCGGCCGCATCGAACTGGCGCCAGCCGCCATCGAGGATCGAAACCTCGTCATGGCCGAGATATTTGAAGGTCCAATAAACGCGCGTGGCGCCGCCGATTTCCGAGGAATCGGTGCCCCAGGGCAGGATCACCACGTGATCGTCATTGTCGATCCCGAGCGAGCCGATCAGTTCGGCAACCTGTTCGACGGGCGGGATCTGCCCCGGAACGCCTTCAATTTCGGTGCGCCAACCGGCCGAACCGTACGGGGCGACAACCGAATTGGCGACATAGGGCAATTCACCCAGATCGGTGCCTTCGATATTGTCGCGAATGTCGAGGATGACCACGTTGTCAGCCCCGGCATTTTCGATCAGCCAGTTGGCATCGACCAAAGGCGTGACTTCGGATTGAGCGAGGGCCGGTACGGTCAGCGCTGCGGAAATGGCCAGTGCCGTTACGGTCAGGCGCATAAAAAATCTCCCGATTGTTCTGTTGTCCCATTATCGCTCAATGGCGATGAAGGTGCGAGGGCTGGGCGATCAAAAATTGTGTGAGGAGCAAAAAAGCCTGCCAGGAAATGGTTCGCCATGAGCATGGAATTGCCCGCTGTGGAAAATCCCGACCGAACAGGTAGAGCTTGGCCGATCCGATAGTGGCCGCTAAAAACGCTTGCTCCTTGATGTCTGGATGTCCATGCTCGCTCTTATCTTTTCCGCCCTGCTGCCCATCGCGCTCATCATCACGCTTGGGCACCTGCTCAAGCGTTTCGGCTTTCTGGGTGAGGGATTCTGGCCGCAGGCCGAGCGGCTTGCCTATTTCGTCCTTCTCCCGCTGCTGTTTGCTCACGGGCTTTACAAGGCCGACCTTTCCGAGGCTCCCATCGGGCTGATCGCTGCGGGGCTGGTCAGTCCGGCGGTGATCGGAACATTGGTTCTCCTTGCCGCCAACCGGATAACGCGGTTCGACGGCCCGGCCCTGACTTCGGTGGTCCAGGGTGGCATACGCTTTAACAATTACGTCGGCGTCACCGCCGCCGTCGGGTTGCTTGGCGTGCCCGGCGCGGCGCTGGCGGCCGTCGTCAACGCCATCCTGGTTCCCACCGTCAACATCGTGTGTTCGCTGGTTTTCGCCCGTTATGGCGATCGCCAGCCCTCCGCCATGGGCGTGGTCAAATCCATAGCCTTCAATCCATTGATTCTGGGTTGCGTGGCGGGGGTCATCCTGCGACTGACCGGCATCGCTTTGCCTGCCGGCCTCGAAGGCTTCATGCAGGCCATGGGTCAGGCGGCCCTGCCGATCGGCCTTTTGTGCGTCGGTGCGGCACTGAACTGGGAAGCGCTGGGGCGCGGCATCCGCCCCGCCCTGGTCGCAACCGCCGCGCGTTTCCTGCTCATTCCGGCCCTCACTGCCGCGATCTGTCTCGCCGTCGGGCTGACGGGGCCGGCGGCGTTGGTGGTGCTGTTGATCCAGTGCCTGCCCACGGCATCGTCGGCCTATGTCATGGCACGGCAACTGGGCGGCGATGCACCCCTTATGGCGGGCATCATCGCGTTCCAAACGGTTTTAGGGGTCGTAACCGTCCCGATTACGCTGGTGTTTCTCGCGCCCCTTGTTGGCGCCGGGCTTTAGCGCACCGACAGATATCCACCCTGCAGCCCGTCCTTTGAATAGACCACCTGCCACAGATGCACCCAGCGGGCGCGGAATATGGCGGCGCAACTCAAAAGGTAATAGCGCCACATGCGATGGAAGCGCTCGCCGTAGTTTTCGGAAATCTCGGGCCACGCGGCCTCGAAATTCCGATACCACGCCATGAGCGTCGGATCGTAGTCTGCGCCGAAATTGTGCCAGTCCTCCATGATCAGCTTGCCTTCCACCGCTGTCGCGACCTGTTTGGGCGAGGGCAGCATGCCGTTGGGGAATATGTATTTTTCCAGCCAGGGCTCACCAGCCCTGCGTGTCAGGCTGCCGCCGATCGTGTGCAAAAGAAACAGCCCGTCATCGGACAGCAATTCGCTGACCTTGGAGAAATAGGGACGGTAGTTCTTGTAGCCCACATGCTCGAACATGCCGACCGAGACGATCCTGTCGAACTGGCCATCGAGGTCCATATAGTCCATGAGCCTGGTTTCGATGGGCAGGTCGCCCCGCGTTTCGTTGGCGTAGGCCATCTGTTCCTTGGAAACCGTGATTCCCAGCCCCGAGACGCCATAACGCTCGGCCGCGAATTTGAGAAGGCCGCCCCAGCCCGAGCCGATATCGAGGATGCGCATGCCCTCCTTGAGGCCGATCTTGCGGCAGATCAGGTCGAGTTTGGCTTCCTGCGCCGCATCGAGTGTTTCCGCTTCGCGCCAATATCCGCACGAATAGATCATGCGCGGATCGAGCATGCGCCTGTAAAGATCGTTGCCGATGTCATAGTGCTTTTCGCCCACTTCGCGCACATGCAGCCGCTGGGGATTGAGCACCATGCCCTTGATGGTCAGAAGCGCCAGCGCCGGATCGAACTTGACCTTGCTCTGTAGCTGTCCCGTCAGGCATCGGTATAAAAACTGGTCGATCGCCTCGCTGTCCCACCAGCCATCCATATAGGCTTCGCCCAGCCCAAGGGTGCCCTGGGTCATCACGCGGCTGAACAGCCGGTCGTCATGAACCTGGATATCCCAAGGCCTGGAGCCGCCGATTTCGATGTCAATTTGGGCAAGAAGATCGGTGATAAACGACTTGAACTTTGCCGACATGGCCCCGCTCAAACAAATATAGTGACGCGCCAAAGCGCGGGGAAAGACTCCTACCTCACTAAAATTTGTCCGTCTTGTCCAGTCCCTTACTGCGCCCAGTCTTGAGGCTGCGAGGGGGGAAGAGCGTATCCTTCCTCATCATCTGCAGTTTCAAGAATGCCGATCAATTCGGCAACCTTGCCGGTTGGCAAATGGTCGCCCTCATTGACCCGCGCCTCATCGGCCTCGAGCCAGGCCAATGCCATGGTCAGGTCGGCCGTGGTCGCTTCGGTGGCCGATATTTCAGCCGCAAGATGTTCATCGATAGGACCGAGCACCCGCTCGATCTCGCTCCGCGTCAGCGTCATGGCAAATATCTCCCGAGGATTTGCTCGCACGATATCCAACGCCGCATGACCGGCCAGGGTTGCACGCCGACACTGGCAATCGGTAGCAACCCGATGCAATCTGCCGTTTGCTTTAACCTATGGAAAATTTCGCCCGCCCTGTCGGATACGGCAAAACGGGTACGTCCTCGCCATATAAGGAGTTTGGCCATGCTCTACGCAATCCTTTGCTACAACGACGAAGCCGCTGTTGGCGGGTGGTCGAAAGAACACGACGACAAGATCATGGCCGATCTTCTCGCCGTCCAGCAGCCGCTGGTCGAAGCGGGCAAGATGGGCCCGGTGGCGCGGCTGATGCCGACCACCGCCGCCACGACGCTGCGCAAGACAGCGGGCGAGCCCATGGTGCTGGACGGGCCTTTCGCCGAAACCAAGGAACAATTCCTCGGTTTTTATGTCATCGACGCGGAGAGCCTCGAAGAGGTCGTGCAGGTTGTGCGCGATCTGGCCGAAGCCAATCCCGGCATGGGGTCCTATGAGATCCGGCCGGTCCGCGACTTTTTCCCCGGAGCCCAAGCAAAGTGAACGACAAGGATGCCGACTGGATTGGCCTGACACTGGCAGGCGCCCGCCCCCGGGCGGTTGCCGCGCTGTACAGGTATTTTCGCGACCTCGACATGGCCGAGGAAGCCTTCCAGGAGGCCTGCCTGCGGGCGCTGAAATCCTGGCCGAAAAACGGGCCGCCGCGCGATCCGGCGGCATGGCTGATCCTTGTGGGCCGCAATTCGGGCATAGACAGCGTCCGCCGCCGCGCGCGCTTCACCGCCCTGCCCGAAGAAGACAAGATTTCCGACACCTCGGACGCGGAAACCGACATCGCCGAGCGGATCGACGATTCGCACTATCGGGACGACATCTTGCGGCTGTTGTTTGTGTGCTGCCACCCGGACCTGCCCGCTACCCAGCAGATCGCCCTGGCGCTGCGCATCGTTTCGGGGTTGACGGTCAAGCAGATCGCCCGCGCCTTCCTGGTTTCGGACGCAGCCATGGAACAGCGCATAACCCGCGCCAAGGCGCGCATCGCCAAATCGGGCGCGAGTTTCGAAACGCCTGACGCGGCCGACCGCGCCGAGCGGGTGGGAGCGGTCGCGGCCATGGTCTATCTGGTGTTCAACGAAGGCTACACCTCGGCCGGCGAGCGGTCGGAAACCCGCAGCACCTTTGCCGAGGAGGCGATCCGGCTGGCCCGTCTGCTGCTGGGTCTGTTCCCGACCGAGCCCGAATTGATGGGCCTTCTGGCGCTGCTTTTGATCCAGCAGTCGCGCGACGCCGCGCGGTTCGACGCGAACGGCAATATCGTCCTGCTCGACGATCAGGACCGCACGCTCTGGGATCGGCGCATGATCGACGAGGGCCTTGCCCTGATCGACAAGGCGATGCGGCACCGCCGCCCCGGTGTGTTTCAGGTTCAGGCGGCCATTGCGGCGCTGCACGCCCATGCGAAGACGCCAGCCGATACCGACTGGACCGAAATCGAATTGCTCTACCGGGTGCTCGAAAGCCTGCAGCCCTCCCCCGTCGTCACGCTCAACCGCGCCGTGGCGGTCTCGAAGATCGATGGTCCGCAAGCGGCGCTCGACCTGATCGAGCCTCTGGCCGACGCGCTGGGAGGCTATTTCTATTTCCACGGATTGCGTGGCGGACTGCTCAAGGATCTCGGCCGCATCGAGGAAGCGCGCATCGCTTTCGACATCGCCATTGCCCATGCCAATACCACGGCCGAGGCCGTTCATATCCGGGCTCATCTCGACAAACTGGGCGGCTCGCCCTCGGGCGCATAATTTTTTTCGCGTTTTGTCGGGATGCAAAACGGCTGTCCGTCCTAGAGGCATCATACCCAAGGAGGACACCATGTTCATCAAGACCACTTTCGCGGCGATCGCCCTTGCGGCGCTCGTTTCCTTGCCTGCCGGCGCTCAGGAGGCCACCATGGCAGAGACGTTCGATCCCATCCAGCTCAGCACCGATTTTCCGGCTCCTTCCGAAGATGGAACCGTCAACGTGGACGGGCTCGACATGTATTATCAGGTCCATGGCGAAGGCGAGCCGCTGCTGCTCATCCATGGCGGGCTGATGACCATCGAAGCCTGGGGCCCGATCCTTCCCGCGCTCGCGGAAAACCGCAAGGTCTATGCCATCGAACTCGAAGGCCATGGCCGTACCGTCGATCTCGACCGCCCCTTGTCCATACAGCAGTTCGCCCAGGACGTTTCGGGGTTCATCGAGCAGATGGATCTGGGTCCCATCGATATCGTGGGCTTTTCCATGGGTGGGGGCACCGCAATGGGCGTGGGCGTCCTGCATCCCGAACTGGTCAGGAACCTTGTCATCATCTCGGCCTCTCACCAGCCGGATTCGATCTGGGATTCGGTGCGTGCCGGCTGGCCCTATATGACGGCGGACATGATGGAAGGCACGCCCATGCTCGCCGCCTATGAGGCCGTTGCGCCCCAACCCGAGCGGTTTGCCGGATTCGTGGACAAGATCCGCGAATCGATGGTTTCGGGCGAACAGTCATGGACCGACGAGCAGATCGCCTCGATCCCGGTGCCGGTTCTGATGATCATCGGGGACACCGATCTCGTCCAGTTCGACAAGGCGCTCGAGATGTTCCGCCTGCTCGGCGGCCAGTCCTCGACCGGCCCCATGGGACCCGATCTCAATACCGCCCGCCAGTTCGCGGTGATCCCGGGCGCAACGCATTACGATATCGTGCTCAAGACCGACCTGCTGTTGCCGCTGATCGAGAACTTTATCGCCGCGCAGGCCAATTAATAAAGAGATTCAATTGGCTGACGATCGGATTCAGGGGTATCGTAATCTGAATCCGATCCTTTGCCTTAGATATTGAAAATGAACGTCTTTTCCTGATCTGGCCCGAGGAGGCTCCACATGAAGATCACACCGTATCTCAACTTCGCCGGCGATTGCCGCGAGGCGATGAGCTTTTACCAATCGGTGCTGGGCGGCGAACTGGAAATGACCGCCCACAAGGACACGCCATCGGCCGAGCACGTTCCGGCCGAGATGCAGAACCAGATCATGCACGCGGTCCTGAACTGGCCGGACGGCAAGCTCTTCGCCTCCGATGCCCCCATGGCGCAGGCCAATTCCTTCTCCGGCGCCTATCTTTCCGTCCACCCCGAAACCGTCGAGGAGGCCGAGCGCATGTTCGCCGCCCTCAGCGAGGGTGGCGAAGTGGAAATGGAGCTCGAACAAACCTTCTGGGCCAAGCGTTTCGGCATGCTCTATGACCGCTGGGGCGTAAAATGGATGTTCAACGTCGATTAGGGCCAGTGGGGCAGCGATGGGTGTCGGGTCATGCTCTCGGCTCCATCACCAGACATTCACCCACCCCATCGTCATCCTCGGGCTTGACCCGGGGATCCGCTGCGTCGGGAAGCCGGTGAAGGGCTTGAGGAGCCGTGAGACGCGAGGGGTCGCCACGTCTGCGCTGCACAACAGCAGCGTTGCGGATCCCCGGGTCGAGCCCGAGGATGACGATGGGGAAGGATGAGATGCTGGAGGGCAAGCCTCACCCTCCCTTGCTGCCCCGGCGAAGGCCGGGGTCCATGAGCCTCTCTTCACGCACCGGAGGGTCGGCTAGGCTGCTGGGTCCCGGATCATGTCCAAGATAGCAATGGGGCTTGGGCCACCTTCTCGGCTCCATCACCACCATTCACCCCACCCCCATCGTCATCCTCGGGCTTGACCCGGGGATCTGCTGCATCGGGCAGCCGGTGAAGGGATTGAGGAGCCGTGAGGCGCGAGGGGCCGCCACTTCTGCGCTGCACAACAGCAGCGTTGCGGATCCCCGGGTCAAGCCCGAGGATGACGCGGGGGAGGATGAGATGCTGGAGAGCAAGCCTCACCCTCCCTTGCTCCGGCGAAGGCCGGGGTCCATGAGCCTCTCTTCACGCACCGGAGGGTCGGCAAGGCTGCTGGGTCCCGGATCATGTCCAAGATAGCAATGGGGCTTGGGCCACCTTCTCGGCTCCATCACCACCATTCACCCCACCCCCATCGTCATCCTCGGGCTTGACCCGGGGATCTGCTGCGTCGGGCAGCCGGTGAAGGGGTTGAGGAGCCGTGAGGCGCGAGGGGGCGCCACTTCTGCGCTGCACAACAGCAGCGTTGCGGATCCCCGGGTCGAGCCCGAGGATGACGCGGGTGAAGGTGGAAATGCTGCGCAAAAAACTTTATCCCCGCTCCCTCAATCTCATGCATTCTCCCCGCACGGTGTCGCCAGAGACGAGGATGCATACGAGCTTCCGGTGAGACCGATCCGGGTTCCATGCGGGTCGCCGCAGGGAAGGCCCAAAGCGGACGGATGGCCGGGCGAGGATGGGAGTCCACGTCGTACTCCCGAAAGGGAGAGGGGCACCGGTGGTTTTGGGGGATACGGGAGGTTGGCAGGAAAAGCATGTCCTCGGACTTGATCCGGGGATGGCCCTTCCGGTTCGACCAACCGACCCACAAAAAGCCAACAAACCCCAGCCCGAGACGCCGCCATAAGCCCAAAACCTCGGATGCGTGGGGCGATGATCGCTTCATATAAAAACTAAATCATGCGGAGCGTTCATCGCCCCATGCCGTCTATCCCATAAGAAACCGAGGCGATATCGCCGTCGGTGGGTTTGGCATGCGCGGCTGCATAAGCGCAAACTTATCCACCATCCTTCCAGCGGATGCGATAAAGGTCGAAACGCCGGTCGCGCAGGTTCCGTACGGCACCCTGAGAGCGGGCCCATTGCAGGGTCGAGAGGTTGAGGTCGGCGACCACCACCATCTCCACATTCTCGCTGGCCTCCGCCGCAATCCCGTCGCGGGCGAAGGGCATATCGGAGGGCGTGAAGATCGAAGAGTGTGCGTAGTTGATATCGAGGTTGTCGACATTGGCCAGATTGCCGGTGATCCCCGAGGTCACGACGTAACACTGGTTCTCGATGGTGCGGGCCTGGCAGCAATATTTCACCCGCAGGTGGCCTTGCCGGGTGTCGGTGCAATAGGGCACGAACATGATGCGGGCGCCCTGATCGGCAAGCCGGCGGGCGACTTCGGGAAACTCGCTATCGTAGCAGATCATCACCCCGATCGGCCCGCAATCGGTATCGATCACGTCAACGGAATCCCCGCCGACGATCCCCCAATAATCGCGTTCGTCGGGGGTCGGGTGCATTTTTTCCTGGGCGTGGACGGTGCCGTCGCGCAGGAAAACGTAACACACGTTCTGGATATCCTCGTCCTCGGTGATGGTCGGATGCGTCCCACCGATGATGTTGATGTTGTATTTGAGCGCCATCTGCTGCATGCGCTCGACAAATTGCGGGGTATATTCAGTCAGCCTCAGGATCGCCTCATGGGGCGGCTGCTCGGGCTCGCTCGACAGCAGCATCAGCGTGAAGAGCTCGGGAAACACGACAAAATCCGACGAATAGTCAGCGGCCACGTCGGCGAAATATTCCATGTGTTCGAAGAAGGCGTCCGCATCGACAAACCGGCGCGCTTCGAGTTGAACGGTGGTCACGCGCACGGTTTCCCGGCTGCGCTTGTGGGCCGGACGTGCCTCGTCTTCCTCATCGTAGCGCGGATTGCGCCACACCATGAGCGCGGCATGTCCGCCCGAGGCCTTATCGTCCGGATGATAGTTGCGCAGCAGCAGTTCGGGCTCGAAGCCGAGCTTCATCTGAAAGCTCGCCACCGGATCGCGCACTTCGCGATCGACCACCGCCTGGAAATACTGGCTGGCGCGCGGATAATCCTTCTTGTTGCGGCGATAGCCCGGCAGGCGCCCGCCGAACGCAATGCCCTTGAGCCAGAGTTCCTCGCACAACCGCTGGCGGGCTTCGTACAGCCGCCGCCCGATCCGGTTGCGCTGGCGGCCCGGATCGACACAGACTTCCACGCCATAAAGCCATTCGCCCTTGGCGTTGTGCAGGCTGCCATAACCGGCGCCGGTGATATTTTCCCAGGTGTGCTGCTTGAAGATCTGCTTTTCGGCCAATTGCAGCGTGGCCGCATAGCCAACGATCTGCCCGTCATAAACGGCAACGAACTGGCCTTCGGGAAAGGCGTTGATCTGTCCGCGGATGGTGCCGGGAAGGTAGGGCCCTTCCTCGGGATAGACCCTCTGGGTCAGCTTGATGATGGCGGGGATATCGCGAATCTTGGCAGTCCGCACCTCAAGGAGCGGCTTGTCGGAGAGTTTGGGCACGGGGTGGGAACCTCGTTATCGATCAAATCAAAATGGATTGTGCGGGCGGCGCGCCGTCAGCCTATAGCACGACAACGCGCCACCGCCACATTTGCTCCCTTACTGCGTCTCTTGCGCCACCAACTCAAGCGCTCGCCCATACAGCGCCTCGCCATCGATACCGCCCGCAGCGGCCTCGGCAAACCAGTTGTCGATGGTCACCTGCGCCGCAGCGCGCCAGCGGGCGGTTTCTTCGGCGTCGAGCGTCACGATGGTATTGCCGTTGGCCACCGCCTCATTGCGGGCCACGATATCGTCGGCATCGTTGGCCGCGCCGAAGCGCCCCGCCCATTCGATACCCGAATTGGCGTCGATTACCGCTTTGAGATCGTCAGGCAAGCTTTCATAGGCGTCCCGGTTCATGACGAAAGCAAAGGTCTGGGTATAGAGCCCATGATCGCCGGAAAACTCGGTGTGGTTGGAAACGATCTCGCTGGTGCGCAGCGCCATGGTCACCTGCCAGGGAATGGTCGCGGCATCGATCACGCCGCGCGAGAGGCTTTCGGGCACCTGCGGCACCGGCATGCCGATGGCTTCGGCGCCCAGATCGGTCAGCATGGCGGAAATGACCCGCGAGCCGCCCCGTACCTTCAAGCCCTCAAGATCCTCGAGCGTTTCAATTGGGCTGGACGAATGAAAAACGCCGGGTCCGTGGGTATGGACGGCGATCAGCTTGACCCCTGCAAATTCGTCCATGGCGTTTTCTTCGACGAAACGCTGGAAAGCGCGCGAGGTGTCCTCGGCATTGGTGACGAGAAAGGGCATCTCGAACACTTCGGATTTGGGAAAGCGCCCTGGCGTATAGCCCAACACCGTCCAGATCAGATCGACAACGCCATCCTGGGCCTGGTCGAACAGATTGGCGGGCGCGCCGCCGAGGATCATCGAGGGATAATATTCGATTTTTATCCTCCCCCCCGATTGCGCCTCTATGGTCTCGGCCCACGGAATGAGGCCGTCGCGCGGTACGCTGTCGGTCATGGGCAGGAATTGGTGCAGCCGGAAGGTAAACTCCTGAGCCGGCGCAGACGAAATGGAGGCAACGCCACAAAGCGCCGCCGCGAGCAGGATTCTGGTGAACATGAATGGTCCCCAAATGCGCGGGACCAGCAAGGGTGCCTCTCACCCTGTGCGAGTTCGATCCCGCTCCGGGCGCTTGGCAAGTCCCGGGCACCGGTTCCCCCGGTGCCCGGACTGATTATCCCATCACTGGGCCGGGCTCAACCGCAGAATCTGCCCCGGATCGGCGTCGGTTATCAGATAGAGCGCGTCATCGGGACCTTGCGTCACGTCTCGAATACGATGGGGAAAATCGTCTCCGAACAGAAATTCATCGCCCAGCACCTCTTCACCCTCGAGGTCGATGCGGATCAGGTCGGTGCCTGCCAGCGCACCCATGAAGGCATCACCCTGCCAGTCCGGGAACAGATCGCCCGTATAGAACGCAAGTCCGGACGGCGCGGGAGATGGCACCCAGGTCCTTTCTGCTTCCACCAGGTCGTCGGGCAGTTCCTGGGGCGGATTGATCGGATCACCGGAATATTCCGTACCCTCGGTCAGCAATGGCCAACCGAAATTGCCGCCCTCGACGATCCTGTTGAGCTCGTCGCCGCCGCGGGGGCCGTGTTCGGCCACCCAAAGCTCGCCCGTATCGGGATGAAACGCCGCGCCCTGCATGTTGCGATGGCCATAGCTCCAGATTTCCGGCAACGCCCCTTCCGTATCAACGAACGGGTTATCCTCGGGCACCGAACCATCGGGCAGGATGCGGATCACCTTGCCGAGATGGGAATCGAGATCCTGCGCCTGCACGCGGAACTCGGCATCGGACCGCTCACCGGTCGTGATGAACAGATAGCCCTCATTGTCGAACGTCAGACGGGAACCGAAATGCAGCGCCGATGGCAGTTTGGGTTGCTGGGAGAAGATGACCTCGACGTCGGTCAATTGGGTCATGTCATCGCTCAGCACACCGCGTGCGACTGCCGTCGAATTTGTCCCGGCCTCGTCGCCAGGCTCGGCGTAGCTCAAATAGACATAGCGGTTGGTTTCAAATTCGGGATCGAGCGCCACATCGAGCAGACCACCCTGCCCTTCGAAAACCACCTCAGGTATTCCCGCGATCGGGTCGGAAATCGAACCATCGGCCGAAACGTGCCGCAAATTGCCCGGCCGTTCGGTCACCAGCATGCTCTCATCGGGCAGGAACACCATACCCCAAGGCGATTGCAGCCCTTCGACGACCGGGACGAGCGTTACCGAACCCGTCTCGGTTTCGAAGGTCTGGGCGATGGCGGGCGCCGTGAGCGCCGTGGCACAGGCAAGACCCGCAAGAGCTTGTCGGAACATCGTTTTCTCCTCGTTGATTGGCATACTTTGCCAATCGAGCGAGGCGATAGTTGTTCCGCTATGCGATAATCACGATGACGTCAGTAGCCCGAGCCGCCTGCAATTCCGAACCATTTTTCATAGTCCGATACCAGCAGATGGATCGGGTCCACGTCTTCTTCGATCTCCGAGAATCGCCCGATGGGGTCGAGGAAGGTGTTGTCGGTGCGATCGTCGTTGACCGTGGAGACTTCACCGATCAGCACATCCCCGCCCTCACCCCAGAACTTGTGCCAATTTCCCGGCAACAGGGTCACGCTTTCGCCGGGGGACAGTTCGAGAATGCCCCCGGCGGGCAGGACGCGGCGAATGCCATCGGTAAACACTTCAACGTCCCCGGAGGTGTCGATGCCTTCGTTGGTCCCGTCATCATTGTAGAGCTGAAGCGCCAGCGTGGCGCCGCCGCGATTGATGATGTCCTCGGCCTTGATGGCGTGACGGTGCATGGGCGAAATCTGATCGTGACGCGAAATCATGATCTTTTCCGCGTACAGCATGCCGCGCCCCTTGCCGAGATCGGCCGCATCGCCGTTGCGGACGGTGAACAGGAACAGGCCGAGGGCATCGAAATCGCCCTGCCCGTAATCGGTCACGTCCCAGCCCAACCCGGAGCGCAAGATGTTGTCGATCTGGTCCTGCTTGTCCTTCATTTCGGACGGTGTCCAATAGGCGAAGGGGGGCAGGATATAGCCGAAAGAGCGGATGAATTCGTCCGCTTCGGAAATGATTTCATTGACGCGGGAACGTTTCATCCCGTGATCTCCGTCTGCTCAATATGTTTCCGCCAAATGGCTGATCCGCAAACTGTTTTGGAGATCGTCCAGGCCCGGCGCCGCACCCCTGCGAGGCGAGAAGCTAAGGGTAACCGGGCGACCGGGCAAGAGGGTGAAACAGTTGTCCGAGAAATATCCCGCAGGTTCGACCTGCGCCGTGACAAAGAAGGCACACGCGTCCGATTGCAGGGTGAGTTCAGGGCCGCTTGGCCCTCGCGTCCACCGTGCCTCGATCCGCGCCTGCGGCAGATCGTAATATTTGTGGGCGCGGGGAAAGAAATCATTGCTGCCGATCATCACGCCGTTGCGATCGCGCCATTCGAGCATCAGAAACTGCCCCGCCGATACGGCCTCACGCGCTACACGAACCAGTTCAGACGCAGATTCAAGTCCGAGCGAAACATCGAGTCCGTGCAAGGGCTTGGCGTTACCCTCCATATCGACGGAAAACACATTGAGCGTGATATCGGTGGGCGTCGGACCATCGTTCATGCCCTTGATGACAATATCATCGCCCTCGGGGACGGCCACGATATTGATTGGCGCAAAGAAGCGTTTGGCGAGGTAGTGCAGCGGTTTCCACTGCCCGCCATAATCGAGACTGGACCAGCTCGCCACCGGCCAGATGTCGTTGATCTGCCAATAGAGCGTACCCATGCAGCGCGGCTTGGTGGAGCGCCAGAACTCGATTGCCGTCTTGATGGCGAGCCCTTGCTGGATCTGGCTGAGAAACACCATTTCCTCAAACCCCTTGGGAAAGCGGAAATAGCGGCACATGGTTTCAAGGATGCGGGCATTGCCACCATCGTTTCGCTGGTGGGTTTCCATGACCGGGGACGATGGATTGCGGTCCTTGGGGTCGGTGAAGCTCTCGATGACATTCATCGACGTGAACGACTGAAAGCCGAATTCGGAGGCAAAGCGGGGCTGCACTGTACGGTAGTGCTCGAAGGGTTTTGCCGAGTGCCAGACGTCCCAGAAATGCATGTCGCCGCGCGTATCGATATGCCAGCCATCGGCAAAATCCATGTAGCCAAGCGAGGGCGAGGAGGGCCAGAAACGGCGCTGAGGGTCCTCGTCCTCGACGGTCTCGGCGAGCAGTTTGGAAAGCCTGTCGTAATTGGCCAGATGCCGGTCGCGGTTGGCTTTGGTTTCGGGATACCAGTTGAGCGACCCGATCACCTCGTTGTCGCCGCACCAAAGGGCAATCGAAGCGTGATAAGAAAGACGGCGGACCTGTTGGGTGATCTCGATCTGCACGTCAGCGAGGAAGGCGCGATCCGACGGATAGGGCATGCAGGAAAACATGAAATCGTGCCAGATGAGCAGGCCCATCTCGTCGCACAGATCATAGAACCAGTCCGGCTCGTACTGCCCGCCGCCCCAGACGCGGACCATATTGTAGTTCGCCGCTCTCGCGCTTTGCAGCAGGTCTTCGACCACCTCGGGCGTAATGCGCGAGGGGATGGCATCAGCCGGTATCCAGTTGGCGCCCATCATCGTGATGTCGCGTCCATTGATACGACACTTGAAACTGTGATCGATCTCGTCGGCTTCGACGATCCATTCGAGCTGGCGCAGGCCGATCTTCCGGGCGGTCGTTTCGCCGTCGAGATCGGTGATGAGATCGTAGAGCGGCTGCGCCCCCTGCCCGGCGGGCCACCACAGGTTCGGACGGTCGATGATGACTGTGTGCTCGATCAAGTTCTCGCCCTTTTCCACCGTCACATCGCCGCCGACGGTCTGGCCATCGATAGTGTGGGTGAGCGAAACCACACCGGAATCAAAGGCATGAACCCTGGTCTTGAGAACCAGATTCACCTTCCCGTCTTCATGATGCTGTTCGACCTGGACGCTTTCGGTGCGCGCCAATGCGGACCGGCGCAATTCCATGCGGCCATAGACGCCGATCGGCATCAGGCAGATGCCCCAGTCCCATCCGGCATGACAGGCGGTCTTGCGCACGAAATTGAGGTGGGCGACCTTCTGGTTCATGGCCGCGTAGGGAATGGCGAAGGGGTGCGCATCGGCACGCGATTGGGCGATCTCCGGCACGGCCGCGAAAGCGATGGTGAGCGTATTCTCCCCTGCCCCGATCTTGCCCGTGACGTCGAGATCGTAGCGAATGAACTGGTTCTGGGTTTGCGCAATCTCTTCGCCGTTGAGGAACACGGTCGCTATGCAATCGACCTCGGAGAGGGTGAGCGTCAGATAGCCCTGCGCCATGGCGGCGGGCACGTCAAAGCGCCGCTCGACGGTCCACGGGGTCTTATAAACCCAGGCGACGATGTCCTCGTTCTGGCCGAAATAAGGGTCGGGGATTTCACCCGCCTGCAGCAATGCATTGTGAACGTCACCGGGAAGCTCTATCTCGCCCGACCAGCCGCGTTCAGGCGCAGAAAGGGCAAAACGCCCCCCGAGATCGAGCGCCCTGTAATCGATTACCTTTTGCGATGCAGCGTGTGCCTCGGCCATGGCGCTTCTCCTCCTGACGCTTCTGGATGCTTGTCCGCTATCGTTCCGCCTTCTACTTTAGTTCAATGCCGGGATGAAATAAAAATATCCGACGGCCCACAGGAGGCACCGATGAGCGATATGGACCGAGACAATCCCGGCCTTCCCCACCTGCCGCCGACCTATCCGGTTGGCTTTCTGGTGCTGGCGATCATTCTGGAGTTTGTGGTTCCCCTCCGTTTCCTGGTCGCACCGGCGGTATGGTCGCCGCAAACGCTGGTGGGCGGGGTGCTGCTTGTGGCGGGCCTCGCGCTCGACATCTGGGCTTTCCGGCTGTTCAGGGCTGCCGGAACAAATCCCGAGCCTTTCAAACCGACCACGGCAATCGTCGCAAATGGCCCCTACAGGTTCACGCGCAATCCGATGTATGTGGGCTTCCTGCTGAGCTTTACCGGCATCGGTCTGCTGTTTGCGCTGGAATGGGCGTTGATCGGACTGCCCATCTTGTGGTTCGTGCTCGATCGCGTGGTGGTGCGGCGCGAAGAGGCCTATCTTGCCCGCAAGTTCGGGGCCGGTTACGAAGCATTTCTGGCAAAGACCCGCCGATGGCTTTGACTATTCGGCGGCTTCTTCGTCCTCGAGATCGAGGAAACCGCCCGATTGGCGCTCCCAGAGCCGGGCGTAGTGGCCGCCCCGCGCCAGCAGTGCCTCGTGAGTCCCCTCCTCGACGATGCGACCGTGATCGAGGATGACCAGGCGGTCCATGGCGGCGATTGTGGAGAGCCGGTGGGCAATGGCAATCACCGTCTTGCCATCCATGAGCTTGTCGAGCTGGCTTTGAATAGCCGCTTCAACCTCGCTATCGAGCGCGGACGTCGCTTCATCGAGCACGAGAATAGGTGCGTCCTTGAGCAGAACGCGGGCGATGGCAACGCGCTGGCGTTGGCCGCCGGAAAGCTTGACTCCGCGCTCGCCCACCTGCGCTTCATAGCCCGTCCGTCCGCGGCTGTCCTTGAGGTCCATGATAAAGTCGTGGGCCTCGGCGCTCCTGGCAGCGGCGATCATCTCCTCTTCGCTCGCGCCGGCCTTGCCGAACAGGATGTTAGCCTTGACCGAGCGGTGCAGCAGGGCCGTGTCCTGGGTGACAACCCCGATATTGGCGCGCAGCGATTCCTGGGTGACTTTTGAGATATCCTGCCCGTCGATCAGGATGCGCCCGCTTTCCAGATCGTAAAAGCGCAGCAAAAGATTGACGAGCGTGGATTTGCCGGCGCCCGAATGGCCGACCAACCCGATCTTTTCGCCGGGGCGCACGTTGAGATCGACACCTTCGATGATGCCCTTCTCGCGACCGTAGTGGAATCGGACATTTTCGAATTTGATCCCGGCGCCCGTAACCTTGAGCGGCTCCGCGTCGGGCGCGTCGGTCAATTCGAGCGGCTGGGCGATGGTTTCCATCGCATTCTGGGCGACGCCGAAATGGCGCATCATGCCGTTGAGTTGGCCCATAAGGCGCCCCTGCATCATGTTGAGGCGCAGCACCAGACTGAGGGTAAAGGCGATAGCGCCCACGGTAATGGCGTTGGCCGTCCAGAGCTGGATGGCCAGCCAGCCAAAGGCGATAATCATGACCGTGCTCAGCAGGCCCATCGAGGCCCGCATGCCTGTGACGAGCCGCGCCAGCCGTGTCGCGGAATCGAGGAAACGCTCGAAGCCTTTTTTGACGTAAGTATCGTTGTCCTCGGCATTTCCAAACAGGCGCAGGGTCTGGACGTTGGCGAAGCTGTCGGTGATCCGCCCGTTGAGCACGGAAGCGTTTTCGGCGTTCTCGGCGGCGCGGCTGCGCATGCGCGGTACATAGTAGCGCGCCATCAAAAGAATGGCCGCAATCCAGATCACCACAAGCGCCGCCATGCGCCAATCGAGCTGGGCAAAAAGGAAAATCGTCGTGCCGGCAAAAATGGTCAGCGCCCAGCCGATCTGGATCACGCTGGCGACGAAGTCGTTGAGCGATTGGGCGGCCTGGGACACCTTGGTGACCAGCCGTCCGGCGAAATCATCGTTGAAGAAGCGGATCGACTGGCGCGACACATAGGCATAGGTCTGCCAGCGCACCATGGTGTTGAACCCCCGACCAATGGTCTGCTCTTCGACCAGCGCCTGAAGCGCCGGCGCTGCAAAGCGCCCCACCACGACCACGACAAGCATTATGGAAAGCTCGGTGCCGTGGGCCGCGATCAGTCCGGCCCAGCCGCCCGCAGCATCGGTGCTCTCGAGCAGGTCGATGAGCCGGCCCATATAGAAAAAGAACAGCGCCTCGAACAGCGAGGTCAGGCCCGTAAACAACAGGACCGCAAGATAGGGCGCCTTTGCTTGGCGAATATAATACCAGAGGAACGCCCAGATGGTGTCAGGTGGCTGGATATCGCCCTTGTACTCGAAGGGCTTGATCCACGTTTCGAAAATTTTCGAGATGCGGGCGGGAAGGCTGAGGGTCTGTTGCGTCATGTCCTGATAAATGGTGCCGGCAAGAGATTATGTCAAGATATATCTTAGACGCACCTTTCGCCGCCACGCGCCTTCCCGCATTCGCTGTTACTGCGCGGCGACCTCCTCGGCATCCGCGTCGATGAACCCGCCGGACTGGCGTGCCCAAAGTCGGGCATAAGTGCCACCCGTTTCCACAAGCTCTGTGTGGGTGCCTTGTTCCACGACCCTGCCCTCTTCGAGGATAATAAGCCGATCCATGGCGGCGATAGTCGAAAGCCGGTGGGCGATGGCGATGACCGTCTTGCCTTCCATGAGCATGTCGAGCTGGCCCTGAATTGCCGCCTCGACCTCGGAATCGAGCGCCGAAGTGGCTTCATCGAGCACAAGGATCGGAGCATCCTTGAGCAGCACGCGCGCAATCGCGATGCGTTGCCGCTGGCCGCCCGAGAGCTTGACGCCACGCTCGCCCACATGGGCATCATAGCCCTTACGGCCCTTGGCATCGACCAGCGTCAGGATGAAATCATGCGCCTCGGCCTTCTGCGCGGCGGCGATCATTTCCTCATCGGTGGCGTCGGGACGGCCATATTTGATGTTGTCAGCCACCGAGCGATGCAGGAGCGAGGTGTCCTGAGTCACGACGCCAATATTGGCGCGCAATGAGTCCTGGGCCACCGAAGCGACGTCGGTGCCGTCGATAAACACGTGCCCGCTCTGGCGGTCGTAGAAGCGCAACAGCAGGTTGACGATGGTCGACTTGCCCGCACCCGAGCGGCCGACAAGCCCGATCTTTTCGCCGGCCCGGATATGCAGGTTGAGCCCTTCGATGACCTTGGCGGTCTGGTCGTCGCCCTTCTTGCCGTAGTTGAAGGCCACGTCTTTAAAGACGATATCGCCCTTGACCCGTTCAAGTCTTGGCGCATCGGGTTCGTCGGCGACGATCGAGGGGAGCGAAAGGGAATTGATGCCATCGCGCACGGTGCCGATATTCTCGAACAGCGCCGACATCTCCCACATGATCCACTGGCTCATGCCCTGGAAGCGCAGCACGATGGCCGCGGCCGCGGCAACGGCACCGGCGCTGACCAGATCGTCAAGCCAGAGCCAGATGCCGACAAAGCCCACGGCAAACAGCAACAATCCATTGAGAATGGTGATGCCCTGGTTGAGGATCGTCACATAGCGCATCTGGCCATGGACGGTTTCGAGGAACTCGTCCATCGCCTCTCGGGCGTAGGTCTCCTCGCGGCTCGAATGGGAGAACAGCTTGACCGTCGCGATGTTGGTGTAGCTGTCGACGATCCGGCCGGTCATCATCGAGCGCGCGTCGGCCTGCAGCTCGGAAATCTTGCCCAGTTTGGGCACATAGTGGCGCAGCAGCCCGACATAGGCGACGACCCAGACGATGAAGGGCAGCGCCAGCCAGATATTGTTCATGGCCGCGAGCACGACGGCGCCGATGAAATAGACGATGACGTAGTTGAGCACATCGAGCAGTTTCATCACGGTTTCGCGCACGGCGAGCGCCGTCTGCATCACCTTTGTGGCGATGCGACCGGCAAATTCATCCTGGAAATAGCTCATCGACTGGCGGATGAGATAGCGATGCGCCATCCAGCGGATGCGCTGGGGGAAATTGCCCAGAAGCGTCTGGTGGATGATCAGGTTCGAGACCAGCACCAGCGTCGGCACGACCAGCAGCACAAACAGGCTCATCCAGAACAGCATCGGGCCTTCATCGGCCAGAAAGGTCTCCTTGTCGGCAGCCGAAAGCCAGTCGATCACATTGCCCAAAAATCCGAACAGGGCGATTTCGGCCAATGCAACCAGTGTGGAGAGCACCGCCATTGCAATCAGAGGCAGCTTCACGCCGTCCATGTAATGCAGGCAGAAGGCCAACAGGGATTTCGGCGGCTGCGAGGGCGCATCGGGCGGATAGGGATTGAGCAGATTTTCGAACCAGCGGAACATCGGACAACCAGACGGGAAGAGGACCGGCATCGCCGCCCGCGCCTTCCCACATGCGCGAACGGAAACAGAGGAGATTAATTAAACAAGATAATGCTTGATAAATTCAATTGCGAATTTCGTCAAGCATCGACCTTGCCCAAGGACGGTTCCGCAGCGGCAAATCCGACACCGGATAGGCCCGCCGGGCAAGCCGGGCAGGATAGCATCCTTGGGAACGAGTCGCATGTCTCTTCGATGACATTGGGCCGGCGCGGCGCAACCCTTAACAAAGTGGAAATATTTTTCTCGCCCCTAAGTGACTCTGCCGACTCGATAATTTTTGTCCGATCAAACACCGGCAAAAAATGCCTATAGACAAGAGTCAATCAACCGATTCAAAGTCTTAGCATCACGCAATTGGTTGGGGCAGCCGCCGGAACGCGGCTGAACGGGCATGGGTTCGGCGGAGACATCCGGCGTCAGCGATAAGGGATTCGAAGGCGGCGCCGGCGGGCTCGTTCAGCGTATCCTTACGGCAGGCAACCTGCCTCTTCCGGCCCTTCTGGCGCTTGTCGCAACGCTTGCATCGGCCGGCTTTTTCGTCGGCAACGACATGGCGCGCTCGCAGGCCGCTCTCGAGAACCGCGCCGAACTCGTTGCAGCCCTGGCGGCCGCGCAGGTCACACCCGGCCAACTCGACGCTCTTGTCCCCGAAATGCCGACCCTTTCGGACGATATTCATATCGCCGTTCTCGGCGAAAACGGCGAAGTGCTGTTCAGCTCGTCGCCCGAGATCTCCGAGGGCTATGGCAGCCCCTCATCGCTGACGGATCAGTATGTTCAAGCCACCGCGCCGCTTTCGGGCGAGTCGGGCGAAGTCGCTGTTTTTATCCCGCGGATGTCGGTTCTCGATGACCTCGCATGGCGTCACGGATGGGTCCTTGCCGCCCTTTTTCTTGGCGCGGGACTGATCGCGTACTCGACCCGCAAGCGCTCCAGGCACGAAACGGCGCTGCTTCCGGCCATGGACGCGGTGCCGTACGGGCTTGCCCATTGGTCCGAGGACGGCCTTCTGGTCTGCACCAATCGAGCCTTTGCCCGCCTGTTGCGGCTCGATGCGAACGCAACTGTCCCGGGCATCCCATACGCCGATGTTTCCAAGACCATTGCCGGCCGGATTTCGGCCCGCCCTGTACTCGACATGAATCGCCAGCGCGTCGTCGAGGTCGAGCGGGCCGACGGATCGGTCCTGATGCTGGACGAACGCCCATGTCCTTCCGGTGGGTTCGTGACCATCGTCACCGACATCACCGAACGCAAGGCCGCCGACCGGCTGCTGGGATCGGTGCGGGAAGAACAGCGCCTCCTCGCCCGTCGCTATCACGAAGAAAAAATCAGGGCGGAAGCCTCGAGCCGCGCCAAGACCAGTTTTCTCTCTCATCTTTCCCACGATATCCGCACCCCGCTCAATCACATCATCGGCTTTGCGGAGATGATCCGGATGGAGACGTTCGGACCGTTGGGAGACCCCAAATACCAGTCCTATGTGACCGACATCAAATGCGCGGGCGAAAAGCTGCTGAAATCCTTTGCGGAAATTCTCGAATTTGCCGAACTCGAAGCCGGCCGCAAGACGCTCAGGAAAGAACCCATCGCGATTGATGACCTGCTTTCGGGCTGCTCGATCCGTTTTGCGGGTCGCGCCGCAAAAGCCGGAGTGCGGCTGGACGTGGCACGGCGCACGCAGGGCTGGCTCGCGGCCGACCGGCACTATCTCGATCGCATGATGACCAATCTCATCGAGAACGCCTTGCGGTTCACGCCGGCAGGGGGTGTGATCCGGGTTGCAGCGTGGCCCGCCGAAAACGGCGTCGTATTGGAAGTCACCGATACCGGAATCGGCATGAACGAAGAGCAGATGAGCAAGCTATCCCAGCCCTTCGTTCTTCCCGATGCGGCCTTTACCCGCGAGCATGACGGCGTCGGACTTGGCATCGCCATCGCCCGCGCCGTGGCCGAACAAAGTGGGGGACGGCTGGCTATAGACTCCCTGGAAGGCATCGGCACGACCGTGGCAATTTCCCTGCCCATGGCTCCGGCGCAGGAACACCAGTTTCCGACCCCGATTTCACTCGCTCCGGCGCAGGCCGCTTAAGCCTTCATCTTTTCATAGAACCGGGCCGCCGCCTCGCTCACCTCGGCACGCATCGCGATGATATCGGCCTCCAGTCTCAAGAAATCCGGATAGTTGGCGCGGCGGGCCACCAGTTCGCGGAAGGCGGGTGTCCACCCCTCGTCCTTGAGCGGATCGACAAGGCACGCACTCATCAATTGCAGGATCGTTGCGTAGATCGCATGGATTTCCGCGAGCCGCTCGCCTTGCGGCAGGATGCCCGTTTCGGCCAACCGCAACAGCACTTTGGCGGGGGGCGCCTGTGGCACGTCGAGCTTTTCCCCTTCGAGCAATTGCGCCGTCTGGGCGATGAATTCGAGATCGACCAGCCCGCCATCGTGCAGCTTGAGATCGAACGGGTGGCGGGGCGGACGCTCCCTTGCCATCAGGGCCCGCATATCGAGCACATCGCCGACAATTTTCGCCCGATCGCGCGGCAGGGCCATGATGCGAGAAATCTCGGCACCGACGGTTTCGGCCAACCCCTCGTCACCGATCGCCACGCGGGCGCGGGTCAGCGCCAGATGTTCCCACGTCCAGGCCTCATCGCTCTGATAGGTGCGGAAGCGTTTGAGGCTCGTGGCAAGCGGACCGGCATTGCCCGAGGGGCGCAGCCGCATATCGGCCTCGTACAGCACCCCTTCGGCAGTCGGGGCGGAAATCGCGGCGACCAGCCGTTGGGTGAGGCGGGTGAAATAGGTGGCGACATCGAGTTCGCGCTCGCCATCCGAGCCCGCCGTGCCTTCAGGCACATCATAGAGGAGGATGAAATCGAGATCGGAGGTCAGCGTCATTTCGCGGCTGGCCATCTTGCCGAAGCCCAACAAGCCGACCCGCGCGCCGGCGATGGTGCCGTGCCGTTGTGCAAAATTTTCGCGTACGGCGGCAAACAGGCGGGCCAGGAGTGTTTCGGCGAGCGCCGTGAATTGGCGTCCGGCCTGTTGCGCGGACAGTGCTCCCCCCACCAGACCGGCAGCGATAAGGAATTTCTGTTCCTGGCCGATGATGCGCGCCCGGTCGATGAGATCTTCAAAGCTGCGGGCCTCGGCCAGAAAGGCATCGACATTGGCCACAAGCGAATCCGAGGTCGCGATATCTCCGGCAAAGTGCGGATCGATCAATCCGTCCACCACATGGGCCCGATGGATCACCGCCTCGGCGAGCCGGGGCGCCGACGACATGAAATCGAGCAGCAATTGACGCAAATGGGCGTGGTTGCGCAACAGCGCGAACATCTGCACGCCCGCGGGCAGCCGGGTGAGGAAATCGTTGAACCGGGCAAAGGCGATGTCGGCATTGCCGCTCCCGGCAAAGGTTTTGAGCAGGCCGGGGATCAACTCGGTCAAATGCTCGCGCGCCTTTGCGGCGCGGGTCGCGGCATAACCGCCATAATGCCATTTGCGGATGGTGGCAGAGACCGCAGCGGGATCGGAAAACCCGAGATTGGCAAGTGTTTCAAGGGTATCGGGATCGTCGTCCGATCCGGTGAAGACCAGATTGCCCAACTCCCCCGACAGGCTTTCTCCCTCGGAAAACAGCTCGGCGTAATAGTCCGACACCCGCGCCAGCGCGGCGCGATAATCGGCCTCGAATGCCTCACGGTTTTCATAACCCATCAGCAGCGCGATCTCACCGACACCTTCCTCGGTTTCGGGCATCACATGGGTCTGCTCGTCGCGCAGCATCTGCAGACGGTTTTCGACCGCCCGCAGGAACCAATAGGTTTCCTCAAGGTCGCGCGCAGCTTCCGGGCTGATCCATTTGCCCTCAACCAGTGCCGCCAGCGCCTTGACCGTGGGGCGCACCCGCAGGTCGGGATCGCGGCCACCGGCGATAAGCTGCTGGGTCTGGACGAAAAACTCGATCTCGCGGATACCGCCTCGCCCCAGCTTGACATTGTGGCCCAGAACGCGCTGTTCGCCGACCTTGCGATGAATGTTGATCTGGCGTTTCATCGCCTGAATATCGGCAATCATCGCGAAGTCGAGGTGCTTGCGCCAGATGAACGGCGCCAGTTCCTTCAAAAACTGATTGCCCACCCCGATATCGCCGGCGCAGGGCCGTGCCTTGATCCAGGCCGCCCGCTCCCAGTTCTGGCCGCGCGATTCATAATAGCCCAGCGCCGCATCGAACGATATCGCCACCGGGGTCGAGCCAGGATCGGGGCGCAGCCGCACATCGGTGCGAAACACATAGCCTTCAGCAGTGCGGTCCTGCATGATCGAGACCAGCCGGCGGATGATACGGACATAGAATTTGTTGTGGTCGGCATCCTCGGGCAAAACCGCCACCATGGGATCGTAAAACGCCACGATGTCGATGTCCGAAGAATAGTTGAGCTCCTGGCCGCCATGCTTGCCGAGCGCAAAGATCGCCAGCCCGGAATTGGCAGCGCTTGCCTGTTCGGCCGGTTGAGCCAGCTTGTCTTCCCGTCCAGCCTCGGCCATCAGGAAATCGAGCGCTGCCTGCAATGCGGCATCGGCAAGATCGGACATGCAGCGCGTGGTTTCCCGCGCCGTCCACACGCCGCCGATTTCCGCCACCGCCGACAATAGCGCCCCGCGCGCCTTGCCAACACGCAGACGTCGCGACAGTTCTTCCTCGGCCTCGCATGAGCCCGCCGAAATCATGTCGGCGATCAATTGGGAAAAAGCCGCTTCCGGCCCGGCCTCCAGAACGCCGGCAAACCATTGGGCATGACGGATAGCAAGGTCGCGCAGATAGGGGGCCGTGGCAAAGATCGGGCCGAGGGTGGCTCCAGCGCTTTCAAACGCCGCACGCTCGCTCTCGCCCAGCACCTGGGACAGATCATCCGGCAGCGCCGTATTTTCAGGCGCATCCCTCAATGCGTGCAATCGCGGTCCCAGCGCCGTCATGAGACAAGCACTTCAGTTTGCCGGAAAGGTAATGACCGCTTTTGCGCCCGGCGCGTTGTCCTCAAAGCGGATATCGCCCCTGTGCAAGCGCACGACGGCCGAGACGAGCGCAAGCCCAAGTCCGGCCCCTGGCTCGGTACGGCTGGCTTCCAGCCGCGCAAAGCGTTCGAAGACGCGCGCACGATCGGCCTCGGGTATGCCCGGCCCCTTGTCGGCAACTTCAATGACGATCCTCCCCGCTTCGCGGCGGGCGGAAATCGATATGCCGCCGCCTTCGGTGTTCTGACCGTACTTTATGGCGTTTTCGACAAGATTTACAAGGGCTTGACCGATGAGTTCCCTGTTCGCATCGAGCCTGATTCCTGGGGCGATGTCGGTTTCCAGTGTCATCCCCGCATCTTCGGCCACCGGCGTATAGAGTTCGGCAACATCGGCGACGACTTCGCTCAGATCGATATCCGAGAACGCCCCGGTGGAGGTTCCCGCCTCGGCCCGGGCGATGAGCAGCAAGGCGTTGAAGGTGCGAATGAGCTGGTCGGATTCGGCGATGGTGGTTTCGAGCGCCGTGCGCCGCGCCTCGGGGTCGGGATTGCGCAACGCCGCTTCGGCCTTGTTGCGCAGGCGTGTGAGCGGGGTCTTGAGGTCGTGGGCGACGTTGTCGGTCACTTCCTTGAGGCCAACCATCAGCCGCTCGATCCGCTCGAGCATCGCGTTGAGGCTGGTGGCCACCGCGTCGAACTCGTCGTTGCGGCCGGTCACCGGCACGCGCTCGGACAGATTGCCTGACATGATCTTGGTCGAGGTGCCGGTTATGGCATCGATGCGGCGCAGCACATAGCGCGCCGTCAGACCGCCGGCCAGCACCGAAAGCACGATGATACCAATGGCGCCGCCGAAAAACGTGCGCAGGATGATCGCGTTGAACCCGCGCCGCTCGCCGACGTCCCGGCCGATGACCAGCCGCAGGCCGTTCGGCAGTTCCAGAGATTCGACGATGGCCGTGCCGCTCGTGGGCACCTCGTCTTCCGGACCGCCATAGATTTCCCGCCCACGTTCGTAATTGAGCTCATAGCGCCCCGGATCGGCCAGGATGGTGGCCGGAAAGTCGGTAACGTTGCCTGCAATCATCACGCCGGTCGGATCGCCGAGATAATAGATGCCCGGTCCCGGCCTGTCGGCCAGCCTCTGGACGGCAAAGGCCACGGCGCGCACGCCCGACTGGCTGGACAGCAGCCGTATCTGGACGATCTCGCGCTGGACATCGCGCAACTGTTCGCGCTGGATCTGTATCGAGCTCTGATAGGCGATCAGGCCCAAAAGCACGATGGCAAAACCCACAAAGATCGCGATGAACATGGCTGTAAGGCGGACCGTGGTGGTCCGCCACAGGTTGCGCCGTTGAAGGGGCCCGGGTGCGGCGTCAGTCACGGATCATATATCCCGCGCCACGCACGGTCTGGAGCAACTGGCGCTGATGGCCCTTGTCCACCTTTCCGCGCAGGCGGGACATGTGGACGTCGATAACATTGGTCTGGGGGTCGAAATGATAATCCCAGACATTTTCGAGCAGCATGGTGCGGGTGACGACCCGCCCGGCGTTTTTCATGAGATATTCGAGGAGGCGAAATTCACGGGGCTGCAGAACAATGGTCTCCGATGCCCTCTCGACCTTGCGCGACAGCCGATCGAGAATGAGATCGCCCACCTGGTAGGAGGTGGCCGCTTCGCTCGGGGCCGAGCGGCGCGCCATCACTTCGATGCGGGCCAGGAGTTCGGAAAAGGCGTAGGGTTTGACGAGATAGTCATCGCCGCCGGCGCGCAAACCGGTGACGCGGTCATCGACCTCGCCCAGCGCCGACAGGATCAGAACGGGCGTGTTATCGTCTTCGGCGCGCAGGGATTCGATGATCGAGAGGCCGTCGCGGCGCGGCAGCATGCGGTCGACGATCAGAACGTCGTATTCCATGCCCGACGCCATGGCAAAGCCGGTCTCGCCGTCGCTGGCGTGGTGGGTGACATGGCCGCATTCGTCGAGGGCCTGAATGAGATAGGTCGCCGCTTCGCGGTCGTCTTCAATCAGCAATATCTTCACTGTCAGCGCCCCCGGGGATGGACGGGACCGGCCCAAAGGCCGATCCCGATGGTTCTTACTCTTCGATGTCGAGCGGCACGCCCACGAAGCGGACGACACCGTCGCGCGACACCCGCAGGGAAACCGCGGACTTGCCTTCGCTCCGGGCGGCATCGATGGCCGCTTCGAAGTCATCGGGCGAGGACACGGCACCGCCGTTGGCCTGCTCGATCACGTCGCCGGGCATCAGGCCGCGGGAGGCGGCAGCACTGTCGGCCTCGATGGAATCGACGACAAGTCCTTCGCCGTCTTCATTGGGGATGACCGTCACACCGATCGACGAGCTTGTCGTTTCGGGCTCGGCCTCTTCCTCCTGAACCTGGGGTGCAGGGGCGGATTCCTCGTCTTCCTCGAGACGGTCGAGTGTCACCGTGATGTCGAGTTCGTCGCCATTGCGTATAATGCCGAGGTCCACATCGGAGCCAGGCGACTGCTGGGAAATCACGCGCGAGAGTTCACGCGCCGTACTCACACCCTGCCCATTGACCGAGACGATGACGTCGCCAGATTCCACTCCGGCGTCCGCCGCAGGGGCACCTTCGATGGGCTGGGTGACCAGCGCACCATTGGCATTGGCCAGGCCCAGCGCATCGGCGAGATCGTCATTGAGATCCTGAAGCGAAACGCCCAGGAAGCCTCGGGTCACAAAGCCGGTTTCCTGAAGCTGGGAAATGACGTTCTGGGCCAGAGCCGCCGGAATGGCGAACGCGATACCCACATTGCCGCCCGAAGGCGAGAAGATGGCGGTGTTGACGCCAACGACGTCACCCTCGGTGTTGAACGAAGGGCCACCGGAATTGCCACGGTTCACGGCCGCATCGATCTGGAGGAAGTCGTCATAATAGGAGGCGTTGATGTCGCGGCCACGAGCCGAAACGATACCGGCGGTCACCGTACCGCCCAGACCGAACGGATTGCCCACGGCAACCACCCAGTCACCCACACGGGCTTCCTCGGTGGCAAATTCGACGAAGGGCAGGTCGTTGCGCTCTTCGCGAACCTTGAGCAGGGCGAGATCGGTGCGCGGATCGGTGCCGATGATGTCGGCTGCCAGCTCGGTGTCGTCCTCGAGCAGGACGGTGACTTCGCTCGCATCCTGGACGACGTGATTGTTGGTCACGATGTAACCGTCCGCCGAGATGATGAAGCCCGAACCAACGGCCTGCATGAAATCACGCGGGCGGTTGGGCCGCTCTGGATTTGGCGCGTTGAAGGGCTCTTCGAACTGGTCGAAGAACCGGCGCAGGGGATGGTCTTCAGGCAGATCGGGGAACTCGAACTCGAAATTCGGGCCGCGCTGGATCTGCTGGACGGGGACCTCGGCGCTGACCTGCACGGAAACGACGGCCGGCGAAACCGACTCGACCAGATCGGCGAACCCGCTCATCGGGGGCGATCCCACATCGGTTCCAACCTGCTGGGCAATTGCGGGCTGGGTGTTGACGAAGCCGGCGCCGAGCGTACCTGCCGCGACAATCATTGCCATTGCAGATGCGGCGATCCACTTGCGCTTCGGCGTAGAAAGCATGTTGGACATATTGGAAGATCCTCTCTGTTACAGACAGTTCGTCTCTGCTGTTGGCGTCTTATGTAATACGCGCGGGCTTTCCGCACAGTTGCACGCGGATTAAATCTTGGTAATGGACCGGGCCGAAATGTGGCCCGCCTATGCCCCCAGGCCCAAGATCGCCTGGCGCAGCATTTCGAGCGCCATCAGGGTCAGGATAAGCTTGAACCCCCGGCGGAACGTGGTCTCCGACACCGTGTCGAGGATGCGGCTTCCCACCACGGTCCCAAGGAAACCGGTCAGGATCATGGCGAGTACGACAGGCAGATATTGCGCGAACGCAAAGCCGAAAAGTGTAAAGGTCGCAACCTTGGCAATGTTGTTGAGCGTCATCAGGCTGGCCTGGGTGGCGATCAATTGCCGTCTGTCATCGAGCTTGCGCAGGAAATTGGCGACCAGCGGCCCCACAGCCCCCACGAACATGCCGACGCCGCCAATGATCGTGCCCGCGGCAAAATCGGCAATCGGTCCGCGACCGGTCACCCGCGGCTGGGGCACCCAAACGCAATAGAGGATGAACAGGCCAATGACCGCCTGAAACAGGGCTTCGGGGATCGATACGGCGAGACTGCCGCCCAGAACGATGCCCAGCACGCTGCCCGCGCCGAACCAGGCCATCAGGTGCCATTGGATATGGGCACGCTGGACGATGGCGCGCCCGCCATTGGAGCCGAGCTGGACAAGGCCGTGCACGGGTATGACCACGGCAGGGGGAAAAACCAGCCCAAGCGCCGCCAGCATGGCGATGCCGCCGCCGAGCGAGAACATCGCCGTTATCATCGAGGTGAGAAAACTCACGGCGATCAGGGTCAGCGCAATCCACACGGAAAGGCCGTCGGGCAAGAGCTGGGCAATGTCGAAATTCATATGGCAGGCTCCCTGCCCTTTGATGGCAGAGGCCGCGATCGAGAACAAGCGCGACGGCCATTGCGGTTTCCGCTGTGCGGGAAACCCGGGGTCCGGGCCTAGCTCTTGCGAAGCCTTTCGAGTGCGTTCGCCTCTTCTGAAGAAAGCCCGGACTTTCCCGTCACCGTCTTGCGGCGGCGGATGGCCCATATGGCCAGAACGATCAGTCCGCCGCCCAGGAGAATGGGCGTGGCGATCCAGAGAACGATCGTATGGCCGGCAAAGACCGGGTTGAGCAGCACGAACTCGCCATAGCGCGCCACGACGGGTGCCCCGGGCTCCCAGCCGCTCGCGGACCAGCAGGCGCAGGTCGCGGGCCAGCTCGGCGTCGGAATCGTCGATGGACTGGTTCTGGCACACAAGGCAGCGCAGATTGCCCGAAATCGAACGCGCCCGCTGTTCGAGCACGGGATTGTCGAGCACTTCATCGGGCTGCACGGCGCCCGCACTCATCGGCACCATCAAAGCCAGCAGAGCGGAGAGGACAAGGATCAGGCGCTTCACTGGCCCGCCTCCGCCGGCTTGGCCTTTTGCCTGGCCGTTGTGGGCGCCCCGATCCGCATGCGGCGATCGGTGAGCGAGAGGAACCCGGCGCCGGCCATCAGGACGGTTCCCAGCCAGATCAACAGCACGAAGGGCTTGTGCCAGAGGCGCACCACGCGCCCATCGGTGCCGAAGCGTTCGCCGAACTGGATATACATCTGGCTGAACCCGTAGGTCGCGATCCCTGCCTCGGTCGTCGGCGTTCCGCTCACGCCATAAACGCGGCGCTCGGAGGTCAATTGCCGATCCCGGCCCCAAGGCGCATCGATCAGGAACGTGCCCCGGTCGGCGGTGAAATTGGGGCCCTCGAAATGCTCCTCACCCTGATAGGTGATCGAGTAGCCGGCGATGTCGACGGTCTCCCCGGCTCGCATCGAGGTCACGTTCTCGGTCTGGAACGCCGTGGCGCAGACGATGCCGATCACCGACACGCCGACGCCGAAATGGGCGATGGCGGTCGACCATGCGGTCTTTGGCAGACCCTTGAGCCGCTGCCAGCTCTGCGCCCATTTCGCCCTGCCGATGGCGGCACGCTCGGCCAGTTCGGCAATGGGGCCGACCATGACCCAGATGCCGATGCCAAGCCCGATCGGTGCGAGCGAAATCGGAAAGCCCAGAAAGCCGAACACAATAAGCGTGAGGATCACCGTGACGACAATCGCCGCGAAGAGCCTCTGGCCCACGGCGACCAGATCACCGCGCTTCCAGGCGAGGAAGGGGCCGAACGGGATCAAGAGCAGCAACGGGACCATCAGTGCGCCAAAGGTCAGATCGAAGAACGGTGCCCCGACCGTGATGCGCGCGCCGGTCAGGGCTTCGAGCACCAGTGGATAGAGTGTTCCGATCAGAACGCCTGCCGTGGCCGCCGAGAGGAACAGATTGTTCAAAATCAGCGCGCCTTCGCGGCTGATCGGCGCGAACAGGCCGCCATGGCGCAAGCTCGAGGCCCGCAGGGCAAACAGCGTGAACGCGCCACCGATAAAGGCCGCCAGCATGGCGAGGATGATAATGCCGCGCGTGGGATCGGAGGCGAAAGAATGCACCGACGTCAGGATGCCCGAGCGCACGAGAAACGTGCCAAGCAGGCTGAGCGAAAATGTGATGATCGCCAGAAATATGGTCCAGATTTTCAGCGCATTGCGCTTTTCCATGACGATGGCCGAGTGGAGCAGCGCGGTGCCGGCCAGCCATGGCATGAAGCTGGCATTTTCCACCGGATCCCAGAACCACCAGCCGCCCCACCCCAGTTCGTAATAAGCCCAGTAAGAGCCCATCGCGATGCCCAGCGTCAGGAATGCCCAGCTCGCCAGTGTCCATGGGCGGACCCAGCGCGCCCAGGCCGCATCGATCCGGCCGGAAACGAGCGCTGCCACCGCAAACGAAAAACAGATCGAAAAGCCGACATAGCCCAGATAGAGCAGCGGGGGATGGATGGCGAGGCCGATATCCTGAAGCACAGGATTGAGTTCGGTGCCGTTGAACGGCGCCGGATCGAGCCGCCAGAAGGGGTTGGATGTGAACAGGACGAAGCCGGAAAACGCGCCGACCATGAGCCCCTGATTGGAGAGCACGAGCGTCTTGAGTTCATTGGGCAGATTGCGCCCGAACGCCGCCACTGCCGCCCCGAACAGGGTCAGCGTGAACACGAACAGCAGCATGGAACCTTCATGGTTCCCCCAGGTGCTGGTGATCTTGTAGAGCATGGGCTGGAGCGAATGGGAGTGTTCGACCACCAGCCGCACCGAAAAATCGTCGACGGCGAATGCTGAAAGCAGAGCCGCAAACGAGAGACCCACAAGCGCGAACTGCAAGATCGCCGCCTGGGAAACGAAGCGCTGCGCCAATTCGCTGCCACGCCAGAAGGCAAAACCCGCGCCCGCCTGTGCGATGGCCAGAACGAAGGCCAGAACGAAGGCGAAATGTCCCAGTTCTATCGTCACGCTGCGTTATCCTTCCTCGCCTTGCCAGACGCCCTGCTCGCGCAGCGAGTCGGCGACTTCCCGGGGCATGTAGGTTTCGTCGTGCTTGGCGAGCACATTGGTTGCCAGGAACGTGCCATCGGGCTGCACGCTTCCCTCGGCCACCACGCCCTGTCCTTCGCGGAACAGGTCGGGCAGGATGCCGGTAAAGTGCGCGGTCATCTCGCCAGCCCCGTCATGGACGACGAAAACATTGGTTTCCCCATCCTGTTGCCAGCTTCCCTCGAGCACAAGCCCCCCGAGCCGGATCGGCGTTCCGGGCGCTATGGCTGCCTCCGCGATCTCGGTCGGCGAATAGAAAAACACGATCTGGTCGCGCAGCGCCGTCAGGATGAGCCCCGCCGCCAGTGCGAGGATGACACCGAGGCCGGCAATGACACCAAGGCGTTTCTGTTTGCGTGTCCAGGCCATTGGCTTACTCCATCAATCCCGCTTCGCGCCCGAAATCCTCGAGCGCCAGCCTGTCCTGCCCTGAAAGTGCGGCAAGACCACGTTCGAGGTCGGCGCGTGCCGCGTCCTCGCCATCGAGTTCGATGCGGGAGCGCACAAGTTGCATCCATTCGTCGGCGCTGCCGCCTTCGTCGTAGAGTCGCGCGGCAAGCCCATCGACCATGCCGCGGATCATCACATCCATTGTCGCATCCGGCTCGCTGTCGCCCAGCGTTCCGCTTTCAAGCCCGGCCTGCGCCGCAACCAGCCCCGACCGGGCCGTATCGATCCAGGCCTCTTCGCCCGTCGCCAGGCCCAGCAATTCTTCCCAGAGCGCCACGGCGTCCTGATATTGACCCGTCTGGGTCAATTGACCAGCCAGATAGAAGCGCGATCGGACATGGATCGGGTCTGCGTCCACAGCGTTGCGCAGGAGCGTCATCGCTTCGGCGTCGGCCACCCCGTCATTGCCCAGGATCAGGGCTTCGGCCAAATTGGTTTCCCGGTCGGCCGTGGGCGGCTCGAGCGCCAGCACGCGGCGCCAGGCGTTGGCCGCTTCGGCAAAGCGCCCTTGTTCCATATAGATCGGCGCCAGAACCAGCCAGCCGCGCACATCGTCGGGTGTCTGCTCCATCTGCGCTTCCACGGTCGCCACCGCCGCCTCGATATCGCTTGCCGATATCTGGGCCGGCTGCTCGCGCTCGGCCAGGGGCAGCGCCGGCAGGTCGGCGCGCCCGATCCAGGCGTAAAGGCCCAGACTGACCGCAGCCACAACCGGCAGGGTCGCCAGCATGACCGCCCGGCCGCTTAAGCCGCCCTTTTTGCCCCCACCTTCCTTTTCGTGAAGGATCACTTCGCGCGCCAGTTCGGCCCGCGCCGCCGTGGCTTCGTCGGCCGAAAGCCGGCCCGCTTCAAGGTCGCGTTCGATTCCTTCGAGCTGATCGCGGAAAAAGGCGCGCGCCGCATCGGGGCTTTCGCCCGCCGGGGTGGAAGGCGGCGCCGCGCGCAGTCCCATGGCGAGTACGCCAAGGCTCGCCAGAACCAGCAATATCGCTAAAATCCAGAACAAGTGTGAGACTAACCCTTGAAAACCAATGAGATGCCGTTTCTATAGGCCAAACTCAGCCAGATTACAGTCGGCGATTGGCGCGCGCTTTGCCGCACCGCAGAGTAAGGGCCGGACGGGACGGACATGACCGAGCAAGCCAAAACCGTTGCCGTGGTCGGCGCCTCCCCCTTCGCGTGGCTTCTAGCAGGGCTTTTGGCATCTGACCATTCACGAGCAATTGTGCTGCTCAGCCCGGCGCCCAATCCCCACGCTCTGCGCCCCCTGCCCGCGCTTTCATTCGCCCCGGTCACCCGGCCTGAAACCTTGTCGATCGTCCTGGACCATGCAAGGCCGGCGCTGAGACGCCTGTCGCGCATCGTACCCGCCATCAGCGAGCGCATCGACGTTCGAATTGAAGGCCGCACCGCCGAGGCAATCGTTGCCCTGAGCCATATGCGCCACGCCGCCGAAGGTTTCGGCTATCCGGCCGATCCGATGGAAAAGACGGCCCGGGGCGCAAACGTTAAGGTGCGCGATGTGCGGTTGATCGATGCCGCCGCCCTCCACGAGGCGGGTCCGGCATGGCTGGCGGGGGCCAATGTCGCCGTGCTCCATTCTGTGGATGGCCTTTCGATCAGGCGCGATGGCAGCGCGCGGTTCGGCGCGACCACCATCGATCAGGTGATTCTGGCCGATGATGGCGCCATCCTGCAGTGGATGGACGCCGATGAAATCGCCTCATTCGCCCGTATCGAGCATTGGACCGGCATTGAAACCGCCCCCCAACGGCCCGGACGCTACCGTGCCGGCTTCGATCTCGACACGGGAACCGTCTTCGCCCAATCGTCCGACGGCATCATTCGCGCCGCGGCCCGCGACGATGATGGAAAGGCCCTGCCCCGTATAGCCGATTGCCTGTCGCTGGACCCCGCGCCACGTCTGGCCGCACGGGCCAGTCTCACGCGGCTTTGTCCCGATGACGGCGCCCCGGTCCTCGGGCCGACCCGCCGCGGCAAGCTGTTCGTGGTGGCCGGGCTGGGCGTTCTCGACCTGATCCTGGCGCCGCTGGTCGCGGGCATAATTGCCGAGCAGGCAAGCGGGCTCGAGATCGAATGGGCCGCGGCCCATGGCGCCGATTTGCGCCAACCCCGGCGCGACATCGCCGAATTTCATCCCGGGCTGGTTGCCGGGGGCGCGCAATGAACGAAAAGGCACGCCTTGGCGGCACGCTACCGCCCGAATTTGCGCGCCCGGTCATCGACAGCTCCCGGCCGGTGCAATTCCGGCTCAACGGCCGCTCCTTTGCCGGTGTGGAAGGCGATACGGTACTCTCGGCGCTGCTGGCCAACGGGATCGATAGTGCCGGGCGCTTTGACGGCACGGTCATTGCGCTCGACGAATATAGCGCTCCTCCTATCGCGCTCGAGGGCAATGAGGGTCGCCCCGATCTGGCCATGCCCATGGCCATTTGCCCTGCCGTCGACGGCGCATCCTTCGTTTCGGTCGGCCCCGCGCCGGCGGTCGCCCAAACCTTCGCGGCACGGCTCATGCCCCGCGCCAAGGACACGCTTGGACTGACCTACAAAACCGGATCGGCGGAGCCCGGCGGCTGGATCGACGCCGAGGCGACCCGAAGGATCACCGCCGATGTGGCCGTCGTGGGTGGCGGCGTCGCCGGCCTCTCTGCCGCTCTGGCCGCCGCACGCAAGGGTTTGCGTGTCTGCCTCGTCGAAAAGGAGGCGACCCTTGGCGGCATGTCGGAGTTTTTCGGCAAGGCCGAGGGCGAACCCGCCCCTGACGAGACCATAGGCGCATTGGCCAGCCAGATCGGGGAATCTGGCCTGATTACCCTGCTGCTGGGCACCCTCGCCTTCGATCTTTCAGGCGGAACAATCGAAGCGATCCGCGTGCTCAGGACCGGTACCCTGCCGCAGCCCGAGCGGATCGCGATCAAGGCGGACACAATCGTGCTGGCCACCGGAATGGTCGGGCGCATGCCGCTGTTTCCAGGCAACCGGCTGCCAGGGGTCCTCGAAGCGGGTTGGGCCTGGCGGCTGGCAGCGCGCTACAACATATGGCCGGGAACAAGCGCCCATATTCATTCGACAACCAATGCGGGCTACCGCATGGCGCTGCTTGGCGCCGCCGGCGGCAAGACGATCGCCCGCGCCAGCGATCCGCGCATCGATCCGCAGACCCGGTTCATCGAATTCTGCAAGGCCTATGGCTATCGGCTCGGCTGGGGCGTGACCATCGGATCGGTGACGCCCGCCCGCCGCACCGGGCTGGCGGTCCGTCTGGCAGATGTGGAAACCGGGGCCCCGGGCGAAGAGGTCATTTCATGCGATCGTCTCATCGTATCGGGGGGATGGCAGCCCGATCTCGATCTCTGGCTGAAGGCTTCGGGGCCGGTAGAGTGGGATGGGGTCAGCCAGACGCTTGTTGCAAGAGACGGGCTCGAAGGCGTCGTCCTGGCGGGCAGCGTAGCCGGTTATCTCAGCCTCGGCGGTTGCGTGGAGCACGGCAAGGCGGCGCTTGAAACCGCCCTTGATGGCCGGGAGCGGCCCGTCGCCGATCCGCGCATCGACCCCATATTCGATACGCCGGATGGCCCATTGCTGGTTTCGGCCCCCAAGGGGCAAGAGGACGCCGCCTTTACCGCACCCGGCGCGTCGCGCACGTTGCCTGCACCTGCTCCAGACGGCTGGGGCCGGCTCATCGGCCTCTCCTCTAAACCCGCGCCCTCAGCGCCAACCGGGCCGCTCGGCCCCCTCGATGTCGTGGGGGAGATTGTCGCCCAGCGGCTCGATCCCGGCTTGGCGCCCGGGCTTTGCGCCGAACGCTGCGTGGTGCCGCGCTCGCTCCGAGCCACAGCCGATGCCGCCCCCGCCGCGGTACATGTGCCCGAGGATATCCCGCTCTATCTTGAGGGCCGCTTCGGCGCGGAACAGCAGCAATGGACACTCATCCCCGGCGAGCGGCGCCGGTTCGATCCGGGATGTCTGGTGTTTGCCAATACCGACCATCGCTCGCCTCTCGATGCGGTCGGGGTTGTGCTTGCCGGCCATGGGGGAGAGATCGGGGCCCTGCTCAGGCATATGAGCATGAAATCGGGCGATACAGTCTATATCCGCGACGGCCTGACAACGGTGCCGGCCAGGCTCGGCAAGCAGGCCTGAAGCGCTTCCGGCATAAGTGAAATGCTCTGGAGGTCGGGCCCAGAGCCGTTCAGGCTTTGATTGAATCAAATCCTTGGCTCTAAGCCTTTGTTTTATCGCGTGTCCGAACCGTAAAACCGTTTCCATCCCCGATCGCGTCGAGGACATGCTTTTGCTGGACGCGCTTTAGCCCTGCGCGGTCCGGCGCTCGGCGCCATCGCGGGCCCGGCGCAGAATATCGGCATATTCGGGGTTGAAGCGGATTTCGGCCATCTTGATACCGGCGTCGAGCCGCTCGCGCGCCACCGGGTCGGCGGGTGCGGCGCGATACATGTCGAGCGCGCGGGTCACCAGCACCTCCACTGTCTGTCCGGTATCGGCCCAGGCCTGGTCGAGCAAGGCATTGACGGCAAGGGAATCCCGCGACCTGCGGACAGTCATCAGAAGATAAAGTCCGTTGAGCGCGGCCAGGACATCGTCGGCGTCCACCCGGTCGTTGCCGTCCCGGGGACGCCGCAACGCCTGGGTGACATTGAGGGTGATTTCCTTCATGGGCCGTTCGAGCCGTTCGGACAGCCGGGCCGTGAGGTCCGTCATGATGGTCCCCCACACCGAACGTCTCTCAATGTCCAGATTATAGGTAATGGCGCGCATCAGCCTATGGAAGCGGTCGATCGCCTTGCATGAAAAATCGATGTCGGAGAACAGGTTGGGCTGGCTGGCGAGGCCGCCGATCTGGCTCTGGGCGTGGCTGAGAACAGCCTCGACCAATGAGCCATAACCGGCATTGGTGATCCGGGTCTCGCCATTGCCCCCCGCGATGGCCACGGCGGCCGCCATGAGGCGGCTGGGATTGGCCATGTGCCCCACCATCGCCTGCATCCAGAGCGCCCGCGTCAAGGGATTGGTGATCGAAATCGACTGCAACGCGGTCGCCAGTTCCGTCTCATCGGAAATCGAACCGACGGCGATGCCGAATTTTCCGGCCTGCTCGAGAAGCGGGCGGCGGCGCATCGCCATGATGACCGGCGCGAGACGCTGGCGCGCTTCTTCTCCGCCCATCTGCATGGAATTGCGGCGCTCGAGTTCGCGATCTTCCTTTTCGGCGGCGGCGTTGGCCTTGAGCTTTTCGAGTATTTCGGGAAGCAGGCTGTCGAACGCCGTCAGCGGATCGGCGCCCGAATCGAGGGCGTCGGCCAGGCGCGCGGCCTCATCGGCCGCCACGTCGCGCGCCATCCATGTCCAGATCTTGCCGGCGGTCTCGCGCTCGATGGCGCCGGGAAAGCCGTGGGGAGCAGGCGGGTCGACAAGAACGCCGGCCAGCACCTGGAGAAAGGCGTCCTTGCCCGAATCGGCCCCGCGCCTGGCGTCTGCTGCACCACGCGGCTGGTTCTTTTGGCCGGGAAATGTATCGGGAAGAGTCATGGAATCCTGTAACCGGTGCGCTGCGTGAGGGACCGAACGTCAACCTTATGGCCAACGGGCTAAAAAAACCTTTCAAGATACTCAGAGCGTTTCCAGAATAAGTGGAAACCACTTATCCGGTTCGCAAGCGCGACAAAACAAAGGCTTAGAGCATTTTCGCCAGTCCTTGAATGGTGGAAACGCTCGAAAAAAGGGTGCCGCCAAAGGCGACACCCGTCAATCAATCTAATCCCTAGGGGAATACCCTTAGGCCGTTACGCCCCAGGCGCCATCGACCTCGCGGCAGGCCTGGCCCGACTTGGTGTAGGTCTGCCCGCTGACGGTCACGCGGTGCGAGAATTCGCGGCAGTCGAGATTGTTGACCCGCACATAGGGGCCGACCGAAACCTGACCGGTCGCGCCACCCGAGGACCATGTGCGCGGCGCGCCCGGACGTCCGAACTGAAGGGCATAAAATTGCGCGTCATTGGCCGCCGAACGCTGGGCCGGCGTCAACTGACCGAGAATGGAAGCATCGATATAGTCGTAGCTGCCCGGCTCCAGACGCGCCTGCTGGATGGGCGTCGAATCGCTGGGCGTGACGGTATCGGGCAGCGTGTCGGTCATAACAGTCGGCTGTGGCATCACCGGCTGGGTCGTCTGGAAATTGGCCGTACGGGTACAGCCGGCGACCGCCAGAGCCAGCGAAACGAGTGCAATCGCCCTCAACATCTTCATTGCGCAATACCTTTCGTAGTGGCCCCCCGGGACCTTTCAATGTCTATCTCGGCCAATACGGCCAAATTGCGGTTAATTACCGCAGGTTCAAGTCTGTTGCCGCGTCTGCCGGGCTGCCGGAAGCCGAAGTGTTGCCCGAAGGCCACCCAGATCCGACCGTGTCAACGCAAGATCGCCTCCATAGATATCGACGAGTTCCTTGACGATATCGAGTCCCAGCCCGCTCCCGGGCGTTTTTTCGTCCAGCCTGACCCCGCGCCGCAACACATGCTCGGCTTGGGCTTGGGTCAGTCCCGGTCCGTTATCTTCAACGACGATCTCAACGCTCCGGTTCCCTGAAACGCTTGTTGACCGCGCCGAAAGACGGACTTCCGAGCGCGCCCATTTGCAGCCATTATCCAATAGATTGCCGGCCATTTCCTCGAGATCGCTTTCGTCACCCCGAAACCAGGGTATGTCGGGCGGCAGGTCGATGGCGATGTCGCATTGCTTGTTGAGCTTTCCCATCACAAGCCCGAGCCGTTCGAGCACGGCGCGCGTATCGGCCCGCTTGCCGACCACGCTTGAACGCGCCGCCAGCCGCGCCTTGTCGAGATAGGTCGAAACGATGCGGCTCATATTGTCGGTCTCGTGCAGCACGGCCTTGGCCAGAGCCGTCTTGCCGCCGTCAGCCTCGTTGCGCAGCACGGCCAGCGGGGTTTTCAGCCCGTGGGCGAGATTGCCCACCTGAGCGCGCGAGCGTTCGACGATCTGGGTGTTGGAGCGCAAAAGCTCGTTGAGCTCGTCGGCCAGTGGGGCGATTTCCTGAGGGAAGCTGCCCTCGACGCTGGGCTTGTCGCCCTCGCGCACCGCCTCGATGGCCTCGCGCAACCGCTCGATGGGACGCAGCGCAAAGCGCGCGATCATGCCGCTCATTGTGGCCAGGATCAGGGCTACGACGGCAAGGACGATGATCGCCTGCCCGCGAAACGCGGCCGCGCGACCTTCCACGTCCGTATAATTGCCCGTCACGGTGATGACGTGGCGGCCAAGATCGTCGAGCGTCACCCAGCGCTCGACCGCGCGCAGCGTCTGTTGGCCGTAATCGTCCTCGATCATCCCCGAACGCGTGCCCGACGCATTGAAGGCGCCCACCAGATCGGGCAGCACCGTGCCAACCATGGAAGGGGAAAAATTGACCAGCGTTCCCGCCTCGTTGCGGATTTGCCAGTACCAGCCGGAGGTGGGACGCGAGAACCGCGTATCGGCCAGCCCGATCTCGCCCGACGCCGCCGAATCGAGTTCCAGCGTCTGCCCGACCAGTGCGGAAATCTGCAAATCGAGGCTTTCGGTCAGGTCCCGGTCGAGCGCTTGCGAATAGAGCTCGGTCAACAGAAACGCCGTGGCGACCAGCGCGACGATCAACCAGCCCGCCGATAGCCAGAACAGCCGAAAGGCGATGGAGCCCCGAGTCACTAGAGCAGGTCCACGAAAAGTGGGAACCGGTTTCCCGTCCGGACCTGCGACCACAGGGAAAATTGAGCCAGTTTCGGGTTTCGCAGAAAGCTGAACACGGCTCAATCCGCCAGGATCTGATAGCCGAGCCCGCGAATGGTCTGGATCAACTCTTCAGGCAGCTTCTTGCGCAACCTGCCGACAAACACCTCGATCGTATTGGAATCACGATCGAAATCCTGATCGTACAAATGCTCGGTCAATTCCGTGCGCGAGATCACCTTGCCCTTGTGCATCATCAGATAGGCGAGAAGCCGGAATTCGTGGCTGGTGAGCTTGATCGCCTGCCCATCCACGGTCACCCGGCCCGCCTTGGTATCGAGCCGCACGGCACCGGCGGTAATTTCGTTGGAGGCATGGCCGGCTGCCCGGCGCACCAGCGCGCGGAGCCGCGCCAGCACTTCTTCCATATGGAAGGGCTTGGCGACGTAGTCGTCGGCGCCCGCATCGATCCCCTGCACCTTGTCGCTCCAGCGGTCGCGCGCCGTCAGCAGCAGCACCGGCATCATGCGGTTCTCGCGCCGCCAGGCTTCGAGCACCGAAATCCCGTCCATGCGCGGCAGGCCGATATCGAGGACGACGGCGTCATAGGGTTCGGTATCGCCCAGGAAGTGCCCCTCCTCGCCGTCGGTGGCGCTGTCGCAGACATAGCCTGCGTCGGTCAGCGCTTCGCAAATCTGCCTGTTGAGGTTTTCGTCGTCTTCGACAACCAGTATCCGCATGGTCCCGCCCCGCCTGCGTGTAGCCTATTGTGCATTCAACGTCAGATTGCGCGCCTGTCCCGAGGTTTCGAGAACCGCAAGCACATAGACCAGAGCCCCGCCCTGCTCGCAGACCTTGACGCTCAGCACCTCGGTAGAAGGATCGATGCCCTCCCGCGAGAGCACCGCAGCCACCGGCTGGATGCGCCCTTCGGCGAGCGCGGCCTGGATGGCCGAATTGTCCCAGCACACTTCCTGTGCCGCGACAGGCATGGCACCCAGCGGGAGAGAAAGGCTCAAAGCCAGGGCCAACGATGTGAGTCGGGACACAAAAGCGTTTTTCATGCCCCGACTATTACCGTCAGTTTGCTGAACTGCAAATGAATGGTTCGCCCAAATTGTGGCGGGGATGCCTAGGTCCTGACCCTAGCCTTTGCCAAGTTCGGATTTGAGCCCCCGCCGCAGGAAGATGATCGCAAGCGCTTCCATCACCATCTGCGGTCCCGAATATTCGCCCAACATGGCAATGTCGATGCCAAAGCTCTGGGCGATGCCGACAACCAGCATCAGCACGCCCACTATATAGGTCTTGTAGCCCTCGAAAATCGTCATCTCGTTGATATCCTTTTCGGTTTGAGAGGGAGGTTGCAGCGCCACGGCAGACAGCGCCGTTGCGCGAATATCGCTGACACGGCTGGTCCAGCCGCGCCCGAAACTGGCCCAATTGGCCAGCCGTTGCAGGAACCCCATGCGCTGGTCACACAGCGCTTCGATCAGGGCGCGCGTGTCGCGCTTTCCAACCGCCGCCAGTGTCACCGGGCCGACAAACCCGTCCTGCACCACGCCCACCAGCGCCTGCAGCACCCGCACCGCGCGGTCGGGCCCGGAATTGACCCCATAATCGAACACCGCAAGGTCAAGCCCTGCCGGCAGAGAGCCCGCCTTGCAGCGCTCCCAGTAGAGCGCCTTATAGATCGCCGAAGCCTCGCTCCGCTCCAGCGCCCGGACCTCCGATTTCGGCAGATCCCACCACGGATCGATCCCGCGCCAGCGGGCCAGCGTCTTGTGGGTTATCCCCATATTGGTCGCCCCGCCCGGATCGGAGGGATGATCGACATAGCCGCCCTCGTGCTCCAGAATCTTGGCAAGGCAAAGCGTCCAGCGCGAAGCCGGCATGATGGTTCTCCCTATTGAATCAAAAATTGGACAAAGCCCCGCCAAACCCACGCCCGTCACCCCGGCCTTGAGCCGGGGCCCAGTACACTCTGCGTATGAGATCGAGCCGCGTGCGCTGCCGGTTACTGGGTCCCGGGTCTTCGCCCGGAATGACGACGGGGAGGCTTGCGGCTCAGAGTTTCACTGAGTCGGAAGTCTGCTCACCTCTCCCTTGGGGGAGAGGTCGACGCGAAGCGGCGGGTGAGGGGGCCTTGGCAGCGATGGCTGAAGGCCCCCTCACCCGGTCCTTCGCATACGATCAGGCCCGACCTCTCCCCCAAAGGACGAGGTGAAGTCCGCACTTGCCCTGCTTCCGTGAGGGCCCGAAAGAGTCTGGAGACCTGTGGTCCCTGAAAATCAGCCGTTGTCGGAAAACGAGAGTTCGATCCAATCGCTGCCGCGCCGGACCAGCATCAGAGCGTCCTCGAAGGCATCGAGCACCCGGTCGCCGCCCAGCTTCAAATTTCCGGTCCCGTCGCGGAAGGTCAGGGTATTGCCCGCCGTCCCCGTGACGATCAGCACCGAGCCGTCGAACCCGCCGTCGATCGTATCGACATCGTCGGTCGTCCCGCTTTGAGGTGCGGGAACCACATAGCCAGTCTCGGCCGCCAGAACGCCGCCGACAATCGTCGGAAAGCTCACACCGCACCCCGCAAAGCGCGAAAACCGCACGAACCCGGTCGCGCCTTCGAGAATCATCGCCGTTTTGAAATCGGACCCGTCATCACTCACCTTGAAGGTGAAATCATCGTCCCCCGCCAGCCCGATCTCGGCTCGCCCCGACCAGCCGGACTGGAAGATCAACGTCGCGCTGTCGGTCTCGCCCTCCTTGTTGAGCGTCAGCCGCACATCGCCATTGCCGCCCTCCCCGTCGGGGATCGCCGTAAACAGCGCCGCTTCGGAACGCACGGCCAGCCGGTTGGTCGCATCGGGGTCCGTTCCGATCCCAAGCCCGACCACCCCGTTGAACAGCGGCGCCCAGCTCCCGCCCCGAAATATCACCGGCCGCGCGCCGCCGATATCCCACGCCAGCCAGCCCTCAGCCGGTTCGGCAAACCGCCACCCGCCCTCGCTCCAGGCCGCCAATTGCCCGTCACGGCCCTCCCACGCCCCCGTCGCCATCGTCCCGATGCCATAGGTCGCCCCGGTCTCGGGCTCGGCCGGCGGATCAATCGCCGCCAGCCCCGCGAGCCGGATCTGCACCAGCGCATCGAGCAACAGCAGCGCCTCATTGTGCGTTACGTGTTTTTGCGCCTGCTCGGAGGCGATCAGCGGCAGATCGAGCCGCGCCGTCGAACTCATGGGTAAACTCCCTGTGCGGCCAGCCCCGCGCCCAAGACCGGGCTGACCTGTTGAATTGTGAAACCGAACGCGCCCGCCGGTCCCCCGAAATCGGCCATTTGATCGGCCGTCGAATAGGTCCAGCCCGCCGCGCCAACATCCTCGACGCGCACCGCCGATCCGCCATCGAAAATGGAAACCCGATACCGCTCGGGCACGACATCGAGCGCAATATCGCCATAGGTCCAGCCATTGCCGCCCACCCGGCCCCGCCGGATCCAGCTCAAGACGATGTCCCCGCTCGCATCGCGAACAGCACTCAAATGCGCCGGCGCCAAGGGCAGCGCGGTCCCGATATCCACTTCGACGCCCAGCGCCGTGCCCTCGGCGTCGCGCAATCCGGCATAGGCCAAAAGCGTCCGCGTATCGCCCAGCGCGCTCTGCGGCACGGCGAGCCGGACGCAATTGCCGTTGACGATCATCACCCGGCTGTCCGCCGCCGCGGCATCGATCCGCGTCCCATCCTGCCCGCGCAGCAGCCCCGTCAGCCGATATGTCGAAGCCTCGACAAGTTCGGCCTTCTCGAACCCGATCAGTTCCCAATGGCCCGCGTCGGTTTCCACCGCCAGCCTATTGCTCGCCGCCAGCACCGCCTGCGGCTCGGCAGACGCCAGATGCCCGCCATGCAATGACAGGACGATCTCACTCCCCCGGTCCCACATCCCCGTCGGCCCCGTCGCCAAAGGCTGCGCCAGAACGCCGAGCGTCCCGGCCCCCGTCAGCCGCGCCACTTCGGTTCCGGTTTCGGTATCGCGCAGGCTGATCGGCCCCGGCCAGGGATCGCACATGGCCGCCGCCACAAGCTCGGTTCCGCCATCGCTCGCCGGCAAATGCGCAATGGTGATGAGTGGCGTCGCTGCAATCGGCGGGCTGACCTGCGGCATACGCCGCTCTGTGGTGCCCGCCACCCCGTTGATCGTTCCCCCATGTGCCGATGCCGAAACCTGCCGCACCACCCCATCACGCACCGTGCCGATCACGAACGGCCCGTCCGCCTGTCCCTCGACCGCCACCATGTCGCCCGCCTCGAGCGCCAGCATCGAAGGCGGCAGCGCAAACTCCAATCCGTCCTCGCCGCGCCGCATGGCCCGCAACATCGCTTCTGCCACGGCCCCCGCATCCGCCGGATCGAGCACCAGCCCCGTTTCCGCCCCCGCGTAACGCTCGCCCTTCGGCGCCACGGCCAGTGCCGTCGCGGTCTGATAGTCGCGATCCCTGTCGAAATAGCTCAGCGTCAGCCGCCCGGCCCGCTCGGCCCAATCTCCCCGCTTGCGCGAAACGATTGCCCCCTCGCCCGCCGCCAGATCGGCCTTCGCCATCTCGACAACCGAACGCGTATCCCCGGCCCGCCAGAGGATTCCCGCTTCCCCGTCACGCACCGAAAACCCCAGCGCCTCGACCAGCCCCGCCGATGCTTCGCGCAAGCTGGTCACCGCCTCGATCCCCAGCCCATGCACCATGGGCGCCCGCGTATCGATGGCCTTGACCGGCACGCCGAACTCGTCGGCCATGGCGGCCAGAAGCTCCTCGGCACTCGCTGCCCCCAACCGCCCGTTCAACCAATGCCCTGTGTCGTAATTGGCCGCGTCCGACCAGATTTCAGGCATGCCCGGAAACGCCGGATAGGGGCGCGCGTCCCAGCACCACAGATATATCCGGTTCGCATCGAGCATCGGCGCGCCATAGACGCCCGACACCGGATTGTGCGCCCCCGTTTCCTGCCAGTATTGATGGCAGGCTCGCAGCATCTGGCGCTGGATCAGCGGATCGGGCGTCCCGCTCGAAAAGGGCGGACGCTTGTCCTCGGCGCTTTTGGGGTCGCCAAACGCATTGGGCGCGTTCGGCCCCTTGTCCACCGCCCCGCATCCCAACTCGGTCAGCCAGATGGGTTTGGACTGCGGCACCCATTGCGTCGGCGTCGCAGAGCGCACCCCGCCCACACGGTTGTGGTGCGGCTGGGTCCAAAAGCTCACCAGATCCTTGTAACGCCACACCCAGACTTCGCCATACGCGCCGTCCGCAATCGGCGTGCGCACCTGATCGGCCCGGTCGGCGTCCGAAGCGTAATACCAGTCGAACCCCTCCCCACCGGCAACATTGCCCTTGAGATAATCGAGGTCGTAAATCGCCCCCGCCACCTCGGCATCGAGATGGCCCTCCCCATCGCGCCAATCGGCCATGGGCATGTAGTTGTCGATCCCGATGGCATCGATATTTGTGTCGGCCCATAGCGGGTCGAGATGAAAAATCCGGTCCCCCGATCCATCGTCGGGCTGAAATCCGGAATATTCGGACCAGTCCGCCGCATAGGTGATCTTTGTCCCCCCGCCCACAATCGCCCGCACGTCGCCGGCCAGCGTTTGCAGCGCATCGACGAAGGGAAAACTCGTCGTCCCCGACCGCACCCAGCCCAGATGCCGCATTTCCGAGCCGATCAGCATGGCATCGACCCCGCCCGCATCTTCGGCCAACTGGGCATAGTGCAGGATCATGTCGCGATAGCCATTGGCCATGAACGCATTGACCTGGCTTGTCGCCGCACCCGTCCCATCGGGCGAACCCGCGACACCAGGCGCCGGATGGCATGTGATCCGCCCCCGCCAGGGATAGGCCGGCTGGCCCGCGCCAAGCGTATAGGGGTCGATCAGCCCGTTGCCCGCCTCGATGTCCATCATCACGAAGGGATAAAGCGTCACCTTGATGCCGCGCGATTTGAGATCGGCAATCGCCGCCATAACGCTCGCGTCGGACGGTGTGCCCCCATAGGCCGGGCCGCCCTCATGGTCGCTGACGCGATTGGCCCCGCTCCGCCCCAGCCCCGCCACCGACCAGTCGGCTCCCTTCACCTCCTTGCTCGTGCTGTCGACGCGCGGTTCCACCACGCATTCCCCGCAGCGCAGATCGGTCCCGAACCAGGCGACCACCAGTCCCACATGTTCGAGGTCCGGGCACAGCGCCGTCAGCTCGTCGATGGACATGTCCCAATCCGAGCGCGCCGCGCTCAGATGGCTGTTCTCCGCCGCCGCCCGCCCCGGCCCCAGAACCCGCACGCGCGGCTTGGGATCGTACCCGAATTCGGTCGAACCGGGGATCAGGCACACGGCGCGAATGTCGCGTTCGAGATCGCCGACCGGCCGGCAGATTTCCACAGAGAGATTGGGAATGCGGTTGCCGAACGGGGTCAGGTCCAGCCGCTCGAACACCAGGTAGCACAGCCCACGATAGGCGGGCGTTTCCCCCTGCTTGCTTACGATCAGCCCGTCGCGCGGCTGGTCCATCGTGCCGCGATAAAACCTTATGTCGAGCCCGTCGGTCTCAACCGGCTTGCCATCGGCCCAGATGCGCCCGAAATGGGCCACTTCCCCCTCGCACAGCGCCAGGGCGAAACTGGCGGCAATCGTTTCTTCCTCTGTTCCCGACGCCCCGAACCCCTTGGATCCCGAGCTTTCCGGCGCGATCCGTTCAAGCTCGGTCGCCCAGATGATGTTGCCCGAAACCCGGCTCCAGCCATAAATGCGCGCAATGGCCCCGCCCTCGCTCGACCCGATCAGCCTGATGTCGGAATGGGCCCGCGCAGCAGGCTTTTCTCCGAATACCTGCGCATCGATCGCGCTCCCCGCCAGCGCCCCCAGCGCCCTCCCGATCGTCGCCCCGATCGGCCCGCCAATTGCGCCACCCACCACCTGCCCGGCCAGCGAAAGTGCCAGAGTTGCCATGTGTCCTGTCTTTCAAAACGGAAAAGATTTCAAAGCACCGACCCTCCACAAAAGGTCCGCGCCGGCGATTGAGCGCTATGCTTCCACACTCTCCACCGTCATCCCGGCCTTGAGCCGGGACGCAGTACACTCGTCGCCTCAAACAGAACCGGCAGCGCGAAACGTCCAACTGCCGCTCAAAGCCCCCTCACCCGCCGCTTCGCGTCGACCTCTCCCCCAAGGGAGAGGTGGTCCCCCGCGCTCGCGGCATTTCTTACCTCTCCCTCAGGGGGAGAGGTCGGGGCTTGCGCAGCAAGGTCCGGGTGAGGGGGCCTTTTGCCAAACCACCACCGCTCAAGGCCCCTCACCGCCCTGCCGGGCACTCTCTCCCCCGAGGGGCGAGGGCTTATCTTGTCGAAGCGTTCGAGCTTAGGGTCAGCCTTTGGGAAGCCGCAGCCCGACTCCCTCACCCCTCTGGGGAGAGGGTTGGGGTGAGGGGCCTTGAGCGCTGGCGATCTCCTCTCACGGAAACCCGAACACTCCAGCCACCCGCCGCGCCCAGCTCTCGCTCAGCGCCACCTCGACAACCCCCACATGCTCCTGGGCATGCACGAACCTGTCCGGCCCCACCATCACGCCGCAGTGGCGGGCCGGCCGATGCCGCATCAGCTTAAACAGCACAACATCACCCGCCTCCGGCGCCCCGCCCCGCACCACAAGATGCCGCCGCGCCGCCGCTTCCAGCGCATCGCCAACGCGAAAATCGCGCCAATCGCTGCCATAGGCGGGCACCGGCCCGGCCTCTTCGCCATACAACTCACGCCAGATCCCCCGGATCAGCCCCAAACAATCGGCCCCGGCACCCCGCCGGCTCGCCTGATGCCGATAGGGCGTGCCGACCCAACCCCGCGCCATAAGCGCAATCTCGTCGCCCGGTCTCATCGCACCACCGCCCTTCCGTCCAGCCGATCCTCGGTGCCCGGATAGCGCAGCACGAAATCATTGCCCGGAATGTGCGGGAATCCCTGGAAATTGATGGCATTGGAAAATTTGCCGCCGCAGGTCGAAAACCGCTTGTCGCACCCGGCGTAAACGGTCAGCGTATCGCCGATCTCCACCCAGTCCCCCACCGGCCGGTCGAAGACAACCGTGCCGCCGTCCTGGCGCACAATCGTTTCCTCGATCCCGACCCGCCTGCCGCTCTCCCAGCGCGCCACCCCATGGCTGAACCACCCGGCTGCAAACCCCTCCAGCCCGCTCACCGTCGCGCTCGTCGCATCGGGCTTGCCCGTCACAATCGCCGTTGCCCGAAACGCGCCCGTCTCGATGTTTTTCCCGCAGCGCCCGTCCCCCAGCCGCGCGTCGCACATATGCTGATAGAGCCGCCCGCGCGGCACGTTCATCGCGTGCTGGCCCGAGCGCAGTTCGGCCCGGAAAACGCCGTCCTCGCGGGTGATCTCGCCGATCGTATCCATCCGGATCAGCTCGCGCTGTTCAACATCGCGCCAGTTCACCCGCCAGCTTTCCACCCGCGCGCCGTCATAGCGGCCCAGCGCGATATCGTCCTCGCTGATCGCCTCGGAATGGAGCACGCCGAGCACCTCGGAGGTCTCGGTCTGCGCGCCGAGTTTCTGCACAATCTCCCCGCCATCGAGCCCGTGTGCCGGCACAAACGCGGTGCCCCCGAACCCCAGCGCCACATCGTGATCGGTAAACCCCAGCGTCACCCCATCGGTGCGCATAATCCGCCAGCACCAGCACAGCGTCGTCGCTCCGCTCGCGATATGGGCGGCAAAATCCTCACCAAACTGTCTCATTCGCCAATCACCTCGATCAGGGGAATGGCGGGCGCAACGGCCGCGTCGAACCCCGACATCTCGACATCGAGCCTGTCGGTATCGAACCGCACCGGCACGTCGAAGAAAAACCCCGCCGTCACCACCGCGCCCGCGTCCGGCGCCACATCGAGCGTCACCACACCCGTGAGCAGGTCCACCGAAAACGCCCCCGGCCCAACGGACACCCCGTCCACTGCCACCGTCACGCTGCCCGCCACCGGCTTGGTGATCGGACGCAGATAGGGGTCAAAGCTCGCGCCATAGCGCTTGACCAGTTGAAACGCCGTCCGGCTCCCATCGCCCGCCCCGATTTCCTGATCGGCCGCTGCTGGTGTCCCGCCATCCGGACTTGAAGAAAAATCGATCCCGTCGCGCCACAGGAACGAATGAAACCGCCCCCGCCGCTCCTCGAAAAACGCCAGCACCGCCAGCATGTCGGCGCGCGATTTGACGCCATACCCGGCATTGTAGCGCCGCCGCGCATGCGCCCAACGCGAATTGCGCTCCTCGCGCCCCGACGCGAGCGTTGTCACATCGGTCGCCCGCACCGGCCCACCCTGCGCCCCCATCGCAATATCGAGCGGAAACCGCACCTGATGAAACGCCATTGTCCTTCTCCAGTCTCATGGTCTTTTCAGAAAGGCCCCCTCACCCGTCTGGCTGCGCCAGCCGACCTCTCCCCCAAGGGAGAGGGGTTCCCCGCCGCTTGCGGTATTCTTACCTCTCCCTTGGGGGGAGACTTCGAGCCGTCTTGCCAATCGTGCCAGTGGCACGATTGGAGGCGAGAAGGCCATGAGAGCTGTGCTCGAATGGCGATGGCGCGAAGCGACGGGTGAAGGGGGCCCTCTCGTATGTCTCGACCTGCTCACCACTGGAATTAGCCGCAGCGCAACTCCCTCGCCCCTTTGGGGAGAGGGTTGGGGTGAGGGGCCGCATTGGCCAAGCCAATGCGTCAGACAAAGCCTGAACACCTAACTCCCCCGCGTCCCGCGCCGCACGGCGCGCAACAGCATGGCGCTCATTTCGGCTTCCGCCGCCGCAAAGCTGCGCGCATCGTTGGCCGTGACGTTGAAATTGACCGTCACCGCCTGCCCGCCGCCCGAAGCGACCCCCAGCCGCCCATCCGCGCCACGCGCCAGCGGCAATATCGCCTCCGGCCCCGCCTCCCCGGCCAATCCCCATTGCCCTTGCATGGGAAAATAGGTCGGGCTGGCCAACACCCCGCCCTTGGCGAACGGCTTGACGCTGGCCAGTGCCGGATTGAACCCGGCAAACAGGCTCTCGATGCCCCCCGAAACCAGATCGCCCAGCGGCTTGAGTGCGGCTTTGAGTGCAATATCGGCAAAGGCCCGCCCGATATCGGCAAGCAGGCTCCGCAGCGACCGCCCCTCCATGATCGCCCCGCGCAAACTGCGCGTCAGCGTGGCGCCCACCGAGTTTCCCAGATCGCGAATGCGTTCGAGCTCGACGGAGACATCGCTCATTTCCGCATCGAAACTCTCGCCAAATATCTCGCTCATTGTCTCTCTCCGTCAGGATGGCGCGCCATCAGCGCCTCGAGATCGTTCCGCCCCAGCGCCGCCCCCTTGCGTCCGGCCACCCCGTCATGCGCCGCCGCCAGTTCGCGCGGCGTCATCGCCCAGAACGCCCCCGGGGACAGCCGCAAAACGCCCAGCCCGAACGCCATGGCATTGCTCCAGGGAAACCCGCTCATTGGGCCTCCCCGAATGTCGCGTGCAAAAGCCGCACGCAAATCTGCGCCGCGCCCTTCAATCCCCCCTCGATCGAAAGCCGCGCCAGGTCGTCGTCGGTGATCGGATGGCCCGCCCCGCGCAGACCGGCCCCCAGGATCGCCGTCAGGTCGCGGGCCGAAACCCGCCCCTGCGCAAAGCGCTCGACAAGTCCATTGAGATCAGAGGCCTGCAGCCGCGCCTCCAGTTCGGCCAGCGCGCCCAGCGTCAGGCAAAGCGTTTTCGTCTCGCCGCCTATCTCGGCGTCGATTTCTCCGCGTTGCGGATTGGCCATTTCATGGCTCCCTGAATGTGCTACGCTCGTTTGAGCGATTGGGTTGTGTTGTGATGTGTACAAATGGAGCGCGCCAGAATGGCAAAGCCCTCGACCACGCTTACCGTGCGTTTGCCCAGTGAAACCCGGGCCAAGCTCGACCGGCTGGCCGATCTGACCCAGCGGTCCAAATCCTTCCTGGCCGCCAAGGCGCTTGATGCCTATGCCGAGCGTGAGCTGGAAAAATTCCAGAAGATCGAAGCGCAACTCCGCGCCACCCCGGACGCGCCCGACCCCGATGCCGACGAAATCTTCGCCATCATGGAACGCGCCAGCCGCAGCACTAAAGCGCCGTAAACCCGATTTCCCCGGCGCTCTCCAGCGCCAGCTCGAACGTCACCTCGCCCGCGTGATCGCCCGCAAACTCCAGCGCCACGATCTGAAACGGTCCCTCGACCGTTCCGAAATCGGGCAGGATCAACTGCCAGTTCCGGATCGTCCCGCCGAAAAACAGCTCACGCACCTGGGCGTCCGAACTCTTGTCCTTGAAAATCCCCGACCCCGACACCGAGGCGCGCTTGATCCCGCCGCCTTGCAGCAATTCCCGCCAGCGCCCGGCGCTTTCGGCGTCGGTGGTATCGACGCTCGCGGCATTGAAGGCGAGCTGCTTGGTGCGCAGTCCCGCCACCGTCAGAAAACTCCCCGACCCGGTCTGGTCGAGTTTCAAAAGCATGTCCTTGCCGCTCTGGGCCGTCATCTCAATTGTCCTTTGGTTCGGAGAAAAGCCGCAACTGCACCGCTGCCCGCGCGCGGCCCGTCGCGAGGTCGATGGCCGTTTCGGTGCGTAGATGCCGCCTGTGGGTCAAAATATGGTCCTGGGGCGCCAGCGCCCCCATCACCGCCACCCGCTCGATCCGGTCGGCAATCCCGATTGCCGCCGCGCGCGATGGCTGCGGGCTCCAGCAATGGATGGTCAGCCGATGCTCGAAGCCCGGCGTTTCGTCGCCATCGCGCGGCACCGCGTCATGGCGCAAAATCGTCACGTAGGGCGGCTGTTGTCCCTTGGGCGGCGCATCGAATATCGCACCCTCTCCGATCAGCAACGCCAATGGCCCATCAATCGCCCAGGCGGAAACCAGCGCGTTCTGGATATCTTCAAGCGCGTCCATCTAGCCCACCATCGCCGTTTCGGCGCACAGGCAGGAGAGATAGGCCCGCCGCCCGTTCAGATCTTCGGCCTCAACGATCTCAAGCGCCCGCCCGCGATAGACGATCCGGTCGCCGGGCTTGAGGTCCTTGCGAAACCGCAACACCACAGCGTGCGTCGAGGTCGCTGCCCGCCCATCGCCCTCGCGCATGATCCGTGCGGAGCGCGAGCGCACCCGCGCCCACACCGACGTGATGGGCAAAAACAGCGTTTCGTGCCCGCCATCGGGCATCAGCGCCATGTCGCGCCGCTGCAGTTGCACCCGGTCCCTGAGCGTGCCGACCGGCGGCACCGCGCCCCTCACAGCCGCACCCGCTTGTGGCTGGCGATCAGCCGCTCGAACCCGGCAGGCACCGAAGCCCCCGGCCCGCTCACCAGCACCGCGTCACGGTTTTCGTACCAATAGGCGGCAAGCGTTTTCAGCGACTGGATCAGATCGGCGGGCACCTCTTCCGGTTCGGTCCCGAACCCGGCCACATAATCGATCTCGATCCCCATCCGCTCGCGCAGAACCGGCACACCGGCCACGCTCGCCGGCAAAATGATCCGTGCCGGATTGGCCTGCCCATCGGGCAAAACCTGTTCGAGATCGATCTGGTGCTCGTTGCCGCCGGCGTCGTAGCACCGCATTTCGCTCAGCGCGATCATTGGCGAGACCGGCAGTTTGATCACCCGGCCTTCCGGCCAGCCATCGAGCACCAGCCGCCAGGTCTGGGCCAGCAGCGCCTTGCCCGTCAGCGCTTCGACATGCACCCGCGCCGCCACGATCAACGCCTCGATCAGCCCGTCCTCGGCGTCGTCCTCGACCCGCAAATGCGCCTTCATCGCGCCAAGCGAAACCGGCTCCTGGGCGGGACCCGCCAGAAGGGATGATGTCATTTCTGTTCTCTTTGATTTGTTGGTTTGGAGAGGCCCTAAAGGCCCCCTCACCCGTCTGGCTGCGCCATCCGACCTCTCCCCCAAGGGAGAGGTAAGAAATGCCGCCGGCCCCGCGCTTCACCTCTCCCTTAGGGGGAGAGGTCGACGCGCAGCGTCGGGTGAGGGGGCCTTTTCTGTCCAGGCGAAAGCCGCTGCCCGGAATGGGTCAGGATCTGGCGAAAATGGTGTTGGCCGAGAACCGGAGCGGAGCGTACTTAGAGTACGTGAGCACCGGAAACGCAGGGCAACGCCGTTTGCAGCCCGCCCTCATTCATTCCCCGAATTTCAGCAGCTTGATCGCGTCAAAATCGGAAATCCCGCCACCGACGCGCTTGGTCGTGTAAAACAGCACATAGGGCTTGGCCGAATACGGATCGCGCAGGATGTTGACGCCCTGCCGGTCGACGATCAGATAGCCGCGCCGGAAATCGCCGAACGCCACCGAAAGGCTGTCCACACCGATATCGGGCATGTCCTCGGCCTCGACCAGCGAAAAGCCCATAAGGCTCGCCCGGCCATCGGGCGAAGCGGCAGGCTGCCAGAGGTAATTGCCCTCGGCATCCTTCAATTTCCGCACAGCCCCTTGGGTGCGCCGGTTCATCAGCCATGTCGCATTCTGGCGATAGCCGGCCTTGAGCGCATAGACCAGGTCGACCAGAGCGTCGGCCGGGTCGGTAGCATCGAACCCACCATCGGCTCCCGTCGATATGGTCCCCAGCTTTTCCCAGGCCCAGCTCGCCTCATCGACAGTATCGGCGTCGAGAAAGCCCGAAGGCTTGTTCACCCCATCGCCGAGGATAAACGCCGTCGTTTCCTGCTCGGCGAACGCGGCATTGACCTCCTCGGCAATCCACTGGCCCACGTCCACCGCCGCATCGTCCAAAAACGCCTGGGTCGCCGCCGGCATGGCGTAGAGTTCGGTGGTGGGGAAGGTCAGTTCGTCGATCACCTGGGAATTGGTCTGGGTGCGCGCCGCCGTCTCGCCGACCCAACCCACCTGCGGCCCGGTCACGGTGATGGGCTTTTTATAGACAGAAGAAGAGACCTGCCGCACGCCGCAGATCGAGCGCATGGGCGAAATCGCAGTCAGTAGTTTGGTGATCTCTGTTTCGGTTTCCCCCGGCACCAGATAGCCGCCATCGGGGTTCGAGCCGACCGAAAGCGCCTTTTCCTCGCCGCGCTTCACATAGGCGGAAAACGCGTCCTTGTATTCATCGCTGGCAACCGCCCTGCCCCCGTCGAGCGCCGGACGGGCCTTGTCCACCGCCGCCTTGTCGAGCGCCGATTTGTACCCGTCGAGCACTGCATTGAGCCGATCAAGCTTGCCTTCGAGCAGCGTATCGGCGGACCCACGTTTTTCCAGTTCGCCCAGCCGCTGGTCGTTGGTCGATTTGAACTCCTCGAATGCGGTCATGAAATCGGCGAACAGGGCATCCACATCCCCAGCCGGAAGCGCCGCGACCTTGGTTTCAAGGCGCGGTTCGATAGATTTGGTCATCAGTTTTCCCTTGTTTGTGTGTCAGCGGGGGTGTGCCACCACTCTCCTCGTCGTCCTCGGGCTTGACCCGGGGACCCGCTACGCTTCCAGATGGCCCGAAAGACGTGTGTCCCTCGCGCCGTCCGCCTCCAAAACCTCTTCAGCGATTGCGGCGGCGTCGCGGATTGTCGGGTCGAGCCCGACAATGACGAGGGGGGAGAGGGAGCCTCGCCCCCTACGACGTCATCAGTCTCTGTGCCGCGCCAAGCGTTGCGGCCAGTTTGGCGTTGCCGCCCGGCCCGGTGCCAATCCGTGCCGCTTCCATCATCGGAAAGGTGACGATGGAAATTTCCCAAAGGTCCACGGCCCACAATCGCCGCGTCCCCGTCCTGCCCTCGCGGGTGGCCCGCACGGCCCGAAACCCGATGGAAAGCCCGTCGATGGCCCGCTGCGCGATCAGCGCCCTAAGGCTCGCCGCGCGCGGCACGCCATCGAGCAGCCGCCCGGAAACTTTCAACCCGAACCCGTCCTCGGCGATCTCGTCCCACAGCCCAATGGGCTCTTTGGGATCGTGCTGAAACAACAGCCGCACCCGGCTTGCGCCGCGCGATTTCAGCGTGTCGCGGAACGCGCCCGGCATCACGATATCCCCGCCCCCGTCGAGCCGCCCGAACACCGAGGCATAGCCCGAAAACCGCCCATCGGCGTCGATGGCAACGCTCATCTGGCCGCCTCCGGTTTGCCCCTTGCCGATTTTACCGGCCGTTTGGCCAGCGATCCCGCCAGGTTCCAGGCGAACTGCCGAAACACCTGCGTGGCGTCTCCCGGATTGCTCTTTGCCGTCTTTTTCGTCCCCATCAGTCCTTGTCCCTGAACAGTTTGTTGAGGTGGGCGATTTCGGTCACGAAGGTGTTGAACCGCCGATTGGCCGCCGAAAGCTCCTTGAGCAGTTTGAAAACCGTCACGCTCGCCCCGCCCGCCCACAAAAACAGCGCCACATGCGCCAGATCCCCCTTGGCGAGCACCGTCGAAACGATCGCGTCCATGTGTTTCCTTTCTGGCTCTCAAGGCCCCTCACCCGTCTGGCCGCGCCATCCGACCTCTCCCCCAAGGGAGAGGTAAGAAGACCGCAGGCGCCGGGAACGACCTCTCCCTTGGGGGGAGAGGTCGGCGCGAAGCGACGGGTGAGGGGGCCTTCGCCCAAACTCCAACCGTCGCAGTTCGTCGCCAATGCCAGCCCCACG